>NZ_JEMV01000085.1 GCF_000588875.1 Sphingobium sp. Ant17
CTGACTGCGAAGTGGAGCCGCGAGCAGGACTATCGGCTGATCAAGGGTCTGTGGGCCTATGACGGCAATCGGATCGCGGTGCGCTTCGCCTATGAATGGCGTAATGATGCAGGTGCCTGGTATCGCTCTTATGGCAATGAGAATTGGGAGTTCGCGACCGATGGTCTGATGGCGCGGCGGATAGCGAGCATCAACGACCTTCCGATCTCCGAGGGGGAGCGCTTGTTCCACTGGCCGCTCGGGCAAAGGCCGAAGAATCATCCCGGACTGGAAGAACTGGGGCTGTAGATTTCACGGCCGTGTACACCGCCAGCCCGCCACAGCCTTCGGTTCCGCTACAAGAGCGCCGGTGCGTTCGCTTCCCAATGCGCTTGTAGCGGATCGGAAGTCATCGACTCTTGCCGGACATTCAACGATGCACCTGCACATTCAAAAAGCGGATATTCGTTTAACAAGGGCTTCTGCCAACGTTGCATCAACCGGATTTGCGCTTGGTCCTGACCTTGGGAGTAGGCAATTCCTGGGATGTGATACGAACAATCTCAGCAAGCCACTCACGGTCATCCCACTTTTCCGCGTCGATCAGGAGGCAGGGCTTTGCACCGGGATATGGAGGGGCATCTTCCGCATCGGCAGCGAATGCCCGCCCTCCAACCGTAGGCTTTACGAATAGGTGGTCGTCGCAGACCAATGCGACCATTTTTCCATCGCAATAAATGCCGAATTCGCCAAACATCGCCTTGGCCGAAACGGTGCCGCCGCCTGCCATCTGCTCAACAAGGAATTCAACGGTTTTACGATCGGACGCCATAAGGCGATATCGCCGGTCCTGATGAAAAGGTCGAGGGTCAATCGACCCTTCCAAGACGCTCAGATAAGGTTTTCGGCTCCTCGTTAGCGGACATCCAATTTTCACCGCTCCTGCCGACCATTATGTCGGACGATCCAGAACGGCATCTTTCGGGGACGTAGATTGAGCTAGCGGACATTTGTAACGAAGAACTCGCGAGTGAGCTCCGCGTCCTATGTGCCGCAGATGAAGGTCGTGTCCCGGCGCGTTCTCTAATCGCCACTGTCAACAGCTGACCTCTTTGCGGTTCGTCACGCGCGCTGGGCTCCAGGGTTCTCTCCGCGGTCGTCGCGCTGGACGCCGCATGTTAGCGTTCAAAGTAGGGTGAATCTAAGTGGTGTGCGCGGTCCGTGCCGCACTCGCGGGAACGATCTCACCCTCGCTAAGCGTCCCAGCGGGACGCGTTCTGTCGCGCTTGAGTTCAGCGTATTGCTTCGGATTTGGATCAGGCCATGGCCGCCTCCCGGAAGGTCGTGTTGGTACGCCACATTGCGTGCAATGTTACCGCCAGCTTCCTGGCCAGGGCGACTTTCGCTTTGCGAGGCCCGGTTCGGCCTGCGATCGCCTGTGCCCACTCACGCAGGCGAGGGACGCCAAGCTTTCGAGACAAGATCGCATTTGCTGCTTCGTACAGGCATTTTCGAGCGAACCTGTCACCGCTTTTCGAGATGCGCCCGTTCCGGCTGATTTCGCCAGATTCGTAGCGCCTTGGCGTCAGACCGAGATAAGCGCCCGCGCTGGAAGATCGGTTGAAGCGTTCGGCGTCGTCGAATGCTGCAGTTACCGCCATCGCGGTGATCGGTCCGACTCCCGGCGCTGTCATCAAAAAGACGTACCGTACCATGCTGTTTGGCTACCGCCCGGATTTTGCCATCGAGAGCGGCAATACGGGGCTAGAAATTTTCACTCCGGGGCGTGCATCAAACGCTTCAAAGATAGGTATGAGCTCCGGTGCGACTGCCAGCTCGCCTGTGATGATCTCCGTCGCACGGCGTTTGAAGCCCCCAACCCGTTTTCCGAACATCACGCCAAAACGTTTTCAGCAACCCTCTGATCTCATTTTCAAGCTTCACACGCATGCCAACCAGCGTATCGCGCGCTGTCAGCATCGCCCGGTTAACATAGGCCTCATGACTCTTTATCCGGGCAGC
Source organism: Sphingobium sp. Ant17 (assembly GCF_000588875.1). GTDB lineage: Bacteria > Pseudomonadota > Alphaproteobacteria > Sphingomonadales > Sphingomonadaceae > Sphingobium. The sequence continues at coordinate 2,002 of NZ_JEMV01000085.1, forward strand.
CTTGAACCAACCTGTGCGGACAATCTGAGCCAAGCCGCGAGCATCATGTCTGTCGGTTTTATTTGGCATCATTTTGAGGACCGCATTAGCGTGACGCGCATCCAGGCAAATGATCGGGACACGCCGCTTCGTCAGCGCGTTCCAGAGCCAGACGGCAAGGGGACCTGTCTCCATTCCCACCCGTTCGACATCCGCGGCGCGCTTCGCTAGCCAGTCGGCTATCGCGTCAGGGCAGGTCGGCACCTTCGCCTCCGCGAGAATCTCACCTTCCGCCCCAACCAGGCAAATCGCCGTCTCCTCCTGTGACACATCCAGTGCTGCAAAAACTCCCATAACGTCCTCCACGTTCGACTCCGGCCGAGCGCCGAAGCGGCAATGACATCCTACCGCAACAAAGCGGAGGTCGAGTGTGGCGATTACGTTAAGTGGTGTAGGAAGGTTTCCCTGAGAGGGTGGCCACCGTCGATCTTCTGGTAGGGTTCGGATGCGAACTCGAACCTGGAGAAGAAGACGATGACCGATGACAGAATGGCCCTTGTTGAGCTGATCGAGCAAGGGGCTGACAGCGATTTGGTGCGCGAGATGCTGGCTTTTGCCGCTGAGCGCATGATGGATCTGGAGATTGAGGCCAGAACCGGTGCGCCCGCCGCAGTCGCAGCCAGTCGCGACTGAACCACCGCAACGGCTACCGCGAACGGGGATGGGACACCCGTGCCGGTCGGATCGATCTGGCGATCCCGAAGCTGCGCAAAGGCAGCTACTTTCCGAGCTTCCTGGAGCCGCGCCGCACCGCCGAGAAGGCCTTGGCAGCGGTGATCCAGGAGGCCTATGTGCACGGCGTCTCGACCCGTTCGGTCGACGATCTGGTTAAGGCGATGGGCGCCAGCGGCGTATCGAAGAGCCAGGTCAGCCGCCTGGTTGCCGAGATTGACGAGCGGGTGAACGCCTTCCTCACCCGCCCGATCGAGGGCGAGTGGCCCTATTTGTGGATCGACGCCACCTACCTCAAGGTGCGTGAGGGCGGACGGATCGTCTCGACGGCGACGATAATCGCCGTTGGCGTCAACACCGATGGCCGCCGTGAAGTTCTGGGCGTCGCCACCGGCCCTTCGGAGGCGGAGCCCTTCTGGAAAGCCTTCCTGCGTTCGCTGGCGGATCGCGGACTGCGCGGGGTGAAGCTGGTCATCGCCGATGATCACAAGGGACTGCGCGCTGCCGCCAGCAAGGTGTTTGCCGCGAGCCAGCAACGCTGCCGGGTGCACTGGATGCGCAACGCGCTGGCCCATGCCGCGCCCAAACAGCGGCCCGCCGTGATTGCCATGATCAAGACGATCTTCGCGCAGGAGACGACCGAAGCGGCGCACCAGCAGTGGGAGCAGGTCGCCGATGCCCTGCGCGAGAAGTTCCCGAAGCTGGCCGACATGATGGACGCATCGCGCGAGGATGTGCTTGCCTACATGGCGTTCCCGAAGGATCACTGGGCGCAGATCGCGTCCACCAACCCGCTGGAAAGGGTGAACAAGGAGATTAAGCGAAGGGCCGATGTCATCGGCATCTTTCCCAATGATGCCTCGGTCATACGCCTCGTCGGCGCGCTGATGCTGGAGCAGAATGATGAATGGGCGGTGTCACGCCGCTACATGACGCTGGAAACAATCGGCGCGGTGAGCCATAACCCCATTGTCAGCCTGCCAGCTCTGGCTGCCTGACCCGAACCCGATCCCGATCCTGCCGTGGATTGACGGTTCCTACACCACCTCCTGGGACACGACCTGAACTTCCCGCCCATCCTCTGTCTCGACCACATGGTCCATCACCCCATAGTCATTATGGGGCGTGAAGCGGATCGTGACCGGACCTTCCGGGCCGTCGGCGATCCACCCGGTTCCACCCCGGCGAAGATCGGATTCGGTGAGGCCCGATGCCCATTTGGGGAAAATCTCGGGCCGCCAGATCGCCTCATACAGGGCCTGCCAGTTGCGATCGATCGAAATGCTGTAGGTACGCGCAGCCAGCATGATGCTCTCTCCTGATTGGAGCAGGCGCTGTATCGGCATGATCGCGCTATGTCATGGCAAGCGGAAGAAATCGCGATGGCCATGGATCGAAATCGGGACTGGTCCGTTTCTCATCATACCCCCCGGCGCCGATCCTTCCCCCTGGATCGGCGCCATTTTCATGTCCGTCAGCAATCGCCGACTTTTGCCGGGCGGCAATAGTCGATGGCGAGGACCGATCCCCAGGACATGCGGGGATCGATGCTTCAGGCAAGAACAGCAGGCGGTTCAAGGCACGGCAGCGGCGTAGACACCGATTCGCGGCGTTGGGCAGAACTGCCTGATTCGACCGGCCTTTGGGGCCGCCCGAGGCGATTTTGGTGCGGGCGCATTCGCAAGCTCATGCGAAGTCGGGACGCATGCCCTGTGGGCATAATGTAATGCACCGTACGCACGGGTGCTGCGCTTATTTATTGTTCAATATCAATAATTTGTTCAAGAAATAGGCGATCCGGCAAAAATTCTTTGCTGCATACATGTATTGCGATGGGCACGCCAATTTCAGGTAAGCAACTGCAGTAATACGCGATTTACCCTGAATACATGTAGTCCATGTTCCGAATACATGTATTTTTTCTGGCTTTGGAACAGCATTTTGGCGCGCTAGCCAACTGTGTCGAAAAGATCACTGGCTGATTACGATTTGTCACGCGAGACAATTTTCTCGATTCACCCGTTCCCTCCCATCCACCTGATGTTATGATTGTCCGTGGCGGGCAGGCCATCCTCTTTGTTTGGAAGATGTGTCATGCCTATTATAACTATCCGCCTCGATGAGGCGTTGCATCATAGCGTCAAGCGTCGAGCTGCCGGTGCGCAACTTTCCATCTCCGAATTTCTGCGTCCAGTCATTGAGGATGTCGCCTTTCCGGGCGGGCGATATGCCTATACCGGGCAGGACGAGCTGCTCAGCGTCTCGATCCAGACCTTCGCTATCCTCGCTGCCCTTGCAGCGGAAACCTCTCCGCATGTGGTCGAGCGCGGCATGGCCGATGCCCGGCATCTGTTGCGTGAGCGCGGCCTGCTCGACCCCGCCAAGGATCCGTTGAGCGCGGTCGGCAAAACCGACGGCCGTGTCATGGGAGATGGTCGATGAGCATCTTCCGCAATGATATGCTGGGGTCCTGGACACGGGGCGGCCAGGCGATCGTTCACAATGTGCGCATGACCACCCAGGTCTTCTTCCAGACCATGACGGCGGGTCTGGCCATCTGGGTGATGGGCACGGTCTGGTATGTCCTTGAGCATCTGGGCAGCTATGAACGGTTCGTGCTGCTCAAGATCGCCGAGGCATCGGTGCGCGGCAATATGCCGGGCGATGCGCCGCTCCTGTTCAGGACACCGGAGGGCAAAATCTACTGGACCAGCGGCGACGCGCTCATGGGATCGAGGGTGGCGCGCACGGCACTTGCCGCGCTCGAGCATCATGCCGTCTGGGGGGCAGTTCTGGCGGGCGGGTTCACCCTTATCATGCTGCTGGTTGCCTGGTTCATCTTCACCCGAACGGGTCGGGGACTTGGCTCCAACGAATATCTGCGTGGGGCACGGCTGGCGAGCCGGACCGAGCTGCGCCGCCTGCTCTTCTGGCAGCGCAAGGGACCATTGCGCATCGGCAAGGTGAAGATACCCGCCGCGTTCGAAGCCGAACATATATTGGTGAGCGGCGCGCCGGGTACGGGCAAGACCAATGTCCTCAACCGCATGCTGAGCGGCATCCGGGCAGAGGGCAAGCGCGCGATCGTCTATGATACCGCCGGAACCTTCGTCGAGCGTTTCTACCGTCCTGGCAAGGACATCATCCTCAATCCGCTCGATGAGCGATCGCATGCCTGGACGCCCTGGGCAGATGTGCCGCGCGACTATCATTATGACCAGATGGCTGAGTCCACGATCCCCGATCAGGGCAAGGATCCCTTCTGGGCGCGGGCCGCGCGCGGCACCATGGTCGCCGTCATGCGAAAGTTGGTGACGCAAAAGCGGATGCTGGTCTCGGTCATGCTCGACATATTGGTGCGTTCCGACCTCAAGGCGCTTTCGGCCTTTGTCGCGGGCACCAACGGGGCGGCCTTTGTGTCGGTCGAAGGGGAGCGAACGTCAGCGGGCATACAGGCGGAACTGGCCTCCATGCTGCGCAGCTTCGCCTATCTCGACGACACCGAAAAAGGGCTGTCGATCCGCGACTGGGTGAGAGACGAGAAGGATGACAGCTGGCTGTTCATCACCGTGAAGACCGACCAGTTGCCGACTTTGCGGCCGCTTATCACCGTCTGGCTCGACATTGCCATTTCCGCGATCATGAGCATGGAGCCCGATCGCAAGCGGCGTCTCTATTGCGTGATCGACGAATTGCCCTCGCTGCACAAACTGCCATCGCTGGGAGACTTTCTTGCCCGCGCCCGCAAATATGGCGGCTGTGGCATATTGGGGTTCCAGAGCTATCCGCAGCTGGAGGCCACCTACGGTGCGCAGGAGGCGGCCGCCATCACCGGCTATTGCTCGACCTGGGTGGCGTTGCGGGCCAATGATCGCGGCACAGCGCGGTTGATCTCCGAAAATCTGGGCCAGGTCGAGCAGGTCGAGGCCAATGAGGGCATGTCCTATGGCGTCAACGACATGCGCGACGGGGTCAACCTGTCGCGGGTGCAGGTGACCCGTCCGCTGGTCATGCCGACCGAGGTCATGAACCTGCCCAACCTCACCGGCTATCTTCGGTTCGGCCGCGATCTTCCAGTCGTCCGGTTCAGGGATCGCTATCTCAAGGGGGAGACAATTGCGACGGCATTTATCGAACGTCGCACCCCGGCGGTCAGGCTTGGCGAGATGCTGGAGGACGAAACCATGTCGCCACCCAGCGGCGTCGATCCCTCAAACGGTGACGCGGCAGGCGAACCGGTCAGCGACAAGGCAGACACGCCACCTGTTTCCGAAGGGCCCCCCGCCCGCAACCGGAACGATCAGGCGCGTGCGCCCCTGCCACTCATCGGCATCAGCATCAATTCGGTCAGCAGACCAGGCGGTCCCAGCCGACGCGCCAATCCTGCCTGACATCTCCAGCATCAAGGAACAGCATCATGGTACATGTGATCAGAACGCGGCGGGGACTGCCGCATCACACCCAGAACGAACCTCAACCCATTTCTGACAGTCCGCCAGAACCTCTGACTGTCCGGATACCCGCCGCCATCAGAATGACGGGCATTGGGCGATCGAAGCTCTATGAATTGATCCAGTCGGGCGACATCGAGATCGTGAAGATCGGAACATCTACCCTCATCCCGGTCGAAAGCCTGCGACAGCTGATCAATCGAAACAGGCGTTGACCGGACAATTTGACGAACCGGTGTCAAACTTTTTGTGTGAGACCATGCGGCAGGGGTCTTTTCTTGTGGTCAATATTCAGTCCGGCCTTGGTGCCGAATTTTGACCACAATTGGGACATTCTGCTCGGTCCGGTCTGGAGAAACGACAACGGGATAGCGGACATTCGAGCCGGGATGTACGATGGCGGCTTCGCGCCCCAACATCGGTCGTAGCTCGCCGCTTAGCTCCATCCTGATACCGTAGGTTCGCTCATCTCTCGATAATACTAAGAATTGGGCAGTCCGCCTCCGCATTGGAGCGAAGCGACGCCTTCAAACACTGTCCTCCACGGTTTAACGGTCGCTTTGTGCACCATTTCGGTCGTTAAGCTGGCGGCTGACTGTCTCAAAACCGCTGCCGACCGCAATGCCGAAATCCAGTTGGGGCTCAGCGGCGTTGGCCTACTAGTGACCGCACAAAAATGCACGCCGCGCTTCCCAGAGGATGCGTGACACATCGATCCTACATCGCATCTCCTATGGAACAGTCACCATATTCTGATGTTGACATTTCGCGCAGAGAGTTCATATTTTGTTGGAAATTCGAACATGAGGTAATCATGACGGCTACCAAAGAAGAGCTCAAAGCGATCTTCGCCTCGAAGGCGAAGGAACTCGTGTCTGAGTTGGAAGCATGGTTCGAGGAAGAAACGGAATCAATCGATGGTTCGATTGCTGCGGCGGCACCCTCGGGTAGCGGAGGTTCCATCATGGGGACCTGTCCGGCCATCGATTCCAAGCGAGTTGTGGACGCCACAGTTATTACCAAGAAGGTGCTTAACATCGAATTGCCGCCTGAAATCATACAGCCTGGGGGCTATGCTAGCTGCGATGAGATGATTGCCGATCTCATGCCGAAACTCGAGCGGGTTTTTATCGGCGACATTAAAGTAAAAAAAGCAAAGCCGGTCAAAGCATTAGAGCCGGCGTGAAGGGTCTGCAATGAGTGATGAATCCGACAAGTGGCGTGCGATCGGAGAGCGGTTGCGCCAAGCCCGCGAATATCTGGAGCTGAAGCAGGAGGAAGCGGCTGACGCGATTGGTATTTCTCGGTCGGCACTCTCGTTGGTTGAGAATGGCCGCCGAAAAGTCGATGCGGTCGAGTTGGGGCGGTTTTCTCAGGTTTACGGCCAATCTATCGAAGCCCTAACCGGCTCCGCCGAGTTACCACCGCTTCCAGAGAGTGTTCAGGCATTGGCGCGCGCAGCGACCGAGTTATCGTCAGACGATCGCGCGGAACTGCTTCGTTTCGCGGAATTCCTCCAGATGCGTGGACCTCGAGGAGAAGAACGTGGCTAGGTCGGCGGCAGCGGCGGTCCGTCTCGATGCTGTCGCGGCGGCAAAGCGAGTTCATCGCGAACTTGATCTCAAGGAGCGCGTGACCGAGGGCGGCGGTCTCATCGATATCTTCGAAGTGATCGGAGATCTCGGCATCCCATTGGTATTTAAGCCGCTGAACTCCGCTTTGGGACTATGTCTGCCTGCCCCCTTGCGCGGCATCATGGTAACGACCCGCCGTGGATTGCATATCCAGCGTTTCACAGCTGCCCATGAATTGGGCCACGTCATTTTGGAGCATGCCGGAAGCGTTGATCGGGTGATCCTAGAGCGAGCGCCGCAGCCCGAAGACGATCGACGCGATCTTCAAGAGGTGGCGGCGGATGCATTTGCCGCTGAAATGATGCTGCCGAGGTGGTTGTACCGGCATCACATTCGCGCTCAAGGTTGGACGGTTGCTTCAAACCTCCATGATCCGGATGTTGTCTATCAACTCGCCCTTCGGATGGGCACAAGCTATGAGGCCGCCTGCTGGGGGCTTTTGAGCCACCAAATCCTGAACTATGCCGATGTCACCCGTCTGCGGAATGCCCAGGTGGCCAAGCTCAAGCATCGCCTTGGCGAGGAGCATCGGCCGGGAAGCAGCTGGTCGGATGTCTGGCGGCTGACGCAACGCGATGACGGCGCGCGGTTGATTGGCAATCCCGATGATCTGCTACGTATTGAGCTCGACGAGGAAGCAGGCAGTGGCCATCAGTGGCAGATCGAGGCCCTTCGCCAGGCAGGGTATTCTGTTCTCTCTGACCAATCAGACTTCTCCCGTGAACCATTGCATTATGGTGCGTCGTCGCGTCGAACCGTGATCGTCAGGCCACCTGAGAGCGGGATCGGCGACGTAACGATGCACGAGTCTCAGCCTTGGGCCGGGGCTTTGCCGGACGATACCACCTTTTCGATTGAGCTCGCGCTGGAAGGTCCAGAGGCGGGCGGAATGTCGCGCGCTGCCCGTCGCCGGTTCGGGGGGCAATCTTGATCACCGCGTCAATCGACTTGCGTTCCGTGTTGTTGCCCGTCCGTCAGCAAGGGCGGCGGCAGTCGTGCCTCGCATTTGCAAGCTCTGCTGCTCATGAACATGGTGCGAACACCGGCGAGCATCTGTCCGTCGAATACCTGTTCTTCCATGCGGTGGCACGGACACCAGGCCAGAACCCTGATGCTGGCACAACTATGGCAGCAACGGCCCAGGCACTTGCGCTGGAGGGTCAACCGGTCGAGCCAGCGTGGCCTTACTCGCCGACCCAGGTGCTCCCCTGGAAGCCACCGACCTTTTCCAATCCGCTGTTCAAAACGACGATGGTGCCCGGTAAGCCGGCCTTTGCCGATCTGGCAGCGGCGCTCGATAAGAAGGTGCCGGTGATCCTTGGGCTGGTGATAACTGACGCATTCTATCGGCCTGACGCGCTTGGGATCGTTCCCGACATAACGCCCGATACGGAACGTGGCGGGCATGCGGTTCTGGCTGTCGGCCACGGCCTCGATCCGGCTGGGCAGGAAGCCGTACTTATTCGCAATAGTTGGGGCCCCGGCTGGGGGCTTGATGGCTACGCATGGCTATCACGGTCTTACGTTGACCGCCAGCTCCACGAGACCGCCAGTTTGATCTAGGAAAAACCGATGGAACTGATCAAAGGTGAAACTTCTCCCGCAGTTTGGCTCGCCGCTGCGGAGCACTTGAATGGCCTGAAGAAGTCCGAAGATTTCGACGTGATACTCCATATCGCGCAGCCGACCGTGCTTTCGATAGAGGACCGTCGGGTGCATGATGAGGTCGACAAGTTCCTGCGGTCGCATGGTGCTTTTGGAATTCACACCGTGGCTGAGACGATTTTCCCCTTTGACGAGTATCAGAGGTCAGGAAAGGCTGGCCTGTTTGGACCGTTCCCGGAGAAATTGAAAGCAATCCAGAAAGCCCGAAGCGACGGCAACTGGGGTTCCTATGCCTATCGGATTTTGCGCCAGCGCGATGCGAAGGGGAAAATCTTCAATCCGCTCGAAGACCTGCTGACCAAGATCAGGAAGCACGGAAAGTACCGGGCATCGTTTGAACTTGGACCGGGTAGCCCCATGGAAGACGAGATCCAGATCTACGATCCGGCGACTGATCGTGGTCGTCTCTACGGAGGGCCATGCCTCAGCCATCTCAGCATCAAGGTTCACGATGGGCAGGTTCGGTTCAACGCCACCTACAGATCACATTATTATGTGCGTCGGCTTCTCGGAAACCTTGTGGGACTGGGGCGGCTGCAGTTCTTCCTTGCCCATGAGGCCGGCTTGAAGGTTGGTCCACTGACGGTCAACTCGACTTTCGCTCGCCTCGATACCGGGTCTGGTGAAGGGTCTGGTGGCCATTGGACGAAAGCAGAAGCGAAAGCTTTGATCGGCCGATGCCGCGCAATCTACAACGAATCGGCCTTGGCGGCCTAACGAGGACGATGATGAGCGTACGCGATCACTTTCTGACCCTTCAGTGGGCTCAGCTCAAACACGACGAAGCCTATCACAAAGACATTGTGATCCTTCCCCTAGCTCAGCGCATGAAGCACATGGCGCTGCATAACGCCAAATATACCGCGTATTTTCTTGCAGCCGTCGATGACAGTGATGAAGCGCGTTTTCACAGAACGCTGACAGACGCTTTCATCATCTGCCTTGCTGTCGCCAACACGCTCAATCAGCATTTGGGTCGTGAGCTTACGGCTTCGAATCCGGACCGTTCGCTGCTTGAGCTTGGAAATGCGCTGGCGGGAACGCTTCATCGCGACGACGATCCGCTCTGGATCATGCGGCAATATTGTATACATAGCGGGCAACTGGCGAAGCTGTGCGAAGCTTGGGATCATCTTGAGGATCTGCAGTTTCGCAGCGGCATGCATCAGTGTAATCTCAGCCTCGTTTCCGCAGTACTGGCGGAGGCAGCGGCGCGCGACATAGACCTCGCTGCCGCCTATCGCGAACGCATCCGAGCAGTTGAAGCGCGGTCAATTTTCGACAGCTTTACGCGCGCAGGCGCCGGAGGAGAAGCTTAGTGTTCTGGGGCGGCGAACGGCTGAAGGACGAACTCGGGGACCTAATCGAAGACTATGATGTGAAGCGGGTCGACCGCGCTGCATACCGCCTTCGTGTCGTGGTGACGTTTACGTGTCGCCGACGGGTGAACCGAACGACCCTCGCAACAAACCCAAGAAACCGCTGGGCGTAGGCGAGAGTTTCACGATCCCGGCAGGTCAGTTCGGTTTCATCCTGACAGAAGAGCTGATCCGCGTGCCGCAGCATGCGATCGCTTTCATATCGATCCGCGCGAACTACAAATTTCGCGGGCTGGTGAACGTGTCGGGATTCCATGTGGATCCCCATTATGAGGGCAAACTACTCTTTTCGGTGTTCAATGCTGGTCCGGGAGCGGTCCATCTCTCGCGCGGGGAGGAATGCTTCCTAATCTGGTACGCTAGTCTCGACCGGCCCAGCGTCCTTCAAAAGAAGATGGGCTTCAAAGAGATTCCGTCCGATCTCCTCGGGCCTATAGCTACCGGGATCGAATCGTTCGCCGGGCTTAAGTCCAAGATCGACGAGAACGACAAAAAACTGGGTGAACGTGTCACCGCCGTTGAGCGCGAACAGGCGGTCATGAAATGGGCCAGTGCACTCGTCATCGGCGCGATGATCACGTTCGGCTTGAAGGAGTGTTCGCTGTCGCGGCCGGCGGCTGCTCCGACTGCGGCAGTGTCGAGCGTGGCGCCATCGCCATCGCCGACCATTACTCCGTCGCCGACTGCATCTTCATCACCGGCTATCGCTCCAGCCCCGGCCTCACCGAGCCCGGCACCAACAACTCCATCTGCCGCTCCGTCGGGCCAGTAATCGCAGAACTCCGTTTCCGTCTGCGCAGATCTGTTCTAGGCAGTCAGAGGACTCACAATCGACGTTGGTGGGCCGGACGGCGTGCCATGCATCGCCCGGCAAATCTGCGGTTGCGCACGGGATGACATGGACACAACGCTCGTTTTTGACACCTACTGGCGATTCGCTGCTGAGCGTCAGGCACTCTATTTTCGGCGCCTTGCCGATCCGATCGGCCCTTGGACCACCGATCCGGTTCTCGCGGCACATAGGTTCACGAATGCATACCGTGCGAGCGACCGGGTCAGCCAGTACCTGATCCGGGAAGTCCAATACCGTGAGGATCGCCCGCGCACGCCGCGGGAAATCTTCTTCCGCACCCTTCTTTTTAAGCTTTTCAACCGGATAGAGACTTGGGAACTGCTAGAAGGCGTCCTCGGCCCCTTGACATGGGAAGGGAGCGATCTGAACGAGATCGAGCGCACGCTCGATCGCGCAATGGCCGCTGGGCTCAAGCTCTACTCGCCGGCCTATATCATGCCTGCGCCAAAGCTCGGGCACGCGCGCAAACACGCCAACCATCTCGCCCTGCTGGAGAAGATGATCGAGGACAGGCTGCCGGAGCGTGTACGCCAGGCGCCGAACCTTCGGACAATCTATGAACTTTTGCTTGGCTATCCGGGGCTTGGTCCCTTCCTGGCATTCCAATATGCCATCGATCTCAACTATTCTGAGATGCTCGACCATGATGAAAGTGATTTCGTCATCGCCGGGCCTGGGGCCCTCGATGGAATTGCTAAGTGCTTTGTCGACACCAAAAAGCATTCGGCAGAGGATGTGATCTTCTGGGTCTGCGAGCAGCAGGATCGCGCGTTCGCTAAGGCTGATATTAAGTTCCAGAATCTGTTCGGGAGGAAACTGCAGCCCATCGACTGTCAGAATCTCTTCTGCGAAATATCCAAGTATGCGCGTGTCGTGCACCCCGATGTCAAAGGCCTTTCGGGCCGTACTCGCATCAAGCAGGTCTATCGCAAGGGTTTGGGGCCGATGCCGCAGCCAACCTTCCCCCCGAAATGGAATCTTGAGGTGCCTACTCTCTCAGATGAGGTTAAGCAGCGGCCGATCGGGGATCTCATGGGGCTTATGGAATGAGTGGAGGGCTCCAAGAGAGGATGGCGAAGTCGCTGCGTACGCCGAAGGTCGTTTACACTTGTGTGGCGGTCGCAAGCCTCCTCGCGTCTATCGCATTGGGCTGGAAGTCCCTCTGTGTGTTAGGCGGATCGCAAAGCCCGCAAGCGCTGATCGATCATGCGCCAGCACTGTTCGGAATGCCGTTTTCTATCACGACGGCATTGACATTGGTTTGCTGCGCACGCGCGCTCGACCCTCAGGCACATATCGATTTTCTGGGATTGCGCGTGAGGGGCGCAGCCGCGACGATCGTGTGCTGGATTGTGGTCTTTGCCGTTCTGACGATCGCCATCCGAGCACTTTGGTAGCGCCGGTTGCTCCTTGGTGTCGGCCTAGACCTTTGCAGGATCGCGCCAATTCGGCGATCGGTGAGCCGGCTCGGGAAACCCTGGCTGGATGAGGTCTTCACCGAGGCCGAGCAGACCGAGTTGGTGAGATCGACGGACTTGGCGGTGTCGGCTGCTCGAGGGTTTGCAGCGAAGGAGGCCAGCGCGAAAGCTTTGAGCACCGGGTTTGGAGATGGGGTGCATTGGCTGGATTTCGAAACCGGGCCAGCGGAAACCGCCAGACCGGTACGACTTCACGGCGGCGCCCGTGATCATGCCCAGGCGCTTCTGCCAACGTACGCCTCCGGTAGCGGCCGCATTGTCGGTCGGATGTAGCCGGCGCATTGCGCGGGCATGGATGAGATAATCAGCGATGTGTTTCCGGGCGTTCGTCGCCTGGATGTATTGGAGACGGGCCGGCGTAGGCGTTGGACCGATGACGCAAAGCAACGGATCGTAGAGGAGGCGTTTCAGCGCGGCGTTTCAGTTTTGACGGTAGCGCGGCGCCATGATGTTGATCCATCCCAGATCTATGATTGGCGCAGACGGCTATTTCCGCAGATTTCCAGAGGGATATCCGGCTTTGCGCCGGTGGTTGTGACCCCTGATTGCCCAGTTCCGTCGTCACGCGGCCAGATGGAGATTGTTTGCGGCAATGGCCGCCGGATCATCGTCGACCGCGACGCGATGTCGCCGCGCTGCTTTCGGGTGCTGGCGGGGCTTGAAGGATGATCCCCGTGCCGAGCGATGCGAAGATCTGGATCGCGCTGGGTCACACAGACATGCGACGTGGCATGCGCGGTCTGGCGCTGCAGGTTCAGGAAAGTCTGAAGCGTGATCCT
>NZ_JEMV01000086.1 GCF_000588875.1 Sphingobium sp. Ant17
CCTTGCAAACTTGCCGCAACGCCTTCTAAAGGCGCTCCTCCGGTCGGGACGTAGCGCAGCCTGGTAGCGCATCACACTGGGGGTGTGGGGGTCGGAGGTTCGAATCCTCTCGTCCCGACCAAGATTTTCGGAAAATTGCGGCCGTCCGGGGGACGGACGCCCGAAAATCTCCCAAGCGCAAACGCGCGAGGCGATATTCAGCATCGATAGCGAATTGAATGTGCGGCGAAAGCTGCTTGCTTCGCCCATGTGCGCGCGAAGTAATACCATCCGTCCGTGATGCTGACTCACGTGGGGGATTCCCAAAGCGGCGAAACTATGAATCTATGTCTTCGGGTTGGAGGGCATTGTCATGGGTGCAGCGATTGGATTGCGAGACGACTTTGATGCAGCGGGCTTGAGGCGACTGGCGCGGACGACAAAAGAGCGCGAACCAGGGACGCCCGACTGCTAGCTTTTGGCGGAAAATCTATGATGGCGCGAACCGCAGCGATGCCGCGCGCATCGGCGGAGTGACCCTGCAGATCGTGCGGGATTGGGTGGTGCGGTTCAACGCCCGAGGTCCAGCGGGTCTCCTTGACGGCAAGGCCCCCAGGCAAGCCGCCCTTGCTGAATGATACCCAGCGCCAAGCGCTCGCGGAGGTCGTTGAAAGTGGACCGATACCAGCGATCCATGGAGTTGTGCGTTGGCGGCTGATCGACCTGGCGCGGTGGCTTCATGACGAATTTGGGGTGTCTCTGACGGAAACGACCGTAGGGCGAGAGTTTGAAAAAAGCTGGGCTATGTGAAAATTTGACGGCACGCCCCACGTCACCATGCCCCAGAACGAATATGCGATGGAGGACTTTCAAAAAGGGGGCTTTGCAGCCGAGCTGGCAAAGATCAAAGCCGCTCTCCCCGCGCGACACGCCCCATAGAGGTATGGTTCCAGGACGAGGCCCGTATCGGCCAGAAAAACAAGATCACCCGCCGCTGGGCCAGGCGCGGCACCCGGCCTTCAGCGCCCAAGGATCAGAGGACCAAATCAGCCTACATCTTCGGCGCTATCTGCCCTGAGCTTGGTAAGGGCGCTGGCTTGGTCCTGCCCTTCTGTAATACCCAGACCATGTCGCTGCACCTGGCGGAGATATCGCTCGCTATCGAACCAGGTGCCCACGGCGTGCTGCTGATGGATCAGGCCGGATGGCACATGACCGGGAAGCTGGAAGTACCCGATAATATCAGCATCGTTCCGCTGCCGCCAAAATGTCCTGAACTCAACCCGGTCGAAAATATCTGGCAGTTCATGCGCGATAACTGGCTATCCAACCGCATCTTCACGTCCCACGACAACATCGTAGACCTTTGCTGCGAAGCCTGGAACAGGCTGATCGATCAGCCCTGGCGCATCATGACAATTGGACGCCGCAAATGGGCACGTGGGTCGTGATCAATGCAGGTTGGTATGACATCGCGCTTCCTCCACTTTAATGGCACCACATAATATGATCGTTTGCATGGGGGTGGTCCATGCCATCAAATGGGCGGTCCAGCGCTCCCGCTGCATGACACTTGAGAGCGTCTCGGGATTAAGCGATAATGCCATCATCACGTTGCCTGCCATGGCAGCATGATCAACCCGGCTTAGCCGGAGATCGCCAAGGCTACGCCAGCGAACCTACACCATCAGGTGGGACACGATCCGATGCAGGCAAGAAGAGGGGACATCGCCGTTGTCCGGAGCCTGACTGGGCGCAGTTCCACCGCGAATTGAAGCGTACGCAGGTAACATTGCAGGTGCTGTGGGACGAGTACGTTGCGGAGCATCCCAGCGGCTATCGATATAGCCGATTTTGCGAAATGTATAGCAGCTGGGCCATGAAGTTGCCGGTTAGGCCCAGTGACCTCATAGGTCGAAAAACGGCCAACTTGGGGAACGGATCGGAAACGATCCGCGCGGTTGACTGTTGCGTTCGGATATTCGAATGTTGTGAGCAGGCGGGCCGGAGACGACAATGTCGGTGGTGAGTATATCGGAGACGGACGAGGATCTGGCCGGACGCTGGAGTTTGGTCTTCGAAGACTTCGCGCTTTTGAACGCAAAGTCTGCGGCGACCCAGCTCGGCTTTGCCGCGCAGCTGCTCCTGTACCGTATGACGGGACGCTTTGGTCGCGATGCCGGCGAGTTTCCGGATACCGTGGTTACGTATCTTGCCGAGCAGATCGGAGCATCGCCTGCAGAGCTTGAGGGCTATGACTGGCTCGGCCGATCGGGGCGACGGCATCGTGCCGATATTCTCGACCATTTGGGATTTCGCCGGGCGCGCCGACAAGACATGCAGGCAGCTGCTGCGTGGACTGGCTCCGAGCTTTGCCAGTTGGGCTTGCCCGCTTCCGGGATGATGGACCGTCTTCTTGGCTGGTTCGTCGCGCACCGGATTGCGGCGCCTGAGGAAGAAGCGTTGACGGCGCTGATCACCACGGCCCGTCGCGGGTTCGAGGATCAGGTGCTGGAGAAGATTGCCTCGTTTGTATCGTCCGAGCACGGGGAACGGCTTGATGCTTCGCTCGCCGATGAGGAAGGCGTCACAGGTTTTTCGGGACTGAAAGCGGATCCCGGGCAGCCCAATATTGACAACATACTGATAGCGGCACGCAGGCTTGCCTTTGTGAAGCAGCATGTGTTGCCCTTGGAGGCTTTGCCGGATTTGCGAGATCCCATTGCGCGGATTCTTCGCCGCAGAGCGATCAACGAGACCGCCTGGACGATGCGCCGGCACCCTGATGGCCGACGCTACGCGCTGTTCGGGCTTTTCCTGGCGCACCGGGAACGCGAACTCACAGACGGGCTGATCGACCTGCTGATCGAAATTGTCCACACGATCGGCAGCCGGGCTCGCAACCGGGTGCTCAAGGCGTTCGTGACCGAAGTCGAGCGGGTTCACGGCAAAGAGGGACTGCTGGTCCGGATTGCCGAGGCGGCCTGTCTTCAGCCCGAAGGCATGGTGTGCGATGTCGTGTTTCCGGCAGCGGGCGGCGCCGATGTGCTGGCGGCGATCGTGCGAGAGCATAAGGCGTCGGACGGTTTCGAGCGGCGCGTTCACCGGGTGCTGCGCGTCTCGTATCTGCGTCATTATCGGCGCATGCTTCCGGCGGTATTGGGTGTGTTGGAATTCCGTTCGAATAACCTGGTGCATCGCCTGGTGCTCGATGCGGTCGACTGGCTGCGCCGGACGAGTGGCAGCCGGCGCGTCCTCCGGCCTGAGGACGGCGTGCCGCTGGACGGTGTCGTGCCCCCCCAAATGGCGCGACCTGGTCGTGGAAAAGGACGACGACGGGCGTCCGCGGATCAACCGCATCAACTATGAGATCTGCGTACTGACCGCGTTACGCGAGCGTCTGCGCTGCAAGGAAATCTTGGTGGTGGGCGCGGACCGCTACCGTAATCCTGACGACGATTTGCCACGGGATTTCGAAACACGCCGCGCAGACTGTTATCTTCTTCGGCAAGGGCGGTGAGATCGCCACCAACCGCCGGGAGGATCAGGAGTTGTCAGTGCTGGCGCTCCATTTGCTGCAGAATTGCCTGGTCTATGTGAACACGCGGATGCTGCAGCGGGTCCTGGATGCACCGAGCACTGCCACGAAGATATGGGCATCACGGATCTCGCCAGTCAGCCGGTCGACCACGATCCCGATCTTTCCCCGGCATAATCGACGAACAGCTTCTCCCCAGGTGTATGGTTCTGCCGCAGGATAGCTGTGTGGTCGGCGCGGAGCCGAGTCAGAAGAGTCGTTTCGGATTGACCAGCAAGTCGGCTTGCTTCGCCAGAACGGCGAAACACTCTCGACGATAGAAGATGCGATCGTTCGTGGTTCAGTTGAAGCTGTCGGCGGTAACGTTGCACAAGCGGTCAGAGAATTGGGGCTGACGCATCTGCAATTCGCTTTCAGGGTTGCGAAGATGCGTCGTCACAGCTAGCCTTGCTTTTGATTTTGTTGCAATGACTTGCATAATATGCAAAGAGACTTCCTTCTGTGCATAAAGGGCAGGGGGAGAGTGAAGCCGTGAAACTGGGAGATATCGGGTGCGTTCGGTAGCGATTGTAGGCGCCAATCTAGCGGGTGGGCGAGCGGCGGAAGCGCTGCGGCAAGTAGGGTTCGACGGTCGGATCACTCTGATCGGTGAAGAGCCCTGGAGGCCCTATGAGCGCCCGCCGCTGTCCAAGGAGTTCCTGTGGAATCCAGCCGAAATGTCGGACAACTTTTTCCTGCAGGATGAAAACTGGTACTCCGACAACCGGATCGACATGCTGCTCAGCACCCGTGCCGAAGCGATTGATTTGAATGCGGGCGGCGTGCGCCTCTCGGGTGGCCAATTGGTCGCTGCCGACAAGGTTCTGCTGGCGACTGGAGGGCACGCCCGCAAGCTCAATCTGGCCGGAGCCGATTGCGTCAACGTACATTATCTGCGCACCCGGGACGATGCCGCCAGGATGGCCCTCGACCTTCGTCAAGGCGCACGGGTGGTGATCGTTGGCATGGGCGTGATCGGAGCCGAAGTGGCTGCTAGCGCGATCAAGCTTGGCTGCGAAGTAACTGCGGTAGAACCGTTGGCGGGTCCGATGGAACGGGCACTGGGCAAACGTTTCGGTCAGTGGCTGGGCGAGGAGCACCGCAAGCGCGGGGTCAAGACCCATTTCAACCGGGGCGTAACGGGTTTCAAGTTCGCGGACGGCCGCGTATCCGCAGTCGAGATCGACGACGGCACCGTCATCCCTTGTGATGCCGTCGTCGTTGGGGTGGGGATCATTCCTGCCACCTCGCTCGCGGTCGATGCCGGGTTGACTGTAAACAATGGGATCGTCGTCGACCGTCGATGCCAGACCAGCAATAAGGCGATATTTGCCGCCGGTGACGTCGCCGAGCAGGACGGTTTTTTTGGCGGTCGCTTCCGGCAGGAAACCTATCAGAACGCTTCCGACCAGGCCCAAGCGGCGGCCTCGGCGATGCTTGGTCACGAAGTCGATTACTGCAAGCCCATGTGGTACTGGAGCGACCAGTTCGATTTGAACATCCAGTTCTGCGGGCAAATTCCGGCACAGGCCGAGGTCGTCCTTCGCGGCGATATCGAAAGCAACGCTTTCGTCGCTTTGTTTTTGTCCGGCAATACAATTGATGGCCTGCTGACTGTCAACCGCGCGCCCGATATGGGCATTGGCAAGCGGTTGGTCGAACGGAGGACGAAGGCGAGCGCCGACCGGCTTGCGGATGCAGACGTGTCTCTGCGCGAATTGCTTATGCAGTCTGCTCGATAGCGCGTCGGCGGCGGGGGGCCTTATCCGATCCCGCCGCCCGCGACGAAGAGTGTCTGCCCGGTGAGGTAGGAGGCCTCCTGAGAGGCGAAAAAACAAATTGCAGCGGCCAGTTCATCGGGTTCGCCGAAGCGGAGCATAGGGGTGTCGCGCAAGGTCTGCTCCATCACTCCTGCAAAACCCGCCTTGAACGCATCGCTCATGGGTTCGGGATCGCGTGGGGTGACCCGTCACAGGTTCATTTAGTGCCTCAGAGCCGGAACACCGTTGCACGATGGGCAGCCAAGCGGCGCGACGATGCACAGGCACTAGAACCGCAGAGGCAGCGGTCAGCCTGGAAGGCCCCATCGCGGCAGCGCTGCGCGTGGTACATGGGCCAGGCTCCCGATCAGATCGGTGCCGAACATACGCTGTTCCTCGACCATCCCAGCGCATCTGGCTCGTCGACTTCCAAAACAGCTCAACAGGAATCTGCACTGGAGAGTTATCATGAGCACACGATCGAGATGGTCTTCGCCAAGCTCAAGCATCTGCTGCGAAAGGCCGGTGAGCGCACACGGGAAGGGTTATGGAACCGGGTCGGCTCCCTCCTCGACGACTTCCCGCCACACCAATGCAAAAACTACTTGCGACATCCCGGATACGCTACCGTCAGATCACAAACCGCTAATTCGGACACCGCTGGTTTCCAGTTCAGCGACAAAGCGGCGGTCAAAGCAGCGACTCCGTCCTTGGCGGCGGGATAGGGAGTCTTGTTCACGCCGCGCGTGGCCACTGAACCGATATTTACGACTGAACCGCGCCCGGCCGCGAGCATGTACGGCAACACCGCATGGCGGCACCAAAGTGTCGGCCACACCGAGCGGTTGATTTCGGCACAAATCTCGTCGGGGGTAGAATCCCAATAGGGCTTAGCCCAGATCGTACCACAGACATTGTGGACCGCCACGTCGATTTGGCCGAATTGATCTGCAACCGTCCGGTACAGTTCGGTCGCTCCCTCGCATTTCTCGAGGTCGAAGATGGCGGCATGAACATCGCAGCCATTGTCCCGCAGGCGATCGACCGTAGCCTGCGTAGCGTCAGCCGCTCGGTCGGCAATGATCACGATGGCGCCTTCCTCAGCCATACGCCTGGCTGGGGCTAGCCCGATGCCTTGAGCGCCAGCGGTCACAACCGCGATCTGGTTGTCGAACGGCTTGGCAGAAGTCATGATGTTGCTCCTCCTTTATTCACATTCCTGCAACGAAACGCAAGGCTGGGAGGTTGCCTTTCCTATATTCACGATCTATATCGAGAACGGAAATGCGTTGCGCAATGTCAAATGATTAGGCGCTGCAGCGGCGATCACCGGACCGGATTTGAGGAGAGAAACGAAATGGCCCGTACACTCATGAAACCAGACGACGTCAAAGGTGCCTGGGCGATTATTCCCACTCCGGCGAAGGATGATGCTCGGATTGGCGCGCGACAAAGACAGTTGACCTCGATGAGACAGCGCGTGTGGTTAATGGCCTGATCGATGCAGGGATCAACGGAATTCTCAGTATGGGGACGCTTGGCGAAGCGGCGACCATGACCCACGACGAAAAGCTCGATTTCATAAAGGCGCTGGTCGATGCAGCAGCCGGCCGAGTGCCGATTTTCGTTGGCACCACCTGCCTCAACACGCGCGACACTATCGCGTTGACACGTCAAGCGCTTGATATTGGTGCCGATGGCACGATGCTGGGAGTTCCGATGTGGTGCGCGCCAAGCGTTGATGTTGCGGTGCAGTTCTACAAGGATTTAGCTGAAGCCGTGCCTGAGATGAACATTGCCATCTATGCCAATCCCGAAGCCTTCAAGTTCGATTTTCCACGCTCGTTCTGGGCTCAGGTGGCGGAGATTCCCCAAGTCGTCACGGCGAAATACATTGGCGTCGCTCACTTGCTGCCGGACCTTGCAGCCATTCGGGGACGGATCAAGCTGCTGCCGATCGACTTCGACTACTACGGCGCAGCTCGTATGGACGAATCGATCGACGCCTTTTGGTCGAGCGGTGCCGTGTGTGACCCGCTGGTGACCACGACATTGCGCGACCTTGTGTCGCAAGCGCGCGCTACCGGTGATTGGAGCGCGGCGCGGGCATTTATGGGCCGACTCGGCCCAACGGCAGCGCCGCTGTTCCCTAACGGCAGCTTCAAGGAATTCTCGACCTACAACATCGCGCTCGAAAAGGCGCGCATGAACGCAGGCGGCTGGATGAACGCCGGTCCGGTCCGCCCGCCCTACCATCTTTGCCCCGAACCCTACCTCGAGGCGCGCGCCTTTCGGGCAGAATGTGGGCCGAACTTGGCAAGGCGCTCGCAGCCGAAAAATGAGATAAGCGCGAAAATTGGGAGAAAGCGAGTGACGGACTGAGGTGTTGGGTTGGACGGCTCCCAACGGCATCGCGATGTGCCAGAGTGAGTTTGTTAGAGGACTCATTCGAGGGAGCCGGCCATGGAACAGATTACCCGCATAGGCATGGACACGTCAAAGAACGTTTTTCAGCTGCATGGCGTTGATGCGGCAGACAGGCCGATCCTGCGCAAGAGGCTGACGCGACGGAAAATGGTCGAGTTCTTCGAGGAGTTGCCGCCGACCGTTGTCGCCATTGAGGCTTGTGGCAGCGCGCATTACTGGGCGCGTCTTCTTGGTTCTTTTGGCCACGAGGTAAAGTTGATCGCGCCGCAACTGGTGAAACCATACGTCAAGCGCGGCAAGAACGATGCAGCGGATGCTTAAGCCCTGTGCGAGGCAATGAGCCGCCCGACGATGCGGTTCGTGCCGACGAAGAGTGCCGACCAGCAGGCGGCGCTCATGCTTGTGGGCATGCGCACCAGGCTCATCAAAAAACGCACCCAGCTTGCCAACGCGATCCGAGGCTTCGCTGCGGAATTCGGGATCACCGCAGCAACGGGCATGTGCCGGATCGAACCCCTGCTCGATCGCATCGCGGCTGACGAACGACTTCCCGAACTTGCGCGCGAACTGTTCGCGCTTCACGGTCAGGAATACGCGCAGCTTCTGCACGAGATCGAGCGGGTCGAGGCCAAGCTTATGGAATGGCATCGCAACGACGAATGCAGCCAGCGGCTCGCAAATATCCCCGGGATCGGTCCGATCGGCGCATCCCTGCTGATGATGAAAGCTCCTGACCCGCGCATGTTCAAGTCCGGGCGAGACTTTGCGGCCTGGATCGGCTTGACCCCTAAAGATCACTCGACTGCCGGCAAAGTCAGGCTCGGAGGCATCACGCGAGCTGGCGATGAACTCTTACGGAGCACGTTGGTGGTCGGAGCCACCGCCGTCGTCCAGCATGTCCGTCGCAGCGGCGGCAGGAATGCCTCGCCTTGGCTGCTGGGATTGCTAGAACGGAAAAAGCCGAAGCTCGTCGCAGTGGCGCTCGCCAACAAGATCGCGCGCATTGCCTGGAAACTGATGGTAAGCGGTGAGGGGTATCGAAGAGCAGATTTAGGCGCACCAACGGTTGCCGCGTGAGAGATCGGCCTGATACGATGAGCAAATTTGACGCTATCGTACTGAGCTGATGCCAGATCTTGCAAGAGAAGAGCAGATGGTGCGATCGATCGATCCAAGGCGTGTGGCATTCCTTCGGGACCAATGGCTGTTCGAAGCCGCTGAGGTGTTAGGAACTCACGCTGCGGAAACCATCTTGGCCAGCGACCATGTGCGGTTGCACCCAAAGGCCGGACATATGGACGCAAGCGATCCGATCAAATTTTTCCGCTCAGCCCTTGCAAGAGGGAGCCGTCCACATATGGTGCCGCCTTCTTGGATAGTTTGGCGGCGAAGTTAAGCTAATCCCGGGTGTGATTATGCCGCCAGTTTGGTCACCAGATCATGGGGGGGGCATGCCCCCCCCCCCATGATCTGGAGCGACGATCCGCCTATAGGCCTCGGCCGGGGTTCGCCCTGCCAGTCCGAGTGAGATCGCCGCGTGTTGTACAGCAAGGCGACGGAACGCCCACGATACCGATATCCGCGAAGTTCTTTATCCTTGGCACTCTTGGTCGGGGCGCCATGTTCACATTCATGAGGTCATAGGACGGGCGAGCGGGGAAGTTCTCCGCTGCAGTTCGGCAGGATCGGCGTCGGAGCGCTGGCTTGAGATTCCGGTGTGGATGTTCGACCGTTTGACCTGCTCGACCTTGCACATCTGCGTTGCACCTTACGTCGATATCGCTGCGCTGAGTGATTTGGCGAGGTTGCTGCACGCGGCGCTGCCCATTTCGGGCGCAGCATCGGGATCTCACGACTCGCATCGGGGAGATATAGAGGTGGCCGGGTTTGTCTGAACAGGGATCGGCAACGGGTAAGTGGATCGTCTGCCGGGTTCCTTGCCGTGCCAATATGGGGCGTCATGCAGGGAGGGCGTAGCCTACTGGAGTGACGCCCCATATTGGTTGCCAACTTAGCTTCGCTGGCCTTTGGCTCATGCTGCAATCATTACCGGCAGGTTGTCAAAATACGCCTGATCCGGCGTCCTGGCGGCGAGGCTCGAATGTGGCCTCCTGCCATTGTAGAAGCTCAGATAACGACCGATCGACTCGCGGGCTTCGCTGACCCCGCCGTAGGCGCGGAGGTAAACCTCCTCATATTTCACCGAGCGCCACAGGCGCTCGACCATCACATTGTCGCGCCAGGCGCCCCGGCCATCCATGCTGATGGCGATTTCCTCGCGCAGCAGCACGCTGGTGAAGGCGTGGCTGGTGAACTGGCTTCTGTGGTTGCCGCCCGTGGTGCAAGAAGTTTTGATCCGATGCGCGTGTGATCGAGTGCGGTCTTCTGTCAGGCCTTCCTATGCGGCATTTTCAGAAGCCGCAGGCCAGTATGGTGATCTGCGGATCAGGTCCAAATCTACTTCCCGAGCTTTATTGCCCTTAGCCGATTACTGGTTTTCCTAATCCAGATCTGTTCGATCATTTTGCCCATTCGGGTCGTCGCCTTCTCACACCCCCTTCATCCGACGTCAGATAGATTATGCAGCGTGTCGATCATGCTGCTGCCACCTGCGCCGAATCTCGATAATCCTCATTCTTTGTCAGCAGAGCCCATATCGTCCGCGCCATCCTGTTGGCCAGCGCGATCGCGACAAGCATCCTTGGCTTTCGCGCCGCGATGCGTGCTAGCCACGAGCCTTCCGGGATCGATTTCCGGCCGAGCCAATTCAGGCGGGACATTGCTCCAATAATCAGAAGTCTGCGGATATCGCTCTGCCCCGCCTTTGATACCCGACCGAGCCGTTCTTTACCGCCTGAGGAAAATTGGCGTGGGACGAGGCCAAGCCAGGCGGCAAAGTCGCGGCCGCAGCGGAAGCACTCCATCGATGGAGCAAAGGCTTCAACGGCTAAGGCGGTCAATGGACCAATTCCGGGTATCGTCTGCAAGCGCCGTGCAATATCTGCTTTAGCTGCGAGAGCCTTGATCTTCGCCGTCCGGGCATCAATGCGAACCGTCTTCTCCGCAATCTGCTTCATCAGATCATCGCACTCGTTGCGCATCAGTTCGGGCAGGTCGCTGTTTGGTTCATCCAGGATGCCTTTGATTTTGCCGAGCTGGTGAAGTCCCTGCGGAACGACATGGCCAAATTCGTAGAGGCACTGTAGCGCGACGATTACGGAGTCCGGTCGGCGTCAATTATGATGGCCGATAGGTGGCCGCGCCGGTTGGTGAATTCTGGCTACCATTTGCTGTTGCGGGGAGCAACCGTCGAGCGACAATTACGACGCTGGGTAATTGTCGCTGACGCTGGCCAGAAGCGAGGGTCTGAAGCGCATGGGATGGTTGGCATGTAATTGCCGCTGGCGACAATTACCCGTTGCCTCAGCAAGGGTGCTCCCGAGCGCGAAGCCAGCGACAATTATGATGGCCGGTCCGGGGCGCCATTCGGCGGGTCGTAATCGCCGGCGTTGATACGGGCGACGGCGGAACGTTTGCGGTAGCTTTCGCCGTTCATCTCGATGATGGTCGAGTGGTGCACGAGGCGGTCGATCGCGGCGACAGTCATAGCGGGATCAGGGAAGACGTTGTCCCATGCCGAAAATGGCTGGTTGGCGGTAATGGCGAGCGAGTGGCGTTCGTAGCGGTGGGCGATGAGCTCGAACAAGGCGCTGGTCTCGACCTGGTCCTTGCGGACGTAGGACAGATCGTCGAGCACGATGAGATCGAACTTGTCGAGCTTGTCGAGCATGGCGGGTAGGCTGAGGTCGCGGCGCGCGGACTGGAGCTTCTGGACCATGTCGGTGGTGGAGCAGAACAGGACGCGCCGCCCCGTGTCGATGAGGGCATGACCAATGGCGGCAACTGCGTGCGTCTTGCCGGTCCCGCTCTGGCCGAACAGCAGCAGGTTGCCGCCGCTCTCGATCCAGTCGTCACCGGCGGCGAGGGACAAGAGGTGCGGTTTGCGGATGCCGGGGGCGGCGTCGAAATCGAAGGTGGCGAAGGTCTTGCCTGCGGGCAAGCCGGACTGGTCGCGATGGCGCTGGATGCGCCGGGAGGAGCGATCAGCCATCTCGATCTCGAGAAGCGAGGCCAGCAGGTTGGCGGCCGGCCAGCCATCGCGATCGGCGGTGTCGGTGAGGCGCTTCCAGTTGCGGTTGATGCTCGGCAGGCGCAAGGCCTTCAGCAGGGTAGGCAGTACGGCGGCGGCCTGATCCTTGGTGCGGGTCATCAGTGCACCTCCCCGCTGGCGATCAGGCTGTTGTAGCTGTGCAGATCGGGTGGCGGGATAGCGACATCGCGCTGCGATCTTGCGGTTGGCAGGAACTCGTCCCTGAGCGCATCGACATCGGGCAAGCGCCCGCTGTCGAGAGCCTCATCGATCCGCCGGGCCAGCACGTCGACACAGTCGCCCCTGGCGGCGATATCGAGCAGCGCGACGGCATCGCGGCAGGCCTGCCGTCCATCGAGTTGGGCATCGAAGGCTTGCCAGGCCCGCCGGTAGGCGTGATCGGGGAAGAGGGCTTCGCGGTAGACGAGGTTGCGCAGTGCACCGGGCTTGCGGCGCAGGTTACCGATCATGTGCCGGAAATCGATGCTATGCCCCCGGTGGGGATGACTGATCCGCACACGCGGCGTGGACATTACCCTGTCCGGACCGAGGAAGAGCTCGATGCGATCGTCAAAGAGATGCGCGTTGAGGCGCCGTCCGACGAGGCGGGAAGGCACCGAATAGGTAACCCGATCGATGGCGACGGTGCCGTTGCGGGTGACATCGACGGTGACCATGGCGAAATCGGTGGTTCGCCTTGCGGGCAGCGCCTTGAGTACCCTGCGTTCTGCATCGATGCGCGCAGCATGTCGCCGGTTCTGTCTGGCGACCTGCGCCTCAACGAACTCGCGCCAGGCCTCGATGCTGACGAAATCGCGGCTGCCCCGCCGGCGTAAGGCCTGATCGAGCCGTCGCTTGAGATGGGCATGGGGACCTTCGATCGATCCGTTCTCGTGCGCCTCGCCGCGGTTGTTGCGGGTAGCAAGCATGCCGTAATGACGACACAGCTCGTCATAGCTTCGGGTGAAATCCCGCTGCGCATCGGCGTCGAGGTTTTTGTAGGCGGCTGACAGGGAATCGCTGCGGTGTTCGGCCGGCGCACCGCCCAGCTTCCACAACGCATCCTGCAGGTGCTCCGAAAGGGCGGCAAAGCTCTCCCCGCCCAGCACGACAGCCGCATGCTCCCAGCCACTCGCCGCCAAGCGGAAGTGGTAGAGGCGATAGGCTAGGGTCTCGCCGGCAACGGTGACCTTGAGACTGTCGCATACCGTGAAATCCGACAGGCCCTGCCGACCGGGCTCATGATGCTGCGGGAAGAAGATCTCCTTCTCGCCGCCGTGCAGTGCCCGCCAGCGGGCGATCCGGCGTTCAAGTGTTCGTCGTATCGCATCGGGAACAGCATCCTCGCCGAACTCGTCCTGGAGCGTCTCGAAGACCGTGACGGCAATGATACCGTCGATCTGGAGCAACTCCTCGACGCGTGGCCAGAATGGCTCGAGCGGATCGGCGCGGGTGCGCCAGTGGCGCTCCTTCTTCTTCTGGGACGGAAGCTGCGGATCGTTCTCGATCCGGCGTGCGCTGCGCTCGCTGATACCGGCCTTGGCAGCCGCGACGGCCTGGGTGTGTTGGCGACGATGGGTCATGAAGAGAAATACCTGCTGATCGGAAATGTGGTGGCCCGGCATCGCAAACCCATCGCTCGTTGTTCGATGAGTGTTCCGATACCACCGCCCGCCACAGCCCCGATCAGCCCCCCGAAAGAAGGGGRAAAAAAGATCGCCATCGGTTGTCTGGTCCGCTCTCCGGTCGGGGCTACGCCCCTCCCCTACGATCAGCCCAGACAACCGATCCTACGGCCATCATAGTTGCCGCTCAACCGGCCATCGTAGTTGTCGCCACGCAGGCTGTTCCGCTGCATTCACACCGTGCAGCTGAAAGAGATGTTTTGGCGCTTACGCTGTATTGTCAACGGCGGTCAGATTCCAGGCCACCGGGGCGGAGTAAAAGCAGGCCACTGTTGATGCGGGCCTGACGATATGAAGAGGCCCCGATCGGGGCCTCTTCATATCGTTTTCGTCATTGATCAGGTGGCGGTGATCTCGCCAGTGTCCGGGTCGACGACCGGAGTGGCCTGGTTTTGCTCCGCCCCGGCAGCACGGCGGCGGGCGGACTGCTTAAGGCGGTAGCTATCGCCGTTCATGGCCAGGATGCTGACGTGGTGCGTGAGCCGATCGAGCAGCGCGCCGGTGAGCCGCTCGGATCCCAGGACCTGCGTCCAGTCCTCGAACGGCAGGTTGGATGTGACGATCGTTGATCCCCGCTCATAGCGCTGCGAGAAGGTCTCGAACAGCAGTTCAGCGCCTGTGGGCGAGAGGGGAACATAGCCCAGTTCATCGACGATCAGCAGCTTCACCGCCGCAAGATCGCGCTGCATCTTGAGCAGTCGCTTTTCGTCCCTCGCCTCCATCAGCTGGTTGACCAGGGCAGCGGCGGTCGTGAACGCGACCGTGAAGCCTTTCTGGCAAGCCGCCAGTCCCAGCGCGAGCGCTACATGTGTCTTGCCGGTGCCGCTATTGCCCAGCGCGATGATATTTTCCCGCCGCAGGATGTATTCGCAGCGTGCCAGCTCCAGCACGAGCATTTTGTTGAGGCCTGGAATGGCCGTGAAGTCGAACGTGTCGAAGCTTTTCACCGCCGGGAACCGCGCAGCCCGGATCCGGCGCTCCACAGTGCGGCGCTCACGATCGATCAGCTCAAGTTCGATGAGGCGAAGCAGGTATCGGCTATGATCAACCCCGTCGCGTGCGCATTCACGGGCCAGCTTCTCATATTCCCGTAGCACTGTAGGAATGTTTGAGCTGCTTGAGATGATGCGCGAGCAGAACCTGCGGCGTCCCCGCCATGGTGCCGGTSGGCATCTTGYCCTCTGCGAYCYGGTTCATGCCGCCAACTCCTGAGATGKTTGGGCACGAGCGCGGCATAGTCGGCGGCACGCGTCGTCTTCACGTCCATTTTCGGCAGGTGGGGATAGCTGCCAGGTCCAGGCGGGCGGGCCGCCGTTCGATGCGCGCCAGCGCGATCTGCTTGACCGCATCGAAGCCGATTGCGCCGATACAGATCGCCTCGTTCACCGCGAAGGTGACGATCTCCATCGGTATCGCCTCCAACAGGCGCAGGATCTGG
>NZ_JEMV01000087.1 GCF_000588875.1 Sphingobium sp. Ant17
TCTATTCGCCGGAACTGGTGCAAAGGTTGCAGTTCATCCTGCGCGCGCGCGACCTTGGCTATGCAATGGATGAGATACGGTCATTGTTGTCGCTCACCGATACCGGTGCACAAACCTGCGCGGAGGTTATGGCGAGAACCGAACTCCACCTTGAAGATGTCCGCCGCCGCATTGCAGATTTGCAGAAGATAGAGGTGACGCTGGCGACCACGTTAGCCAGATGCACTGGAGATGACGTTGCCGAATGTCCCATCCTGGAAGCACTCCAGTTTTTACCCCATCAAGGCAATTGACGCCATCTTTGAGGGATTTGATTTCGTGATGTCAGCTTGGAGTATAGCCTAACTGGACGTCAGGGCGGTACTGCGGTTTCTGTCAGATTAGGGTGATAAACGGAATTTGTTGACGAATTTCGTTACGTATCATAGATTTCAACCTGACATTTTGATGGAGAGAGTGCGCAGTGAAGGGGCAACGGATCGGCTATGTCCGGGTCAGCACGTTCGATCAGAATGTGGATCGCCAATTGGAAGGTCAGTCGCTCGATCGGACCTTCACCGACAAGGCATCGGGCAAGGACGTCAACCGCCCCCAGCTTGAGGCTCTGCTCACTTTCGCCCGCGAAGGCGATACCGTCGTCGTCCACAGCATGGATCGGTTGGCCCGCAATCTGGATGACCTGCGCAAGCTGGTCCAGGGCCTCACCAAGCGAGGTATCCGGATCGAGTTTGAGAAGGAAAGCCTGTCCTTCTCGGGGGAGGACTCCCCGATGGCCAATCTGATGCTCTCGGTCATGGGTGCGTTTGCTGAGTTCGAGCGCGCCCTGATCCGCGAACGGCAACGCGAAGGCATTGCGATCGCTCGGCAGCGCGGCGCCTATCGGGGGCGGAAACGGTCGCTCTCGGATGAGATGATTGCCGATCTGCACCGCCGCGTTGCCGCCGGTGAACGCAAGGCGACCATCGCGCGCGACATGGGCATCAGCCGCGAAACCCTCTACCAGTACCTTCGCGCCGCTGCCTGACACCAATGTTCACATTATGTCCGGAAAATCGTTGTTCAGCGTACAAAGCTTGAGGTGACGCCTTGTTCAACGCACTTTCGGCAAGGATCGAACGCGCCGAGTTGCCGGTGCACAGGAAGAGGATGTTGAAGATGCGATCGGACATGGTGGACTCCATCAGCAGCAGGGGATGAGTTCGGCGATCAGCGGCTCGCACAGCTCCGCCCTGCCGCCGCAGCAATCCTTGACGAGGAACACGGTAAGCGCCTTCAACTGATCGAGGTCGGCGCGGTAGTTGATGATCCGGCTGCGTCGTTCCGCGTGGATCAGCCCGGCGCGCGCGAGCGTCGCCAGATGCACCGACATGGTGTTCTGTGGAACGTCCAACTGTCGCGCGATCTCACCTGCGGCGAGCCCGTCGGGCTCATGTCGGACCAGAAGACGAAAGGCATCGAGGCGGGTGCCTTGTGCAAGCGCGCCAAGGGCGGCGATGGCCGAATTACTTTCCATATATCTACGATAATCGATATATAGAAATTGTCCAGGCAGTTTGCCGCGCGCTCAGGGGCACAGGATCGCTCCCCCATCATCGTTGCCCTCCCGTCATATTTGACGTAATTGTCCGATGTCTTGATGCGCGCCTTGTCTCTTTTTCTCCTTCTTGGAGCCCTGATCGGTCTGTTCGGCCAGGCGGTCGCTTATGCATCCGTCCAGTCTGCGGTGTCCGCGCCGATGGCGATGTCCGGGATGGCCGATTCAGGCATGTCCGAAGACTGCATGAAGATGATGGCGCAGCAACAGCAGCCCGCGCAAAAGCCCTGCAAGGGCATGACCCTGGCCTGCATCGCGGCAATGGGCTGCGTCGTTCCCATGCCCGTGCGGAATGACGCACCGGTGCTGGCGGCGCGCGCGGCTGATCCGTCCCTGGCCTTCTGGACGACCACCACTGTCCTGCGCGGCAGTGAACTTGCTCCCGAACCGGAACCACCGACTCTCCTTGGCTGATCGAACCCGGTCGTAAGGCTGGCAGGATCGTTGCGCCTATCGCGCATCGAAACATCCTGTCCGACCTGCGGCTACCACGATTATTTGCCAATGGATTACAGTCATGAAAAACCGTGTTTTCTATGCCCTGCTGGGCGTAGCCCTTGCCGTACCCGCCGCCGCATTCGCTGGCCAGCCCGACCACAGCCGACAGTCGGGTCGTTATGAGTGGAAGTCGGTTCCGCAATATGGCCCGCGTGCCATGGGACCGGCTCAGCGGCGCGTCTGGGTGCCCGATGCCAAGCAGGTGGCAAGCTGCGACTGCGACATGATGAAGATGAGTGCCGCGGACTGCATGAAGGAGATGCATAGCATGGCATCGCCTTCGTCGGCCTCTTCGGTCGGCTAGGCACAGGTTCTGGCCGCTTCAGGTCGCATAGACGGCTAGGCCAGCAGTGGCGGCGGGATGCCCCCCATTCCGTCGTCACTGACATGCCTGTCATAGTTCGCGATGCTGGCCTGACCCTCCGATCAGGAGTTTTTTCATGCGATTGTTTCTGTGCCTGCCGCTCCTGGCGGTGATCCCCGGCGCTGTGTTCGCCGGTCCGCTCACCTTCGAAGCCGCGCTCCAGCGCGCCCGGCAGGAGGCGCCGTCGATCAAGGCCAAGGCGCTCGGCGCCGACGCCGCGCATTCCGCGCGCGGTGCAGCCGGCGCGCTGCCCGATCCGACGCTCGGCGTGGGTGTCGAGAGCTTTCCCATATCGGGGCCGCTTGCGTTCGAGCCCAGCCAAGACGATTTCACCATGGTGCGCGTCGGCGTGTCGCAGGACATTCCCAACCTCGCCAAGCGCCATGCCCAGCAGGCCCGCGCCGATAGTGATATCAAGGCAGCCGAGGCCGATACGGCTGTGGAGGCCCGCACTGTCGAGGTCGGCACCGCACTTGCCTGGATCAACCTGGCCTATGCGGAACGCAGGCTTGCCGCGCTCGATGATGTTCTGTCCCGGCTCGAGCGCGTGGTGGGGACGACACCGGGCGCGGTCGCCTCGGGCACTGCACGACCGGCGCAGACCCTCGCCGGGCGACTGGCCGTCGCCGCCATGCAGGATCGCCGGAGCGAACTGGTGTCGAACGTGGCGCGGGCGCGCGCCACGCTGACCCGCTGGACTGGCGATCCGGACCCCGAGATTGCCGGGCCAATTCCCGATTTTGCAGTCGATGCAGAAGTCCTGCGAGCGGGTATCGATCGTCAACCGACGATTCGGATGATCGATGCCCAGGCCGGCCAGGCGGATGCCGATGTCCGCGTGGCCGATGCCGGCCGACGCTCCGACTTTGGTGTCAACCTGGCCTATCAACGCCGCGATCCCCGTTTCGGCGACTATGTCTCCGCCGGGGTGACGGTCAGTCTGCCATTCTTCACCCGCAATCGCCAGAATGCCGGCATCGCCGCGGCCCAGGCCAATGCCGGCCGCATCCTGGCCGAACGCGAGGCAGCCCGGCGCGCGCTCGCCGCCGACCTCGAGGCCGATCTTGCCGATCACGTCATGCATCATGAGCAGTGGATGCGCGCACGGGACACGTTGCAGCCGCTTGCCGAGCAGCGCGTCAAACTGGAAACCGCCAGCTACGCGGCAGGGCGGGCCAGTCTCGTCGATATCGCCGAGGCCCATGCCGTGCTTGCCGACGCCTCCCTCAATACCCTCGATCGCGAGGCCCTGGTCGCCGCCGACGGTGCCCGATTGACCCTCACCTACCGGAGCGAAGACCGATGAGCCTTGAGATATCGCCCCGTGTCCGGCTGCGTCTTGCCGCCGCAGTGCTCGCACTCGTCGCCGGTGGCGCGGGCTATGGCATTGCCCATCTCGGCGGGACCGAAACTGCTCCTGCGCAAACCGCTGATGCCGGCCGGAAGCCGCTCTACTGGTATGATCCGATGGTCCCGTCGCAGCATTTCAACAAGCCGGGCAAATCGCCGTTCATGGATATGCAGCTTGTCCCCAAATATGCCGATGAAGGTGGCGGCAATGCCTCCGGCGTCCGGATTGATCCGGCGACGTCGCAAACGCTTGGCCTGCGCACGGCTGTTGTCCGGCGCGGGGAACTGGCGAGCAGCATCACCGCCACCGGCACGATCGACTTCAATCAGCGCAATGTCGCGATCGTTCAAGCGCGCGCGGGCGGGTTCGTCCAGCGCATCTATGGTCGCGCGCCGGGTGACGTGGTCGGCGTTGGGGCCCCGCTTGCCGATATCCTGGTGCCGGAGTGGGGCGGGGCGCAGGCCGAGTTTCTCGCGGTACGCCGCACCGGGAACGCAGCACTGACCCAGGCGGCGCGCCAGCGGCTCATGCTGCTCGGCATGCCGTCTGGCACGATCGCGTCGGTCGAGCGAACGGGGCGGCCGCACAATGTCGTGACGATCTCCACGCCGACCGGGGGCGTGATCAAGACATTGGATGTGCGCGCAGGCATGACCCTGACGGCAGGACAGACGCTCGCCGAGGTCAACGGCCTCGGCACGGTCTGGCTCAATGCCGCGGTGCCCGAGGCGATCGCCGGCCCGCTCAGGCCCGGGCAAGCCGTGCAGGCAACGCTCGCGGCATTTCCCGGCGAGATCTTGTCGGGCCGTGTTTCCGCGATCCTGCCCCAGACACAGGCGGATAGCCGAACGCTGACCGTGCGGATCGAGCTTCCCAATCGTGGCGGTCGCTTGCGGCCCGGCATGTTCGCCACTGTCTCGTTCGGTGGCAGCGCGCAGCCGGCATTGCTGGTGCCATCCGAAGCGCTGATCCGCACCGGCAAGCGGACATTGGTGATGCTGGCGCTCGACAAGGGGCGCTACCGGCCCGCCGAGGTGCAAACCGGAAGGGAGTCCGGTGGCAACACTGAAATCCTGGCGGGCGTAGCCGAAGGCGAGAAGATCGTCGCGTCGGGGCAGTTCCTGATCGACTCCGAAGCGAGTCTTTCCGGTGTGGAAGCACGGCCGATCGGTGGCAGCACGCCGCCGGCGGCTGGCAAGCCCGCCGCTCCAGCCGCGCTCCACGAGACGGTCGGCAAGATCGAGCAGCTCACCGCCAATTCGGTGACGCTCAGCCACGAGCCGGTGCCCGCGATCGGCTGGCCGGCGATGACGATGACCTTCCAGCTTCCCGATGCATCCATCGCGCGTGGCCTGAAGACGGGCGACCATGTCCGCTTTGGCTTCGATAGACCGCCTGCGGGGCCGACTGTGCGGCGCATGGCCAAGGTGGCGGGCCAGTGATCGCCCATCTCATCCGCTGGTCGGTCCGGAATCGCTTCTTCGTGGCTGTCGGCATGCTGGCGCTGGTTGGCACCGGTCTATGGGCGGTGCGCTCGACCCCGATCGACGCCTTGCCCGACCTGTCCGACGTGCAGGTCGTGATCCGCACTTCCTATCCGGGACAGGCGCCGCAGATCGTCGAGAACCAGGTCACCTATCCGCTGACCACCACCATGCTCTCGGTGCCGGGCGCCAAGACGGTGCGCGGCTATTCGTTCTTCGGCGACAGCTTCGTCTATGTGATCTTCGAGGACGGCACTGATCTTTACTGGGCACGCAGCCGCGTGCTCGAATATCTCAACCAGGTGCAGGGGCGATTGCCGGCCAGCGCCCGCAGCGCGCTCGGTCCCGATGCGACGGGCGTCGGCTGGGTCTATGAATATGCGCTGGTCGACCGGACCGGCCGCCACGACCTGTCGCAGCTTCGTGGGCTTCAGGATTGGTTCCTGCGGTACGAACTGAAGACCGTGACCGGCGTCGCCGAGGTCGCCAGCATCGGCGGCATGGTCAAGCAGTACCAGGTGCTGCTCGATCCGGTGAAGCTCGCCGCCTATGGCGTAACCCACGCCCAGGCGGTCGAGGCTATCAGACAAGCCAACCAGGAAGCCGGCGGTTCGGTGC
Source organism: Sphingobium sp. Ant17 (assembly GCF_000588875.1). Classification (GTDB taxonomy): domain Bacteria; phylum Pseudomonadota; class Alphaproteobacteria; order Sphingomonadales; family Sphingomonadaceae; genus Sphingobium. The sequence goes on from NZ_JEMV01000087.1 coordinate 5,910, forward strand.
TGGAGATGGCCGAGGCCGAATATATGGTCCGCGCTTCGGGCTATCTGAAGACGCTCGACGATTTTCGCGCGATCCCTCTGAAGACGGCAGCAGGCGGCGTGCCGGTGCGGCTAGGCGATGTCGCCACCATCCAGATCGGCCCGGAAATGCGCCGTGGTATCGCCGAGCTGAACGGGGAGGGCGAAGTCGCAGGCGGCGTCGTGATCCTGCGCTCGGGCAAGAATGCGAGGCTGACGATTGCGGCAGTCAAGGACAAGCTCGCCGAGCTCAAGAAGAGCCTGCCGCCGGGCGTCGAGGTGGTGACGGTCTATGATCGCTCGCAGCTCATCGACCGTGCGGTCGAGAATCTCACCCACAAGCTGGTCGAGGAATTCATCGTCGTTGCAATCGTCTGCGGCTTGTTCCTCTGGCATGTCCGCTCGGCCCTGGTCGCGATCCTGACCTTGCCTTTGGGCGTGCTCGCCGCGTACGTTGTCATGCGGTTCCAGGGGGTCAACGCGAACATCATGTCGCTGGGCGGGATCGCCATCGCCATCGGCGCGATGGTCGATGCGGCCGTCGTCATGATCGAGAACGCACATAAGAAGATCGAGCGCTGGGAGCATGACCATCCCGGCAAGACCTTGGCCGGCGAAACGCGCTGGACGGTGATTACCGATGCGGCTGCCGAGGTCGGGCCGGCCCTGTTCTTTAGCCTGCTGATCATCACCCTTTCCTTCATTCCGGTGTTCACGCTGGAGGCGCAGGAGGGCCGGTTGTTCGCGCCGCTCGCCTTCACCAAGACCTATGCGATGGCGTCGGCGGCGATCCTGTCGGTCACGCTGGTGCCGATCCTGATGGGCTGGCTGATCCGGGGCCGTATCCCCGCCGAGCAGGCCAATCCGGTCAACCGCTGGCTGACCAACCTCTACCGCCCCGCGATCGACTGGACGATGCAGCGGCCGAAGACGGTGCTGCTGATTGCGGCTTTGGTGTTCGCGACCACGGCCTGGCCGCTCACCCGGCTCGGCGGCGAGTTCATGCCCAACCTCGACGAGGGCGACCTGCTCTACATGCCCTCGGCGCTGCCGGGACTATCGGCGGCGAAGGCGTCGCAACTGCTCCAGCAGACCGATAGGCTGATCAAGACGGTGCCCGAGGTCGAGAGCGTGTTCGGCAAGGCCGGCCGCGCCGAAACCGCCACCGACCCGGCACCGCTCGAAATGTTTGAGACCACCATCCAGTTCAAGCCGCGTGACCAATGGCGGCCTGGCATGACCCCGGAGAAACTCGTCGAGGAGCTGGACCGGACGGTGAAGATTCCCGGCCTCGCCAATGTCTGGGTGCCGCCGATCCGCAACCGCATCGACATGCTGGCGACCGGCATCAAGAGCCCGATCGGGGTCAAGGTATCGGGCGCCGATCTCGCCCAGCTCGATCGCATCGCTCATGATATCGAGACCGTCGCCAAGACGGTGCCTGGCGTCAGCTCTGCCCTCGCCGAACGACTGACCGGGGGACGCTATGTCGATGTCGATATCGACCGCACCGCCGCGGCGCGGTTCGGGCTCAACATCGCCGACGTGCAATCGATCGTCTCGGGCGCGATCGGCGGCGAGACGATCGGGGAGACGGTTGAAGGCCTTGCCCGCTACCCGATCAGCGTGCGCTACCCGCGCGAGCTGCGCGACAGCCTCGAAGGCTTGCGAACCCTGCCGGTCTTGACCCCATCGGGCCAGCAGATCACGCTCGATACGGTTGCAACCGTCTCGATCGCCGATGGGCCGCCGATGCTCAAGACCGAGAACGCCCGACCATCGACCTGGGTCTATGTCGACGTGCGTGGACGCGACCTCGCCTCGGTGGTCGGCGACCTCCAGCGCGCAGTCGCGAGACAGGTCAGGCTCTCGCCCGGCGTCAGCATCGCTTACTCCGGCCAGTTCGAATATCTCCAACGTGCGGTCGAGAAGCTCAAGCTGGTCGTCCCCGCGACTCTGCTCATCATCTTCATTCTGCTCTACATGATCTTTCGGCGCTTCGACGAAGCGGCGCTGATCATGGGCACGCTGCCGTTTGCGCTCACTGGGGGCATCTGGCTCCTCTATCTGCTTGGCTATCACCAGTCGGTGGCGACCGGGGTCGGGTTCATCGCACTGGCCGGCGTCTCCGCCGAGTTCGGTGTGGTTATGCTGATCTATCTCAAGCACGCCTATGAGGATCGCGGTCCAGCCCCGGATGCGGCTCAAGTCGAAACGGCGGTGCGCGAAGGCGCGCTGCTCCGCGTCCGGCCCAAGGCGATGACGGTGGCGGTGATCCTCGCCGGCCTGCTGCCGATCCTGCTCGGATCGGGCGCGGGTTCAGAGGTGATGAGCCGCATCGCCGCACCGATGATCGGCGGCATGCTCACCGCGCCGCTGCTGTCGATGTTCGTCCTGCCTGCCGCTTATCTGCTGCTGCGCCGGCCGAAGACCAAGCCGATACCTCAACCCGTTTAACCTGCAGGAGAAGACCATGAACTATGCACGACTGACCATTGCCCTCGGCCTCGCCGCCCTGACCGCCGCCTGCGGCCAGAAAGCGGAAACACCGGTCGCGGCGGAAACCAACCAGGCAGCGCCCGCCGCAGCCATGAGCGGCGACATGGGCAACATGGCGATGGCACCTTCGGCCCCTGCGCAGATCATGGCCAAGGGCCATGGCACGGTCACTGCCATCGACAAGGCCGCAGGCACGATCACGCTCGATCATGGCCCGATCCCCGAAGCCAAGTGGCCGGCGATGACAATGGCGTTCAAGGCGGCCCCGGCGATCACCGATGCGGCCAAGGTCGGTGACAAGGTCGATTTCGATCTCACGCTGACCGGCAATACCGGCGAGGTGACGGCCATCAGCAAGAAGTAGCCCACGAGCCATTGTCGCGAAGACATCCAACGGCCGCAGTCGGCACAATCTTCTGTGCTCATACTGCGGCCGGTGGTCTGGGCTCTGATCGCCGGTTGTCGGAAATTGGGCTTGACCCTCTAGTTGCTAGAGGGTGCAAACCGCGAACCATTCTTAACAAGAGACTCGTCGATGCGCTCCGGCCACTTTGCTGCCTCCACTGCTGTTGTCGCTCATCGGCCGTTCCCGATGCGATGGCTCATCCTGATCCTCGCGGCGCTAACGCTGTCGCTGCCCGCACGCGCGTCAGCCAGCGACGCCGAGGTGCAAACGGCCTGGCGGCTGCTCGACTATATCGCGGTCGACTATTCAGGTGCGGTTTCAGACGGCAGGGTGACCAGCGCTGCCGAATATGCCGAGATGACCGAATTTGCCGGGCAGGTCGAAGCCAGGATCCAGGCACTGGCTGCAACTTCGGCCAAGGCGGATCTGCTTCGCCGGTCGGGGACGCTGCGCAATGCGATCGCCGCCAAGGCGCCGCCAGCGACGGTGGCGGAACAATCCCGAGCGCTCGCCGCAGCGCTGCTTGCGGCATATCCCGTACCGCTCGCGCCGAGTTCGCCACCGGATTTGACGCGCGCCACTGCGCTCTACGCGCAGAATTGTGCCGCCTGCCATGGTGCCAGCGGTAACGGCCACGGGCCCAACGCCGCCAAGCTCGATCCCCCACCGATCGCCTTCACCGACAAGGCGCGCGCCGATCAGCGCAGCCTGTTCGGCCTCTATCAAGTCATCAGCCAGGGCCTGGACGGCACCGCGATGCAGAGCTTCGAAGCACTGCCCGACGCCGATCGCTGGGCACTGGCCTTCTATGTCGGCCAATTCGCCTATCCCGAGGCCGCCGCGCGCGACGGCGAGCGGTTGTGGCGCGGCGATGCCGCGCTCCGTGCCAAATATCCCAATCTCGCGGCCCTGATCGGCGTAACCCCGGCCGCGCTGGCGGCCGATATCGGCCCGGAAAAGGCGGCCGCGCTTACCGCCTTTCTGCGCCGCCATCCCGACGCGGTGACCGTGCGCGTCGATGGCTCGCTTGCCTTGACGCGCGAACGGCTCGACCAAAGCATGGCAGCGTATCGCGCAGGCGACCGCAAGGCCGCAGCAGATCTTGCGCTTTCCGCCTATCTCGATGGCTTCGAGCCGGTCGAGCCGGTGCTTGCCGCACGCGATGCGGCCCTGATGGCGCGGATCGAGGGGGCGATGGGAAAGCTTCGCGCGGCGATCGGACAGGGGCGTCCGGCAAGCGAAGTCGAAGCGGCGAACCGCGCGCTGGCCAGCCTGTTCAACGAGGCTGAAGCCGCGCTGGTGCCCGAGCGGGCGAGCAGCGCGTCGAGCTTTCTTGGCGCGTTCGGCGTGCTGTTGCGCGAAGGGCTCGAGGCGCTGTTGATCGTCGTCGCGATGATCGCATTTCTCAAGAAGACCGAGCGCCCCGAAGTCCTGGGTTTCGTCCATGGCGGATGGATCGCCGCGCTCGCGGCCGGTGTCGCTACCTGGTTCGTCGCGACCTACTTCATCAGCGTGAGCGGTGCATCGCGTGAACTCACCGAGGGCTTCGGCTCACTGTTCGCGGCGATCATCCTGCTCACCGTCGGCATCTGGATGCATGGCAAGAGCAACGCGGAGGCGTGGCAGCGCTATGTGAAGGCAAAGGTGACCGCCGCGCTGTCGCGCCAGTCGGGCTGGTTCCTGTTCCTGCTGTCGTTCGTGGTCGTCTACCGCGAGGTGTTCGAGACGATCCTCTTCTATGCGGCACTGTGGGCGGAAGGGAATGGCGCGGCGATGCTGGCCGGAGCCGGCGCGGCGACCGGACTGCTCGCGCTGATCGCATGGATCATGCTCCGCTTCAGCGCCCGGCTGCCGATTACCCAATTCTTCTCGTGGAGTTCGATCCTGATCGCGATTCTTGCGGTCGTCCTCGCCGGCAAGGGCATTGCCGGACTGCAGGAGGCAGGCATCCTCGGCGTGGTGCCGCTGGCCAATATACCACGCATCGAACTTCTGGGGCTGTTTCCAACGACCGAGACCGTGCTTGCGCAGGCCGCGGCAATCGTCGTGCTCGTCGCCGGCTTCTGGTATAGCGGGCGCAGTGCGGCCACGGCCCGTTCGCCACGATCACCCGCCGAATAGCCGACCGAGGAGCATCGCAAGCGCGACCAGGTAGCAGGCCAGCGACGCGAGCGCGGTCGTCGCCATCCCGAAGGCACGCGCCCCGGCGCCGCCCGGATAGCAACGATAGAAGCTCCATCGGCCGATAGCGAACAGCACGGACGATGCGACCAGCAGTCCCAGCCAGCGGCCACCGGTGACCGAGGCGAGAAGCAGATGCGCGCCGACGCCGAGGAATGCCTGCTCCAGCGTGTTCTGCAGGAATGCGGTCTTGACCGCGATCGCGGGGCTCGGCGGCCCCTTGGCCGCACCGCCGATGTCGGCGGCCGATCGGTAGCGCCCGCTTGAGACCATGCGGACAGCGAGCAGGACGATGGCAAAATGGACGAAACTCGTCTGGATCGCGAAGGCAAGCCGCCTTGCCACCTCCGACGGGAAGGTGACCAACTTGGGCAGGAAAAGGACGCATGCGACCGAGATTGCCGCACACAGCAGAAAGGCCAGCAAGGACTGCTTCCTGATCTCCCTCTGCTCCGCTTTGAGGTCCGTCAGGGCAGCCTCCCGTCAGCCCGGCCGATCCGCCGCGATCAGCGCGATCGTGCCCGTCACCGTGTGGATGCGCGCTGCTTCGCACACATTTTCGAACCCCGTCGCGCGGACGAGCTCTGGAAGCACGCCGTCGGCATTGGGCTGGGTGTCGGCCACGCCGTCGAGCCGCTGGATGGTCAGGCGGAACAGCAGCCGCATCAATCCCCGTTGCCGTCCATAATCGGCGATCACGAGCCTGCCGCCGGGGCGGAGCGCCGCGTGCATCGCCGCGAGGCCAGCCCGCTTTTCCGCCATCGGCACCTGGTGGAACATCAGGCTCGACACCACGGCGCCGGCCGAACGGGAACCGATGTCCCGCGCGAAGCCGCGCTCCCAATGGATGTCCGCGCCGGCGGCGTCACCCTTGGCGCGAGCGATCGCCAGCGCTTCTTGATCGGGATCGATGCCGATGACATGCACGCCAGGCGCGGCTGCCTTGAGCATGACCGCGAAGCTGCCTGTCCCGCACCCGACGTCGATGACGGTCTTGCCGGGGCGCGGGGCGAGCAGCTCGATCATGGCACCGCGCCAGCGCAGCTCGCGGGTCCAGCGCCGGATGGCGCGATCGTAATCCGCGGTATCGCCGGTCCCGAGCGGCGGTGTGTAGGCGCGGTCGCTCATGCCCGTGCCCTCGTCGCATGTTCCGCCAGCTCGCGTCGCGCGTCGCGGATGATGTCATAAGCGGAATGGAGGAACAGCAGCGCGATCACGCCGGCGACGACAAGATCGGGCCAAGCCTGGCCCGTCCAGCCGACCAGTGCGGCAGCGGCGATCACGGCGATATTGGCAAGCGCGTCGTTGCGCGAGAACAGCCAGATGGCGCGCGACGTCGCATCACCCTGGTCCCGGAACCGCGCGAGGACGAGGGCGGCCGATACGTTGACGACGAGCGCCGCGATACCGATCCCACCCATCAGCTCGGCTTCGGGCGGGATCGCATGGAACGCGCGCCATGCAGCGAACCCGATGACCCCGAGCCCGAGGCTCGCGAGAAAGATTCCTTGCACGAGCGCGACGCGGCTGCGCGCGACCGCGGCCCAGCCGAGCGCGATCAGCCCGACGAGCGTGATCGACCCGTCGCCGATGAAATCCAGCGAATCCGCTTTCAGCGCCTGCGAACCGGCGACGAAACCGCCGACCAGCTCGAACAGGCCGAACCCGACGTTGAGGATGACCACGATCACAGCGCACGCCGATAGGCCGGATCGGTGCCCGCCCGCTTGGTGTCCGCCTCACATCCGCAGTCGCTCATCATCATCTCCGCCGCGAGTCGCGAGCATGTTCTGCACCCTCTAGCAGCTACAGGGTCAATGCCTTGCGTGGCTCGACGGTCCCAGTGCTTCGATGATCCGGCAGTCGGAAATCGCGCCCTGGCTGCACTGGCCGATCACTTCGTCGAGCTCGCGGCGAAGCGCGCGTAGATCGGCGATCTTCTGGTCGATCTGGGCGAGATGCGCACGCGCGACGCTATCGACGGCGCTGCACGAGCGGGTCCGATCGTCGGAGAGGGCAAGTAGCTCGCGCACCTGATCGAGCGTGAAGCCGAGGTCGCGCGCGCGGCGGATGAAGGAGAGCCGCGCCAGATGGGCGGCTCCATAGTCGCGGTAGTTGCCTGCGGTACGCCCGGGTTCGGGAAGCAATCCGATCTTCTCGTAGAAACGAATTGTCTCGACCTTGGTCGAGGTCGTTCTCGCCAGTTCACCAATCTGCATCAGAAATCCCGCTTGACCCTATAGTTGCTACAGGCCGCACATAGCGCATGACATCGAGTCGTTCGAGGTAATGAAATGGCCTGCACCAGTTGCGCCTCCGCGAAGCCGGACCCATCCAACGATCCGCGCTGGCGCCGCGCGGTCTGGATCGCGTTGATCATCAACGCGATCATGTTCGGCGTCGAGATTTTCGCGGGCGTTACCGCCCACTCGGCCGCACTCAAGGCCGATGCGCTCGACTTCCTCGGCGACAGCGCCAATTACGCGATCAGCCTCGGTGTTGCAGGCATGGCGCTCACCTGGCGTGCGCGCGCGGCGATGCTCAAGGGTGCCACCCTGTTCGCGCTCGGGGCGTGGGTGCTCGGCAGCACCGGCTATGCCGCGTTCGCGGGCACGCTTCCGCAGGCTGAGACGATGGGGATTATCGGTGGTCTCGCGCTGGCGGCCAATGTCGCGGTCGCCTTCATCCTGTACCGTTTTCGCAGTGGCGAGGCGAACATGCGCTCCGTGTGGATCTGCTCGCGCAATGACGCGATCGGCAATGTCGCCGTGGTCGCCGCCGCGTTCGGCGTGTTCGGCACCGGTTCGGGATGGCCCGATCTGATCGTTGCCGCGATCCTCGCCACGCTCGGGATCAGCGGCGGCATCCAGATCATGCGCCAGGCGGGCGCCGAGTTGCGATCGGCGTATCTGCCGCGCACGGCGCCCGCACAGCCTATTCTTCAGGGGGAATAAATATGGCGTCGAATCAGAATGGAAGCCGATCCCGCCCCGCCGCTTTGCTTGCCGGCACCGTCCGGCTAGGTGGACAGCCGATGCGACAATCGCTCGCCCTGGTCGCCGGCCTGATGCTCGTCCTCTCCTTGTGGACGGGTCTCTCGGTGTCGGCGGCGCACGCGGCGGAGATCGTCGGCTGCATCGAGCTGTCCGCCGGCGCGGAGACCATGTCGCTGGCGATGGCGACGAGGTTCCGGGCGACATGGACAATCCGGCGCCGCATCACCACGCAGCTGCCACAATCATCATCTGGGCATGCGACCCTCGACGGCCTGGCAACGACCACCCCGATTGCCCGGACTGCGCTGCGGATCGATCCCGCGATCGAGCCCGACGCGATAGCCGCGGCGCGCAACCTGAGGCCACCCATCGCCTGACGCGCCGTTCGTCCACGCGGCCGCATGCCGCGAGGGACTCTGAGCCATTCGTCAGGAGACCGTTCCCTATGTCCCGTATCTTCGCGGCCGCCCTCGCCGCGGCCCTCTGTTCCACTCAGGTCGCAGCACAGGACGCGCCGCCGGCCACGGTGGCGCTCACGCTCGATGAAGCGCTCGCTGCCGCCCGTCAAAACTCGCCCGCGCTGGAAGCGGCATCGGCCGACCTGCGCGCCAGCAGCGCGGCGCGCACTGTCGCCGGCCTGCGCCCCAATCCCTCGATCGAGGCGCAGACCGAGAACGTCGCCGGCAGCGGCGCCTATCGCGGCATCGACAGCGCAGAGACCACCGTGGGGTTCGCGCTGCCGATCGAACTAGGCGGCAAGCGTTCGGCGCGGATCGGTCTCGCCGAAGCACAAGGCGCGCGGGCAAGGATCGACGCGGCAATCGCCGATGCCGATGTCACGCTGCGAGTCACCCAGGCCTATGTCGCCGCCGTGGCCGCCGAGCGCAGGCTTGGTATCGCCCGCGCGCAGGCGGGGATCGCCGCCGAGGCGTATCGCGCCGCCAGGATCCGCGTGAGCGCGGGACGCGCGTCGCCAATCGAGCAGCAACGCGCCGACGTGCTCCGCATC
>NZ_JEMV01000088.1 GCF_000588875.1 Sphingobium sp. Ant17
ATACGCTCGAAGACCTGACCCATATCCGCGAGGCATTGGGCATCCATGTCGGCAAGCAACCCGATGAGGATGCGTCGTGCTGGCGGTGCAGAATTTCAAAGGCGGGGTCGGCAAAAGCACGATCACCAAGCATCTGGCCGATTATCTCGCCTTGCATGGCTATCGCGTGCTGGTGATCGATTGCGATCCGCAGGCGTCAACCACGACCATGTTCGACATTCAGCCCGAAACACTGATCGACGACGAACAGACTTTGGGCGCGTTCCTGTCGCCGCGCAGCACCTTTAGCGAGTTTTCGCAGACCATCCGCGACACCCCCTGGCCGACGATCAAGATCGTACCATCGAGCCTGGGCTTGCAGGATGCCGAATGGGATCTGACCGCGACCCTGCGCGAGGGCGGGCAGGCGGTGCGCGAGGGGTTGCAGGCGCTGCGCATCGGCATTGCCAGCGTGACGAAGGATTTTGACGTCATTCTGCTCGATCCGCCGCCAGCTATGGGTTTCCTTGGTCTCAACGTGATGGCGGCCGCCACTGGCCTGCTGATCCCGGTGCCTGCGCGGCAGCTCGATTATCTGTCGACCATCCATTTCATGGATACGATCGCGGACAATATCGAGATTCTCGAAGAAAATGGCACGCCGGTCGATTATGGTTTCATCCGCGTCGTCTGTTCCGCCTTCTCGCCGAGCAAGCCTGGCGAGAACGACATGTGGCGGATCATGCAGGCGACCTATGCGGGATTGCTGCTGGGACAACCCATCCTCGCGTCCGAGGAAATCAAGAATGCGACCCAGGCGTTTCGGTCCATCTATGAATCCAAGCCCTCCGCGTCGCACCAGACCTATACGCGCTGCCGTGATAATCTGGATGCGGTCTTTGCCGAAGTCGAACAGCAAATTCGCCAGCAATGGCCATCGACCAGCCTGACCGCTGACTCCAGTGTGGGCGTGGCGGCATGAGCCGTCGTTCCCTCATCAGCGAAGCGCTGGCATCGGCGCTTAACGATCCGGCACCTCCCCCGGCCACGGCCGAACCAAGTCCGGCCGCCCCGCGCACCAATTTCACCAACAAGCGGCTGGAAGCCTTTGGCGAAGCGGCGCGGATCGTCAAGCGGCCGACGATCCGGTTGAAGCCATCCGAATGTTCGGTCTGGCCGGGCAATGCGCGCGACTATTCGATGCTGGATGAGCATCGGCTGCGCAGCCTGATCGATTCGATCCTGGCCGAAGGCAGCAATCGCGTGCCCGCGGTGGTCCGCCGCACGCCCAATGCGGAACTGCCTTATGAGCTGGTCACGGGAACGCGGCGGCACTGGGCGATCGCCTGGCTCAACGCCAATCATTATCCCGACATCGAACTGATCGCGATTATCGAGGATCTGGACGATGAGGCCGCGTTCCGGTTGGCGGACATCGAGAACCGTGAGCGCGAGGATATTTCCGACCTTGAGCGCGGCATGAACTATAAGGCGGCGGTCGATAATTTCTATGGCGGCGTGCAATTGCGCATGGCCGAGCGGCTCAAGATTTCGAAGTCGCAGCTATCGCGGTATATCGCGCTGACCGAAATCCCCCCTGCCCTTGTCAGCGCCTTTCATTCGCCGATGGATCTCCAGGCGAAATATGCCGAGAAGTTGCTGCCTCTGCTGCGCGATCCAGCTTCGCGTGCGAAGCTGGAGGCGGCGGCCGAGCAGATCGCGTCCGAACAGAGTTTTCGCCGGTCCGGGGATGAGCAGCCGATTGCCGGGCCGGAGGTCATGGCGCGCTTGCTCAAGGCCATGGTTGCCAAGGGCCGTGTCCAGAAAGCCGCGATCGAAAGCCCCGTTGGTGCTGCGATCGGTCAGGTGGAAAAGGATCAGCAGAAGATATTGACGCTGTCCCTGTCGCCATCCGACTTGTCGGTGGACGAGATATTGGCGGCGCTGCGTCCCATCATCGAACGGGCGAAGATCTGTACGGCCAAGCGGCGCTAGGTGTGGGTGTGAAAAGCTAAGAATAGCCATATTATCGTTATATTTCATATTGTTATATTGATTTTCCCCCTGGGGGGAAGGCAAATGGGATCATCGTGGTGGAACAGGAGGGCGAACTCAAGACGGCGCTGAAAGAGCGCAAGGTCCAGTTCGAAATGTTCTTCACCCTGCCTGACTTCAGCGATATTTCGCTGCGCGATTATCAGGAAACGATGCAGCGGCCCTTCTTCAGCTTGTCGAAGCGCAGGCGGGTTAAGCCCATCGAATATATCAGTCCCGACAAGTCGGTAACCGTCCATGTCTCCGCCAATCCCACCTATGGCATGGCGACGATCTGGGACGCCGACATCATGATCTATCTCGCCTCACACCTTAACGAATTGCGCGAGCGGGGGCAGAATGAACTGTCGCCGGTCATTCGCATCCAGCCCGGCGATCTGCTCAAACGCATATGCTGGGGCACCAGCGGGCGTGCCTATGAGCGGCTAGTGAGCGCGCTCGATCGGCTGCAGGCCACTACGATCAAGACCAATATTCGTGCCAGCGCCAAGAGTCGCGAGACGACCTTCTCCTGGATCGATAGCTACACCCATTTGGTGGACGAGCGGACGCAACGGTCGCTTGGCATGGAGATCACCCTGTCGAAATGGTTTTTCGATGGCGTGATGGACAAGCGCAATATCCTGTCCATCTCCCCGCTCTATTTCGAAATTACGAGCGGCCTTGGCAAATGGCTCTATCGCGCGTCGCGCAAACATGCGGGCGGCAATGGGGCCGAAGGTTTCACCATCGGCTTTGAAACCCTCCACCAGAAGAGCGGTAGCGAGAGCAGCTATCCCGTGTTCAAGCGCAAGCTGCTGGAACTGGCCAAGGGCAACGACCTGCCCGATATCAGTTTGGAGGTGATCGACGGCGAGAGCGCACGACCAAAGATGAAGATGGTCATGCGTCGCCACCTTGCCGAACAGCCTAGCCGCAAACGCAAAGCGCCTGCGCGTGTGGCCAGCGCGAAGGATGATATGGTCGATGCCGGCCTGGCGCTTGGGCTGATCTCTCGCGTGTCGGAAGGCATGCGGGTTGCCGACCGCCCTGCTCGCGCCAGCGCGCCGACAGGTGGCGCGCGAGCCCCCTCCCCTGCCCGCAGCTCCAGCGCCAGCAAGGCACTCGATCCAGACATATACGCGGCCATTCGGGCCGATTTTCCGGGTTGGGACTATGACGAACTGATGCGGCGTTTCGACGCCTTTCTCGGTGAAAATCCCGCCGAACTGCCACGCAACTATTCCAAGCGCTTCTATGGCTTCGTGAAGGAGCATCATCGCCGGAATAAATATCGGCTTTGATGGAAGAAGGACGGCTATCGCCCTCCCCTATCGGCCTTCGACGTGTTTTCGAAATTTCATGAAATCGATGGCCGGTCCGTTAGCATTTGCGCGTATCGTTCAGCAGCCACGTCAAAGACCGCGCAATTGCGTGACTTAGGCAGATCGGCTTTCAAACCTTTCGGGTCGCAAGCGCTTTATCGCGGTGATTCTGAAAACACGTCGCATAGCGAGATGACGATCGGTCAAAACTAGTTAAGCCATATGGGCCTTGGTCTATCCGGCCCGCCCCATCGCTGGTTCGCGATGTACGATGCAGCAGACGTGTTTTCAGAATCACGCCTTCGGGCATCGGGGGACGCACCCGGCCATCCCTCACGAAATTTGCGCACCGACTCAGCAGAACAAAAAGAGAATTAGCCAAAATTGCCCGTATAGGCCTTCTGAGGCGCTACAGACTCTTCGGCACAGATTGGCACCTGACGCCGCCTTGCTGGCTCTCAGAGAGGCTCTGGCGAGGTCTCATTTTTCCCATCGGACGACCAAAATTCATCCTCATGCCAATCTTGGGGCTGGGTGGGGGAGGGGAGGGGGCTGTAAGATAGAGACACAGGTATCGCGTAGCTGCGATAGCTCGCTTGGCCCGATTGCTCGATCAGCAATCCAAGGTCGGACGCAATCGTCAACAGCTTGATCGCGCCTGCCGATGTCAGGCCCAACGCGGCGGTCACCTGCCGACTGGTCAGGCGCGGCCGTGCCATGGCGAGCAGCAGCACATCCTTCAATTTCCCCGGACGCCGCCGTCCGGCAACATGGCCCATCGCGCGCTTCGCATAGCCACGCAACCGCATCTCTAGATCAAGCTGGACCCGCGCGCCCGCCGCGATTGCCTTCAACCAAAGCAGCGACAATTCATCCCCCTCCGCCAGTAGCCAAGGGGCGTGGCTGCGTTCAAGGCCCATCGCCGTCATCCCTCCGGCCGAGCCATCCCATCGCCCTGGACCCCAACGATCGCCGATCAACAGGCTCGCCACCAAGTCGCTCCGGCCCAGGGGGGCGTGGTGGCGCCAGAGGCGGGCCAGATCAGCACCGTGAAGTAGGGGCGGGGAGGGGGGCAGAGCGCGGGCGTCTCGTTGCCATCGTTCGATCGCCATCAGCTGGTCCCCGATGGTGCGCCCGCCAGTTGGCGGATGGGGGTCTTGTCCGAGCCAGCGCAACAGCGCAGGTCCATCCTGCACCAGTGCCCCCAGACTGATGGCAGTGCCGATGCTATCGCGCGCGGCGCTTAGATCGAAAGGCGAGGTGGAGACCGCTCCCCTTGCGCCTACCTCGATATCCAGGTCGTCCAGCGCCTGCCCGTCGATGCGGGCCAAGGCCTGCCGCTCGACGATCAGGCATCGTGTTCGCCAAGGATGGCGCACCGGACTGAGCCGTCGCCGTTCTTCGATCCGCTCGATTGCTGCCTGCGCCTGGGCATAAGCGAGAAGCATATCATGATCGGGAGACGCCATGGCTATGATCCGATACTAGCAGTGAGGTTCGATCTCTACGCAAATTGTAATTTCATCTAAAGCGTATATATACAATATATTATGTCTCATAAATAAACGATAAAACAGATATAGGAAGTCATAAATAGGATCGCCGTGTCGATCCTTCGGCAGGCGGTCATCCGGCGCGTTGACGCTGGGATGGGTGCCGATCATCTGTGCATCCTGTTGCTGCCCCGCTGCGTTGATGGCGGATACGCTATTTAGAGGTGCCTTCATGACCATTGCCCTTTCCGACCGCGATCTGCTGCGCCAGCAATGTCTGATCGACGGCGCATGGACCGGTTCGCCCAGCATTGCGGTAACCGATCCGGCGACGGGCGAGACGATCGCGTCCATTCCCGATCTGGGCGTTGCGGAAACGCAGGCGGCGATCGCGGCGGCGGACGCGGCGCTCCCGGCCTGGCGGACGAAGACGGCGGCTGAGCGGTCGCGCATCCTGCGGCGCTGGTTCGACCTGCTGATCACGCATCAGGATGATCTGGCGATGATCCTGACGCGCGAGCAGGGCAAGGCGCTGGCCGAGGCCAAGGGCGAGATCGGCTATGCCGCGAGTTTCATCGAATGGTTCGCCGAAGAGGCCAAGCGCCTCTATGGCGAAGTCATCCCCAGCCACCGGGCGGACAGCCGCATCGTTGTCGTCAAGCAACCGGTCGGCGTCGTCGCCGCGATCACGCCCTGGAATTTCCCGGCGGCCATGATCACGCGCAAGGCGGCACCGGCCCTGGCGGCGGGCTGTACGATGGTGCTGAAGCCCGCGACCCAGACACCGTTGACCGCGCTGGCGCTGGCGGTGCTGGCGGAGCGGGCCGGGGTGCCCGCCGGCGTATTCAACGTCGTCACCGGATCCTCGCGGGTGATCGGCGGCGAACTGACGGCCAGCCCGCTGGTCCGCAAATTGAGCTTCACCGGATCGACCGAGGTCGGCAAGACGCTGATGGCGCAATGCGCGCCGACGATGAAGAAGCTGTCGATGGAGCTGGGGGGCAATGCGCCCTTCATCGTCTTTGCCGATGCTGACCTGGATGCGGCGGTCGAAGGGGCGATGGCGTCCAAATATCGCAACAGCGGCCAGACCTGCGTATGCGTCAACCGCATCCTGGTGCAGCGCGAGGTCGCGCCTGCGTTCGAACAGAAGCTGGCGGCCGCCGTCAAACAGCTGAAAGTGGGGCCGGGCACGCAGGAGGGCGTCGCCCAAGGACCGCTGATCGACGACAAGGCGGTCCAGAAGGTCGAGGAGCATGTCGCCGACGCTCTAGCCAAGGGCGGCCGGATCGTCACCGGAGGGCATCGACACGCACTGGGGCACAGCTTCTACGAACCCACTGTCGTTGCTGACTGCACGCCCGACATGCTGCTGGCACAGGATGAAACCTTCGGCCCGCTCGCGGCGCTGTTCCTGTTCGATACGGAGGAAGAAGCGGTCACACTCGCCAATGATACCGAGGTGGGGCTGGCGGGCTATTTCTATACCCGCCACCTAGCCCGTGCCTGGCGGGTCGGGGAGGCTCTGGAGGTCGGCATGGTCGGCATCAATACCGGGCTGATCTCGACCGAAGTGGCGCCCTTCGGCGGCATCAAGCAATCTGGCATGGGCCGCGAAGGCTCGCGCCATGGCATCGAAGATTATGTCGAGATGAAATATATGTGCATGGCGGGCCTTTAAGGCGTGGACCAGGGAGAGGGCAGGGCGATGACAGGCATAGTGGCGGTAACCGGCGCGGCGGGCGCATTGGGGCGCAAAACGGTCGAGATATTGGGGGCTGCCGGTTGGACGGTCGTGGGCATCGATCTGGGCGAGGTCGCTGCGGACAGCGTTGCGCTGGCGCTGGGTGGGATCGACCTGACCGATGAAGCGGCGATGGCCGGGGCAGCCGCGCGGATTTCGGACGAGTTGGGCCAGCTCGACGGACTGGTGAATATCGCGGGCGGCTTTGCCTGGGAAACGGTGGCGGACGGCAGCGTCGCGACCTGGGACAGGCTCTATGCCATGAATGTCCGCACGGCGCTGATCGCCAGCCGCGCCTTGCTGCCGCTGCTTACTGCGAGCGGCGGGGCGATCGTCAATATCGGCGCGGCGGCGGCCACGAAGGCGGCGGCAGGGATGGGGGCCTATGCCGCGTCCAAGTCCGGCGTCGCCCGGCTGACCGAAGCGCTGGCGGAAGAGGTGAAAGCGCAGGGGGTGCGAGTCAATGCGATCCTGCCCAGCATCCTCGACACCCCGGCCAATCGCGCCGACATGCCCGACGCGGACTTTGGAAACTGGGTAACGCCGACGCAACTGGCCGGGGTGGCGGCTTTCCTTCTGTCGCCCGCTGCGGACGCGATTACGGGCGCGCTGATCCCCGTGACGGGTCGGGTTTGAGATGCTGGGGCGCTTAATGTGAACCGGAGATGAAAAATATCCAAACCTATCGGATATTTCACCAATATGCGGTGAAAATCCTACAATAAATTCCGTGTTAGTGCGGCGAAAGCCCCTATTTTTCGGCGCTTTTTGGAATTGGCACGCTCCCTGCAATGCTGTCGGCATGATCCACAACGGATCGCCACACATTGTTCAGGGAAAGAGAAACATCATGAAGACCATCGCTTTTGTCGCCGCCATTGCCGCCGCCACCATCGCCGTTTCGGCCGCTGCCACCCCCGCTTTCGCCCAGCCCACCGGCACCTATGGCCAGGCCAAGGTCCGCTACGACCAGAAGACCGAGCGCTATTGCTTCAAGGAAGTCGTGACCGGATCGCTGATCCCCGTCACCACCTGCCAATCGAAGGAAGAATGGGCGCAGGCCGGCCTCACCATCAGCCACAAGTCGACGGTTCAGCTCGCACAGCGCTGAATGTCTCCGGCCCGGCGGCCGCCCGATCCGGCGGCCGACCATCCTCACGGCGGGCGTTGTCCATCCTATGATGGGCATCCCCGCCGTCGCGCATTTGGGCCAAGGCCCGCGCGCCACCCTTGCCACTATCGCTAGTTGCCCCGCGCCGTTGGAAGACGAGAATGGCGGGACAAAAGACAGGGGAGGGAAGGGCGATGAGCGACATCGACGTGATCGTGCTGGGGTCGGGCGCGGCGGCGCTGACGGCGGCCGTGACGGCCCATGAATATGGCGCGCGGGTCGCTGTGTTCGAGAAATCAGACAAGATCGGCGGCACATCGGCCTGGTCCGGTGGGCAAATATGGATACCCAATCATCCCCATATGGCCAAGGGCCGGACCGACAGCCGGGAAGAGGCGCTGATCTATTTGAGTGCCCTCTCGCATGGCATGATCGACCCGGCGATGGCCGAAACCTTCGTGGATACAGGCGCGGACATGATCCGCTTTCTGGAGGCCCGCACGCCGGTCCATTTCTACAGCATTCCCGATTTCCCCGATTATCATTCCGAATTTCCCGGCGCCAAGCGCACCGGCGGGCGGACGCTGGAATGTCCGCCTTTCCCCTATCAGGAGCTGGGCGACTGGTCCGACCGGATGGAGGCGTCGCCTTATTATCCGGACTACACCATGACCGTCGGTGAAACGACGCTAGGCCAGCCCGTGCCTCAGCCCGCGAGTCCGGAGGTAAAGGCACAACGGCGCGCAGTCGATGCGCGCGGCATGGGGGCGGCATTGGTCGGGCGGTTGATGAAAGCCTGCCTCGACCGGGGCATTGAACCCCAAACCGGCAAGCGCGCGATGGAATTGATCATGGACGGCGCGGCCGTGGCGGGGGTGCGGTTCGAGGATGGCGGCACGGCGCATGCGCCCAATGTCGTGATCGCGACCGGCGGCTTTGAATGGAACAAGGATCTGGTGCGCGCCTTCACCCGTGGGCCGATGACGCATCCGGTGTCGGTGCCGACCAATAGCGGCGATGGCCTGAAAATGGCGATGCGGGTCGGCGCGATGCTGGGCAATATGCGCGAGGCCTGGTGGATGCCGGTGATCGAAGTGCCGACTGACCTCAACAGCATGGGACGCCAGCTTTTCACCTATGAACGGACCATGCCCGGCGGGCTGATGGTCAATCGCAAGGGCAAGCGGTTCACCAATGAGGCATCCAATTACAATGCGTTCGGCGCGGCTTTCCATGAGCAGGATGTCAGCGCCTTCACCTATGCCAACCTGCCCTGCTGGTTCATCTTCAACGCCGCCTTCTATGGCCATTATCCGTTCCTCGTCGGCGGGCTGACCGACAATTTCGAGGCGGGGGCGACGCCGCCGCAATGGGTGCCGGGCGCGCCGACGCTGCGCGCGTTGGCGGAACGGGTCGGCATTGATCCCGAAGGCCTCGAAAAGACGGTGGCCCGGTTCAATCATCATGCAGAACAGGCCAATGATCCCGATTTTCAACGGGGCGAGGCGAATAACGACCTGTGGTGGGGCGACCCGCGCTGGCGCGGGGACAAGCGCGCGACGCTGGGACCGCTGGGCGATGGACCCTATTATGCGATCGAGGTGAAATCTGGCGCGCTGGGGACCAAGGGCGGCCCGTTGACCGATACGCGCTCGCGCGTTCTCGACGTCGACGGCCAGGTTATCGAGGGGCTTTATTGCGCGGGGAACGCGATGGCGTCGCCCATGGGGATGACATATGGCGGCGCCGGTGGAACGCTCGGCCCGGCCATGGTGTTCGGCTATCTGGCGGGCAAGGATGCGGGCGAACGCAGCGGCGGGACTATGGGCTAAGGGCGCGTCGCCCGTCGTTCAGCATCGATCTATTCCGGGTCTGCCAGAATGGGAATCAATGCTGTGGGACAGGGGACGCATGCCGCTATTACGGGACGGAAAATTGAAGATCGGCCGCCGATCGGGTGCGCTGATGCTGGCGGCGTGGCTGCTCGCGACGGGCGCAACCGCTGCGCAGGCGACGACCTATTATATCGACGCCAATCTGGGGCAGGACAGCAATGCCGGGTCTGCCACTGCGCCCTGGCGGTCGCTGGGACGGATCAAGGCCCCGTCCTTGCAACCCGGCGATCATATCCTGCTGGCGGCAGGATCGGTGTGGAAAGAGCCGCTGGTCATCACCCGGTCGGGCCGCAAGGATGCGCCGATCACGGTCGGGCCGACCGGCATGGGCCAGCGCCCGCGCATCGATGCAGGCGGGGTCGCCGCGCATGGGGTCGCCATCCTGAACGCCGAATATGTGCGGATCAGCGGACTGGAAGTCACCAATGACGGCCCGCCCGCCGGGTCGCGCTTTGGCGTGCTGGTGTCGGCGCAGGACAGCGGGGTGACGCGCGGCATCCGCATCAGCGACATGTATATCCATGACGTGCGCGGCACCAACGACCGCAAGGATAATGGCGGCATCGTCTTCAGCGCGCTCGGCCCGAAGCGACCGACCCGGTTCGAGGATATCCGCATCGAGCGCAACATTGTGTGGCGCGTCGACCGGTCGGGCATTGCCGGTATCAGCGACCAGGTGACGAAGGCGCGCTGGTTCCCCAGTGCCGGGGTGGTGATCCGCGACAATCTGGTCGAGGATGTCGGCGGCGACGGCATCGTCCCGCGCGGCACGGACGGCGCGCTGATCGAGCATAATATCGTGCGCTATGCGGGCAGCCGCGCGCCGGGCTACACCGCCGCGATCTGGCAATGGAGCACCGACCATAGCCTCATTCAGTTCAACGAGGCTGCCTTTACCCGCACCCGCTATGACGGGCAGGGTTCGATTCCGATTTCAATTCGCGCCGCACGACGATCGCCTATAATTATAGCCATGACAATGCAGGCGGCTTCCTGCTCGTCTGTTCGCCAAAGCGTTCCGATCAGGACAATCTGGGCAATCGCGGTACGGTGGCACGCTCCAATGTCAGCCGCAACGACGGCACCCGTGCCTTCCAATTGGCGGGCACGGTCGCCGATGTCCTGATCGAGGGAAATGTCGTCCATGTCGGCCCGAAGCAGGACATACAGATGGTGATCGCCACCCAATGGGATGGCTGGGCCAGCGACGTCCGCTTCCGCAACAATGTTTTCGCCGTGGCAGGCACGGTGCGCTACGGCCATGAGGTCGGCCGCAACGGGCCGGATTATCTGATCGAGCCGGGCTTTGGTCCCGCCACGCATATCCGTTTCCAGGGCAACCGCTATCTCGGCCGCCATATCGACCCGCCGCAGGACGAGAAGGGTGTGATGCAGCCCGACTATGCGCCGCCGGAGGTGGACTGGGCGGTGCCTATGTTCGATCCAGCGAAGCCCGATGGCTTTGCCGCCTTCATGGTGCGGCATCGCGGATGGATGGAACGGATGCTGGCCCGCGAACTGGGCGCACCGGTTGTCCCGCTGGAGCCAATGCAGACATCTTTCGTCGAGGCGCGGCGATAGCGGGCAGGCTGGCGTCGCGGGCTGATCCCCCTATAGTCCTGCCCATGGACAGCGGGGGGACTAAGGCAGCGATGATCCTGAGCGCAGATGCGCTGGCTACGCTGGCGGCAAGTCACCCAGCGCCGGAGGATTTCGGCCCGCGCAGCGAGCGGCCCTGCCTCGCCTTCACGCTGGTGGGGAGCGATGCCGGGCTGTCGGACTGGTTGCGGGGGCTGCCCTGCCCGGTCATTGGCATCGGTGCAGGGCCATTGGCTAGCGCTTGCGATGTCTTGCTGGCGGACGAGGCGGGATTGGCGGCGATCATCGCTAATGTCGCGGCGCGGCCCTTTGCGGCGATGCTGCTGGTGCAGCAATTGCGCTTGAGCGAACAATTGCCGATGGCCGCCGCGCTGACGGCCGAGAGCCTGGCCTTCGCGACGATCCAGCGGGGTGGCGAATTTCTGACGTGGCGGGCGGGCGCTGCGCCCGCACCGTCGCACGCCGACGAGGCGGAGCCACCGGTGATGGTGGAGATGGAGGGCAGTCGGCTAATGCTGCGGCTCAACCGCCCGGCCAGCTTCAACGCGGTCAATGTCGCGATGCGCGATGCCCTGTTTGAAGTTCTGCGTGTTGCTCTGCTCGATCCGGCGATCACGACCATCCACCTGTCGGGTGCGGGGCGATGCTTTTCGGTCGGCGGCGATGTGGCGGAATTCGGCCTCAGCCATGACGTGGCCGAAGCCCATTGGGTGCGCACGCTGCGCCTGCCCGCTACATTATTGGCACAGCTTTCACCGCGCGTGACGGCCCATGTCCATGGCGCGGTGGTGGGGGCAGGGGTGGAGATGGCCGCCTTTGCCGGACGGGTCGAGGCGCGGGCGGATAGTTGGTTCCAATTGCCCGAACTCAAATATGGATTGCTGCCGGGGGCCGGGGGAACGGTCAGCCTGCCGCGCCGGATCGGGCGGCAGAAGACGGCCTATATGGCGCTGTCGATGCGGCGCATCTCGGCATCGCTGGCGCTCGAATGGGGATTGGTGGACGCGATCGTGCCATAGACAAGGCGGCCTGCCACCCATGTCGCGCGCACGGTCACGGCGGCCAGATCGACGCGGGCAGCGGCCCAGTTGCGATCGATCAGGCACAGGTCGGCGCGTTCCCCCACAGCGATCTTGCGCGGCACGGCAGGGGCGTGGGGCTGACCCGTATAGAGCGCCAACGCCTCTTCGGGCGTCAGCACCTCGTCGGGGCCAAGGTCGTTGGGGCGCTGCACGGCGGCGGCCATCGACACCCAAGGGTTCAATCCGCCAAAGGGCGCGTCGCTGCCCGCCGCCAGCCCCACGCCCGCCGCCCGCAGCCCGCGCAGACGATAGAGCCAGCCGCGATCCTCGGCGGCCACGTCGCGGCGATAGGCATCGCCCCGCTCGGCGATGAAATGGGGTTGCGACACTGCGACCAGCCCCAGCCGCGCCATCCAGTCGGCATTGTCGGGCGTCACGATCGCGGCATGTTCGATCCGGTCGCCGACCATCGCGCCCGCTTCCTCGATCGCGGCGAGGGTGACGACCAGTTCGGCCTGGGTCACGCAATGCGACGCGACGGGGCGGTTTGCTGCGTGCGCGCGCGCAACCTCCGCAACGAGATGGTCGAGCGGCGGCAGGTCATGGTCGTGATAATGGAGCTTTACCGCGCCCCGGCTGGCCATGCCGACCGGCGGCGCATCGTCGAGCGTCGGGCCACCCATCACCAGCAGATGTTGCGGCAGGCCCGCCTGCGCATAGCGCAGATAATCCGCCCGGTCGTTGCGCGGCGTAACCTCGGTCAACCCCGTCACACCCAACGCAGCGAGCCGATCGCCGACCGGCCGCAGGTCGAGCGGGGCCACGGGCAGGCGGCCGCGCAGCCAGGTATCGCCATCGATCAGTCGACCATCGGCAGGCGCGCCGTCGCCCAGTTCGCGCAGCGCCAGGCTGTTGAAGATCCACATCCGCCCACTGCGATGCTGAATGCGGACGGGGCGGGCAGGGCCGTTGCGGTCGAGCCACTGCCGGTCGATTTCCCCCGCCACGCTGACATGGTAGCCCACACCGCGCAGCCAGTCGTCGCCGGGTGCGTGATGCAGGGCAGCGATTAGGCCTGCCGCATCTCGCACATCCGGCGGGCCGCAACGCACGGACATCAGGCTAGCCGCCGTGGCGTTCAGATGGATATGATGATCATGCAGCCCCGGCAGCAGCGCGCCGCCACGCGCATTGAGGATCGGCTCGTCGGCCAGCGGCGGCAGGGCAGAGGCCATCGCCGCTATCACGCCATCGGTCAGGCGGACATCGTAGCGCTGGCCGTCCATTTCCGCATCGCGGATCAGCATGACGCCAGCACCCGGTCATTGTCTGCGCCCGGCAGCGCTGCCGCGCCGACAGGCGCGCGCAGCGGATAAAGCGGCGCATCGTCGGCTAGCGCCTGCGCTTGCCAGTCGCGCAGTAGGGCAGGGAGGGCAAGGCCCGCGTGGCAGGCAAAGGCCGTGGTGCCCGCCAACGACAGCGCGATCAACCCGGCCTGCCCCTGTCGCCATGCCACCAGCGCGGCGAGCGCGGCATGCAGCCCGGTCAGCGGATCAGCGATGGCATCACCCGCGAACAGTGCCTCGCCCCATCCTTCGGCCATGATCGTCGCCAGGCCACCCGCCACCGCCGCATCGTCGCCAAAGCCGATCCGGTCCGGGTCGTCATGCGCGGTAAGGCCGATCCAGATCGCGCCGCGCGCCACTTCGGCGTCGCGATCGATCCCCAATTGGCGCAGCGCACGGGGGCGCGAGGCTTCGATCACGATGTCCGCCTGTTCAACCAGCGCAGCCAGTGCGCGCCGGTCCGCTTTGTCTTGGAAGTCGAGCGTAACGCTCG
This sequence comes from Sphingobium sp. Ant17, assembly GCF_000588875.1. GTDB lineage: Bacteria > Pseudomonadota > Alphaproteobacteria > Sphingomonadales > Sphingomonadaceae > Sphingobium. Next base: position 14,042 of record NZ_JEMV01000088.1, read on the forward strand.
CCTTGCCCGCATTGAGCAGGTCGTAAAATTCGCCATGTCCGAACCGCGCACCATCAAGCCGGGTGCGACTCTCCACCTTGACCACCTGCGCGCCCGCCATCGCCAGCAGCGATCCGCACAAGGGACCGGCCCAGAGCGAGGACAGATCGACAACCAAGGGCGGGCGATCGGGCGCGGTGCGGGCGGATCGCAGGATCGGGAAGAGCCAGGCTGGGGGGCTGGGCGGCACCACGGCAGCGATGGCCATGCTCATCTCGACCCCGCGCGCCAACAGCGTCGCACTGTCACACCCCGCCGCTGCCCGCTCTATCGCGGCCCAGTCCGACAGGTCGGCCTCATGGTCAGCGAGCAGGATCGGCAGCAGGTCGCGGTCCGCCTCCCGCGCCAGGTTGAGCGCGACCTCGCCATCACTGACCCGCATCAACCGGCAGGACCGGTTGGCCGACATCCGTCCCCCCCGTGTCAGGCCCAGCAATCGCGCCCGCTCGCCCAGCAGCAGTGCGCCGTTCAGCGGCCAGGATACGTCCGTCGTGATAGCGCGCAGCGCCATCATCACGCCGTCGGCCGCGCTGGCCAGCGCCGCCGGG
>NZ_JEMV01000089.1 GCF_000588875.1 Sphingobium sp. Ant17
GCGTCCCTGCCAGTCCCTCCACCTCGTCGAGTTGAAAAGCACGGGCGATATGCCGGATCTGGTCGACTTCGTCATGCAGCCGCACGACGGACACATGGCCCCGCTCGCTTGCAATCCCATCGACCCGGCGCATCAGGTCTGCCAATATGGCCAGCATCGGATCATGTCGCATGGGAAGTCTTCCCTATCTTCTTGCCCCAGTGATGATCATGCGCGCATGGGGTTAAAGCCACGTAAAAAAAAAAACTGGTGCGGCAGCGCCTACCGATGCTGCCCCAGCCTTGACATCAACCCGAATCTGCCCCAAGGGCGGGCGCTGAAACGGGGTAGCCCTCCTCGATACGCTTGGGGGGACGCTTTTTCTTTTACATGATTCGACCAGGGATTTTGGGCCATGGCCAAGCCAGCAACTGTCAAAGATTCGCCTCGTCAGCACCGCTGACACCGGCTTCTTCTACGTCAACCAAGAAAGAATCCGCGCACCAAGACCGAGAAGTTCAGCTTCAAACAAAATATGACCCCCGTCGTGCGCAAGCATGTCGAGTTCAAAGGAAAGCCAAAGAATCAAAGTAAAGCCGCTGCGGGCTTTTCGTCCGCACGCCTGATCGGTTTTCGCCACAGCAAAAGGCCCGTCCCTATTCAGGAACGGGCCTTTTTGCTGTTGGGTTTCGTGGGCGGGTAGTGGGGACGCAACTGGTACGTCCCCGAGCCCCAAGCCCCTCCCCCGAACGGAAGGGGCTTGTTCGATTTTAGTTGCCCACCGGCTTGGCGTCGGTGCGACGCACCACGATGGTCGAGGAACGTGGCCGCTCACCGGCAACTGGCCAGTTGCCAGTCGGATGCTGAATGTTCACGAAGAAGGTCTTGAGGTCCGGCGTATAGGCAAGGCCGGTGATTTCGCAACCGGTGGGACCAACCAGGAAGCGAGTCGATTTCTTCGTCGTCTGATCGACATAATACATCGCATTGTTACCGAACACCGATGTGGTGGAGCTGCTGGTGCTGGCGTCGGTCTGCACCCACAAGCGACCCTTGGGATCGATCCGCAGGCCGTCCGGGCTGGAGAAGGGATCGCCGTTGATATCGCCCTTCAGATTGGCGTCGGCCAGGGTCGGGCTGCCCGCCAGCAGGAAGATTTCCCACGTGAATTTCATGGCGAGCGGCGAATTGCCCTCTTCCTTGAACTTGATGATGTGGCCGTGGCGATTGGTCGCGCGCGGATTGGCCGCATCAGTGGTAACGCGGCTGCCGTTGTTGGTCAGCGTGACGAAGACGGCGCTGTTGTCGGGCGCAACCGTGATCCATTCGGGACGGTCCATGATCGTCCCGCCTGCGACGCGCGCGGCCGACTGACAGTTGACCAGCACCTGCGCCTGATTGACGAAATTGACGGTCGATGGTGCCGGGGGGGTTGCAAACTGGCTGACATTGCCAGGGTCGGAAGCACCCACGACCAAGCCGTTCTGGCCCCACACCAGCGCGCGCCATTCGCCCGTACCATCGGCGTTGAAACGCGCGACATAGAGCGTGCCATTGTCCAGCAGGTCGATATTGGCTGCCCGGTTGGCGGTGGAAAAAGCGCGGTCGGGGATGAATTTATAGATGCAGCCCGGCGTCGTATCGTCGCCCATATAGATGGCAACGCGGCTGTCGCTATTGGCCATATAGGCCGTATTTTCGTGGCTGAAGCGGCCAAGCGCGGTGCGCTTGGTCGGGGCCGCCAATTCCTGATACGGGTCGATTTCGACCACCCAGCCATAGTCATTTTCAGGCTGGGTCGGGTCGAGATAATTGTCGGTGGTTTCTTCGCAGGTGAGGTAGGTGCCCCAAGGGGTGCGACCCGATGCGCAATTGTTCAGCATGCCCTTGACCGAACCGGACAGCAGACCCGCAGCGGGGCCGCCGACGCGGTAGAGATCATTGCCGGTGTAGCGCTTGTTGAAGCGCGAGCCTGCCTTGACCGACCATTTGCCATCGCCGCCCTTGGTGATTTCAACCACGGAAATGCCCACGGCCGACAGAGCGAGCGCCTTCTGGTCCGCGGTTGCGGTGGCGGCATTATAGCTGCCGCCCATCAGGATGTTGAAGTCGGGATATTCATGGTTCAACGCCAGCAGGCCGCCCGTATTGGCGTCCGTGCCCGACAGTTCGAAATATTCCATGCCGTCATGGTTGCCGCCAGCCCATTTTTCGGCATCGGCAGGGGTGGGGAAGCTACCCGAATAGGGGGTGCCGGTTTCCACCGAATCGCCAGCCTTCAGCAGAACATCGACCGTGTAGCCCGTAGGCACGGTGACGGTGTCGTTCTGGTTGGCGGCGACACCCGCAAAGGTGATGGCGTAGCTGTCGGTCGGGGCAGGCGTCGGGGTAGGCGTGGGCGTCGGGGTTGGGCTGGCCACATCATCGTCATCATCGCCACAGGCCGCCAGCGTACCCAGCAATGGCAGGATCGACAGACCCATCAGACCGTTTTTGAGGATCGTGCGGCGGGCCGGATTGGCGGCGACGATCGCCTCCAGGCTGTTATCGCCCATGGCGATGGTCGGTTGCGCGTCGCGGAAAGCCGCGCGCGCTTCGTCGGTCAGATGAGACATTAGGACATTACCCCCGTGCTGTGACAGGCTGTCGGCCGACGGCCGCGCCATTGCATGACGGAGTTGGCAGAGAAGGATGACGTGTCGGGGGCGGGGTGATGTAGTAGTGATGAAAATTGTACGACAAAATAATGACGAAATGGAATAGGCGCTTATACCAACGCGCTAACCTGCCCTATGAAGCGCAGCACCGAGATGGGTTTGGACACATAGGCTTGTGCCCCGGCGGCGCGAATCCGGTCCTCATCCCCCTTCCCGGCATAGGCCGTGACCGCCATGATCGGCACCGCCGACAGCTGCGCATCGCCTTTGAGCGAAATAATGAGATCCAGGCCGCTGACATGGGGCAAGTGGATGTCGGTGATGACAAGGTCGGGCAGAAAGGCCTGCGCCTGCGCCAGCACGTCCCGCCCGTCGCGCAGCGCCAATACCTCATAACCATGCGCACGGAGGAGGTCGCAAAAAAGTTTGAGATTGAGTTCGTTGTCCTCGACAACGAGCACGCGCTTTGCCACCAGTCACCCACGATTTCTACAAATCACCCCAAGGCCAGCACGTCGACAACGCCGCTGCCCCGCAGAGACATGACCATGCGACCCGACCGACCGAATGGCAAGCAGGATAGCGTTGAGAATGCAATGACGCTGGCGCTGATGGCGCTGGGCTGGACGCTGGCCGAGGAGTCGCGCGCGGACCGGTTGCTCGCGCTGACCGGCATGGATGTCGAGACGCTGCGCGCCGGGGTCGGCGACCCTGCGGTCATGGGTGCCATCCTCGCCTTTCTGGCCAATCATGAGCCGGACCTGATCGCCTGTGCACAGGCGATCGACACCACACCCGCCGCGCTGATCGCGGCGCAGGAGATATTGACCCGATGACCCGCCCCCTGATCATCACCGATTGCGACGAAGTGCTGCTGCATATGGTCGTGCCACTGCGCGCATGGCTGGAGGAGACGCATGCCGTCGATTTCGACATGCGCGAACGGGGCTTTGCCGAAGCGCTGCGCCACAAGGATAGTGGCCTGGTGCTGGAGCGCGAGCATGTGTGGGAGTTGCTGATCGCCTTTTTCGACACCGAAATGCACCGGCAATCGCCGATCGCGGGCGCGGTCGAGGCGTTGGGTCGATTGGCACAGGTCGCCGACATCGAAGTGCTGACCAATATCGGCGAGCGCCACCACGTACAGCGAGTCGCCCAACTGGCCGCCTATGGATTGGACATGCCGGTCCATTGGAATAATGGGCCAAAGGGCCGCCCGTTGGCCCGCATCGTGGCGGAGCGGGCGCCCAGCGTCGCAGTATTCATCGACGATTTGGCCGAACATCACGAATCGGTCGCACGCCATGCCCCCAACGTCTGGCGGCTGCACATGGTCGGTGAGCCGGAGATCGCCGCCGACGTACCGAACGTCCCCCATGCCCATGCGCGGATCGACAATTGGGTCGCGGCCGAAGCCTGGATCATGGACCGGTTGGCCCAGGGGCCAGCCCCTATTCCCCTTATCCCCACTGATGGAGCCTTATCATGAGCATCGACGCCCGCCTTGCCGAACTCGGCATCACCCTGCCCCAGGCCGCCACCCCGGTCGCCGCCTATGTGTCGAGCGTGGAAGCAGACGGCATGCTGCATATTTCCGGGCAGATCTCGCTGGCACCCGACGGCCTGATGACCGGACGCCTGGGTGACGATCGCGACCTCGACTATGGCGTCGCCGCCGCGCGTATCTGTGGCCTCAACCTGATCGCCCAGATGAAGGCGGCGCTCGGCAGCCTCGACCGGGTCGAGCGGGTCGTGAAGCTGGGCGCGTTCATCAGCAGCGCGCCATCCTTTACCGACCAGCCCAAGGTCGCCAATGGCGCGTCCGAACTGATGGTCGATGTGTTCGGCGACGCGGGCAAGCATGCGCGCAGTGCGGTCGGCGTGCCGGTGCTGCCGCTGGGCGCGGTCGTGGAAATCGACGCGATCGTCCTTGTCCGGGCGGCCTGATCGGCTGTCCTGGCTGACGGCCCGCCCCTTTGCCCATCGTGGGTTGCATGGGGCGGGCATCAGCGAAAATGGCATGGCCGCGTTTGACGCCGCCATCGCCGCCGGGTGCGGCATAGAATGCGATGTGCGGGCGAGCCGCGATGGCATCGCCTTATCTTTCATGATGCGATGCTGGCGCGGATGACCGGCGTGACCGGCAGTCTGGGCGAGCGTGATGCGGCCGATCTGGATGGATTGGCCTTGCCTGATGGCGGCACCATCCCCCGATTGGCCGCACTGCTGGAGCGATGCGGTGGCGCCGTGCCGCTACTGGTCGAGATCAAGGCGCGGGGACGCGCCGTTATGCCGGTCTGCACGGTCGTTGCCCGCGATCTGGCTGCTTGGCGCGGTGCGCCGGTGGCGATCATGTCCTTCAATCCCTTGGTCCTGCACTGGTTCGGGCAGAGGTCGCCGCAGATGGTGCGCGGGTTGGTTGTCACGCAGCAGCGCAAGGGAGCGATGCGCGGCATGATCGCCCGTGCCCTTGCACTTTGGTTGGGGAAACCCGACTTTCTGGCCTGTGATATTCGTGACCTGCCTTCCCCCTTTGCTACCCGCGCCCGCGCAAAAGGGCGGCCCGTGCTGACCTGGACGGTGCGCAGCGAGGACGAGCGCGCCCGCGCGGCGGTCCATGCCGACCAGATCATCTTCGAGAAGCCCCATGACTGAGTGGGTGGCGCGCATCGCCGCAGGGGTCGCCGAATTGCCGCGCGACCAGTGGGATGCCTGTGCCGGATCAGCCAATCCCTTCGTCAGCTGGGATTTCCTGACCGCGCTGGAACGATCGGGCAGCGTTGGGGAAGGGACCGGCTGGCAGCCCTTGCCGCTGGTGATCGATGGACCCGACGGGCGGATCGCCGCCGCCGTGCCAGCCTATGGAAAAAGCCATAGCCAAGGCGAATATGTGTTCGACCATGGCTGGGCCGATGCGTGGGAACGGGCGGGTGGACGCTATTATCCCAAGATCCAGATCGCCGCGCCTTTTTCTCCCGTACCCGGCCCTCGGTTGCTCCTGCGCGATGACGCCTTTGCCCCGGCGCTGATTGCGGGGATCGAGACGCTGGTGGAGCGCAACAGCCTGTCGTCGGCGCATGCGACCTTTGTGAAGGCCGATCAAGTGCCGCTGTTCGAAGCGGCAGGCTGGTTGATTCGCGAAGACAGTCAGTTTCACTGGACCAACCGCGGCTATGGCGATTTCGGCGATTTCCTGGCCGACCTGTCGAGCGAGAAGCGCAAGAATATCCGCAAGGAGCGGGCACGGGCAGTCGCGGGGCTGGAGATCGTCCACCTGACCGGCGGTGCGCTCACCGAAGCCCATTGGGATATATTCTGGGATTTCTATCAGGATACCGGCGCGCGCAAATGGGGGACGCCCTACCTCACGCGATCCTTCTTCTCACTGCTCAGCGAGACGATGGCGGACAAGGTGCTGCTGGTGCTGGCCTTACGCGAGGGACGGGCGATTGCGGGCGCGCTCAACCTGATCGGGGGCGATGCGCTGTACGGCCGCTATTGGGGGTGCAGCGAGGATGTCGCCAACCTGCATTTCGAACTATGCTATTATCAGGCGATCGACATCGCCATAGCGCGTGGCCTCAAGCGCGTGGAGGCGGGCGCGCAGGGCGGGCACAAGCTGGCACGGGGCTATGCGCCGGAACCCACATGGTCCGCCCATCATATCCCCAATCCCGGTTTTCGCCGGGCGGTCGCGGACTTCCTGGCCGCCGAGCGGGCGGGCGTGCAGCAGGACCGCCAATGGCTGGCAGAGCGGACGCCGTTCAGAAAAGGGTAGCGGTCAGGCGACGCCCATCTGCGTCGTGACCATCCAGGCGCGGGCCTGGCGCTGGGCCTCGGCAATCTGGCGGGCGGTCATTTCCTCGGCGATCTCCGCGCGCATCGATTGGCCTTCCTCGCTACCGCGCAAGGCGGCCAGGTTGAACCATTTATGCGCTTCGACAAGATCGACCGGCATGCCGCCCGTGCCACAGCTATAGGCGACGCCCAGATCGAAACAGCTCTCCGCCGATCCGCCTGTCGTGTGCGACAGGCGACTTTCCATCAGAAACTGCGCGCTCTTGCTACTATTGCCCATGATCCCTGTTCCCTTTGCCCCGGCTAATTCAACGGATCGACCCTATATTCTTCACTGCGGGCAGGTTGGACCAGCAGCGGATAAAAAATGGTTAACAAGAAAAGCGCTTCTTCGCGCGAATGCGCCGAAGATGAGCGCGCAATAGCGTTAACGCCGAAGGCATCGGGCCGCGGGAAGGGACAGATAAAGGCTGGCATCACTGGGGCTTCATCCCCATAGCCGTCCCATGGCCCAATCTCCTCCCCAGCCCGCAACACCGAGCGAAAAGCAGATCGGTTTCCGCGAGTTCGTCCTGCTATGTGCCTGTCTGATGGCGATGAATGCGCTGTCGACCGACCCCATGCTGCCCGCTCTGCCTGCCATCAGCCTCGACCTGGCGATCCCCCATCCAATGACCGGCAGTTGATCATCAGCCTCTATTTTCTGGGGCTGGGGCTTGGATCTCTATTGTTCGGCGTCCTGTCCGATCGATTCGGGCGCAAGACCGTGTTGGGCTGGTCGATGGCGCTGTTCATTCTGGCCTCGATTGCCTGTGCGATCGCGCCGAGCTTTGCCATGCTGCTGGTCGGGCGCACCTGCGCTGGGTTTTTTGCCGGCGCGAGCCGAGTCGTTACCGTCGGAATCGTGCGCGATCGGTTCCGCGGCGATTCGATGGCGCGGGTCATGTCGCTGATCTTCGCGGTGTTCATGCTGATCCCGGTGATGGCCCCCAGTTTTGGGCAATTGATCCTGTGGATCGCGCCATGGCGCTGGATCTTCTGGGCGCTGGCGATTCAGGCGAGCTTGATCCTGCTGTGGATGCTGGTCCGCATGCCCGAAACGCTGCACCCCGATAACCGGATGCGGATCACGCCGCGCACGCTGTTGACCACGGTCGGCATGGTGATGCGGACGCGCAGTTCGATCGGCTATATGCTGGCGAGCGGCGTGGTGATGGGCGGGCTCATCGGCTTCATCCTGTCGGTCCAGCAGATATTCTTCGACATTTTCGATGCGCAGGGCTTTTTCCCGATCGGTTTCGCGCTGATCGCCGGATCGATGGGGGTGGGCAGCCTGATCAACAGTCGGCTCGTGTCGCGCTTTGGCGCGCGGCGGCTCAGCCAGGGCGCGCTCATCATCTTCGTGCTGATCGCACTGGTCCATAGTGCCGTCATCCTGATGGGGCGCGAAACGCTCGTCACCTTCATGCTGCTTCAGGCGATGACGATGATGACCGTGGCTTTCACCGCGTCCAATTTCAGCGCGATCTCAATGGAGCCCTTTTCCAAGGGCGCGGGCATCGCCTCTTCCTTTCAGGCCTTTCTCACCACCGCCCTGTCGAGCGCGCTGGGGACGATCGTGGGACAGGCATTCAACGGCACGACGCTTCCGCTGACTTTGGGCATGCTGGTATTTGGTGCGCTGTCGTTTCTGATCGTGGTGTGGGCAGAACGCGGCAAGATGTTCACCCGCCCCAATCATAGCGGCTTGCGTGATGTGGAGTTCAAGACGCTGCATTGAATGGCCGTGAGGCGCCGAAAAAAGGGGCGGTTTCCCGCCCCTTTTTGTGTCGATCAAGCGTCCTGCCCGCCCGGCGTGTGCGCACCGGGCATCGGCGGCACGGGCTGGGGCGGGATGCCCGCATCATGCTCCGGCACGTCCACCACACCGCGTCCGACATGGCTGCGGCTGCGGCTGTAGGCGAAATAGACGATCAGGCCGAGGGTCGCCCAACCGACGAACATCAGCTTGGTTTCGACGCCCAGGCTCCAGAACAGATACATGCAGCCCGCGATCGCGATAGGCGCGGTGAACATGATCGCCGGAGTGCGGAACGGGCGCACGCGATTGGGGTCCGTCCGCCGCAACATCATCACAGCGATCGATACCGCAGCAAAGGCGAAGAGCGTGCCGGAATTGGAGATGTCCGCCAATATGCCGACGGGGAAGAAGGCTGCGAACAGCGCGACGAAGATGCCGGTCATGATGGTGATCACATAGGGCGTCTTGTAGGTGGGATGAACCTTCGAGAATAGCGCCGGCAAAAGACCATCACGGCTCATGACGAAGAAGATGCGGGTCTGACCGAACATCATCATCAGGATGACCGATGGCAAAGCCAGGCCAGCAGCCAGACCAAGCAAGTTGCCGATCTGTGGCCAGCCGATTTCACGCAAGGTCCAGGCCAGCGCTTCCTTTGAACAGGTGACGGCATCCGTACCCGCTGCGGCAAGCGCCGCGCATTGCTGCGACAAAGCCGTCGATCCAGGCGCGAGCGCGATGCCGCCCTGGGCGATTGGAATGCCGGCTTCGGTGACGGGCTGGGCGCCCACGGTGCCGATGACGCCGGCCGCAACGAGCATGTAGAAGATGGTGCAGATGGCCAGCGACCCGATCAGGCCTATCGGCATGTTGCGCTGCGGATTCTTGGTTTCCTCCGCGGCGGTAGAAACGGCATCGAAGCGACATAGGCGAAGAAGATAGAGGCCGCAGCCGCCGATATGCCGGAGAAGCCGAGCGGGGCGAACGGCGTGAATTTTTCCATGTTCATGACTGGCAGGGCGAGGACGATGAACAGGGTAAGCGCTGCAACCTTGATCAGCACCAGCACGGCATTGACCGACGCACTTTCCTTGGTGCCGATAACCAAAAGCCAGGTGACAAGGCCCGCGATCAGCATGGCGGGCAGATTGACCATCCCGCCATCAAATGGTCCACGCGTCAGGAGATCGGGAATATCCATCGAAAATGTATGTTCGATCAGGCCGACCACATAGCCGGACCAGCCGACCGATACCGCGCCCGCAGCAACGGCATATTCGAGGATCAAGGCCCAGCCCACCATCCAGGCGATGAGTTCGCCCATCACGGCGTAGCTATAAGTATAGGCCGAGCCGGAGACGGGCACCATTGCCGCCATTTCGGCATAGCAGAGCGCGGCGACGGCGCAGACGAAACCCGCGATGACGAAGCTGAGCATCATGCCCGGGCCCGCCTTTTGCGCAGCTTCGGCCGTCAGCACGAAAATGCCGGTGCCGATGACGGCGCCGATGCCCAACATGGTCAACTGGAACGCGCCCAGCGACCGATGCAGCGATTTCTTCTCAGCCGTCGCCAATATGGCGTCGAGAGACTTTACCCGCCCGAATATCATCAATGGAACCCTTTTATCGCTATCTTGCCTGGGCAGCCGGTGGTCCCGCCCCCCTTTGCTCTGGTAGGGGAGACTATCGCCTAAATCGCACCGCGCAAGTATGTTGCGTGGCGATGACATGAATGTGGGTGAGCATTGAGGAAATGAACGTGGTTGAATTGGTGAGAGCCCAGAGTCTTGCGCGTGTTCCGCATGGTTTTGCCGAGCGGCGCGGGGGCGTTTCGACCGGGCTCTATGCGGGACTGAACGTGGGCTTGGGATCGGATGACGACCCCGGCGCGGTGCGAAGGAATCGCGATCTGGTGCGGGATGCGGTTCTGCCCGGATCGACGCTGGTGACAGTGCATCAGATTCATTCGCCTGACGTGGTGACGGTTTGGGCTGCGATTGCCGACGAGGCACGGCCTGCAGCAGATGCGTTGGTGACCGATCGACCGGGGCTATTGCTGGGGATATTGACGGCAGATTGCGTGCCGGTGCTGTTCGCCGACCTGGATGCGGGCGTTGTCGGCGCTGCCCATGCGGGATGGAAAGGCGCGATTGGCCGGGTGACCGATCGGACAATCGCCGCGATGGAGGCGTTGGGCGCACGCCGGGATGCTATCTTGTGCGCGATCGGGCCGTGCATCGGGCGGGCGTCCTATGAGGTAACCGATGCCTTTGCGTTGCGGTTCGAAGAGGAAGACGGCGCGAACGAGCGTTTCTTTTTTGAAGGGCGGCCTGGCCATCGCCAGTTTGACATAGCCGCTTATGTCGCGGGGCGGGTGGCGGGGGCGGGTGTTGGTCGGGTCGAACTGCTCGACGAGGATACGTACAGCCAGCCCGACCGCTTTTTCAGTTATCGGCGGTCATGTCATCTTGGCGAGGCGGATTATGGCCGTCAGCTATCGGTGATTGGTTTGGGGTTGTGTATGCATCCGGTGAGGACCGCAGCTACTGACGGTTCGCTGCAGGATTTGGCATCTTACTTGCCGAGGAAGGCCTCGACGCCTTCTTGAGCGAGCACATCGCGGAATGCAGCATCGGTATCGCGGTCGGTGGGGAATAGATTGTCCCAGACCGTCGAGGTGCCGTGCTCGTTGACGACCTCGAGGGACCAACCGCCCTCGGTGGCGAGCCGCACGATGTTGATGGTCAGCCGTACGCCCGCCTGTTCGATGGACCGGCAGAGAGAGGATTCAATCAGTTCGGGTTGCGGGCCAATTCCATGCCGTGATGCTATGAGATCACGGCTCCAGCTTCAACGCTGTTGGTTTCCAATTCCATGGGAGTAGATCGCCAAGCCGATTAGCCGGATGACCGGCGATGCGGGCGAGGACGTCAGCGAGCCAAGCCTGGGGATCGACGTCGTTGAGGCGACAGCTCTGAATGAGTGAAAACATGATGGCGRCGCGCTGACCGCCGCGATCGGAGCCGAAAAATAGCCATGCTTTCCGCCCGAGTGGCACACAGCGCAGCGCCCGTTCCGCTGCGTTGTTCGTGAGGCATACCCTCCCATCGATGAGGAAGCGGGTGAAGGCGTCCCAGCGCCGGAGCATATAGTTGATGGCCTTGGCGAGATCATGGTTACGCGACAGCTTGGCGAGTTGGGCGTTCAACCAGTCGTGCAGTTCGGCGATCAGCGGCGCGCTCAACTCCTGACGGGCGGCAAGCCGCTCCGCTGGTGTCTTGCCGTTGATACCGCGCTCAACGTCGAACAGGGCGTCCAGCTTCTGCACCGCCTCCAGCGCAATCGGATAGATGGGACTGGCTCGCTCGCCGCGGCTCTTCTTGCGCGCTGCGCCCTCGACGTCGGCGAGTTCGAAGAACTTCCTGCGTGCATGGGCAAAGCATCCTGCCTCCAGGATGAGACCAGGCTGGCGATAGCTGCCGTGGGCGCGCGTCGCCTACCGACACAAAGCCGGTACCGTCATGAACGTTCGGTTCTGACGGAAGCTGTCAATTTGGTCTGGTAGAGCCGATGTTCATCTACGCGCCTTCATTTAACCCACTCGGGCTTCCAGACGCCCTTCCCAAAAACATGCGGTTCGAGAACGTTTTTGCCTCAGTAAATTTAAAAGTCTGGGGCGGGAAAATCTAAAGCGGTATTCTTGACCTGACTGCCATTCACGGCCAGTTTCGCGGGACTGATGACCACCGTCCGCGACAAACAGATCGAACTATCAAGGCGTCTTCGCCAACAGCTCGGAGGTGATTTCATCGTCGTGCCTGCGCCAGACCATCCGTTCGTCATGCGATCGGTCGACGTTCTGGTCGGAGGGCGTTCAGGTCTCACCGCCTTCATAATGGCGTCGGCCGAGGAGCGTCGGAGGCCGGAATTGCTGGCCAGTCGGATCACGCTGAACAAGGTTGCACTCCCTCCCGAAACCGGCTTCGTCTTTGTCGAGGACGCCGTAGACCTCGACTTAGGGATAGGCGCTAGGTTTGTCGAAACGCTGAGCTTAAAAGAGCGGTCGTTCCTCAGGGATGCTGTGACAATCGTCGAACGATCCACGCAGGCGCCACAGAAACACAGCACGGAGAAGATACGTCAGATCTCACAAGCCCGCTTCGCCTCCACCTACCGTATCGCGCGTCTGGTGAACGCCAAGCGATCCGGTCACGACGCGGAGCGAGCACTGTCACGGCGGGGCGCCAACCTCTCGTTCGATTCTGTGCGATCAGTCCCAAGCGCCTTCGCCAGCCGCCCGATATCAACGCGCTCGCTAATCGGACTGACGGTCCGCGGCACGGATCGATGGTATGACGAGACTGCCGACCAGCCCATCCCGACAGGGGCGACGGCCGGACTTGTTGTTGCGCCTGGGTACCCGCGCCCACGAAACGATCCGGACAAGGCACTTCGCGCGGCGGCATTTGCGGGATGGATCATTGCACCGGACTCGTCGGTCCGCTCTCCCGAGGAACTGGCCGAGTTAGCGTTGCGCTTCACGAGGGCCCGGTGAGCAAGAGCGCCCGTCACAAGCTCATGCAGGCGCTCTTGCGCGGCTCAACGCACTACGGCACGGACGTGCGGCTTAATCACGTCGAGGACGAGCTATCGGAACTTGGCAGCGTCGATCGCGCAAAGCCGGTCAGGCGACAACGCCTGCTCAAAGTCATCCATGCCGCCCGGGCGATCGACACAACACTAGGCGTGATCCTTGACTCCAATGGTCTGGTTCCACAGCACGGCATCGGAAATCGGCTCGCTCAGCTCAAGTCGCTTCCGCCGGCCACCCGCGGATACATGGATCATCCCACCATGGTCTCTTACCGGTCGTCCGTCGCATCGGTCCGCAACAAGTATGCCCACACCGCTGGTGCGTTTCCGACTGCCACCCACGAGGTCGACAGCTTCGTCTCCGAAGTTCATGCCTGCATGGCGCTCATACTATAGATTCGAGGTTGTGGTCGCATCCAAGCAGCCGGTTGCAGACTGGTTGCTTTTGGACGGCAGATTCGAAAGCGGACGCTCGTTTGACAGTGCGATGATGGCTCTCACGCATAACGCCTGCCAACGCCATTCAAACGCAGCAGGCACGATTATAAAGGCATTCTCACGGCCTCCGATATCGTGCTCCAAATGATAGTTTGATCAAGGCTGGAGCTTCGATCCAACATGAGCGCGACTGCTACCGCCCATCCGCAGTCCCGACTTAGCCAAGTCTGGCATTCGATAAGTATGTTGGTTGGCAGGTACGCATCCGGTGTGGACCGCAGGCGCGCAGCATTTTTGAGGTAAGACCTCATAGGAGTATCGCTACCGATATTCCTGTGAGATCGGGTTTACGCTGCTGGCAAATCAGGCCGCCTGAGCGGTATCGATCTTTTCGCGCAGGTGTTTCCAGGTCCATGGCAGCAACTCATGGAGGCGGTTCTGGGATATGTCAGCGATCCGCGTGAGCACGTCGGTTAGCCAGACGAGGGGATCGACATCGTTGAGTTTGCAAGTGGCGATGAGGGTGTACATCATTGCGGCGCGCTCACCGCCACGGTCAGAACCGACGAACAACCAAGCTTTTC
>NZ_JEMV01000090.1 GCF_000588875.1 Sphingobium sp. Ant17
GTGTGGGCGCCCCAGGAGCCTGCGGCGCCTTCTCGTCGCCGGGCAGGATATATTCCGCGCCTTCCCAGGGCGACATGAAGTCGAAGCTGCGGAAATCCTGCGCCAGCTTCACCGGCTCATAGACGACGCGCTTGTCTTCCTCGGAATAGCGCAACTCGACATAGCCGGTCAGCGGGAAGTCCTTGCGCTGCGGATGCCCCTTGAACCCGTAATCGGTCAGGATGCGGCGCAGGTCGGTATTGCCGTCGAACACGACGCCATACATGTCGAACACTTCGCGCTCCAGCCAGCCGGCAACCGGCCAGAGGTGCGTGACGGTCGGCACCGGCATATCCTCGTCGGTCGACACCTTCACGCGGACGCGATGGTTCCGGGTGACGGACAGCAGATGATAGACGACCTCGAACCGTTCGGGACGGTCGGGATAATCGACCCCCGCAATTTCCATCAGCTGCTGATATTCAGCCTGATCGCGAAGCAGCGTCAGCGCCTGCGGCAAGGCGTCGCGCAGAATGATGAAGGTCAGTTCATCGGCATGATCGACGGTCTCGATCAGCATCGAACCGAGAAGCGCTTCGATTTCCTGCGCGATCCCATCGATGGTCGCGATCCGGGGTGCGGAATGGCCCATATTAACGCTCAATCGTCCCGATCCGGCGGATTTTCCGCTGCAACTGCATCACGCCATAGAGCAGCGCTTCGGCAGTCGGCGGACAACCCGGTACATAGATGTCGACCGGCACGATCCGGTCGCAACCGCGCACTACAGAATAGCTGTAGTGATAATAGCCCCCACCATTGGCGCAGGACCCCATGGAAATAACATATTTCGGTTCAGACATCTGATCGTAAACTTTGCGCAACGCGGGAGCCATCTTGTTGCACAGCGTTCCCGCCACGATCATGACGTCGCTCTGGCGCGGCGAGGCGCGTGGCGCAGCGCCGAAACGCTCCATGTCGTAACGCGGCATGTTGACGTGAATCATCTCGACCGCGCAGCAGGCAAGGCCGAACGTCATCCACCACAGCGAACCGGTACGCGCCCAGGTGAAAAGATCCTCCGTCGAGGTTACGAGGAATCCCTTGTCATTCACTTCGCTGTTGAGCGAATTGAAGAAATCCTGGTCGGGCTGCGTTCCCTGCGCGGGCAAGGTGCCGGGCGCCGGGTTATAGAGTTCTACTCCCAATCGAGCGCTCCCTTCTTCCACGCATAGACGAGACCGAGCACCAGCTCCGCTATGAAAATCATCATCGTCGCCCAGCCGGCCCAGCCGATCTGGTCGAGGCTAACCGCCCAGGGAAACAGAAATGCCGCTTCAAGATCAAAGATGATGAAGAGGATCGCCACCAGATAGAAGCGCACGTCATATTGGCTGCGCGGCTCCTCAAAAGCGGGAAAGCCGCATTCATATTCGCTAAGCTTGGCCGGATCCGGCTTATGCGCGCCGGTCAGGCGACCGACCAGCATCGGCAGGAAAACGAACGTGCCGGACAGCAGCAAAGCGATCCCCAAAAAGAGCAGGATCGGCAGATATTGGGCAAGATCGACCAATGGTATCCCCTGGGCGAAAAGGTTGTCGGGGCGCTTTAGGCCTGCTGCATATGCGAAGCAAGGGGCCAAGGCCGTGAGAATGAATCGCAAAAAGGCCAAGTGCTTGAAGCGCTTGGCCTAGCTGCACCTTAGCGCAGGGCGTTTGCCACCAGCTTGTGCAATTTGCTGTGAATGGCGTCATTGCCCGCAATCACCTCTCGGCGATCGATCATCTGCTCGCCACCGCGAAAATCGCTGACGAAACCGCCCGCTTCGCGCACCAGCAGCATGCCGGCCGCCACGTCCCAGGGCTGCAGACCGCTTTCCCAGAAGCCGTCATAGCGGCCCGAAGCCACATGGGCGAGATCGAGCGAGGCCGCGCCAAAGCGGCGGATGCCCGCGATCGACGGCGCAACCGCGCCGAAAATACGGACCCACTGCCCCATGTCGCCATGGCCCATGAACGGAATGCCGGTCGCGATGACGCAATCGGCGAGGTCACGGCGCGCGGAGACGCGCAGCCGCTGGTCATGGCGCCACGCCCCACGATTCTTCTCCGCCCAATAGCTTTCGTCGGTGAAGGGCTGATAGATGAGGCCCGTCGTGATCTCGCGCTTGCCACCATAAAGCGGTTCCTCGACCGCGATCGAGATGGCGAAATGCGGGATGCCGTGCAGGAAATTGGTGGTGCCATCGAGCGGGTCGATGATCCAGCGCGGCTTGGTCGGATCGCCCTCGATCACGCCGCCCTCTTCGAGCAGGAAGCCCCAGTCGGGCCGGGCGCGCTGCAATTCCTCGACCAGCGTCTTTTCCGCCTGTTCGTCGGCCTTCGACACGAAGTCGGCCGGCCCCTTGCGGGATACCTGCAAATGCTCGACCTCGCCGAAGTCGCGGCGCAGCTTGCCGCCCGCCTTGCGTGCGGCGCGTTCCATGACGGTGAGAAGGCCTGAATGGGATGCCATGTTTTCTTCCTTAGCCCCTCCCTTTCAAGGGAGGGGTTGGGGTGGGTGGCGAGCGCAGCGAGCTGGCTCGAACTTGGAGGGTGGCTTAGCCAGCGATTGCTAAACGAGCAATCGCACCCACCCCCAACCCCTCCCTTGAAAGGGAGGGGCGTATCTGGTCGGCTTAGTCCGCGCGCTTTACATATTCGCGGGCGTACACATCGACGACGATGCGGGTGCCGCTGACGATATGCGGAGGGACCATGACGCGGACGCCATTGTCGAGGATCGCGGGCTTGTAACTGGCCGAGGCGGTCTGGCCCTTGACCACGGCGTCGGCTTCCACGACCGTCGCTTCGATGGTGTCTGGCAGTTGCACCGAAATCGGCCGCTCATCATACATTTCGAGCGTCACGGCCATGCCGTCCTGCAGGAAGTCGGCGGCGTCGCCGAGCAATTCCTTGGGCAGGTTAATCTGCTCGTAGGTCTCATTGTCCATGAAGACGAGCATGTCGCCTTCGGCATAGAGATATTGGAAATCCTTGGTATCCAGCCGGATCCGCTCGACGCTTTCGGCGGAGCGGAAGCGGACGTTATTCTTGCGGCCGTCGATGAGGTTCTTCAGCTCCACCTGCATATAGGCGCCGCCCTTACCGGGCTGGGTGTGCTGAATTTTGACAGCGCGCCACAGGCCGCCCTCATATTCGATATTATTGCCGGGACGAATGTCCACGCCGCTGATCTTCATGGGAAGAGCCTGCCTATATGTCCAAGAGTGAAAGAGCCGGCCTCGCGGGAGGCTGGGCGGCCGTTTACAGCGGGACGGCACGAAGGGCAAGGGGGCGCGGGACAGGTCAGGGCGCGGTCAGCAACGGATAGGGATTGATGGGTTTACCGCCATGCCAGGGCGTGGCGGGCATCGCGCGGTGGATGGCGAAATGGAGGTGCGGCGCTGCGGGGTCGGCATTGCCGGTGCTGCCCACGGTCGCGATCCGCTGACCGCGCCGCACCATCTGCCCTTCGCGCAGGCCCGGCGCATAGCGATCAAGATGCGCGTAATAATAGAGTGTGCGGCCGTCGGACGCGCGCTGATACAGGGTGCGCCCGCCCTCCTTGCTCCAGTGGATCTTGTCGATCCGGCCATCGGCGACCGCCAGCACCGCCCTGCCTCGCGCCGCCATGATGTCGATGGCGTCATGCGCGCGGCTGCCAGCGGCGCGGGCCTGGGTGAAGGTGTCGGTCAGCGCCGAAGCGGGTACGCCTTCGACCGGAATCAACAGCGTGCCCGATGCCGACTGGGCGGCAGGGGCTTTGGCATTGGGCAGCGGCGCATCGGCTGGCACGATCTGCACGCAATAGTGCGCGAAGGCTACGCACAGCGCGACCGCCCCCGCGCCCCACAGCCACCGACGCCATTTAAAGGTCGTCGGCATGGCCCTACGCCTGGAATTTGGCCCTGGTCCCCGGCTTGACCATTTGCGCCACCCGCGCGGCATCCCAGTTGGTCAGGCGCACGCAGCCATGGCTTTCGGTCCGGCCGATCGTCTGCGGTTCAGGGGTGCCATGGATGCCGTAATGATCCTTGGACAAATCGATCCACACGACACCGACCGGGCCGTTGGGGCCAGGCTTCAACACCGCCTTCTCGTCCTTCGCCCCGGCATCCCAAAAGAGTGCGGGGTTGTAATGATAGTCGGGATTGCGGGCGACGCCCTTGATCGTCCATTCGCCCAGCGGCAGCGGATCATGCTCTGACCCCATGGTGGCAGGGAATTGCGCGATCAGGCGATTGTCGGCGTCATAGACTTTGAGCAGCCCTTCGGACTTGTCGACGACCAGATGATCGGCCTGCGGCTGATCCTTTGCGACGCCAAGGCTGGCGAGCGTCTCACCCCAGCCGCGTTCATCGCCCTCAATCTGTGCGACGGGCTGGTTCTCGATCGCAGGCACGCGGATGGTGGTGCCCGCACCGACCTTGGTGCCCGGCGGGTTGATCGAGACGAGAAATTCCGGCGTGGTATGGAAACGCTCGGCGAGCTTTTCCAGCAGGTTGCGATAGGTGAGCGCCGGAAGGCTTGCCTTTTCGCTCATATCCTTGGGCATGGTGAAAAACGGGCCGCGCGCGAAATCGGCGGGAATACGCACCAGCCAGGTAGTCGGCCGGGCTTCGCCTTCCAGCAGGGCGATCGCGGTTTTCTGATCATAGTCGCCGGTCACGGGCAGCTTGTTCGCCTCTTGAAAACCGCGCACCGCCGCCTTGAACGACATGCCATCCTTGCCATCCAGCACGCCGGGCGAAAAACCCCAGCGGTCGAGTTGAACCTGCGCCTGGAATATGCGGTCGGCCTGCCAGGCCGTCTGCTCCGGCACGACCTGAAAATCATAAGCCGTGTTGACGGCGGCAGGCGCAGCGGTGCTTCCATTGACCGGCGTGGCGGCATTGGCCGCTGCCGCGCTGTCATTGGCATCGGTGACGGACACGTTGCAGGCGCTGCACAACAGCGCGGTCAGCAACAGCATATGGCGGGGCAGCAGGCGGTGGTGGTTCAAGGCTATTCTCTCCCGAAGTTGGGCGAGAAACGCATGACGGGGCGGAAGGGTGCGTAGCCATGCAAGTAAGGACGCAGAGGCCGAAACCCCTCGCCCGGATTGCGTCGGGCACCGCTGCACTTGCAATAATCTCACGCGCACCCGCTCTTGACCAGCGTTGTCAGCGGGACCATTTCCCGCGCTTCCGCTATTTTGCATTGCAGCATGGAGCTAAGCCATGGGCACCCGCCCCCACCAGGCGCAACCCGCGCTCGTCCTTTTCGCGCTGGCCGTTGGCGCTTTCGCGATCGGGACCACCGAATTTGCGGCGATGAGCCTGCTGCCCTTCTTCGCGCGCGACCTCGGCATCGACGTGCCGACCGCCGGTCATGCGATCAGTGCCTATGCTTTGGGCGTGGTGGCAGGCGCGCCGGTGATTGCCGCTTTTGGTGCCCGCCTGCCGCGTCGCCACTTGCTGATCGGCCTTATGGCGCTGTTCGCGATCGGCAATGGCCTGTCCGCGCTGTCGCCAAGCTACGGCTGGATGCTCGTCTTCCGCTTCCTGAGCGGTGTACCGCATGGGGCCTATTTCGGCGTCGCCGCTTTGGTGGCCGCCAAACTGGTGCCGATCGAAAAGCGGGCGCAGGCGATTGCGCGGGTGATGTCGGGCCTGACCATCGCCACGGTGCTGGGCGTCCCCGTCGCCAACTGGATGGGGCAGGCGCTGGGCTGGCGCTCGGGCTTCTTCGTGGTGACGGCGCTCGCCATCGCGACGATGACGCTGGTGGCGCTCTACGCCCCGCGCGACGCGGGCGACCCCAAGGCGAGCGCCGCGCGCGAACTGACGGCGCTCGCCAAGCCGCAGGTCTGGCTGACGCTGCTGACCGGCGCGATCGGCTTCGGCGGGCTGTTCGCCGTCTATACCTATGTCGCCTCCACCATGATCGAAGTGACCGGCGTATCGGAAGTCTGGGTGCCGGTGATCCTGATGATCTTTGGCGTCGGCATGACGATCGGCAACCTCGTCGCCGCGTGGATGGCCGACCGGGCGCTCAACCGCACCGTCATCCTCGTGCTGTTGTGGAGCGCGGGCGCACTCGCCCTGTTCCCGCTGATGGCGGGCAATATCTGGACGCTTAGCCTCATCATCTTCCTGATCGGCGCGGGTGGCGGATTGGGTACACCGTTGCAGGCGCGGCTGATGGACGTATCGGGCGACGCGCAGACGCTCGCCGCAGCGCTGCACCATAGCGCCTTCAACGTTGCCAATGCGCTTGGTCCCTGGCTCGGCGGCATGGCGATCGCGGCGGGCTATGGCCTGACCTCGACCGGCTGGATCGGTGCCGTGCTGGCACTGGGGGGCCTCGCCGTCTTCCTGCTGTCGATCGCGCTGCAACAGCGCACCGCGCGGATGATCGCGGTTCCGGCCGAATAAGCCGCTTTGCCGCCGCGCTTGTCCCAGATCAGGCTCCCCGATAAGGCAGGCGCATGAGCGATCAGGCAAGAGAAGAGGCGCTGGCCCAGGCCGCATTGGTGGCGCTGCGCGGAGGCGATGCGGCCAAGCACGCGCGACGCTGGCGCAGATGGCCGCGCCGCCGCCAATGCTGCTGGCGCAGGTGTGCAACCGGCTGGGCGATCGGGATGGCGAGGCGGAGGCGCTGCGCACGATCCTGGCGGGCGATCCCCGCAACCTGCCCGCCTTGCTCGCCATGGGCCATAATGCGCAGGCGCGCGGCGATGATCGCGGGGCGATCAGCTGGCGGCGCACCGCGCTGGCGCAGGCGGCCGCGCACGGCGCGCCACCCCAACTGCAACCGCTGCTGCAACAGGCGCAAGATTCCATCGCGCAATCGAGCCAGCGCTTCGAGGATCATCTGACCGCCGCGATCCGCGACCTGCCGCCCCTGCCCCGCATCGCGCTCGCCACCGACCTGCTGCTCGGCAAGCGCGAGATATATCTGCAGCAGCCGAGCATGTTCTATTTCCCCGGCCTGCCCCAGCGCGCCTTCTACGAGCGCGCCGATTTCGACTGGGTCACGCCGATGGAGGCGATAACCGACGCGATCGTCGCCGAGCTGGCGGCGGTGCGCGCGGGCGCGCCGGACTTCGCGCCCTATGTCCAGACATCGAAGGAGCGCCCCGCACCCAACAACAGATTGCGCGACGATCCCAGCTGGGGTGCCTATTATTTCTGGCAGAGCGGCGCGCCGGTGGCAGAGCATGCCGCCCACTGCCCGGCCGTGATGGCCGCGCTCGCCCATGCGCCGATGCCGGTGATCGAAGGGCGATCGCCGATGGCGCTCTGGTCGCTGCTCAAGCCCGGCACCCATATCGCGCCCCATCATGGCCTGCTCAACACGCGGCTCATCTGCCACCTGCCGCTGCTGACGCCCCCTGATTGCGCGCTGCGCGTGGGCGCGGAAACGCGGGCCTGGCGGCAGGGCGAGATGCTGATCTTCGACGACAGCATCGAACATGAAGCCTGGAACCGCAGCGCCGATACCCGCGTCATCCTGTTGTTCGAAGTGTGGCGGCCAGAGATCGCGGTAGAGGAACGGGCGGCGCTGACCTTATTGTTCCAGGCGATCGACCAGTTCGGCCCGGCGCAGATCGACACCGGCGGATAAGCGCAGCCTCTTGCAGTGGCGCGCGTCCGCTGTATGAGCAGCGGCAGGACAAGAGGATGACCGGGCGTAACGCTTGACGGACATGCCATGACTCCTGCCCCCGCCTTCCCTGCCCCCCGCCCGCATAATCTGGCCGAGGATGGCTATGCCATTCTGCTGGGCTGCGCCTTCATCGCCATGGGGCTGATGCTGCTGAAACAGGCCAATCTGGTGACGGGCGGCATGGCCGGGATCGCGCTGCTGCTCTCCTATCTGATCCACTGGTCGCCAGCGACGCTGTTCCTGCTGATCAACATTCCCTTCTTCCTGTTCGCCGGGCGCGCCATGGGGCCAGCCTTTGGACTGAAGACGCTGTTCGCCAACATCGCGATCATGGGGCTGGGCTCAATGATGCCGATGGCGCTGGAACTGGCGCGGGTCAGCCCACTGTTCGCTGCGCTGTTCGGCGGATCGATCATCGGTTTCGGCATCCTCGCCATCGCCCGCCATGGGGCGGGTGTCGGCGGGCTGGGCGTGGTGGCGCTGACCTTGCAGAAGACGCGGGGATGGAATGCGGGCCGTACCCAGATGATCGGCGATGCCATCATCTTGGCGGCGTCGCTACCGCTGTTGAGCGCCGATCGCTTCGCCCTGTCGATCCTGTCGGCAGCGGCGATCAATGCGGTGCTCATCGTCAATCACCGGCCGGGGCGCTATATCGGGCATTGATCCCGCGCGCGGTCAGCTCTTGCAGAGCAGGCCGCCGCCGCGACCCCGCGCGCGCAACGCGGTCGCAGCATCGCCCGCAATCCGGGGGAAGCTCACCCCCTCCAACGTGCCGCGTCCATCGCACAGGCGCGCGCAGGCCATATCGACGACACCCGGCAAAGCCACCTGATCGCCATCATATTGGGCGACGATGATGCAGCGGTCGCCGCCTGCAAAGCGCAGGATCAGCTTGTCGCCCGCGCGCCGCGCGCTTCCCCGGCCCCGGCAGGCCAGTTCCTCGCCGAAATTCGCCTCCAGACCGAAACGCAGCGTCCCCTTGGCTCCGGGAATGACGCAGAGCGCGTCGCGCCCGGCTTCGTGGCGGCGCTGGAAAAGCCCGACAGGGGAAATCTTGGCCGCATCGGTGATGACGCCACTTTCGATCGCGGCGCGCTCCAGGCCGGACACGGGCAGCGGGCCAACCTCTTGCGCCGTATCACGGGAAACGGGCGCAGGCTCGCACGCCGCCAGCATCAGGCACAGGGCAAGGCCGGTTCGCCGCATCGTTGCCCTAATCGACAGCGCTCAGGCCATCCGGCCCGACCCGGCGAAAGAAGCAGGAGCGCGCGCCCGTATGGCAGGTCGGCCCGGCAGGCACCGCCTTCACCCACAGCGCATCCTGATCGCAATCGATGCGGATATCGCGCACCGCCAGCATGTTGCCCGACGTCTCGCCCTTTTTCCACAGCGCCTGGCGACTGCGCGACCAGAAATGCGCCAGGCCCGTCTCGACCGTCAGGGCGAGCGCCTGCGCATTCATATGCGCGACCATCAGCACGTCGCCGCTGTCCACATCGGTCACCACCGCCGTGATCAGGCCATGGTCGTCATATTTGGGATTGAGGGTCAGCCCCTTGTCGCGCGCATCGGTCATGCCGGGGCTATAGGGCGCAAAAGCGATGCTGCGAAGCCCCTTCCCGCCTGCCCGGCGATTATGCAGGGAACGGCCGCGAGAAGGAAAAATGGGGCGATCGAGGGGTCTTGAACCCCCGACCTCCGGTACCACAAACCGGCGCTCTAACCAACTGAGCTACGATCGCCATGGGGCCGTTCGGCCCGCGAGAAGTGGGCACATATGCGGCTCATCCCGCTCCGTCAAGCAGGCAAATGCCGCGATCGCAGCTTTCCGCCGCTTACAGGCCCGCCGCCGCCAACTGCGCGCGCAATTTGCGCAAGGTGGCTTCGGGCACGGTCGCGCGCGCCCGCGCCGCCTTGCCCTTGCGCAACCGTGCGCGATCCTTTTCGGGCGGATCGACCAGCCGCACCCGCACCGGCGCATGCCCCTGCGCCCGCACGCCCAACTGCTCCGCCGCGCCGCGCGACAGGTCGATCACCCGCCCCCGCCCGGAAAAAGGCCCGCGATCATTGACCCGCACCACGATGGTGCGCCCCGTATCCAGCGCCGTCACCTCGACATAGCTGGGCAGCGGCAGGCTGACATGCGCGGCGCTCACCCAGCCGGGGCGAAACCGTTCGCCATTGGCAGTGCGATTGCCCGATTCCGATCCATACCAGCTGGCATAGCCCAGCATGTCATAGCCCGGATCGGCCGCAGGCGTGTAGGTGACGCCACGCACCGTATAGGGCGGGCCGATCTTCACCGGCACATCACGCACCGGGCGATATTGACCGCCACCACAAGCCGACAGAAGCAGCGCCATCGCGCCCGCGCCGCACAGCGCGGCAAATCGTCTCATCCTCATGCCGCCTCCCTAACCCGCCTTGCCGGAGAGGTCGAGCGTCGGCCCCCTCCCCGTCGGGAAGGATCAGGCGTTCAGCATCTCCGCCGTCACCGGCAGGCTGCGAATCCGTTTCCCCGTCGCGGCGTGGATCGCGTTGACGAGGGCCGGAATGACCGGTGGCAAAGCCGGTTCGCCAAGGCCGGTGGGCGGATAGTCGGTCTTCACGAATTCGACGATGATGGCGGGGGTATCGGGGATGCGCTGAAGCGGGTGGGTGTCAAAATTGCCCTGCTCGACGGCACCCGCAACCTGCGTGATCGCCTGCCCCGCAAGCGCCTGCCCCAGCCCCTCGATCACCGACCCCTGCACCTGATGCAGCGCATTGATCGGGTTGATGATCTGGCTGCCGACATCGCCCGCGACCCAGACGGTCTTCACCTTGGGCACGCCATCGGCGATCTCCATGTCCAGCACTTCGGCGAAATAGCCCATATGGCTGTAATAGAAGGCAAAGCCGAGGCCCCGCCCCTTGGGCAGCGCCTTGCGGCCGGACCAGTTCGCCATCGCCACCACCTTCTCGATCACGCCCTTGGCGCGCGTCGTGACGAAGGGCGGCTGGTTGGTGCCGCGCGGCAATTCCTTCGGCTCGGCGAACAGGTCGAGCATCAGGCCGGGCAAATCCTTGCCCGCCGCCTGCGCAACCTCGTCCAGAAAAGCCTGCGTCACGAACCCCAGCGCATTGGAGCCGGGCGCGCGCAGCCAGCCGGTCGGCATGTTGGTGGGCAGGAAACTCTGTTCCAGCAGCACATGATCGATCAGCCCGGCGGGCAGTTCATGCGCGGGCAGATCGCCGCCGCGCAACGCCTTGCCATCCTTGCCGAATGTCACGAAATGGTCGTGAAACGCCGTGAGCCTGCCGCCCTTGTCCAGCGCCGCGCGGAACCCATGCCAACCCGCCGGACGATAGAAATCGCGGCGCATATCGTCTTCGCGGCTGAAGAGCAGCTTGACCGGCACGCCCGGCAACTGCGCAGCGATCTTCGCCACCTGCACCATATAATCGTTCATCAACCGCCGCCCGAAGCCGCCACCGATGCGCGAGAAATTGATGCGGATTTTTTCGGGCGGCAGGTTCAGCGCCTTGGCCACCAGCCCGCGCCCATTTTCCGGGTTCTGCGTCGGCGCCCAGATTTCGATCGCGCCATCCGTGAACAGGGCTGTGCAATTTTGCGGCTCCAGCGTTGCATGGGCGAGGAAGGGATAGCTATAGTCGGCGCTCACGACTTTCGCCGCCGACGCGAAAGCCGCATCCACATCACCCGTCCGCGTGATGTCGGTATCGGCCTTCGCCTTAGCCCGCGCTACAGCCTGCGTGGTATAGTTTTCGGTCGAAAAGCCCGACACCGCGCTGGTGTCCCATTCGACCTTCAGCGTCTCGCGCGCCTTGTTCGCGCTCCACCAGCTGGTCGACAGGATCGCAACGCCATCATAGCCCGATTCCGCCGTGCCATCGCCCTTGATCGGCAGCACATGGGCGATGCCCGGCAGCGCCTTGACCGCGTCCAGATTGGCCGATGTGAAGGTGCCGCCAAAGGCGGGCAGGTTTCCAGCACCGCGTACAGCATGCCCGGCAGCTTGAAATCGATCCCGAACAGGGGCTTACCAGCGACGATCGCGGGGGTATCGACCCCGACGACCGACTGGCCGATGATGCGGAAATTGGCGGGGTCTTTCAGCGTGAGCGTGGCGGGATCGGGCGCAGGCAGCTTCGCCGCCGCGGCCGCCAGCGCCGCATAGGGCACCGACTTGCCCGACTTCGTATCGGTCACTTTGCCGCTACCGGTCGTCAGCGTCTCCGCGCCAACGCCCCATTGTGCCGCCGCCGCCGCAACCAGCATCGCCCGCGCCGCTGCGCCGGCTTGGCGCGTGGGGATCCATTCGCGTGGTGTCGTGCGACTGCCGCCCGCACTCTGGCCACCAAAGATCGCGGCGTCGGCATGGGTCTGTTCGACGCTGACCTGCGCCCAGTCGACGTCCAGTTCCTCGGCGATCATCATCGGCAGCATCGTTTTCGCGCCCTGGCCAACCTCCGCATTTTTCGCGCCGATGATGACGCGATTGTCGGGCAGGATGCGGATGAAGGCGTTGAGGATGACCGGCGTTCCGTCCGCCGCCTGCGCCACTGGCACAGCCAAGTCGAACAGCAAGCCGCCGCCTGCGAGCAGCGAGGCGGAGATGAAGCCCCGGCGGGAGAGGATCGCGGCGCTCATGCGACCGCTGCCTTGATCGCGGCGCGGATGCGGACATAGGTGGAGCAGCGGCACAGATTGCCCATCATCGCCGCATCGATCTCCTCGTCGCTGGGCTTGGGCGTCTGGCTGAGCAGCGCGGTTGCGCTCATGATCTGCCCGGCCTGGCAATAGCCGCATTGTGGCACGTCCTGCGCGATCCAGCTATCGGCGATGCGCTTGCCCACTGCGCTTTTCGCTACGCCTTCAATCGTGGTGATCTTCGCCCCCTGCACATCGCCCAGCGGCGTCTGGCACGATCGCACGGCATTGCCATCGACATGGACGGTGCAAGCGCCGCACAGCCCCGCGCCGCATCCGAACTTGGTTCCCACCATGTCCAGATCCTCGCGCAGCACCCATAGCAGCGGCTTGGCAGGGTCGCCCTCCACCTGCCGCGCCACGCCGTTCACCGTCAGACTGATCGCCATGCCGTCATTCCCTCTCATACCCCGCCCAAAATGCCCGATCGACGCGCCCTGTCCAGCGCGATCATGACGCCAGCGCCACAATTTTTGGGTCCGCATCCTGCCCGGCCGCCGCGTCGGCCTCCCCATGCGCCAACAGGGCTTCGAGCTGGGCGCGCCCGTCGATCGTCCCGCGCGCCAGCAGTCGCCCGCTCGCATCGATCAGCGCGGCGCTAGGCCGGGTGCCGATACGGAAATCCGCGCCGACCTGCGCATTGAGGATGATGTCGGTGTCGCGGATGCGATGCTGGCGCAGCATGTCGGCATAATCCTCCGCCCGCCCTTCGCCCAGGAACAACAGCCGCAACTGCGTGCGGTTCGTCAATGCCAGCGCGTCGCGCACGGCGGAGCGGCTGGCGGCGCAGCCGGGCGCAATGAACAA
Organism: Sphingobium sp. Ant17; assembly: GCF_000588875.1. Classification (GTDB taxonomy): domain Bacteria; phylum Pseudomonadota; class Alphaproteobacteria; order Sphingomonadales; family Sphingomonadaceae; genus Sphingobium. Next base: position 13,195 of record NZ_JEMV01000090.1, read on the forward strand.
CAGCAATTGCGCGCGCCCGTCCGCACTCGGCCCACCGATGGTCAGCATATCGCCCGCCAGCGTCGGCGCGCTGACCACCGGCGCGGCGCGGCCCGGCACGGCG
>NZ_JEMV01000091.1 GCF_000588875.1 Sphingobium sp. Ant17
CCAAACTATTCCGGCTTATTCAGGTGTAGCGAAGGCAACCGGCGGCATGGTGGTATTTCGACTGAGCAGCGCAGTTACCCACACAGTTATCCACATTGAAATAACATCGACCGGCAACCCAGCGGGTTATGTTCAAGTGAGCAATCTGATCCTTGGCACCGCTGTTGAATGGGATGGCATCGACGTAGGCGCGGAAGTCTCATACGAAAATCAAGGCCAGAGCTATCTGAGGAAGTTCCTCACGAAGCCGACTTGGAAGATCAATCTGTCGGGTATGGATACCACTTCATATTATGAGGTGTGGGAGGACTTCTGCTTAGCTGCCAGTGATCGACGCGGCTTTCTATTCATTCCTATCTACGGCGACACTTTCCAGCAGAAGCGCAGCGCTTTCGTGTCGATGGTCGGGGCGCCTAAGATGACGTTCATCACTGGTGACATCTACACCTTGGAACTGACGGTCACGACTATCCAATAAAGGCGCATTTCCATCCTTACCAAAGTGGTAAGTAATGGATGGGAAAGAACTATCTGATCGAAGTCACTCCGGTTAAACCGGACGGCCAACTAGCAACCATTCGTATGTCGCGTCGTGGTGTCAGCAATGCTGGCGTCAATCTCGACAACAAGGAATGGCTACCGCTCTTAGAGACACTACCGACATTCAGTCTCAACCTGATGTCGAGCGGCCAACTTCAAATTCCAACGATCAGTTATGGCGACCTAGAGTTCATCTGCTCAGACGCTTATGGCAATGAGGAATGGTCGTCCTATGACTGGTCCAACGCCTTGGCCTCTTGCTGGTATGGCGAAGATGGCGATCCCTTCTCAGAATATACTCAGGTCTTTGCCGGTCGTGTCAGTGGCTTCAATCGTCAAGAAATCTACGCAAGTGTCGCACTTCTAGGTAGCGAAGCCGATCTTCAACGCCCTGCCTTATTCGATGAATATGAAGGCACTGGTGGCCTTGAAGGCGGTGCCGGGATCAAAGGCACACTCAAGCCGCGCGCCCATGGTTTCTGTAAGACAGTATCGCCGGTTCAGATCGACACTGTGTATCTGGTCTATCAGGTTCACGGCTATGGCCCGATCGCTGGTATCGCAAAGGTCTATGACTTCGCGCAGGAACTCGACACTGCGATTGCGAATGTCTCCACATATAATGAACTGATCGCGCTCGATCTACAGCCGGGTCAATGGGCGACCTGTAACGCTCATGGCCTGTTCCGACTTGGTGGATCGACCGACAAGAAGCTGACCTGTGATGTCATGGGTGCGCTCTACAATGGTGTCTACACGAACACCGTCAAGACGATCACCCAGCAGCTAATTCGTGAAGTCCAGCCCACGGCAGTCTTCGGCACCTTCGGGGCATTCGCCGATGCCGAATGGTGCTTCTACGCCAAGGAAGCGACTTCGGTTGCCGATATTGTCTATCGCGCCATTTATGAAGCTGGTGGCTATCTCATTCCCGATGGCGCTGGCCGTTGGCAAGTTGGTGACTTCTACGCGCCTGTAAATCGTGGCCAGCTTCGCAGCGATCGTTCCACCCTCCCCCTCGTCATGAGCCATGAGGAAAAGACCAGCACAGGCCCGGTCTGGAAAGTCAGCGTCGGTCATAGCCGCTGCTGGTCGGTCCATACCGAAAGCGAAATCAGCCCAACGATCTTCGACGCCAGCGGCTTGGCATCAACCGAGGATTTGGAAGATGCGCTTGACCAACTTGAGGTCGTCAAATCCGACATCACGCTCCAATTGTCGCGCCTTGATGCGATGGCCAGCGATGGCGTTCTGGATCGTGCGGAAAAGAAATACTGGGAACAGGAATACGCACGTCAGTTTGCTGACCGCAATAAGCTGGTCGTCGATGGCAGTCAGTTCGACGTTTCGGCGGAGATCACCGCATATCAGGGCGCAGCCACTTACCTGACCGATTACCTGAATAGCCTTGTCCCGGCTTGGAATGATGGATCGCAGGACACCCCGATTGATCGTGTCACCTTCAAGGCCGCGTGGGAAAGCCTCTATAGTGCCAAGCTAGTCCTCACCCAGAAGATGACCGGACAGGCATCTGAAAAGGCAATCTGGGACAAGATCATTGGTTCGGGCAAGCCCGACGATAATGCGACCGTGGGCGCTCCAAGTGGAACGCCGGTTGGTGATAAAACCGCCGATGAGGTCATTGATGCGATCACCGACGCGAATGGCGTCCTGATCCCCAGCGAGCAGTTGAAGGCCGACATCGCCGCCGCCGAGCAGATCGCAGCTGATCTACAGGCCACCTATGGCACGACCGTAAATGCGGCAGCATCAGCCAGCGCAGCAGCCCAACACGAAAACAATGCCCAGACAGCGGCAAATACTTCCGCACAGGCCAGGACCGACGCACAAGCGGCCCAATCCGCTGCCAACGTCGCGAAGGATCTTGCCGTCTCCGCTAAGGACGGAGCAGCGGGATTTGCCCAGAATAGCGATGCTGCTCGTGCGGCCTCTGTCGTGGCGAAAACTGCCAGCGAAACGGCCCGCGATCAAGCCCAGCAATATGCGTCCAATTCTAGCGGTTCGGCACAGGCCGCAGCCGGTAGCGCAAGCACAGCCAGCACGAAGGCCACAGAAGCAGGTCAGTCGGCAAGCGCAGCACAGGCCAGCGCGGTAACGGCGAAAGCGACCGTCGCGGCATTACTGCCAACCGACTTCTCCGACGGCTGGACCTATTGGGGTCGTGAATGGTCCACCGGCACTGGAACGCCAGACGCTGAATGGTCACTGGTCGATACGTCCTATGGCCGTGTTGCGCGCCTGACCAATCCCAACGGCTTGTTGCGCGACATCGCGAATGCCGGTCGCATCCCTGTCGTCGCCGGTCGCAAACTCCGCATCACGGTCAAATGGCGCGTCCTCGACACGATGGGCAGCGTCCCAGAAATCGAGATGTTCAGGATCGGTATTCCCGGTGCTGAAGGCCAGTTCAACAACGCGGTCGGTCACGGTCATATCCCGGTCGGTTCATCGGGTTGGGGCGATAACAACGGCTTCGCGACCGCGACCTATGACATAAACACCGACGACTTCGTGAATGTCGATCCGCGCTCCGCTTATATGCGCGTCCTGATCCGCATTTCGCGACCTGGCACCTATGAAGTTCTATCGGTGCGCGTCGATGATGTGACGAGCGAGCAGGCCGCAAAATCATCGGCAGAAGCAGCCGCGACCAGTCAGAGCGCAGCAGCGATCAGCGAAGCCTCGCGGGCCAGAGCGCATCGGCATCCCACCAATCGGCGACCAATGCCTCATCGAGTGCCACGAATGCGGAACAACAAAAAGAAGCGGCCTATCAGCAGGCATTGAGCGCACTTCAATTTAGAAGCGACGCAGAGACATTTCGTAATCAGGCGAGCCAATCGGCATCCAACGCCAGTGGATCGGCATCCACGGCAACGGAACAAGCCGGGTTAGCAGCGACCAGCGCAACTCAGGCATCAGGTTCAGCAGGTGCTGCCGCAGGCTCGGCATCAACCGCGTCGAGCAAATCGACCGAAGCAGGCCAACACGCCAATTCAGCAAGTGCCAGCGCAAATACTGCGACCACAAAAGCCGGTGAAGCAGCGGGGTCGGCCAGCGCAGCGGCGGGAAGCGCATCGGGTGCCGCGTCTAGTGCCAATAGCGCCGGTCAATCCGCCAGCGCAGCACAGAGCGCAGAAGTATCCGCAACGACAGCCGCGCAGGCTCTCATGCCTGCTACATTCCAGAGCCTCAAGAATTGGACATGGGATTTTGGCGGTGGGACAAGCGACCTGTCGGGCGACGTGCGCTTCAACGCATATGACCACGGCACACTGGGTCGAATTCTTGAAGTCCAAAACAACCCGACATTCTCTCCACATATTGCGGCAAAGGGCCGCATCCCACTAGTTCGCGATAAAGTCTATCGCATCACTGCCAAGTGGTTTCTGCTCGGTCAGCAGGCCAATGAAGTAAGCGTCAATGCCGCGATCTTCGCCATCGGCATTAAACCTGACGGAAGCCAGTGGAACAACATCAGCGTCGGCGTCTCGATTGCCAACGGGCAACAGGGTTGGGGGTTCAACAACTATGCGACCCACACTCTAGAAGTCCACACCAATATGCTGATCGAGAATGGCGCTCAGTGGGTGAGGCCGCTATTTCGTCTGGATAGTCAGGGCGTCTTCATCGTCCAGTCCGTTGAAATCCGCGACATCACCGGCGAGTATTTTGCGAATAGCTCTGCGAATGCGGCGGCGGGAAGCGCATCTACTGCCAGCATCAAAGCCGGTGAAGCCGGAAACTCAGCATCAGCAGCCAACGCAAGTCAGACCAATGCCGCGACGAACGACTATAACAGCTATCAGAACCGATTAGCGGCGGCAGGGCATGAAAATGCCGCGTGGGATCATCGCGTTGGCGCAGCAGGGCATGAAAGCAATGCCCAGACATATCGCAACGAAGCCAGCCAATCGGCATCTAACGCCAGTGGATCGGCATCGACCGCATCACAACAGGCAGGGCTTGCCAGCAATAGCGCGAACGCTGCCGGGCAATCGGCTGGTGCCGCTGCTGGTTCGGCATCAACCGCGTCCAGCAAGGCCAGCGAAGCAAGTCAGTCTGCCAGTGCGGCATCGAGCAGCCAAGTCAGCGCATCAAACGCGGCTGCTGGCTCACAAGAGAAATTCGCAAAGAGCTTCCCCAACTTCGTCGGCCCGATCGGCAAAGATGCCTATGTGTATGCGGGTGACAACGGGAACGGCTTTTCTTGGGAGCATGGTCCTGACGCTGGCTGGCCGCAGCCTTATATAACCGCGCAAGCGGGTGGTCAGGGCGGCACGTATAACCGCATTCATTTCAAAGAGAGCGTCCCCAAAACAGTAGGTCGGCGCTATCGTGTCACGGGTTGGTTCTACACCAATGCTACCAATTGTCAGATTGTCTCGCTCTGGCTGCTGACCACCGACAATAATATCTGGGACACGAACGCGGTTGGACGCGGTGGCGATACGACGCCTCCGGGTTGCGTCAATAACATCTCCATCAACAGCCCCGGCTTCAACAAGTTCGGCCTAGAGTTCACCGTAGGAAGCGACTGGAAGAGCCTCTGGAAGCCAGTCTTCGAATTCGAGACAACGGGTGGTGCGCCGAACCAGATTTGGCACATGACCGGCATCACCATCGAGGACATCACGTCCGAGAAGGCAGCAACCGATAGCGCATCAGCGGCATCGAGCAGCTACAGCAATGCCCTCTACGAAAGCGGCTTGGCTCTACAACGCGCAGAAGCAGCATCGGGCAGTGCCAATACAGCCAGCATCAAAGCCGGTGAAGCAGCGGGGTCGGCCAGCGCAGCATCAGGTTCAGCCGCTCAAGCATCGAGTAGCGCGAGCGCCGCATCAAGCAGTGCGACGCTATCGGCGACATATTCGACTGGTGGCGGCAACCTACTTCCTGAAACAACCTATGCGATCAATACCGTTGGATGGAACACCTACAGTCCACACGGCAATTATGCTCTAACGTGGCAGCGTGACCTTGCTGGCGACGAATGGCGTCCCACAAACGAACATAACATCGGCATCCAGCAGAGCGATGATAATGGTGGTCGTTGGGCGCAATGGCACTCGGATCAAGTCGCAGTCACGTCATCGACTTGGTATGAATTCAGTGGTTCAATCGCGGCACATCGTTGCGAAGCCTACCTGAGAGTTGACTGGTATGATGTCAACGGCACGGGCATTCGATCCGACTACGGCGACACTAATCCTGCTACCCATCCAGGTGGCCGCAACATCAACTCTTGGAAGAGGTGTTGGGGCAAAGTCCAGTCACCCTCGAATGCTGCTCGTGCCGCAATCATCTTCGTCAAGAACGGCACAATCGGCGGACTGGGCTACACAGACAGCTATGCTTGGTTCTGCCGTCCAATGCTGCGCCAGACCTTCGAGCAAGCCAACGGCCCAAGTCCATTCGGTCATGGTAGTAGCGCCCTAACGGCATCCGCACAGAGCGCGTCGATCTCAAACAACCAGACTGCGATTGCCACTGCCAACAGCAGCTTAGCAAACCTGACAACCATCGTTCAGTCCGGTAGCCCAAACCTACTCAAAAACGGCGGCTTTGCGCTGGGCATGAACTATTGGTCCGGCACACATGGAGGCTGGAACCCTCATACGTCTGGCGGATGGGGTCGTGTCACAGGCAATGGCACGAACTTCGAGGGCTACAATTATATCGAGAGTGAACGCGTCCCGATCTTCGGCGGCACCCATTACACATTCAGCGCCGATAGTGCGTTCTTCATCAACAGCGGCGGCACGGGTCACGTCTATCTGGAAATGATCTGGTATGACGGCGCGGGCAATTACATCACCCAGAATAGTGGCCCTACTCGCAACGCGACCCATGATTTCAGCAATGATGGCTCTAGCCGCAATGCGTTGAAGATGACCGTTCAATCACCCAGCAATGCCACGCATGTCATGACACGTCTGGTTGCTTACAAGTCCGGTGGCGTCGTCAACACGATAAACTGGCGACAGGTCAAGTTGGAACAGGGTCAGAATATGACTGTCTTTTCCAACGAAGCCAGCGTTACGACGATGAGCGAGACGGTCACTGCCGTCGATGGCAAAGCCAACACTGCTCTAGCCCGCGCATCTACCAGACTTGATGTGAATGGGTATGTGACCGGCTGGGAAATGGCAAACAATGGCCAGTCCGGCAACATGATCCTGAATGTCGATAATCTCGAAATCAGGAAACCCGGCAGTAGTGGCGCAAGAACCGAATTTAGTGGCAGCAATATGCGGGTCTATGACAGCAATGGCGTCCTCCGAGTTCGCTTGGGGGTGTGGTGATGCCATCGGGTATAGAAATCTACGACGAGAGCGGGAACCTCACCGTTGACCGTTTCACATCGCTTGGGCGCATCCTTGGTAGCGTGAATACCAACGGTAGCAGTGGGTTCATCAATCACGAAGGATTTGCGACAGGCCAACCTCTCTATTTTGTCTATGCTCAAGTCTCGAACAATCAGTGGGCATATGAGTGGCCCGACATATCGTTTTCGGGCCAAACGATGTCGTGGTCTTACCAGTCCAACATCACCGTAAATAACACAATTGTTTACGGAGTTTATTGATGAGAGCAGGGTTTGAAATTACCAACGAGATGGGAAGCGTTCAGATTGACGAGCGTTTCAAGAACTTCTGCCTTCTACAGAAATTCAACGGCAACACCAACACTGCGATGGATACATTCGGCGGATTGATCGGATCAAGCATCAGCTACTCTCATTCAAAAAGGGGTTCAATCTCGCCCATCTTCTGTGCCTACAGTTCGCAATATGTCGTGACCGCCACGAATGTAAACCAAGATAGCAATTACTGGTATTTCACCGTCTACTCGTCAGGTCCGGTTGGGACCGGCTTCACCATCCATATCTATGATGGCCACACCCCAACGCCTTCAAATGCGGGCCTACAACTTCTTAATGGCAGTGGCGAAATTACATTCGACGCAGCCAGGAAATATCTGAGGATTGAGCAGTTGGTCAATGCTTCGCCGGGCATGGGTTTCAACACCTACGACCGCGTTTCTGGTAGAGCCTATGCTGGAATAGCAACGCGACCAATCTGGTCATACGCGCTCGATCAAACGACAATCGGAACAACCAACTACCATCGTATCCGATATCAGATTGTCGGCGTTCGAGGTCATGATGATTTAGGAGGTTATGTGATGGGCGCATTCACGGTTTCTGTTGCCTATTCAACAATCCCAATCTCACCTTCCCTTCCACCCTATAAGGCTGGTCCAGTCCTTATTGCCGATGTGACCCACTACTGAGGGTTCAATCTCGGGATAATCAATGCGGTAAATAGGTGGATTAATCAAAAGAGAGGACTTCCCCTATGACCCAATACAGCAACCCCGATCTCACCCAGCGTGAGATTGTCCAAAATAGCATCACGGCCATTGAAGCCATGATGGAACAGGTCGATGTCACGGCAGCAGCCGCAGACGCACATCGCACTAATCCAGTGGACTTCATGACCAACCAAGTTATTGGCCAGCACGTTAGCATGTTGAACGGCACCAAGTTCCAGCTACAGAGCGAACTAACCCGCCTACAAAACATCATCGCAGTCTGGAACGGCGAAGAGCCAGCAGAAGCAAACACCTTCACTCCAGTGATGCCGACTACTCCACTGTCGTAAGGCTCACTCTTTCGAGCAAGATGTGTCCCTATGGGTAAATACTCGCAAGGGACACACACTTGCTTGAGAGGTTTTACCAGTGGCCAAGAACAAAACAAAGACACCAGATATCACAGAGTTTGCGCGTTTCAAAACACATGAAATGGCAGCACTTTACGGCCTAGATACGAAGGCCACTGGCAAGGTAGTATTCAAGCACAACGGTATTGTGACCGTTGATTTCGGCACTGCCAAGGCAGTCCGTGTGTCAGACAGCATCTTCGATTTCGCAGGAGCGGTTGACCCAGCAGCAACAGCAGCACCAGTCGAAGCCCCGGCCCTCGTTGAAGCTCTCAAAGATAAGTGGGAGGCCCGTGATGAAGCTGAATAAGAAACTCATCTGGGATCGCACAAAGCACTATGCGGGCGTCATATGGCGCGTCGATGCGGTAAAGAGCCTCGCTTTGACTTGGCTCATTCGCGTCGGCGTTCCTTCTGGTATCGCAGGCGTAGCCATCTTGATCGGTGATGCTCTGAACGGCGGTGTATAATGGCCACCGACAAACCTGTTCAACAAGTTCCAGAGGGAACCCCTGTGACTATCGCGACGATGGTTCAATCACCTGCTCCCATACCCAAAGACCCAACACTTAATCTCGCCACGGTAGGCATCTACATATCGATCATCGTGGGTGCGCTCGCGATCGCTGGATGGATTTTGAGATGGATAGGCGATCGTCGGAAAGAGGACCGCGAATGGATGACCGGCAAGTTGGAAACCATCGTGGATAAGCTCAATGACGATATCAAGGAGACGCGCACTGACGTTAAGGAAACGCAGCGCCGCCTACACGATGTTGAGCAGCAGCGTTCCACTGATCGAGAAAAGATCATTGTGTTGGAGAAGGACATTAGCCACTTCAAAGACAGCCAGACACGGATGGAGAAGCAGCTAGAGAAGATCGGGGAAGAGCAGAAAACCTACTTTGGCGAGATAGCGAAAAGCATCCGACAAATCCTAGAGGTTCGTCCCGCAGGCAAATGAGAAAAGCCCGGAGCAGCTTACACTGACCGGGCTTTCCCATGACGACCTGAGATTGAGCAGCCCCACGGAGCATCTTCGGTCGTTCGATCTACTTATCTAGAGGCGTTCGCCATCTGCGCCATTGGTCGGCGCGGTCTTTCATCCAAGACATACGCGGCTTATCCTTGGGGCCATAAAAGCTCAACAGCCCGCCCTCAACCGGCTCGTTCATGGTCGTCATCAGAACGGCACTTCTCTGATTGCCACGAGACAGGTTACGCCTGAGGGCGCTGGGCTTGAATACACCAAGCCCAATATCCCGACATAGCTCAACGATGATGTCGAACCTGAATTGAGGGATTTCCGCCTTTATCATTTTGCGGATCGCCTTCTCATAATCATCCTTGGGTTCAGCATCCGCGAGTTCGTCCATGAGACGCCACTCCCTTTTGCTGATGAGCAGTATGTCTCCCACATAGCCGAGAAGATACCGATCCTTGATAGTCTGAGCCGCTACACCGCTGCCGAGTTCCCAGTCCTCAAGTGTCTTGGGTGTTCCGTTGATTGTGATCCTTGTCATCACCTACTTATCTGAGATCAACTTGGATCGTTTGACCCCTTATCTGCCCTAAAAAATCAATATGTTTTTGTAAATAGTGGTGAAGGAAAAAACTAGGAGAACAAAAATGTCCCAACCTACGCATCACATCAGTCTTTTGGGGCAGGCCGCGCAAAAGCGCAAATGTCGTGAAACGCCAGCTACACAACATCTCTCTACAGCGAAGAACGAGAAGTCAACGGCGAGACGGTTATACAGCTATCTTTTGAAGGACGTTCTACTCGACCTGATCTGGCATATGAACAAGCATTCCATTGAGCAGTATATGTCATTCGCGGAATATGAGAAGAACCACCTGAAGGCCGAGATCAAGCAGATGACCGCGATCATGCTGGATTACCCCTACAGCGCAAAGCATCAGCTAGAAAAGCGCTTAGCCAGTATGCCTTACACCTACTTGCTCATCGACACACAGACCGAGTTTTGGTCCTGCTGCTCGCCCCGGTGTCATGGTCGTCTTTTCCACTAGATAGGCCTATTCTCGACACCGCGCTCTACACCAGAGTAGCATCCCTTCTATTCAGTGAAATTGGCATCGGTGAGCATCAAGAGGGCAAGGTCGCATCCAGCTACTTGTTTTGCCCCCATATGTTTGTAAAATCCCCTACGTSAATTTATTCGATCATTGTCGCTCGATGCTCGATCCATTCGATTACCGCGACAGCAATGTGGGGTGTCTGGGTTAACGCTCGTGACAAGGAGGTTGTAACCACTGAGAGGCAGCAGAGCAGTTCTTCGCCGCCAATGATGAAGAGCTATTCTTCTTTCCGGGTCAGTCATGATCAAGCCAGCCGACATCAAAGCCGATCCACTGCCAGCCCTAGATGCCGCAGCAATCATAAAAACAGGACTTAGATGTTCTTCGTAGCAAAGACGCCAAGTGTCCCTTGGCCCTCGCTATCGAGAAGGCATTGATCCTCTTGAGCGCCCCTTTTGGCCCCTCCACAAGATGTGAAGTGAAGCGGTAAATATGCGAATTGAAGGAGAACAAAATGGCAGACAATGCTATCGAGAAGTTGATTGACGAAACCCGCGCCGCCTACACAGCTTTAGAGGCTGTTGAAMSAGGAATTGGTCGCTGTGGAGGGCCAAATTGCGCGCAGCGAAACCCAAACGCCCGCCGTGACGCGAAGAAGCGTTGCGATATGCTCGACCTGACCATGAAGAAGCACATTCACGAGAAGATGCCCGTCATTCAGGCAAAGATGATCGCGCACGAGGAAATCGAGCAGATACAAGCCGCCGACAGGTCGTTTATCAAGGCTCAAATGGCTTCGATGGGCGCAGCGATTTTGTCGAATGCGAAATCCAACGGTGGTCTGAACCTATCCGTCTAAAGACATTGGACCCGGCAGCTTCGGCTGCCGGGTTATCAGCGATCCTTTTAATCGAAGTTCTGAATAGAATAGTAATATCTGATGATCTATATCGATCTATTTTTACCGTAATCAGATCTTCAATTTTCACTATAGTGAAGCAACGCAACTCTCGCTGATTTAGCTAATTGTCTAGCTGCCGGAGAAAAAATCCGCATCGGATACTACCCACGCCTTTTTGGGCATCATAGTGTATCATTCCGGCAACAACTTCTTGGACCGCCTTATTTCCTACAGTAGACGCAGACCGTTTACACTGAATTGCGACAAWTTTCTTCGTCAACTATCGCTAGAAGATCTACGCCCTGATCACCTGAAATTGCTGTTCTACGGGTTACTATTCCATGTCGATGGAATATGCTTTTCTACAAGCGCCTCAAATTCCTCTCCGCGCATATCTCGTTCATATGCCATTTCAGAGGAGGAAAGTGAGTATCTTTTTGAATTGTACCATGTTGATAACTGTCGCAACAGCATTATCGTAGCCGATTTCCTCGATAAGGTCTGACGGTACAACGGTTTTACAAAAAATACTCCGCTTCATTTTTTGAACCGAGCCGTATTCTCGTTTCCATAGTCATCTGTGAATGTCAGCATATCGTACTTTTTTAGCGAGCGCCTTTGATATGAAGAGATACGACTTTCATCGAGAGCATTTATATTGAGCTCGAACTAAATTCTCGATAATAGATAGTCTAATAGCTTCACTTGTTTGACGCTGATCGTTCCTGACACTCGGATTTTATGTTTTACGATTGTTGCCCCACCACCCCAAGCAAACAAATCATAAATTAGAGCAACAAATACAATACCTTCCACTTTTGGCCTCCAGCCCCCGTTCAGGCCATCCTATTCGACCATGGTTCGCGCGCAAAGCCCCTTGTCATGGTCCATTTCGCTCCGTCGGCGTATGACGCTTGCTGGCTTGACTTGACCTCCCCACCAAACCACCTTCCCCATATGTGTAATCGAGCAGAACGCGGTATCACCGATAAGGTGCTGAACCTGTTTGGCGCAAAAGTCGGTGCTCGGTTCAATGAAGGCCCATTACTGGTTCATCCCAAGGAACCGGGCAGCGTCATTCGGCTGATCGACGGTGAGCGCGTCTTGGATCAAATGACCTGGGGCTTTCCTGTCTCGCTCAAAAGCAAGAAAACCGGCCTTCCGCTCAAGCCCAAGCCCGTGAATAATGCCCGGTTCGACAAGCTGAACACATTTTTGGCGGCGATGGGCAGCAAGTCCAGCCAACCGATGCCTCATCCCTACTGCCCGATACGCAGAAGCCGTTGGGGAACGAGGCCGCATGACAGAGACATGGCTTGCCGTGACGGACCAGCCGATCTTCGCGTGGGCTGGATTATGGAACGACAGCCCGGAGTGGGGGAACGTCTATACCGGCGTGATGACCGAGAACGCGCCTGAGTTGATCGACATTCATGATCGGTCGCCGGTCATCATACGAGCATTGGGACACTTGGCTGACAGCG
>NZ_JEMV01000092.1 GCF_000588875.1 Sphingobium sp. Ant17
CCGCCACGCGACCCGGCACCGGGACCGCCACGGGGCGGGCCGCTGCGGTTGGGACGATCGCCATTGGCGGGACGCAATTGCTTACGGTTGCCACGGGCTTCCTCACGCGGTGCGCCATCGACAGGATCGAACATCACATCCGCGCCCTCGTCACCCGCTTCGCCCGTGCGCCGGACGGCGGCGAGGAATTTGGCCGAGATCGCCTTAGGGATTTCGAACATCGTGTCGTTGGCGGTGATGCGGATCGCGCCGATGTCGCCGCGCGACACATGGCCACGACGGCAGATCAGCGGCAATATCCAGCGCGGATCGGCATTTTGCGTGCGGCCGATATTCATGCGGAACCACTGGGTATCCTCGAAACCGGGACGTGGCCCTTCGCGGCGGGCCGGGGCGTCGCTGCCGTCGAGCAGTTCTTCAGGCGCAGGCAGTGCAGCGCGTGCCGAACGCACCAGCATTGCTGCGATTTCCTTGGCGCTCTTGGCTTCGAGCAATTCGCCGCCCAGCGCCCAATCGGACTCTTCCAGTTCCATGGGTTCGAGCAGGCGGGTGCGCAGCCGTTCGGCATCCTGCGCGGCAATGGCTTCCTTGCTGGGCGCGGACGTCCATTCGACCGGGATCTTGGCGCCCTTGAGCATCCCTTCCACCCGGCGACGGCGCGGATAGGGGACGATCAGGACGGCGGTGCCCTTCTTGCCGGCGCGACCGGTGCGGCCCGAGCGATGCTGCATGGTTTCGGCGTCGCGGGGGATTTCGACATGGACGACGAGCGTCAGCGTGGGCAGATCGATGCCGCGCGCGGCGACGTCGGTCGCGACGCAGACGCGGGCGCGGCGATCACGCAGGGCCTGCAACGCATGGTTGCGTTCATTCTGGCTATGCTCGCCCGACAGCGCGACGGCGGCAAAGCCCCGCTCGGTCAGGCTGGCGTGCAGATGGCGGACATTGTCGCGGGTGGCGCAGAACAGCATCGCCGTTTCCGCCTCATGGAAGCGCAGCAGGTTGACCACGGCATTTTCAATGTCCGACGGGGCAACGGTCATCGCCTGATAGCTGATGTCGCCATGGCCACGCTCGGTCGAGGTGGTCGCGATCTGGAGCGCGTCCTTCTGATAGCGACGGGCCAGCGCTACGATCGGCTTGGGCATCGTCGCCGAGAACAGCAGGGTGCGGCGGCCATCGGGGGTGGCATCGAGAATGCCTTCCAGATCTTCGCGGAAGCCCATGTCGAGCATTTCGTCGGCTTCATCCAGCACGGCGGTCTTGAGCGCCGAGAGGTCGAGCGCGCCGCGTTCGAGATGGTCGCGCAGACGGCCGGGCGTGCCAACGACGATATGTGCGCCCTGGGCCAGCGCCTTGCGCTCGCGCGCCGCGTCCATGCCACCGACGCAGGTGGCGATGCGCGCGCGGGCACCGGCATAGAGCCATTCCAGTTCGCGGCTGACCTGCAGGGCCAGTTCGCGGGTCGGCGCGATCACCAGCGCCAGCGGCCAGGCCGGTGGGGGCAGGCGGCCTTCTTCGTTCAGCAGTTCGCCCGCCATGGCGAGGCCGAAGGCGACAGTCTTGCCCGATCCGGTCTTAGCCGACACGATCATGTCGCGGCCAACCGCTTCGGGTTCGATCACGGACGCCTGCACTTCGGTCAGCGTCTCATAGCCCTTGGTCGTAAGGGCTTGGGCGAGGATGGGGGGGAGGGTATCAAATGCCATGTCTAGTTTTTCTCGTCGGTTAAGCGACCCGCCTCTTCCGACGGATACAAAAAGACCTGTGCCTTACGCCCGCCAAAGCAGACGTTCAGAGTGATAGGCCACACACCCTGATTTTCACATTCCCACCCGGCAAGGGCAGGAGCCGCCAGCAGAACTGGTGGCGAAGGGGTTTGCCCCTTTCGTTCGCGTTGCATCTCTCCGTCTGGCTTTCCGCCAGCCGCCTCCCGATCAGGGAGGATCAATTGAAAACAGGAAAGCCTCCTTCCCCATTTCGAGGAAAGAGGCTTATCCTTAGTCTATAGCATGAAAATCAGACGGCGGCGACTTCTGCCACGTCGACCTTCACGCCCGGACCCATCGAAGACGACAGGGCGATCTTGCGGACATATTTGCCCTTCGACCCGGTGGGCTTCGCCTTGACGATCGCATCGACGAAGGCGTCGAAGTTGCGACGCAGGTCTTCGGCGGTGAAGCTCGACTTGCCGAGGCCCGCATGGATGATACCGGCCTTTTCGACGCGGAATTCGATCTGGCCACCCTTGGCGGCCTTCACGGCTTCTGCGACGTTCGGGGTCACGGTGCCAAGCTTGGGGTTCGGCATCAGGCCCTTGGGACCGAGGATCTTACCCAGACGACCAACCAGGCCCATCATGTCCGGCGTCGCGATGACGCGCTGGAAATCGATGTTGCCAGCCTGGATCGATTCCAGCAGGTCTTCGGCACCCACGATGTCGGCACCGGCGTCGAGCGCGGCTTGCGCCTTTTCGTTGCGGGCGAACACGGCGACGCGAACGTCCTTGCCGGTGCCTGCGGGCAGGGTGACGACGCCACGAACCATCTGGTCCGCATGACGGGGGTCAACACCCAGGTTGATCGCGATTTCGACGCTTTCGTCGAACTTGGCGGTCGCATGGGTCTTGATCAGGCCCAGCGCTTCGTCAACGCCGTGCAGCTTTTCGCGGTCAACCGCGGTGGCCAGGGCCTTCGCCTTCTTGGTCAGCTTTGCCATGATAATCAGCCCTCCACCACGTCGAGGCCCATCGCGCGAGCGGAGCCTTCGATGATCTTCGTTGCAGCGTCGATGTCGTTCGCGTTCAGGTCAACCATCTTGGCCTGGGCGATTTCCGCCAGCTGCGCACGGGTGATCTTGCCAGCGACGATCTTGCCCGGTTCCTTCGAACCCGACTTGAGGTTCATCGCCTTCTTGATGAGGAAGGTGGCAGGCGGCTGCTTCATCGTGAAGGTGAAGCTGCGATCCGCATAGACGGTGATGATCGTCGGCAGGGGCGTGCCCTTGTCAACGTTCGCGGTCTGGGCGTTGAACGCCTTGCAGAATTCCATGATGTTCACGCCGCGCTGACCCAGGGCTGGGCCGATCGGCGGTGCAGGTTTGGCGTCTCCAGCGGGCACCTGGAGCTTGATGTAGCCCGTAATCTTCTTGGCCATTGTCACTCACTCTGTTGCTGGGCGTGCCCTAAAGCGCGCCCGGTTCAAGTTTAGCGGTTCAAACGAAGGCCAGGCCTTCTCCCGCATCTATTCCCGGTTGCCCGGAAATCTCTTTGATCGTCACCGCAGCGAAGGCTGGCGAGACGAGAAACCTTGTTCTGCGTCATCCTGACGAAAGTCAGGATCCATTTGCTCTACGCTGGCTTGTTCCTGCCGCGCTGAGGCGCATGGACCCCGGATCAAGTCCGGGACGACGGAAACATCCTTACTTCGACAGTTCGACCTGTTCGAAATCCAGTTCCACGGGCGTTGCGCGACCGAAGATCGACACCGACACCTTGACCCGGTTCTTTTCGAAATCCAGTTCCTCGACCACGCCGTTGAAGCTGGCGAAGGGACCGTCGAGCACCTTGACGCTGTCGCCGATTTCGTAATCGACGCTGACCTTGTGCTTGGGTGCGGCTTCGGCTTCCTTGCGGGCGCCGAAATAGCGCGCAGCCTCGGTCTCGCTGATCGCCTGCGGCTTGCCCATCGATCCCAGGAAACCGGTGACCTTCGGCGTGTTCTTGACCAGGTGATAAATGTCGTCGTTCATCGCCAGCTTGGCGAGGACATAGCCCGGCATGAACTTGCGTTCGACCTGGACCTTCTTGCCGCGCTTGACTTCGGTGACGGTTTCAACGGGCACTTCGACCTGTTCGACCAATTGGGTGAGGCCCATGCGCTCGGCTTCGGACAGGATCGATTCCTTGACCTTGTTCTCGAAGCCCGAATAGGCGTGGATGATGTACCAGCGCGCCATGTTACCGTGTCAAACTCCCAAAAACCAAGGCTGTCATGCTCAAGCCTGACCCGCCGCAAGGCCCAGCAGCCACTGGACGATCGCGCCGAAGAAGGTGTCGATGCCAAAGAAGAACAGGCCGAGCAGCGTCGTCATGATGACGACCATCACGCCGGTCATCATCGTTTCGCGACCCGTGGGCCACACGATCTTCGACGCTTCGGTCTTCACCTGATTGACGAATTCGCCGGGGGATACCTTCGCCATCGCCTGCCTCTATCTTCAAAACCAACGCCAATTCGCGAAGCAACAGTCCGCCCTCCCGACCCCGTCCTATGGGACGTCCGGGGGATGCGGCCGCATGCTTCGCGACACATGTTCGCCAGCGCACCTAGTCGCGAAACCCTTAAACTACAAGGTTTCCCTGACTTGGCGCTTGGCAGGAGTGGAGGGACTCGAACCCACGGCATTCGGTTTTGGAGACCGACGCTCTACCAACTGAGCTACACTCCTGTGCCGGCGAAGGAGGGCGCTTTAGCGTGGCATGGGTGGTAGGGCAAGCGTGATTATGCAGCGTCCGTTACGGGGGCGGCAACGCTGGTGTCCACGCTGGTCTGCCGCTCCGCTTCCGCATTGATCTGGGCACCGAGCAGGACGACATAGGCGGAAACGAACAGCCATAGCTGCAGCACGACGACCGCGCCCAACGATCCATAGGTCTCATTATAATTGCCGAAGGTCGAGACGTAGAAGGACACGCCAAGCGTCACGATCAACCAGAAAAGTGTCGCCGTGACCGACCCAACGGTCAGCCATTGCCATTGCGCCTGCTGGCGATTGGGGCCGAAACGGTAGATGAGGCCGAAGATGACGCTGGCGAGCAACCCCGCGCAAATCCAGGTCGCGGCCTTGATCGCGAACAGCACGCCCGGTCCCCAGTCGGTCAGGAATTTCTGAATAAGGCCGATCACTGTCGCGGTGAACACGCCTGCCACCACGACCAGCACGGCGGAGCAGGTGATGCCCAGCGACACGCGGTAAAAGGCAAAGATATTGCGCCGTTCAAGCTGGCCATAGACGATGTTGAGCGATTGCATCACCGCCGACGCCGCGCGCGTCGCGCCATAGACGGCGATGGCGAGCGCGGTCAGCAGGCCGAAGCCGATCGCAGGCTTGGCGGTGCTGACTACCCCCAAAAGTTGGTCGTTGATGAGCTGGGCGGCGTCGGTGGGCACGACGGCGATGATCGCCTGCATATGCCGCCCGACCATCGCCGGATCGCCGAACAGGCCATAGGTCAGCACGACGGCGGCGAACATCGGCGCGATCGAGAGAAAGGCATAATAGGCAACGCCAGCGGCCAGCAGACCGACATTATTGGATCCGAGCGACGCATAGACGCGCTTCAATATTTCCCACCAGGCCCGTGGCGGAATTTT
Source organism: Sphingobium sp. Ant17 (assembly GCF_000588875.1). Classification (GTDB taxonomy): domain Bacteria; phylum Pseudomonadota; class Alphaproteobacteria; order Sphingomonadales; family Sphingomonadaceae; genus Sphingobium. The sequence goes on from NZ_JEMV01000092.1 coordinate 5,376, forward strand.
CCACGGCGCATCGACATGCACCTGCTGCGCGATCTTCTCAGTCATGGACGTCCCCTGCTGCTCCATAGGGCAAGCGCATGAAGGGGGAGGGGGTTCCGCCGCAGCTTGGGTCGTTTCGAGCGAAGCTGGGAAATGGGGTGTCACTTGACGGCCTGCTTACCCCTCTCCCTTGAGGGAGAGGGCTGCGAAGACTTGGCAGCTTGCTGCCTAGTCGGAGCTGGGTGAGGGTGTTGAGGCATCAAGGGATCGCACGACATCAGCGTTGAACCCCCTCATCCAACTTAGCCTAGGTGCCTTTGGCACCAAGGCTGCGTATCCTTCTCCCCGTCGGGAGAAGGGCCGTCTTTCTGGCCCGAAACTGCCACCCTTCAATCCCATCCCTACAGAAACACGGCGCCCTTCATGATCCGGCGCGCGCGGCCCTGTACCGGCATGCGGTCGAACGGGGTGTTGCCCGCCGCCGCCGCCATCCTGGCCGAATCGACGATCCACGGTGCATCGGGATCGATGAAAATGAGGTCGGCGGCGCTGCCCGGCGCGAAATGGCCGGCATCGACGCCCAATATCCGCGCGGGATTGGCGCACAGCAGCGTCATCAGCCGGTTGATGCTGACATGCCCGTCCCGCACCAGGTTGAGCGAAAGCGCCAGCAGCGTCTCGGCCCCGGCCATGCCCGGTGCGGCGTCGGCGAAGGGCAGGCGCTTGTCCTCCGCCCCGCGTGGATCGTGGCTGGAGGTGATGACGTCCACCGTGCCATCGGCCACCGCCGCGATCGACGCCTTGCGGTCATCCTCCGAACGAAGCGGGGGGGAGAGGCGGGCGAAGGTGCGGAAATCGGTGACGGCATTGTCGGCGAGGAAAATATAGGCGGGGCTGATGCCGCAGGTGACGCGCAACCCCTCCGCCTTGGCCGCGCGGATCAGGTCGAAGCCCGCCTTGGTCGTCACCAGCCGGAAATGGATCGCCGCGCCCGTATGGCGGGCGAGCAGCACGTCCCGTGCGATCGCCATCGCTTCGGCGCAGGCGGGGGCGTGGGGGAGGCCGAGGCGGGTGGCGGTTTCGCCGCTGGTCGCGACCGCGCGCGCCGTAAGCCCGCTATCTTCGGCATGGGAGATGACGGTAAGGCCGAGGCCCGACGCATAGGACAGGACGCGCAGCATCACGCCCGAATCGGCGATCCATTGGCGGCCGGTGCCGACTGCCTTGGCACCCGCCGCCTGCATCATGCCGATTTCAGCCAGTTCGGTGCCTTTGAGGCCGCGCGTGGCCGCGGCGATGGGGTGGACCCAGAAATCGGGCTTGCCCGCGCGCGTCGCCTGCCGGATCAGCGCGGCATCATCAAGCAGCGAGGATTGGTCGGGCATCAGCGCCGCGCGGGTGATGCCGCCAAAGTGAAAGGCAGGCTTGTCGGTGGCAAAGACGCCCAGATCGACGAGGCCCGGCGCGACGACCAGCCCCGCGGCGTCGATCCGTTGCGCGTCGTCGGGCAGGGGGACGTCACCGGATGCGACGATGCGGTCGCCCTCGATCAGGATCGTGCCGGGGGTCAGCGCGTCGCCCGCCGGATCGGCAAGGCGGCCGTTGATGATGGCGATCTTGGTCATGCGCGGCGCATCCAACATAAAAGTTCGTCATTCCCGCGCAGGCGGGAATCCATCTCCGACGCGTTCCCCTGGTGCAAGGCCGGGAGATGGGTCCCCGCCTTCGCGGGGATGACAGACAGAAAAAGGCTAACCATCATGCCCATCCCTCCACGCCGCGCGTGCGTCGCGTCAGGATATCGAGGCAGGCCATGCGGATGGCGACGCCCATTTCCACCTGTTCGGTGATGGCGGACCGGTCGGGATCGTCGGCGACGCTACTGGTAATTTCCACGCCCCGGTTCATCGGCCCCGGATGCATCACCAGCGCATCGGGCTTGGCGATCGCCAGCCGTTCGGGTGTGAGCCCATAGAGCATATGATATTCGCGCGCGGAGGGAATGAACGCGCCGTCCATCCGCTCATTCTGCAGCCGTAACATCATCACCACGTCCGCGCCCTCCAGCCCATCGTCGAGCCGGGTGTAGGGCGTCGCCCCCAGCATCTCGACTTCAGGCGGCATCAGCGTGGGCGGGGCGACCGCGCGGACCTGCGCGCCCAATGCGGCGAGGCAGAGCATGTTCGAGCGGGCGACGCGGCTATGCAGCACATCGCCGCAAATGGCGACGATCAGCCCCTCGAATCCGCCCTTGCGCCGCCGGATGGTGAGCGCATCGAGCAGTGCTTGTGTGGGATGCTGGTGCCAGCCATCGCCAGCATTCAGCACGGCGCAGTCGACCTTGTCCGCGATCAACGCGACCGCGCCCGAACTGGCGTGGCGGATGACCAGCACATCGGCGGCCATCGCGTTGAGCGTCATCGCCGTGTCGATCAGCGTTTCGCCCTTCTTCACGCTCGATTGGCCCGCATGCATGTTGACGACGTCCGCCCCTAGTCGCTTGCCCGCAATTTCGAACGACAACAGGGTGCGCGTGCTGTTTTCGAAGAAGGCGTTGATCTGGGTCATGCCCGCCAGCCGATCATCATGCTTGCGCGCTTTGCCGCGATTGGCCGTGGCCCATTGCTCGGCCTCGTCCAGCAGGAAGCGGATTTCCCAGGGCTTGAGGTCTGCGATCGACAGCAAATGCCGATGCGGAAATAGCGCCCGACCCGTGAGGTCGGACGAAAGCGGCGCGGCGGTCATGTCGGGCATGGCCGGGCTTTAGGACAGCGCGAGGCGAAGGGCAAGCCAACCCGGCAGGATGCGGCTGGAGTCCGGGGGAGGTGTGTCGAACGGACAATGTGCATGGATCAGCCAAAGCTGATTGCTGGCTTAAAGGGTTGCGGCGGACCATCATATCCGCAACCGCTTCTATACGCCGCTAATATGCTTTTTTGTGAACGATGACCCCAAGGGTCCGAAGCAGGATCATCAGATCCCGCAGCAGAGACCAGTCCGCGACATATTCCAGATCGGCCTGTAGTCGGTGCATCAAATCGTCTCTATGGTCGGTGGCGCCGCGAAAGCCCCGCACCTGGGCCAAGCCTGTGATACCCGGTTTGATCGCATGTCGAAGCCAGTAGCGCCGATCAATATGATAAAATAGTTCGTCCCCAGCCAGCGAGCCAAGCGCATGCGGGCGCGGACCCACCAAACTCATGTCTCCATTCAGCACATTGAACAGCTGCGGTAGCTCATCCAGACTCGTGCGCCTGATCACCCGGCCGACGCGCGTGATGCGGTCATCGTCGCGCGTTGCCGACCGGGCACCGCTATGATCACTGGTTTCGACCCTCATGCTGCGAAATTTATAGACATGGAACAGCCGGTTGCTGCGTCCCATGCGGCGTTGACGGAATAATATGGGACCGGGGCTCGAAAATTTCACGGCAAGGGCGATAAGCACGAGCAGTGGCGACAACAGGAGGATGGCTGGAACCGTCAGCGACAGATCGAAGGTGCGTTTAAGCACACGGCTGCGAATATCGAGCGGCCCCGTTGATACTGGGATGCCGATCAGTTTGCTTCCATCCGCGGGGGTAAGCTGGCCTATGGCATGGAGTTCAGGCACCAGCAGTTCGCCGTTGCACCCCATCCCCTTAAGGCAGAGCGACCAGTTTTCGCGCCTTTCCGGTGTGGCCGACACCACAACGCGATCGGCTCCGAAGAGCAGGCTGGAAATTTCGTGCAGCGCATGCGGGTCGTGCGGGTCGGGGGTAACCCCATGATCGGCCAGGTCGATCACATGAAAGTCGGAAGGGGCCGAGGCATGAACCCCATCGATCACCAAAAGCCGCCGCATAAACCGCGGACCCAAATAGTCGCGCACCAGCCATGCCGTTGCCAACCGCTCGCCAATCAACAGCAGCGCCGCGAAACCCGTGCCCACGAAAAGGAAGGCACGCGAGATATTCTCGCCTTCCTTGGCGGCAAAAGCCACCAGTGAATTGAAGGCCAGCGCGAGTGCGAGCGACGTCAGGACGCGCCTGATGCCCAATCGCGATGTCGCGCCCTCAAAGGAGTAGGCGCCTGCGTAAAAGCTGATGACAAGGAATGTCGGCAACAGGATAAAGAGGGCTGCCGTATCGACGGTGCTACCAAGCCCGCCATGCCGAATGAGGCCGGCAATGCAAAAACCGCAGATGATGACGGCGAGGTCCAGCGCCATGAGCGCAAGGTACACGATTACCCGAACCGACTGGGTCGTTATCGGGCGACCGCGCGACGACACGCCCGACGCCGTTCCAAGACCGAATTCCACTGTCAAACGCCCAATTCCTGACCACCCGAATCCAGCAGAAGCTACTGCTCTGCTACACACAACATCGTGTCATGTACAATTACAAGTGAAAGTGACTAGCAGGACCCTGCCCATCAATAATGATGGGCGAGCAGTATTGACATCAACCCGACCTCGGACCGGCTTAAGCGCTGGTCCTACGCACTATCATCGGCGACAATCAAGGGGCTATAGGATCATCAACGTGCTGATGCCTCCCAATAATCCTACGGCAAGCGCCGCATAACCCAATGTTCTGGATGCCCAGTATGTGACTTCATCACCAAGATGCGGTTCACCGAATGGTTGAAAGTCACCTCCACTCAGTCCATTTCCGCGGCGCGACAACCCGCTCATTTTTTTGTCCTCTCCAGGATATTTATGATCGTGCCCCACAACGTGGTGTAGGTTCGCTGGGATAGCCACAGCGACCTCCGGCTAAGCCGGATTGATCATGTTGCCATGGCAGGCAACGTGATGATGGGATTATCGCTTAAACCAGAGACGCTCTCAAGTGTCATGTAGCGGCAGCGTTGGACGGCCCATTCGTCGTTCTGTTCCAGAAGGATAGCGCCGACGAGACGGGTGATGGCTTCTTCGTTGGGGAAGATGCCGACGACATCAGTGCGCCGCTTGATCTCGCCATTGAGCCGCTCGATCGGATTGTTGCTGTGCAACTTGGTACGGTGCTGGGCGGGGAACGTCATATAGGCCAGCACATCTTCCTCGGCATTGTCCATGAGAGCAGCCAGCTTGGGTACGGTGGGACGTAGTTGATCGGCGACACTGCGCCACTGGGCTTTTGCGGCTTCGGGCGTTTCCTGTGCGAAGGCGGTGGCGATGAATGCTGACACGACCCGGCGTCCGCTCTTGCCGGCATGGGCCAGCGCATTGCGCATAAAATGAACCCGGCATCGCTGCCAGGTGGCGCTGAACACTTTGGCGACGGAAGCTTTTATGCCTTCGTGGGAATCGGAGATCACCAGCTTCACGCCGCGCAGACCCCGACGGGCAAGACTGCGTAGAAATTCGGTCCAGAAGACCTCAGCTTCGGAATGACCGATAGTCAAGCCGAGCACTTCGCGCCGGCCATCGCTGTTAACGCCGACGGCAATGATGACCGCGACAGAGACAATGCGACCGGCTCGCCGCACTTTGATGTAGGTCGCGTCCATCCAGAGATAGGGCCAGTCGCCTTCGATCGGACGATCGAGAAAGGCCTTCACCCGCTCGTCGATCTCCACGCACAGTCGGCTGACCTGGCTCTTTGAGATCCCACTCATGCCCATGGCTTTGACCAGATCGTCCACAGAGCGGGTCGAGATYCCCTGRATATAAGCTTCCTGGATGACGGCCGTCAGTGCCTTCTCTGCCATACGGCGGGGCTCCAGAAACCCTGGAAAATATGTTCCCTTGCGCAGCTTGGGGATCCGCAGCTCGACCGTGCCTGCCCGCGTCTCCCAGTCCCGATCCCGATAGCCGTTGCGCTGCGCGAGGCGCTCAGGATCTTTCTCACCATAGGCAGCGCCGGTCGCACCGCCCACTTCCAGTTCCATCAGCCGCTGCGCGGCAAAGCCGATCATGTCGCGTAGAAAATCGCCGTCGGCTGTCTTCCCAACCAGAGCGTGCAGGTCCATCTTGTCATTGGTCATCGGAGGTCTCCGTAAGTTGAGCTTCGCAACCCAAACTTATCCGAAGTTCGCCGGTGACCACCCGCGAAACTGACCGGCCGCTACAGCGCTTTATCGATGAGCGCGCGTCCGGTCAGCTTCGCTACCCTCAAAACCTACACCACTTAACGTAATCGCCACACTCGACCTCCGCTTTGTTGCGGTAGGATGTCATTGCCGCTTCGGCGCTCGGCCGGAGTCGAACGTGGAGGACGTTATGGGAGTTTTTGCAGCACTGGATGTGTCACAGGAGGAGACGGCGATTTGCCTGGTTGGGGCGGAAGGTGAGATTCTCGCGGAGGCGAAGGTGCCGACCTGCCCTGACGCGATAGCCGACTGGCTAGCGAAGCGCGCCGCGGATGTCGAACGGTGGGAATGGAGACAGGTCCCCTTGCCGTCTGGCTCTGGAACGCGCTGACGAAGCGGCGTGTCCCGATCATTTGCCTGGATGCGCGTCACGCTAATGCGGTCCTCAAAATGATGCCAATAAACCGACAGACATGATGCTCGCGGCTTGGCTCAGATTGTCCGCACAGGTTGGTTCAAGGCTGCCCGGATAAAGAGTCATGAGGCCTATGTTAACCGGGCGATGCTGACAGCGCGCGATACGCTGGTTGGCATGCGTGTGAAGCTTGAAAATGAGATCAGAGGGTTGCTGAAAACGTTGGCGTGATGTTCGGAAACGGGTTGGGGGCTTCAAACGCCGTGCGACGGAGATCATCACAGGCGAGCTGGCAGTCGCACCGGAGCTCATACCTATCTTTGAAGCGTTGATGCACGCCCGGAGTGAAATTCTAGCCCGTATTGCCGCTCTCGATGGCAAAATCCGGGCGGTAGCCAAACAGCATGGTACGGTACGTCTTTTGATGACAGCGCCGGGAGTCGGACCGATCACCGCGATGGCGGTAACTGCAGCATTCGACGACGCCGAACGCTTCAACCGATCTTCCAGCGCGGGCGCTTATCTCGGTCTGACGCCAAAGGCGCTACGAATCTGGCGAAATCAGCCGGAACGGGCGCATCTCGAAAAAGCGGTGACAGGTTCGCTCGAAAATGCCTGTACGAAGCAGCAAATGCGATCTTGTCTCGAAAGCTTGGCGTCCCTCGCCTGCGTGAGTGGGCAC
>NZ_JEMV01000093.1 GCF_000588875.1 Sphingobium sp. Ant17
CGCCGCCGCAGGCGCGGCGACCGTGGCCACGGCCAGGGCATCCAGCCCGGCCGCGAGCGTGCGATAGCGCGCGCACGGTGTGGCGCAGGCGCGGGTGGCGTAGAGGTAGGCCATGCCGTCCTCCAGGCCCGGCGCGAGCGCGAGCCGCAGGCAGCAGCCGGGCCAATGCGACACCAGCACCAGGCGCTTGCCGTCGTGGATCAGTTGCTTGCGGCCAGGGACGCGCCAGAACTCGAAGGCATGAGCTTCGGGCGGCGGGTCGGCATCGGGGTAGAGCTGCACCACGGCATCGTGATCGGGGAACCAGGCCGGATGCGCGTCACGGGCATCCAGGGCCGGGTCTTCCAGCAGGCGCAGGCCCCACGCCTGCGCCGCGTCCGGCCAGCGGCGACGGCGCAGCCAGTCGCGGCGGTAGTCGGGATTTCGGCGCAGGTATTCCCACGCCAGCGCAGGGCCGTCAAGGTGCAGAACGTAGAGATAGGCCGCTGTCGGATACCAGTGTTCGGCGCTGCGATCAGTCATGGCGAAACCTCCCTCTGTTTGGGATGCGTCGCCACGATTTCCGCGATGCGGGAGCTATCGAAATGCCATCAGGTCGTCATCAAAATTGGTTAGGCTGTAACTGTCGGTGTCAAGACCATTTGGCTCCTGCGTGTTGCGGAAATCGTCTGAATGCGACGGCTACGCCTTTAGGAAAATGACGCGCAGCACCGAACACCGTGCCGCAGCCCGCGCCCAAGATCAGGACTGTTTTCAACAGGATCGCACCACTTCGGTGCAAGCATGCGGATTCAGACCTTCACGGTCTTGACCAAGATTGAAATAGTCACGATGCGTCCCGGCTGGCCGGGCCACGCTGGTTTTCATCAGTCCGTGATCGCGCCGTTCTCCTGCGCCAGCCGGACGTATTCCGATAACAGATGCGCCGCCTGGAAATACCGATCCCGTCGCACCGGCAGCTTGCGCGGGCCGACGATGCCGGCTAAGTCGGACAGCTTGACCGTCCCCAGCGAAGGCAGGCCGATACCAAGGTCGATCAGGCCGTAGGCCGTGTCGCCATCCGCAGGATCGAGCGACACCAGCAGCCAGGTTACATGCGCGTCCGGCGTGAACAGGCGCACCACGGGCAGCGGGTCGAGCCGCTGACCAGCGGCGAGTGCCGCGCCGTGGGCCAGCAGTCGGGCGCGTTCATCGGCGGTGACAAGCGGCAGGGTCATGGGAAGCCTCCGCACGAAACCGACGATGCGCGGATGCGCTCTTGTGCCAAAGCACAGAACCGTCGAACCGTATCTGTGCATTCGTGTGGAAGCACGGATGTGCAAGCCATCGCATCCGCAGAAGAACGGAAGCACCGAAGCGGAATTGTCGGAAGCCGGAAAGACACGGATGCGATTCCCCGGTTCTGTCGGAATCCGCAGATGCGGATTTCCGTAAAAGCACGAAAGCGGCCTCTCAGCATGAATGAACACTATAGATTGTAGCCCTATAGGACTCAATGGGTTGTCATCTTGGTTTTGAGAGGAAACCATAGGTGGCGGCAAAGTACTCATTGGCGAAGGCGTTGAAGACGGTCAGGAAGGCGCGCGGCTTGAGCAGGAAGCGTTCTCCGACGTGTCGAGCCGCACCTATATGAGTACGCTGGAGCGCGACCTGAAAAGTCCGACTCTGCACAAGCTGACCGAGCTGTGCGAGGTCATGGACGTGCATCCGCTCACGTTGTTGACGCTGGCCTTTGCGGGCGACAGCACGCGCAAGGCTGACGAGTTGATGGCGCAGGTGCGCCAGGAACTTGAGGCGGTACTGAACTCTGATGGAGATTGAGAAGCGACATGGCATATCGAAATGGAAACTACACCGCCTTTTACGTTGCAGAGCCATTCCATCCCAGCTCGCTAGGTGCCAATGCGACGAAGGATTTTCAGTATTACAACACCCTACGGATGTGGAAAGGTGCTGATGCGACGTTCCCCTTCGTTGATTCGCACGACAAAACTTACAGTGTCCGCGATGGCAGCGATTGGGAATACACACTGAAACCCAGGCTCAGGGAGCGCCTTCGGAGCTCGAAGAACATTATCCTCATCTTGAGTTCGATCACGACGAATTCCCGCGCCCTTCGAGAAGAAATCGACTACGGGATCAACGATCAAGGGCTTCCTGTCATTGTCATCTATCCCGAATATGCCACCAAGGAAAGTCTGCTTGTCGACGGATCATTGAAGCAGGCGGTTAAGAACCTGTGGGGAAATCTTCCCGTGTTCCGGGATTCGATGAGCAAAGTCCCGACGCTTCATGTCCCGATGAATAAAGAGCTCATCAAAAAATCCTTGCAGGACGGCGAGTTTATGGTTGGGAGCATGAAGGCCCCAGGCATCTACAGATACAACCCATAATCAATCGACATATCGGAGCGAATGATTCACGTCATGGCGAAGGTCAACTTTTTTGACAAGCGGGTCATCAAGAAATTCCTTGAGATCACCGCTGTCGTCAGCGGTACGCTGTCATTCATAGTTATTTTTGTTGACGTTCCTGCCGAGTGGAAGCTGAAGGCTGGCTTGGCTTTCTTGGCAATACTGGCACTCACCTACGTGGTGATATGGCTCTGGTCGAACAACCTGAACAGTATCGACATCAATGTTGAGGGCAGCGATGTCGCGATCAAGACCGGCGACATTTTCCAACAGCCGGGATTGAAGGCAATTGCCTTCAATGAGTATTTCGACACTCAGGTGGACAACAAGATAATTGGCGAGACTTCTCTCAACGGAGTTTTCATCCAGAAGCATCTCGGCGTTCCGATTTCCGAATTAGACCGCTACATCGAGGAATACGCTTTTGATGAAAGTGAAGTCCTGGAGGAGAACGAGGCAAGGAAATACGGTAAGAAGAAAAGGTATCAGATAGGCACGATTTGCCTTTACAAAGACTATCTCCTGACCGCGTTCTCCAAGTTCGATGAGAACAACAAGGCGCTACTAACGATGCCGGAGTACCTTGAGTTCCTCATTAATTTCTGGGACAAGGTAAACAACGTGTACGCCCAGCAAAGCGTATCGACAACAATCTTTGGATCAGGAATCACGCGAATCAAAGGACACAAGAATATTTCCGACGAGGATCTACTGAAAATCATGCTGTGGACATTCAGAATCAGTGAGATGCGATTCAAATATCCCGCGAAGCTGACCATCGTGATCCACAAAGACAAGATCGACCAGATCAATCTTCTCGATATCAAATCCGCCAGGAACGGCGTGTAGTTTTCAATGGCGGTTCGGAGCGAGCCCACTTTGCAGATGCTGACCCGGCCGATCCGGCACAGGCCGGTTCGGCGGTGCTCAAGGGGCGCCAAGCCATGCGCGCAGCGCCGCAGGCGCGAAGGCGTGAGGGATTGGAGCCGGATGGCCGTGACGGCAAAGACGGCACGGGGCGTAGCCCGTAAAGCCCGGCGGCGCATCGCGCCGACACGCCATGCCCTGACAACAGCCATAGACGCAGCTCACAGACAGGGGGGCGCGGCTCGCTATGGGGCACCGTCTGCCGTTGCCGCGTTCGGGACGAACGAACAGCGCAGCGCCCGCCGCATGGCGGGGCGCTGCGGGCGGCGGTCACGCCGCCTGGGGCTTGCTGCGCGACCAGATCAGGTCGTGCGTGCCGTCTTCGCCCTCGATCAGGCGGGCGTAGACCGTGGCCGGAAACGAAGGATCGTCGAGGGTCACGGAGATGTACTCCCGCCCGGCCTCACTGGTCTTCTTCCACGCCGCGCCGATGTCGTGGCTGGTCGCCTGCAGGCGGAAGTCGGGGGCCTTCTCGTTGTCCCCCTTGTCGTTGGGCACCAGCTTGACCTTGACGTTGAGCGTCAGGCTGCGAAGCGTGCCGGTGAAGCCGTCTTTGTCTGCGGTGAAGGTGCCGATGTTGGCCATGATGATTTCTCCTTACGGTGGAACAAGGTTCGCGCCCATCGCGTCCTTGTTGTGATCCGGCCGACGGGGGACGGGTGGGCGGCACCGCTTGCGGTCGAAACGCAGTGGAGAGCCGTGAGGCGAAAAGAATTTGTCCCGCGAGGAATGCGCCGAACGCAGTGACAAAGCAGGGGAAATTGTTTTCGCTGGACGGTTGCAGCCATGAAGCCCGAGGCGCAGCCGCGCCACCGCCAGGATTCACAACAACACAAGGACGCCTTGGGCCGAACCGCACCGCAAGGAGATAGGGCCGGCTCGGCATCCCCGCATGAAGGCTGCTCCGGCTCGCCCGCTGACGCGGGCCAGGTCAACCACCCAACGACAAGCGAGAATGCCCCGCCACACCTTGCAGCGCCGGTCTTGAGGTGTGCGTGGAAGCTCCATAGCGATGCCGGGCGGGTTGTCCGTGAACTTCCTTCGTGACGTGATGGGCAAGAACCGCCAGCGTTGAGGACGGCGCGCATTCGGACAACCTGCCGCAGCAAGCGTCAGCGTGTTCGCCGGCGCCTCGTTCATCGCGGCGGGGCGCTGGCCGGGCCGATCAGGCACAGCCGGTTCGGCGGCATCGAGGGGCGCCAAGCCGTGCGCGGCGCGGATAGTCCGCAGGGCTTTCCCCTGGAGGCAAACGCAGCGCGCAGCGCCGCAGGCGCGAAGGCGTGAGGGATTGAAGCCGAATGGCCGTGACGACAAAGACGGCACGGGGCGCAGCCCGAAAGCCCGGCGGCGCTTTGCGCCGACACGCTCAAAAGCCTAAGAGCACAACAAGGGGCTCATTCTGGGAAATAGCAGGCACTATTTCCAAATAGATTTAATTTGCCGATGCCTACAGATTCGCCAACGAAATGGGATAACCCTGAGCCGCCATTTCCTTTGCCAGAAGCGGCCCTGCATCCTTTTGCAGATTGTCCTTGAATGGGATATAGAGCAACCCTTGGATGTCGGATGGGCGCTCCATATTGTCTTGTTGCTTCATGAGAATGGCAACGTTCTTACGACCGAGCAGCGTAAGCATCATGCCCAATTCCATCACAACATTTTGGCGCGCACGGAACGCCTTTTCGTCTTCGTGACCAGCGCGGTAGCCCTCGTCGTCGGGCGTGGCCAGCACCACAGCAAACTTTACTTCTGCCGTGTATTTTTCCAATTTCTCGATGATGGTCTGCCCTTCCGAAGGAAGTTGATCCAAGATCAACGGCTCAAGCCTCCAGCGGCGCAGCATCGCTTCAAGCTCGGTTCGGGCGGCATTATCGTGCCCATAAACCACGAATACCTTGCTGAGCATTGGCTTAGCAGCAGCGCCATTCTGTGGAGCTGGTGCCGCAGCCTGTGCAGGTTGTACGCCAAGGCAAGCCTTTACCGCCTCTTGGTTCTTGCCCTGAACATTGAAATTGCCGGTGTGGTAGCTATTGACGATTGCTCCATTTTGCAAACGAAGTTGTGTGCCAGTGCCGTTTGCAAGTGCCGTCTCATTCGCAATCTGAAGATTGCCGGCCTGTAGGCAGGCCTTAATTTCGTCGAGAGTCATTGCCATTCCTTCTAAGCTCCCCAAATCGCTTTTTTCGCAGCTTCGCTAAGTACATCGACAACAATGTCGCGCACGCCAGATGCAACCGAAGCGCCGACCTTCGTCATCACCTTCTTGAATCGAAGGGATGCAACTTGAGTTTTTGGACTGTCTTTGGTCAATTCCGTCAAATCGGTACGGAACTGCTGGACTTCTTCTGGCGACAGCTCTGCGCCTGCTTCCACTAGCTCAACAGCGCCAGCAATCTTGCGTTCAGTCCAAGGGAATCGGCTACCGCAGTTGTGGCAGAACGAGGGAGGCTCGTAATCACCACCCAAGCCGAAAACGCCTTCAACGTAGAAATCGCCGCGAATGGATGCGCTGCACGAAGGACACTGCATGATGGTCTCTTCACCGCACTTAGAGCAGAACGCCTCTCGAAGCTCGGGATTCTGATCAGCGGCTGTTGTTGCGACATGTCCGTTAGGACAAACCTGTGCGACCCGATATGTCCCCATTACGCTCCCTTGTTATTTATGCCGATAGATACGGCGTTGGTCAAATCAAGGGATTCTAAAGCAACAGCGTGGAAATTGGAGGCGTGGATGACACCGGGCGCGGCCACTGCCGCGCCCGGATTTTTGCACTCACTGCGCCCAGGGCGCGGTGCTGATCGGGTTATTCCTTCGTCTCGATGAGCCACCACACGGCACGCGGCAAGGCGCGGCCCGTGATGGGGTGAATGTCGGTCAGGTCGGCGCGGGCTGACCAGCCCGAGGGCGGGCGGTAGCCGCGCACGTCGCCTTCGCCGTGCCAGCGGCGGGCGCGTATCGTGCCGGGGGCATAGATCGCCGCCATGCGGGGGCGGCTGGTGGTGTAGGTCATGGGTGTTCTCCTTCCAGCAAAGCGCCCCGGTCGAGGCCGGGGCGCTTGCTTTTGCACGGGTCAAGCGGCTAGCGCCACGGCGGGCTCATCTGCTGTTGCCTCGGCATCCTCCGGGGCGTCGTCCTGCTCCTGTGGTTCTGCCTGCGTGGCGTCCGGCCCTTCGGCCTTGAAGATGGCAGGCATCCAGCCCGTGCCGTCTGCCAGCCGCTCGGCTTCGCTGGCAATGTCGGCCTTCTTTAACTTCGCCAGCCGGGTGACGTGCGACGGGGCGAACCGCTCCACGGCTTCCAGAATTGCGGCCTTCGGCACATGCCGGAAATAGCCTCATTGGTGGGCTTCCACCATGCGGCCATGTCCAGCCTCACGGCCTGCGCGAGTTCTTCGCCCGGCTGCTGCCGTGTGGTGCGGGGTGTCACCACGTCCACCGTGACGGCCACGCATACCGCCAGCAGCCGCACCAGTTCGTCTTGGGACTTCGCCAGCAGCGCGGCGAACAGTTCGGCGCTGTCCTGCGGCAAGGCTTCGCCCGCCACCTGTTGCAACTCGCGCAGAGCGACGGCGGCGGGGGATTCCGGCCAGTCGGGGGCCATGCCTTCCAGCCGGTCTTGCACTTTCAGGCTCACGCCCAGCGGCAAGTCGTGGCCGTGGTAGCCGCCTTGCAGCACCGTTTGCACCATGCCATGCACCAGCGCAGCCAGCGCCACTTGCGGATGCCGTGCCACTTCGATTTGCAGCGCGGCGGTGCGGTGGGCGCTCAACCGTTGCGCCAGCCGGTCGGACATGGCGGCGGTCTTGGGCTGCCCTTCGCTGTCTCCGTCCTCGCCTTCGTCGTCGTTCCCAGCATCCTCGCCGCTGAACCCTTGGCGCAGGCGTTCCAGCGTGCGCAGCGCCTTGGCTTCGGCCTCGCGCAGCAGCCCGCGATAAATCACGGCCTGACCGTTGCGGTCGGTGGTGACGATGGCACCGGCTGCGGCCTTGACGGTCGCGCCGTAGTCCTGCAAGCCATCTTCCAGCGCCTGCAACTGCTCGCCCACGGCTTCGCCTTCTTCCTGCAAGGCATCGGCCTTTTCCTCGTCCTCGGCATCAAGCGCGTCATCCACGGCGGCGGCCAGTTCGTGCATCTTGGTTTGCAGCTTCTTGATGCGCTGCGCTTCGCGCTTGTTCGGTTCGCGGCGTTCCCTCGGCGCACGCTGGAAGGCGTGCAGGTCGGCATGGGTCACGGCGTGGGTGGCATCCACCCACGCCCAGCCTTCGGCCTTCACCTCGGCGGCGATACCTGCCAGCTTGTCTTGCGCCAGCCGTTCCAGCAGCGCGGCATCGGTCAGATACACGCCCGCGTCACCTTCCGCGAACAGGTCACGGCGCACACCACCGCCTGCGGCTCCGTAGGTATCCAGCCCCACGAAACGCACCAGCGGATGCCGGTATGCGTCAATCTCGCGCTCGGTGAGGCGGTCGCGCAATTGCGAAGGGTTGCGCTGCCACTTCGGCGCGTCGTAGAACGCGGTTTCCTGCGCGGCGTGGTCGTCGGTGATGGCAAGGGCCATCAACTGATCGAGCGTCACGGCTTCGGCACGGTAGTCGGCCAGCAGGCGCGGCGAGACGTTCGCCAGCTTCAAGCGGCGCTGCACCACCAGCGGGGACACGCTGAAATCGGCGGCTATGTCCTCGATGGGTCGGCCTTCGGCCACCAGCGCGGCGAATGCCTCGAACTGGTCGGCGGGGTGCATGGCTTCGCGCTGCACATTCTCGGTGAGGCTGGCCGTGCGGGCGGTGCCATCGGCCACCAGCAGGCAAGGCACTTCCCATTCCTTGCTGATGCGGCGCTTTCTCGCCAGCAGCTTGAGGGCTGCGAGGCGACGGCCACCGGCCACCACTTCGTAATTCTCGCCATCGGCGGCGGCAATGACGATGAGGTTTTGCAGCAGGCCGACACGCTGAATGCTCGCGGCGAGTTCGGGAATGGACATGCGCGGGGTCTTGCGCACATTGCGCCCGGTCGGGCGCGACACCAGCCGCGACAGCGGAACCAGAATCAGGTTCTTGGTCGGGTCGGCGGCTTCCAGCGGGGTAGCGGCGGCGGCGTTGAGGGCGCGGGCTTCGGTCTGGGTAACGGCGTTCATGGTGATAACTCCTATGGGTTCAGGGATGAAGCAGCGAAGAAAGCGGCAAGGGCTGCTGCCTGCCCCTGCCGCGTGGGGAATCAGGCTTTCAACTGGCGCAGGCCATCGGCCAGCATCCAGAGGGCGCGATTGAGGCGCACATCGGAATCAATGCCCTGCACCGGGCGGGTTTGCTGGCGGCGTCCGTTGACGCTGCGGCCATGCAATCCGCCTTTGGTCAGGTTCTCTTGGGTGCGGTTGAACACGCTCCACAAGTCCGGGCGACGGTCGTCGAACCGGCGCGGCATCAGGATTTGGCTTTCCGTGATGGGCGCGGGTCTGTTGTCGGTGGGGTCGTACTTCAAGGCCAGCGCGGAACGGGCGAACACTTCGGCTTCGCCTTCGTCCAGCGTGATAGCGCGCATGGCATCGCGGGAATCCTTCACCCGGTCGAAGCCGCGCAAGACTTCGTAAGCGCCTTCGATGACATGCCCGGAAACGTCGCCCTTGTGGGGCACGCGCACATCGGCCACGGTGTCGCCGCATACAAGGCCATTGCTGCACACGAACCGGAACATTCCGGCCAGCATCTGATAACTGCTCGTCCCGTCATGGGAATTGAGCAACACGATTTCATTGGCTTCCGCGCCGTTGATCTGGCTTGCGTGGCGCAGGCGCAGCATGTGTTTGGTGTGCTCGCGCTTGCCTTCGTCGCGCACGCGGGTTTGCGTCACCATGAAGGGTTGAAACCCCTCCTTGCGCAGTTCGGCCAGCACGGCGGCGGTGGGGATGTAGGCGTACCGCTGCGAACGGCTTTCATGCGGCGCGTCCGCGAAGATGGACGGGGCCACGCGGTGAATCTGGTCATCGGTCAGCGGGTAATCGCTACGCAGCGAGGGGGAACGGGAAGCGAAACGGGATGCGAGTTGCATGGTCTTTCTCCTGACGAAAAGGGTTTGCTGTTCAAACCGCACACCGGATTCCTAGATTCGGAGCCCAGCCTTTCGGCTGTTTGGTGCGGTTGGCACGAGGAACCCGGTTGGCCCTGTTGCCACCGTCTTTCCTGAGTTCATCGCCCGCGGCCAAAGGAGCGCGCGGACGAGGACCGTCAAGGAGACAAGCGCAGGGTTGGTGCGGCCCGCAGCGCAGCGAGGACACGGCCCTGCGCGCCTTGACGGCACCCGGAAGCGGGCTACGGTCGCGGAGAAGGTGATGAAGTCAGGGGAGACGGCTGGACATGGCAACGGCCGTCCCTGTGTGCCGAACCGCACGCAAGCGAAGCGCGCAGGTCCGAAGCTGGAAGCCGGGCCGAAGGCGTCAGGGATGTGAAAGGCTGGCGAATGCCAGTCCCGTCAGGGATGAGCGAAAAGCGAACCTGGAACAGCGCGGTCCGCGAAGCGGAGACGCAGGAGAACTCTTCGCTTATTATTTGTTTTGCAAGCAAATGTTGCCAAAGCAAGAACACGGAGGTCCAAAAATGATCGTCTGCATTAACCGCCTCAAGCAGTTCGGCATCTTCAACGACTTTAATGGAACGAAGATCCAGAAGTTCGGCCGGTACAACTTGGTCTATGGCTGGAACGGAACAGGCAAGTCAACCCTGTCGAACCTTTTCTCTTGCTTTGAGCTGCGCTCGATGGTTCCTCGCTTCAGTGCGGGCCAGTTTTCAGTAGCTTTGGAGGATGGCTCAACTATCACGGAAGCTACACTCCATTCATGCCAACTGAATATTCATGTCTTCAATCAACGCTTTGTGCATGAGAACATTGATTGGGACAAATCTGTAAAAAGCATCCTTCTGATTGCGAAAGAGAAGATTGATGACTTACAGAAGCTGGAGAAGTTAAAGGGAGAGCTTCAGTCGAAAAGGAAGGCTCACGACGAGAAGCAAGGCGAGGTAAAGAAGCAGCGCGAAGCGTTGGACAAGTTTCTGACCAATGCTGCCAAAAAGATGAAGCTAGGGCTTCAGGCGATTGATACAAGCGATAGCTATTACCTCAATTACGATCGCCGAAAGCTGTCCAATTTCATTCAGAGCAACGGTGAAGCCATCATCAAAGCCGATTCAGTTCTTTCAGATGATAAAGTTATCGACCTTACGAATGCCGCGAAACCAGATCAGCTTCCAAGCATCAATTTCGTCTCAACATCCATTGAGCCGGATTACTTCAAGAAGGCATCAGGTCGAATCAGGGATTTGATTGGGACTACGGCGGTCAATCAAGCTATCCAGCGGTTGACTGATAACCCGGACATCCGTGAATGGGTTCAAACAGGCTTGGAAATCCATAAAAACCACGAGTCGCAATCGTGCGAGTTCTGCGGCTCTACTTTTACCCAGCTTCGTGCCGAGGCACTTGCTGCCCACTTCAGCAAAGAGTTCACGGATTTTCAGCGCCGACTTCAGAACGCGGCGACTTGGATTGAGTCTCAAGGCGCTCCAGCCAATCAGTTGCCCGCAGCGACCGAGTTTTATAAAGAATTATCGGCCGAGGCGGATAAGCTCCAAAAAGGACTACGCAACCGCTGCTGAGAAGATTGATAAGCAAATGGACGGATGGCGCGAAGCCTGAAGGCCAAGATCACAGACCCTGGAAAGACGGACATTCAAATCTCGGACGTGGTCGAAGATGACGTCAAAAAACTTCAATGAGATTCTGAAGTCGATCGTCGCGCTCGTCGGAAAGCACAACAATAAAGACTTCTAAACTTCAAAATCTGAGACCTCAAAAAAGCAAAAGTGGCACTGGAGCTGCACTTTGCTGCGGCTGAGGTGCAAGAATTTGACTATGCTGGAAGTGAGAAGAAATGCAATGACCTTGAATCAGAAGCAAAAAAAACGACCACAAGGAAATTGAGAAAATTAGTCAAGAGGTCGGTGCTATAGAGGCGCTGCTCTCGAATGAAACGGTCGGAGCGAAGGAGTTCAATGACATCTTGCATCGCTTCATTGGCCGCTCTGAACTTTGTCTCAGCTTCAATCAGAAGAAGAAGGGTTATGAGATCATCAGAAACGGGGTGGGTGAGCATGATGGGAACTTGAGCGAAGGTGAGAAGACTGCGATTGCATTTGTGTACTTCATCACGAAGCTCAAAGAGAACGGAAACAACATCAAAGACACGATTGTCGTCGTTGATGATCCAGTCTCAAGCTTTGATTCAAACCACTTGTTCCATGCCTATTCATTCCTGAGAACTCAATGTACTGAAGCCAAACAACTTTTTTGTGCTGACCCACAATTTCACCTACTTCAAGCTAGTGAGAGATTGGTTCACTGGAGCGAACAGAAACAGGATCAACAAGGGAAAAACGGAGAACTGCTTCTTCTATCGGCTGGATGCTCCACCTGGCTCACCCCGCCATTCATTGCTTGTTGACGCTGATGACTCTCTGAAAAATTACGGTTCTGAGTATCACTACATATTCAAAAAAACTTTATGAGTACAGAGCCCATACGACTCTTAACAGAGATGAAGCATTCTTGACTGCGAACCTTGCTCGCAAGCTCGTTGAGTCGTTCTTTACCTTCAAATATCCAAAGCGGAGAAGCGACATCAGTCAGTTGATGGATGTTGGTCTGAAAGACTGCATCATCACAACACCGGAGCTGAAGGAGAAGATCTATCGTTTTATCAACAAGTATTCGCATAGCGACGTAATCGAGATAACCGAGGAGTCCGCAGAAAAACTTGGCAGGCGAAAAGTCATAGCGTCATCGGGCA
>NZ_JEMV01000094.1 GCF_000588875.1 Sphingobium sp. Ant17
GCCGACGTGACCGGATCACTCAGCCCCAGCTGGCACGCGCCGCCGGGGTTAGTGTTAGATGGTTGCGGGAGATTGAGGCGGGCAACCCAAAATCCAAGCTGGACGAGCATTTGGCATGTGCACACCGGCTGGGGCTATCGACGGCTCATATCATGATCCCGCTTCTTCTCATGGAGCGAAAAATGTCGATCCCCCCAGGAACTGCTTCTCGACGAGGACCTGTCCGAGCTGGAGGATCGCTGCATCGCTCTCATTTATGAACATTCGTCCAGCACGATCAGCAGGCGCAGAGCCTCCTTTTTTACAGATGCGGGCGATCAGGAATAAGGGCTTGTCGCGCAATGTCTGCCGAACCGATCACCGCCGATCGCATTTACCGGCGGCTCAAGCAGGATATTCTGGACGGTATATTGAGACCAGGCGCGCCGCTTGTCGTGCAGGCGCTCGCCGATCATTATGGTGTCAGTATATCACCCGTACGCGATAGCGCCCACCAACTCGTTGGTGAGCAAATCCTGGTATCGAACCAGGGCGGCGGTTTTGTTGTGCCGCCTGTTACTGCCGATATGCTGCGGGATCTCTACACCTGGCACGGATATCTGGTGCGACATGCGCTCAAGGCCAAGGCGCCATTCCAAGGTGATCTCGAACCTATCAAGGCGCTCGACCGGCATGGGCCCTTTCATCCCCGCGAATTACGTGATGCGGCCAATAGCCTGTTTTCCTTTATCGGAAGCCGACCCAAAAATGCGGTCCATGCACGCGCAATCATCATGGCAGGTGACAGATTGGCTATCGCGAGACTCCACGAGCCGCTTGTCTTCGACAACGTCCAAGAAGAACTGCTGTCGATCTGGAACCTGACAGAGATCGGTCGCGATGCGGCCGTCCGGGAGGCAATCTGGGCCTATCACCGACGCAGAATAAGGCGGGCTTCGATTGTCGCTCATCAGATCCTATCGAATATATCCAGTTTTAACACGCCGAAATGAAATTAGATTTCCCAAATATGCAGTACAGCTTGTTCGCGCAGGCCAGCCACCAACAGATTAGCGCGCATATTGAGAGCTTATAAGATCGCCAATATGTTGAGCTGCCACCTAAACTTCTCGTCGCTGCCACTTGGTAGCTTTTTTGAAGATGGAGGTTGTTATGGAACATCTGGAAAATATCGAAGGTGACATGATCGATCTGGGCGGCGCGAGCGCCGAAACGCAGGGCATTGGCCTGGTCGATCAGGACAATCCCGCTGGTCAGCAGCAGACCGGCATTCTCGACGAATAATCGGTCGACCCGGCGCGCGTTTCAGCGCGCCGGGTCATATTCAAGAATTTTACGGGAGCTTTGCCCCATGCTGGTCATGCTGCGGCCGGGCCTTGCCTATTGTGTGACCGAAGGGCAGGCCGTCTTCCTCGATCTCACGGCCGATCGCTATTTTGCTCTGAGTCCTGCAAAGACTGCCGCCTTTTCAGATTGCCTCATCGAGGATCATAGCCCCGAGGCGAAACCGGCTTTGCGCTATTTCATAGACGCCGGGATATTGGTCATCGGCGTTGCGGACGCAACAGGCCGGGCGTTGCCAAATATTCAGTTGCCAGCGCGTGACGCGCCTCTTCTGCCGGACGTCTCGGTCCGCCGACAAACCTTGGTGCGGGCGATGGCTATTTTGCTCGCCACGCGTTTCAAGCAGATATATCGCCCGAAGGCATTGTTCGCGTTCGGGCTTGAAGCGCGCTGGTGGAAATTGGGGGCGAACGTTTCTGGCCGAGGCCGTCTTGGTGATCTGCTTGAGGCCATGTCGTACGCGGAGCGGCTGCTGCCGCTCCGGCTGAACTGCGTTAGCCGCACACGAGCACTCAAATATTTTCTGGCGTGTTATGGCGTGGATACCGACATGATTGTCGGGGTGAGGCTTCATCCATTCTCGGCGCATTGCTGGCTTCAGGTCGACGACATCGTGCTGAACGACACGCTGGAGGGCATCGCCCCTTATACGGTGATCAGAGGCATCAAATGAGCAGCTTCTATTCTTTCGCGATCGACATTCGGCCTGCGGCTTCGAGTTTTCCTGGTCCCGTGGAGAGTGGGGTGGGGAAGGCAGAGACGCCGGTCTCCCTGAGGAGCGTGTCCAGCGACCTTGATCGCTATGAAGCCGTCGACGATCGCGGCCGCCATTTGCTGTTATTGGGCAATCTATTCGACAGGACCGCAAATCAAATTGTGTCGCCGAGCGATTTCTCGCAGATTCTACGGGAGCAGGATCCGATCCAGGCGCTGCTCGTGGACTATTGGGGGCGGTATGTCGCTGTCCTTCACCATGCCCCGACTGGACATGTTGAACTGGTCCGAGATCCGTCTGGCCAAGTCCCATGCTATTATCGCCAGGATATCGGTCAGCTTCACGTCGCGCATGACGCAGATCGGCTGTTCGTTGAGACTGGGGTGCCCGATCCCGACTGGTCCATCCTGGCAAGGCATCTGCGCAATCCCATGGTACGAACGAACGATACCTGTCTTCACAGCGTGTCTGAGCTTTTGCCGGGTTTGTGCGTCACATGGTCGGCTGATAGGCTGACATGCAAGCCAAGGTGGATTCCGCAGATTGAAGCAAATCTGATCGAAAAGCCTGTCGAGGCTATTGCGGATCGACTGAAGCGCGAGATCGAAAATGCAACTACCGCCTGGGCGCGGCGCTTTCCTCGCCCTTTACTGGGTCTGTCTGGAGGTCTGGATTCCTCGGTCATTGCTGCGTCGCTCAGGGCACACAAGTCGGATGTGAACTGTTTGAATGCCGTCTTTGGCACAGGGAGGGGAGATGAGAGAAGCTATGCGGCGGCGGTCGCTGGCATGTACGGTTTCCCCCTCCATCAAGTATTGCTCAAGGTTCATGACATTGATTACAGCAGATCGCTGGCCTCGGCCAAGCCGAGACCGTTATCGAGCGCTTTCACGCAGGCAATCGACAGAGCCTCCGCCGACGTCGCCGACGCCTGCTTAGCGGACGCCCATTTCAGCGGGGGAGGCGGTGACAATCTCTTCGCCTTCATCCACTCTTCCTATCCCGCGACCGACTGTCTACTGGATACCGGCTTCGGGGCGAAATATCGGTCAACCATATCCAACCTGACGCGGATGACCGGCTGCGACATGTGGCAGATATTGGTGCGATCAATCAGACACGGGGTCTTTGCGCATCGCCCGTTTGCCCACAGGGTGGACGTGCGATTTCTAGGCGAGCAGAATGCCGACGCCTTGCCCGTTCATCCGTGGATCGAGCGCGGCGGCAAGCGGCGTCCGGGAAAGCGTCAACATATCGCGGCGACGCTGGAGGCCATTCATTTCACCGAGTTTCTCAACATCGGCGGGCGCCCCACTATTTATCCGCTGCTCTCCCAACCACTGATGGAATATTGCCTTTCCATCCCGGTTTGGCGCTGGTCGGACAAAGGCGTTGATCGGTCGCTCGTGCGTGAGGCTTTCCGCCGAATGTTGCCAGATGAAATCATAGCGCGCCGGACAAAAGGATCATTCGGCCAGCTTTTCGAAGCGGGCTTCATGCGTAACATCGGTGTCACCAGGTCCATGCTCGCGGATGGCCAACTCGCGGCCCAAGGCCTTCTGGATCGTGCGGCATGCCTCGATGCCCTGAGCAGACCGGAGAAATTGCGTCCGGAGGTCATGAGCCGTCTCGCGCTTTTTGTGGATGCGGAGGCGTGGCTGGCGGGGCGAAGCGCCCGTTAACGGCCGACGCGTTCAGGGCGCGTCGCAACCAATCGAGCACACGTCGATACACCGCAAGACGGTGCGCGGGCTGGAATTTCACATGCCCTTCGTCTGGGAATATGTACATCTCAACGGGCCATCGTTTGGCGCGCAGCACTTCAAACGTGTTGAGCGCCATTCGATACTCCTCTTCCGAAGCCTGAATGA
The DNA here is from genome assembly GCF_000588875.1 of Sphingobium sp. Ant17. Lineage (GTDB taxonomy): Bacteria > Pseudomonadota > Alphaproteobacteria > Sphingomonadales > Sphingomonadaceae > Sphingobium. Next base: position 3,931 of record NZ_JEMV01000094.1, read on the forward strand.
GGATAGGGATCGGCCGCTTATCTGCATGCATAGCCAATGAGGATTGCGACCAGAAGGCATCCGCCCGACTGCCGGGCAGGGGATAGCCCAAGCTTCCATACCACCGCCGATATCCTTCGCCGTTGCCGACCATCATGCTCGCATCTTCGCAGCATGTGCTCAGGGCTGCGGCGGCGAACTTGTTGGAATGGATCAGCGCGAAGGTCGCTGTCGTCGCACCATCGCTCTGGCCGGTGATTGCAACCCGGCCCGGATCCACCAAGCCGCTTTGTTCGAGACGATCGATAATGGTCTCAAGCGAAGACAATATGCTCCGGCGATCGATCCAGTCTTTCTGGTTCGCCTTAAGATATTTTTCATAGGTGACGGCAGGCCCGTGCAGCGCATAGGCCCTGGGCTTGTTGAAGCTGAGAACCGCAAACCCATGTGATGCGAGAAGCTGTATCGGATATTCGTCCGCCGTTCCGCCGCGCAGAAAGCCTCGTGATTCATACTGGACGATAACCAGTGGCAACCGCGTTCCCGGCCTAACGCCGGCCGGAAGGACGAGGTCGCCAAAAGCCTCTATCCCGAAGCTGTTCTTCCACGCCAGGCGCTGGACTCTACCAAGCCGAAATTGCGCGAATTCTGGATTGGGATCGAAAATCGTATCGAGGGAGCCGGTCGCTACGTTGATCGAGACAATATGTCGGGGCCGAAGGGAGGCCTCGCGAGCGCAGATGAGCTGTGTGTCTCTTACTCCACAGCCAAACAGCGCGTCGTCAGTGAGCAGGATCCTGCGCGGGCGACTGCTTCCAGGAATCCAGCGGTAAAACCCGGTCTTCTCGTCCAATGCGCCTTCGCGCGTGGCAAATATCAGCTGCTTGCCGCCAGGCAGCCACCAGGAGTCGGTAACGTTCCGGCAGGCAATGGCCAGGCATTCGAATGTCCTCGCGCCGACACGAACGTGCAGACGCGCTGGCTGCCGAAATTTTGCGGGATCGTCGGCGATGGACCAGGCGACATGATCGGCATCGAACCGAGCATGGGCTCTCGCTCCCGCGAGCCGTGCCCCGGCCGGGGACACTATTTGCGTGATTTCTTCCTGTCTCGCCGGCCGGACGCTAGCGCTGCCCATATCAAGCGCTTGGACGACCGATGGAATTTGGTTTGTGGGCAGGGGCTGATTGCTGCCCAGCGGCCAGAAGCGGTCGTCGTAGCGAAAGCCGTTCAGGCCTTCTCGCGTGATTTCATCTCTTGCCTCCACAAGGCCGGGACGGCTGCGAAATAGGAGCGCGTCGCCAGTTTCTGACCATTCCAGTGCTTCGACATCGACCTCGGACTGAATGAGCATATGACGGTCTGTTCCGTCGGGCTTGATGATCCAGATTTCTGCCTTCCCGCTACGCTGTTTGACATAGGCGAGATACCGGCCGTCAGGATGCCAGCGGACCAAGGGAGGCTTGGGAATGCCGAGCGGTATGCCGACCAGACCATATTTGTCGAAGCTTGCGCGCTCGATGTCGCCCGCGTCGTCGATCACACGCGCTGGGGTACGGCCATCTGTTGGAACCAAGACGAGCGCCGAGCAGAAGCGGTTAGACGCCGGGTTCGCCTGGCGAAGCTGAAGCGCAATCATGTCGCCGTCCGGGGACAGTTGTATCGGTGCGCCATCCAACGAAACGCCGCCAAAATCGCGTAAGCCGATCAGGGCTTCCGCAGTGATGTCCCTGAAAGCCCGGTTACTGGTCCAATGGATCGGGAGAGAACATGGGGTGCTCCCTCCCTCCGTTACGGGGTTGCTTCGGGGTTGGGCGAAGGCATGCGTCGCCATGAACAAGGGCATGGCGGCGCATATCAGGGCCCTGGCAGCACCGGACGGATTGGAAGTAGTCGGCCTGGCAAATGCTCTGGTCATCACTGTCACCAATGCTTTGTGACGCTCAGGCTTACGAAGCGACCGATGGGAGAATAGTTGGTTGAATCATAGTTGACGTAGAAGCTGTTGCCTCCGCTTGGTGCAGCATAGGGAGGCCGGGCATTGAACAGGTTGCGAGCGCTGAGTGCAAAATCCCATGCACCAAGCGGGGTGTCGGCTGGCAGGGTGAGAAGCGCGTTCAGATCGAACGTGGTTTGCGATTTGACGTCATTCTCACTTGTGGAGCGCGTATCGCGCAGCCGCCCCGAATGGTTGACATAGCCTGCCAGCGTGAAGCTGCCCTTGGTCCAGCTTATGTTAAACCGGCCCCGGAATTTGGGTGGATTGTAGATGATGCCGGCGAGGCGGGTAACCGGAGCGTTCTCGTTGATCTGTTCGGTCGATTTAAGCCAAGACCCGTTGCCGCCCACATTCAGTTCGCCCCATGCGCCTATTGGAAGGCTATACCGCCCGCTCAGATCGAAGCCGTGAATCTTCTGCTCAGTGCCGTTGATGAAATTGTTGAAGGCAATGGCGACGACGGACGATGGATCATAGGGCGCCCCGCTGTAATTATTCAGCTGCCCATTGGTCGATGCGATGAGAGCAGCCTGCGTAGCCGCGTCCGGGGCGTAGATCACATAGTCCCCGAAGATGGGATTGCTTAACGCGGAATATTGATTGACCCCAGAGATGGGCTGGATAATCCGGTTTTTGTAACGGATGTTGAAATAGGAAGCGTCCAACTGAAGGCCCGGGATCGCGCTAGGATGCGCACCAAGGGTGATCGTCCAGGTTTCCGCCCTTTCAGGCTTCAGATCGGGATTGCCGCCTTGGCTCATCATGGCGACCGAGCCGCTTGGGAATTGGGATCCGCCATAGGCGGACGCCGCGCGCAGGGTGACGTAGCGCATCTGATATTGCTGCAACAGCGTGGGCGCCTTGAACGATTTGCCCCAAGAAGCCTTGAGATCAAAAACGCGGGTCGGTGCATATATGAGGCCGAGCTTGGGCGTGGCGACTTCGTCGATGCCGGGATAGCGCTCGTAGCGCAGGGCTCCATTAATCGAAATCCGATAGGCCCAGCTCAAGTCTTGTTCGGGCGATATGAGGGGGACGTTAAGCTCGCCGAAGGCGTAGCTGCTATCGATGCTGCCACCCCCGTTGGAACGGCTGCCAGATGCATTTGTATCCTCGAAACTATTATATCGGTAACCGCCGCCGACTGCCAGGCGGACGTCTCCCGCCGGCAGACTAAGAAGCTTGCCTTCCGCGCCCAACTCTACCGATCGCGCAACATTGCAATAGCAACCATAGGCCCTGCTCGCGACAGCGCCGTTCGAGTAATAGCGTTGATCGTAATCAGTGCGGTCCCGGCCATAAAGGCCGCTCAGGTTCACCGTCCAGTCGGGATTGATCCTCCAGGCCAGTGATGGGGCCAACGCGAAGCTCTTGTTGACTGGCGTGTTGAGATAGCCCGAACGAGCGTCGAGCGCGAGCATTGAGGATATCTCGCGGCGATTGAAAAGTGCATCGACCGCAAATTCGAGATTCGGGCCGATAGCCTGGTGTCCGCTGAGAATGACGCTGTGATTTTCGCGCTCGGGCAGCAGGGTGGCTGTGTCCGGCATATAGTCGGTGTAGCTGCGATCGCGCGCGGTTATGTCGCTGCCCTTCAGGAAGTCATAGGCCAAGATGAGTCCGCCAGAGTTCCAGCGGATACCGGCAGTGGCATTATATTGCTGCTCGACATCGCCGCCGTCCGTTGCCGCGCCCCATCGCGCCGAGGTCGAATAACCCTCATAGTCTCGCTTCAGGATGATGTTGACGACGCCGCCCACGGCGTCGGATCCATAAATGGCTGAAGCGCCATCAGGTATGACCTCCATGCGGCTCACGACCGAAACGGGTATCGCGCTGATGTCGACTGCCTGGACCGCCGATCCGTAAGAGAGCCGGTGGCCGTTGAGCAGGGTCAGGGTGGCGTCGCCGCCGAGGCCGCGGAGGTTCGCCGTAGAACCGCCGGAGAGGTTCTGGTTCGCGATCCCGACGTTGCCCGGTGCGACCGAGGGGTTCTGTCCGCCGCTGAAGCTTTGCGGCAGGGATCGAATGACTTCGCCCAGATCATTCTGTCCCGACCGGCGCATTTCCTTTTGCGATACTTCGATCACGGGCGCCGCGATGTTCGCACCCTTGATGCGGGAGCCTGTCACGAGGAGTGTCGTGGATGGCGCATCGCCATCCTCCGGCGATCGCTGCGAGGTCGGACTTCCCACAATCACAAAGCTGCCGCCATTTTCAATGGCACGCAGACCCGTGCCCTTGAGGAGCAGTCGTAGCGCTTGCTCAGGAGCGAAGCGGCCATCCAGCTTGGGCGACATCCGACCTTCCACTTGTGCCGGCTGAAACATGACTTCGCGTCCGAGCTGGGTTCCCAGGGCTCGCAACGCATCGGCGAGATTTTGCGCCTCGATATGAAAGGTCTGATCCGTCTGCGTGTCGGCCAGCAGTCTCGGCGAGGCGGTGGCGAAGCCGACTGCACTCGCGATGGCGATGATGTTGGCGAGATTGTAAATGATTTTCCGCATGAGGGCCCCTTGTCTTCGCATCGTTTTTTGATGCTCTGACTGGCTCCACGTTGCCGGATGTGAATTTATGGGGCTTCGGCCTCGCTCTGTGAAATTTTTGTGTCGGATGGCGTCAGGGTTATGGAGTTGTCAGGCGTTTCCGCAATCTTCAAGCCAAAGAGAAGGCTGAGGTTGGAGGCCAGCCTTCGAGGTTCGTCGATCGCAAATGTGCCTGACGCCCGCAGATCAGCGATGGCCGCGATTGGCTGCCTGATCTGGAGACGCGAGTAGCGATTTGCCTCATTGATGAGATCGCCCACCCTTACATCATCGAACTGCCTCATTTTCGAGGTCCAGCTTTCCCCTGCAGCCGGAGCGAAGGATGCTGGTAGGTCGCGCACGCCAAATTTCCCAGCTTCGACCACCTGCCCGGGGCGTAGCAATCTCGGTTTGCTGGTAACATCGTGTCCAACAACATGGTCGGCTCGCGCGACGTCCACCGATCCGCGCAGGAGGCGGACGAAATATGTTTGGTCCGAGCGGAAGCCGACATCAAAAACTGTTCCGTGAGCGGTCACGATGGCATTGCCGACAGAAACGATGAACGGCCTCTTATCATGGGCCACTTCGAACCGAGCCTTGCCCTGCTCGAGGCGGAGCAACCTTGAACTTGGCGTAAATTGCATCGATACGATGCTGTCCGTGTCGAGTGTAATCTCTGATCCGTCTGCAAGCTGAACCTTACGGATCTGTCCGACTCTACTTGCGAATTCGGCGGTATGTTGCCCAGCGTCGGCGACTATTGCGGGTCCGTTCTTTTGGCCTTCATTGCCAGCTGGCATCCAGACGATGGCAGAGAAGGAAAGCAGGATCACAGCGACCGCCGCCGCAAGAGCCACCACATGTCGGCGGTGCGTCGGCGCAGCGTCTGCTTCGGCTTTGGTCGGCGACACCAGCGACTTTCCCATGCTGTAGACTTCCGCGATCCGCGCGTAGGCAATTCGGTGGTCTGGATCTGCGGCAAGCCATGCCTTGAATTCCTGGTCGCGGTTTTGGGCATCTGGACCCTGCATCGCGGCGAACCAGGATGCGGCTTCTTCGCGCATGGCGGAGCGCTTCTCTTGTTCATCGAGCATGTCAGTCGTCCAGAGCTTGTGCGATACGCGCCAGTGCGCGGCCCAGATGATATTGAACGGTAGGGACCGCGATTCTAAGCTTTTCACCGATTTCTCGATAGGTCAGATTCTCTACCCGATGCATGAGGAAGACTTGCCGGGTCTGGTCGGGGAGACCATCGACGGCCGCCTTGTAGAGACGCATGACATCCTGCCTTTCGATTCCGAAGCTTTGCTCCGGGGCAGCGCCGATTTCGGGTAGTTCATCCAGCGTCGGCCCTATGGTCGCGGCCGCACGTCTCGCACTGCGCATTCGATCCACGAGAAGATTGCGGGCTATGCGTTGCAGATAGGACGCTGGATGAACGAGTATCTTCGTACGCATATGGGCTGCAAGCCTGGCAAATGCTTCCTGCATGAGATCGTTGGCGTCCTCGTCATCCCGCATGCGTTGCTTGAAATAGCGGATGAGGCCCGGAGCTTCTGTGCTGTAAGTATCACTTAGAATCGCCGTGTATGCGCTGTCTTTTGCGACAGATAGGGAGCCGCCTGGATGCTTGTCGGGCATAGGAAGCGGTTGAGCGCGATCCGTCTGGGATCGATTGATGGGGAGAGGACGTAACACGCGAGCTTGGCCAACAGGCCGACAGAATCGGTCCCGAGAATCCCGGGGGCGATTGAGCTAGGTGTGTCTCAAGCGATGGCGGGCCGTCGCTCCGACCGCCCCAAAAATCAGAGGGGCGTCAGTTATGCCTGACAGGATAATCCTACAGCGGGGCCGTCAGCAAAATCCCCCCTGCCGACCTATGATGCCGCGGCCCAGTCTGCAGATCAAGAGGTCAAGACGAATAGTTATTCCTGATGGGTACGCTGGGCCGTGGTACTGCTGAGCGTTGATCCTGCATTGCTTCGATTCTCTCGAGCATGATCCAGGCTGGGCCGAAGCGCTGGCGGTCGAACGGCAGCATGGCGCGAACACGAGCGACTTTATTGCAGAAAGAGTAAGAACGCTGGCGCTGGCGGGTGATCAGGCCGGTGTTGCGCGGTGGCTCGACGTTGCGACGCGCTTGGACCAGCTTCTCGATGCGGGCACCATGGCGCATTGAAGGAGGGCAGCTATCTGATCATGTTCCGGCCCGTCAGTTTCTCAGCGAGCGTACGGAAGGTGATCGACCAGCGGGTCTCTCCCATTTCGGCTATGCTATGTTCCCATTGGTACCGCGCTTCGCCATGAAGGTGATAGACCGAACGCGGCGCGAGCGGAATGGTGACGCGATCGAACCCGCTGGCGTTGCGCCGCCGAAAACGCAAGGGGGCCGACACGCCCAGCGAAATGCCGACGACATGGTCGAAGACCGGGCGATCACGGTGCCAGCCTATGCCGGCACCAAGATCGTAGCGGATGAGGAGCGCCTGGGCTAGGCTGGCGGGCTCAAGGCCGACAAAGACAGCGGCTTTTGCACGCACAGGTAGCAGCCAATCCGGCATGGGATCTGTAGGTCCGAAGCGTGCGTCGTCGAAGTCGTAGCGCCAGCCATAGGAACTGGTCAGGCGCTTGCCGAGCCAACCCTGGAAACGAAACGGCTCGAGCGCGGATGCGTCGATCCCGTCGATCAGCCTCAACTCTTCATCGCGGGAGATAAGGTCTTCCCGATAGGACAAGCCCGGGATTTTCGGAGTCTCAAACAGGTCGGGGAACAGGCTGGCCATCAACGTCTAGCCCGTCTTATTCAGCGGTGGGGCTTTGAGGGTTGGCGGGAGTGGCGTAAGCCTTTGGCTTGCTGTAGGAAATTGGATGTCTAGACCAACCTGCAGCGAGGCAAAAAATGCCACAGGCCACACCCGCCGAGAGCCACGATAGCGCGGCGGTGATTTCGTTTCCAGCGGTGTTGCGCAAGAAGGTGACGGGCGCCTTCGACGGAGGGCGACTGACCTCGGACGGTGGTGTAGTGCTGCTGGCCCAGGCCGAGCGGGAGATGGGTATCTGCAAGCGCCTTGCCGCCTGCATCGCCGACCCGCGCGACCCTGCG
>NZ_JEMV01000095.1 GCF_000588875.1 Sphingobium sp. Ant17
CGCCCGGCAGCAGGCGATGGCGCGCGGCGGCGGCGGCGCGGCGGCTGGCGCGCGAACTGCTCATTCGGCCTGCCTGGACCGGGCTGGATAGCGCAACGATCCGGTTGGATCGGCGAGTCGCCCCTTGTCCAGCCGCATCATCTGCGCGCCGGTGACCTGGCTCATGAGCGGCAGGTCGTGAGTCGCCACAACGATGGTGGTGCCCAGGCGATTGAGCGCTTCGAACAGGGTCAGCAACCGCCGTGCCATATCGGCGTCGACGTTGCCGGTCGGTTCGTCAGCGACCAGGATCTCGGGACGGCCGATCACGGCGCGGGCGATGGCGACCCGCTGCTGCTCCCCGCCCGACAGGGTGGCAGGCCGCGCCTGGCCGCGATCGCCAAGGCCGACCCAGCTCAACATTTCGGCGACGGGCGCGTCGATCTCATTTTCCTCCATCCCCGCGACGCGCAGCGGGAGGGCGATATTGTCATAGGCCGACAGATGCGGGACGAGCCGGAAATCCTGAAACACAACGCCGATGCGACGGCGGAAGCCGGGCAGGCGGGTGCGTGGCAGGGTGACGACGTCCTCGCCGAACAGGCGGATGACGCCGCGGCTGGGCCGCTGGGCCAGATAAAGCAGTTTGAGTAGCGACGTCTTGCCCGCGCCGGACGCGCCGGTCAGGAAATAGAAACCACCAGCCGCCAGCGAAAAGCTGACGTCCGACAGGGTTTCACTGTCCAGACCATAGCGCAGGCCGACATTTTCGAACTGGACGATGGCCGTCATGTCAGATTGATGGCGCGTCATGCGCTCCCTGCTTCCCCGAAGCGCCAGCCATGGCACAGCGGGCAGGCCGCCGTAAAGCCCGCGCCTTGGAAAGGGGCTGGTCGCAGGCCGAATGACAATGGTGTGACGTCCCTGATGCTTGACGCTTGCACGCGAGTCCCTGCCATGCCTATGAAGCGTCATGATCCTGCTATGTCCCCATTGCGCGACGCGCTACGTCGTGCCGGACAGCGCCGTCGGCCCGAACGGTCGCCAGGTGCGGTGTGCCGCCTGCAAGCATAGCTGGTTCCAGGAACCTGCCACCCTGGCCCCTCGGGTGGAAGAGCCGGTTGCAGCCGTGCCGCCGCCCGTTGCCGCGCCCCCGCCTGTTACCGCGCCCCCGGAACCCACACCGGCTGCGCCACCGGCAGAGGCGGCGGCTGCCCCACCGGCACCCGAACCGGAGCCCTTGCCGCCGACAAACCACCGCTTCGACGACATTTACGCAGGCGCGCCTGTCGACTGGGCGCAGGAGAGCGAACCCGCTCCTGCCGCCTTAACGAAACCGCACCGCAATGTGCTGAAATTATGGACCTATGCCGCAATCGCCTTTGCGCTGGTCGTGGCAGCGGCGGGCGGTGCGCTCTATTATCTCGGCCCGCCGGGATGGGCAGTCAGCATGGGACTGGTCGCCGAAGAGGGCGATCCCGACCTGCTTTTCTACCTCTCCAAACCCGCCGAGCGGCGCAAGCTGCCGACGGGCGAGGAATATTTCGCCTTTGGCGCGCGGATCGTGAACAGCGGGACGCAGGCGCTGCCGGTGCCGCCGGTGCTGGTGCAATTGCGCGACCAGCAGAACCGGCTGGTGTTCAGTTGGACCACCAAGGCCGACAAAGCCCGGTTGAAGCCTGGCGAAGAAGCGTCGATCAACGAAAGCCGGATCGACATTCCGAAAAACGCCGAGAATTTGTCACTGACCTTCGTGCAGTAGGGTTAGGCGGTGTCAGGCCGCCTACCCCCGCCACCATCGGCTGCGCCGACGGTCCCCCTCCCCGGCACAGGGATCGTTGCGAAATGCGGATCGCTTACGAACCATCGTCATTCCCGCGAAGGCGGGAAATGAAGTTCGGCGTCGCCAATCCATCTCCTACCTTATCGTCTTGATTTTAGGTCCGGAGATGGGTCCCCGCCTTCGCGGGGATGACGGGGCTTTTCAGGGATAGCTGACCGTTTTGGGGCGGCCCTGCGGGATGGGGATGAATTCCTGATCGTCGCCGGGGATGAGCGGGAAGCGGAGCGCTTCCCAATCTTCGCGGGCCTGCATCAGACGGTCGGGACGGGATGAGACGAAATTCCACCAGACATGGCGGGGCGAGGTGAAGGCTTCGCCGCCGCATAGCATCACGCGGCCGCCATCGACGCTCATCAACGTGGCGCGGGTGCCGGGACGCAGGACGTAGAGCGTCTGCGGCGTCAGCATCATGCCGTCGAGCGCGGCATCGCCGCCGGAGACATAGATGGCGCGCTCGTCAGCCGACGGGTCGATCGGGATGCGGCCACCGGGCGCTAGCTGGATGTCGGCATAGATGGTCTGCGCATAGGTGGTGACCGGGGAAGTTTCGCCCCAGAGCGACCCCATGATGACACGGGCGCGGACAAGCCCGTCCTCGATCACCGGCAGGCCGGCTTCGCTGACATGCTCGAAAGCGGGGTCCATTTCCTCCAGTGCGTCGGGCAGCGCCAGCCAGGTCTGGATCGCGGACAATTTGGAGGCCTTGGCCCGTTCGTCGTCGGGCGAGCGTTCGGAATGAACGATGCCCTTGCCCGCCGTCATCAGGTTGATCGCGCCTGCTTCGATCAGCTGTTCGGTGCCCAGGGAATCGCGATGGAGGAACGCGCCTTCATACATGTAGGTGACAGTAGACAGGTTGATGTGCGGATGAGGGCGCACGTCAATGCCATGGCCTGCATCCAGCTTTGCCGGGCCAGCCTGATCGAAGAAGATGAAGGGGCCGACCATCGTGCGTCCCTTGGTTGGGAGCGAGCGGTGGACCTTGAAATCGCCCAGATTATGGGTGGTGGGCGCGATGCTTTGCAGGATGAGATCGTCCAGGGTCATCAGGCTTCTCCGGGGGCGCGGGCCTTGATTGCCAGCGCATGGACCTTGTCGCGCAGCAGATCGGCCAGCGCGGCGTTCACGAGACGCTGACGCGCGACGCGGCTTTGCCCGGCGAAGCGATCGGCGACGATGTCGACGGTGAAATGGCTTTCGCCCGACCCGTCATGCCCGGCATGGCCGCGATGCTTTTCGCTGTCGTCGATCACGGCGAGCTGTTGCGGGTTCAGGGCGTCGCGCAGCCGCGCCTCGATTTCGGTGGCCACGGGGCCTTTCAGAATCTGGGTCATGTCCCCTATATAAACGCTTTGCCGCGTCATGCATCAGGACAAGTTTGTCGACCGACCCTTTCTCGACCCGCCGTTTCAACCGCTTTCATGGTCGGGTGGAAGGCGACCGCCCCTGTGCGGCGCCCGGATGCCCGGAACCCGGCGAATTCCGCGCGCCCCCGGCCGAAGGCAGCGCCCGTCCCGGCGATGAGGGGCCGCGCTGGCGCTGGTTCTGCCTCGACCATGTCAAAGCGTTCAACCAGGGCTATAATTTCTTCACCGGCATGTCGCCCGACGAGATCGCGGCCGCGCAGCGCCCCTATGCCGGGTGGGAGCGGGAGACGCGCGCTTTTTCCGCCAATGCGCATAGCCCGTCACCCAAATGGGCCGATTTCGTCGATCCGCTCGATGCGATTGGCGCGAAGTTCAAGGAGCGGATGGCCAAGGCGCGCGCCGATGCGCAGGTGCGGCAGGATGGCCAATTTCTGTCGGCGGAGGATCGCAAGGCATTGGGCGTCATGGGGCTGGGCGTCGATACCGACCGTAAGGCGCTGCGGACGCGCTATACCCAATTGCTGCGCCGCTATCACCCCGACCATAATGGCGGCGACCGCAGCCATGAGGGCGCGTTGCAGGGTGTGATTCAGGCCTATGCCCATTTGCGCAAGGCGGCGATTTTCGCTTAGCTTCGCATATTTCCCGCTGTTTTCGATATTTTCGTTCGCCGGTTCGTAATTTTATTACGTTGCCTGTTGCCTACTCCGTTTATGCTTATAGCGATCCGCGGCCGTGTAGGACAGCGGCTATGACGGCTGATGAACCAGCGAACCTTGCGGGCGCACGGCGCTCATGACATAGGGCGCGGCCCCTTCCCCGGAGATGAACCATGCAGGATATGCCGCGCGCGCTGGGCCTAGATTTCGGTACGACCAACAGTGTTGCCGCCATCGCCACCGGCGCGCAGTCCGACCTGGTGGACTTTGTCGGCGATCAGGCGACCGGAGCGGTGTTTCGATCGGCATTGTGCTTCTGGCATGAGGATGGGGCCAAAGGCGGGCTGGCGCATGAGGCAGGGCCGTGGGCGATCGCGGAATATATGGAATATCCCGAGGACAGCCGCTTCATCCAGTCGTTCAAGTCAGTGGCGGCCAGCCCGATTTTCGAAACCGCCAATGTGTTCGAAAAGCGGTTCCGGTTCGAGGATTTGGGCGCGATGTTCCTGGACCGGATGGTCGGCCATGCGGGTGGCGCGCTGGCGACGCGGCCGGAGCGGATCGTGGTGGGGCGACCGGTGGAATATGCCGGATCGCGCCCCGACGAAGCGCTGGCGCGTAAACGCTATGACGCGATGTTCGCCGATTTCGGCACCGACATCCATTATGTCTATGAACCGCTCGGCGCAGCCTTCAGCTATGCCAGCCGTCTGACCGAACCCGCGACGATCCTTGTCGCCGATTTTGGCGGCGGCACCAGCGATTTTTCGATCGTGCAGGTGGAAGCGCCCGGTGCGGCGCGACGGTGCGTACCGCTGGGGTCGGCGGGCATCGGCATCGCGGGCGACCGGTTCGATTATCGGATCATGGACCATCTGGTGCTGCCGATGCTGGGCAAGGGCGGCAGCTATCAATCGTTCGGCAAGACATTGGAGATACCGCGCAGCCATTTCGCCGATTTCGCCGACTGGTCGCGGCTGGCGCTGATGCGCAACCGGCGGACGATGGACGAGTTGGCGCGACTGAAGAAAGCGGCGACCGACCCGGCGGCGATCGGGCGGATGATCACCGTGATCGAAAAGGAATTGGGCTATCCGCTCTATGATGCGGTGGGGTCGCTCAAGCGCGCCTTGTCCGACGCGGACAGCGCCACCTTCCGCTTTTCCGGCGGGGGGCTGGAGATCGAGCAGCAAGTGCAGCGGCGCGATTTCGAGGCGTGGATCGCGCCCGACATCGCGCGGATCGAAGCGACCGTGGACGCGGCGCTGGCCAAGGCGGGCGTGACGCCCGATGCGATCGACCGGTTGTTCCTGACCGGCGGATCGTCGCTGATCCCGGCCATTCGCGCCATATTCCGCCAGCGTTTTGGCGAGGCACGGATTGCCAGCGGCGGCGAGTTGACCTCGATCGCCCATGGGCTGGCGTTGATCGGACAGGAAGCCAATCTGGCCGAATGGGCCGCTTGATCCGGGTAGGTCCAGCCCCCATTGTCTCGACATGGCCTTCCTGGATCGGTTAGGGCTGGCATGACTCGCAGGAAGATGATGACCCGATGAACGATATTTCCAACGTCCAGCCCGATACCCGCGCCGAAACGCTGCTGGATGCGCCCGACCGGTTTGTGAACGCGCGCGATATATTCGGCATCGACGTCGACATGCAGATCCCGGCCTTTTCGCAGGCCGACGAGCGCGTGCCCGACCTTGATCCCGCTTATGTGTTCGATCCCGATACCACGCTGGCGATCCTGGCGGGCTTTGCGTTCAACCGCCGCGTCATGGTGCAGGGCTATCATGGCACCGGCAAGTCGAGCCATATCGAACAGGTCGCCGCGCGCCTGAAATGGCCTTGTATCCGCATCAACCTGGACGCGCATATCAGCCGTATCGACCTGGTCGGCCGCGACGCCATCGTCCTGAAGGAAGGCCAGCAGGTTACCGAGTTCAAGGAAGGGCTGTTGCCCTGGGCCTTGCAGCGGCCGGTCGCCTGGTGTTCGACGAATATGATGCGGGGCGTCCCGACGTGATGTTCGTGATCCAGCGCGTGCTGGAAACCGACGGCAAGATGACCTTGCTCGACCAGAATCGCGTGATCCGGCCCAATCCCTATTTCCGCCTGTTCGCGACCGCCAATACCGTGGGTCTGGGCGACACGACCGGCCTCTATCATGGCACGCAGCAGATCAACCAGGGGCAGATGGACCGCTGGAACCTGGTCGTGGCGCTCAACTATCTGCCCGCCGCGACCGAGGCGCAGGTGGTGTTGGCCAAGTCCGGCGAATATGATCATGAAGGCGGCCGCAAGGAAGTCGAGAATATGATCAAGGTCGCCGAACTGACGCGGCAGGGCTTCATCAACGGCGATATTTCGACCGTGATGTCGCCGCGCACCGTGATCAGCTGGGCGCAGAATGCGCTGATCTTCAAGAATGTCGGCTTCGCCTTCCGCCTGAGCTTCCTCAACAAATGCGATGAGGCGGAGCGGGCGCTGGTGGCGGAATATTATCAGCGCGTGTTCGGCAAGGATCTGCCCGAAAGCGTGGCCGGTCGGGCCGCCTGATTTTTGGCCAGCCTTGGCCAGAAATCGGCAGCAAGCTACCCCTGCAAAGTGAGGCAGCGCGATGAGTGCTTGATTTATTAACTCCAAAACCCTATCTAGAGTCAGAGAGTACGGATTACTACGCCCGTAACTCTCACTTACTTAGGGGCTCCTGCGGGAGCCCCATTTCATTTGGGGGAAGGCGATCATGCAACAAATCGCCATTTTTGTTGATGCGGGCTACCTGTTTGCGGCGGGATCGACCCTTCTTGCAGGAACCAAGCAATCCCGTGAGCAAATCGCAATCGATCAGGAAAAAGTGGTCCTTGCATTGGCTCGCGCAGCAGAGGACGTAGCACCGAGCGTTCGATTGCTGCGAATCTATTGGTATGACGGCATCAGGCCATATCAAAGCCCTAGTGCGCAGCAGACTTCAATCGGTCTAACTGCCAACGTCAAATTGCGCTTGGGCATGATCAACAGCTTTGGGCAACAGAAGGGTGTCGATGCCCTGATTGTCACTGACATGATTGATCTAGCCCGTAATCACGCCATCAGCGATGCTCTGGTCTTGGCAGGTGACGAAGATGTCCGCGTCGGCGTCCAAGTGGCGCAAACATTCGGTGTGCGTGTGCATCTGCTTGGGATAGAACCGTCTCGTGCAAACCAGTCGCCGCATCTCGTTCAAGAGGTTGACAGCCACTCCGAACTGGACAAGGCAACAGTTAGCGGGTTCATGACTTTTGCCCAACTGGAAATACGGGCAGTGGAAAGGCCCGTACAGGAACAGCCTAATGCTCAGCCCGCAGGAACGACATAACGTCGGTTATCCCGATCATATTACGCCGTTTTTCTAGTCAGCAATTGGCGGATATCGAGCAGCACATTCAGGCAACTGGTAGTCTACCACGCGAGGTCGATGCGCCCATATTAGCAGAAGGGCGCAGATTCCTGGACCGTGATCTCGATAATGTTGAGAAGCGTGAATTGCGGAAAAGCGCTAAGGAGCAGATTAGCACAAGCGCACATAAGCCATGACCGAACGCTCCCCCATCGATGCTTTCAAGGATGTGCTGTCCGGCACGGCGCGGTCGATTGCGCGTGATGCCGAGGTGGAGGTGAACTTTACCGCTGACGCGCCGCATGTGGCGGGCAAAGCGATCAAGGTGCCGACGCCGGGGCGCAATCTACCCGCCGATCAGGTCGCGCTGGCGCGGGGTTTTGCCGACGCCAATGCGCTGAAATTGCGCTATCATAGCACGAAGATCCATGGCGCATCCGCGCCGGGCGAGGCAGTGGCGCGCGCCGTGTTCGATGCGGTCGAGCAGGCACGGGTCGAGGCGATCGGGTCGCGGGCGATGGCGGGGGTCCGCGCCAACCTCAACCATGCGCTGGACATGCGGCTGAAATCCGATGCCATCCGCCGGGCGCGGTCGGCCGACGAGGTGCCCTTGTCCACCGCGCTGGCGCTCAAGGTGCGCGAACGGCTGACCGGACAGGCGATCCCCAAGGATGTCGCGGCGGGTGTGGCGATGGTCGATCAGTGGATCGAGGATAAGGCCGGGCATGACCTGGACGCGCTGGCGCTGGCGATCGATGATCAGCGCGCGTTCCAGAAGCTGACCACGGCGATGCTGGAACATCTGCAACTGATCGATGCCGATGTGCCGCCCGATCTGGACGAGCCTGAGGCACAGGATGAGGGCGAGGATCAGGAGGACCAGTCCGAGGACGGCGATAGCGGGCAGGATGAGTCCGGCGACAGCGACGTGAATGCCGAGCGCGCGCGGAGGACCAGGGCGGCGACACCGAAGAGGGTGAGACCGACTATAGCGACGAGTATGAGGCCGACAGCGATGCGGGCGCGGACGATATGGGCGAGGAAGGCATGATGCCGGTCCGCCCCAATCGGCCCATGTCCGACCTGCCGCCGGGTTTCGATTACAAGGCTATACGCTCAAGCATGACGAGGTCGTATCGCCCGACGAATTGTGCGACGAGGATGAGCTGGTGCGGTTGCGCGGCTTCCTCGACCAGCAGCTGGTCAGCCTGCAGGGTGCGGTGACCAAGCTCGCCAACCGGCTGCAACGGCGGCTGATGGCGCAACAGTCGCGGTCGTGGGATTTCGATCAGGATGAGGGGATGCTGGACGCAGCGCGGCTGGCGCGGGTCATCATCGATCCCACGCGGTCGCTGACCTACAAGATCGAGCGCGATACCGAGTTTCGCGACACGGTGGTGACGCTGCTGATCGACAATTCAGGCTCGATGCGTGGGCGGCCGATCAGCATCGCGGCGATCAGCGCCGACATCATGGCGCGCACGCTCGAACGGTGCGGGGTCAAGACCGAGATATTGGGCTTTACCACGCGGGCGTGGAAGGGCGGGCAGGCGCGCGAGGAATGGCTGGCGGCCGGACGTCCGCCGATGCCGGGGCGGCTCAACGACCTGCGCCACATCGTCTATAAGAAGGCGGATGATCCGTGGCGGCGGGCGCGCAAGAATCTGGGCCTGATGATGCGCGAAGGGCTGCTGAAGGAAAATATCGACGGCGAGGCGCTGCTGTGGGCGCATAGCCGGTTGATCGCGCGCCAGGAGGAACGGCGCATCCTGATGGTGATTTCGGACGGCGCGCCGGTCGATGATTCGACCCTGTCGGTCAACAGCGGCACCTATCTGGAACGACATTTGCGGCAGGTGATCGACTGGATCGAGAACCGCTCGCCAGTGCAGCTGGTGGCGATCGGCATCGGCCATGATGTGACGCGCTATTATAAGCGTGCGGTGACGATCATGGATGCCGAGCAATTGGGCGGGACCATGGTGGAGCAGCTCGCCGGGCTGTTCGATGAGGATTGAGGCGTGAGCGTCGCCTTTCGCCGTGAGGGC
Organism: Sphingobium sp. Ant17; assembly: GCF_000588875.1. Taxonomy (GTDB): domain Bacteria; phylum Pseudomonadota; class Alphaproteobacteria; order Sphingomonadales; family Sphingomonadaceae; genus Sphingobium. The sequence goes on from NZ_JEMV01000095.1 coordinate 9,276, forward strand.
GATGACGAGCATATGGAGCCCAAGTTCGAGCTGCCGCTGCCGCCTGGTCCCAATTGGGTGACGGCGCGGGGGCTGCGGCTGACGCAGGAGATGGCGGCGACGCTGGAAGCGGTCGACACGGATGCCATGGAGGAAGAGGCCGCCAAGAAGCATAAGCGGTTGTTGCGCTATTGGCTTACAAGGCGGGCGACGGCGCAATTGCAGCCGGTGGCTGATGGCGAAGCGGTCAGCTTTGGGTGCCGGGTGACCTATCGGCTGAACGGGCAGGACAGGAGCGTCATGATCGTGGGCGATGACGAGGCCGATCCCGCCGATGGGCGGATCAGCTTTTCCTCGCCGCTGGCGCGCGCGATCATGGACGCGGACGTTGGCGAGACGGTCGATTTTGCCGGGAAGGCGGATGCGGTCGAGATCGTCGCAATCGCGCCGATTACGGAAGAATAAGGTCGAAGCGCGAAGGGGACATGTTCCCTTCGCGCTTCGATGTGCGTGCTGTTATGCGCCGCGGCCTGCTTCGAACAGGAACCAGGCGCGCTGTTCGGCCTGGTCGGTCCAGTCGTCGACGACGCCTTCGGTGGCATTGTCGCCTGCATCGGCAGCCGCCGCCTTCACGACGCGGAAGGCTTCGACCAGCGCCAGATTGTCGTCGCGCAATTCCTTGAGCATGTCGGCCGGGCTGACGAAATCGGCGTCATTGTCCTTGAGGCTCTGATGCCGGGAAATGTCGCCGATCGAGCGCAGGGTGACATTGCCGGTCTTGCGCACGCGCTCGGCGATCAAATCCGTCGTGGCCAGAATTTCGGCGGCCTGTTCGTCGAACATCAGATGATAGTCGCGGAAATGCGGGCCGGACACGTGCCAGTGGAAATTCTTGGTCTTGAGGTAGAGCGCATAGCTGTCCGCGAGCGCACCGTTCAGCGCCTGCGCAACGGACTTGGTCTCGTTGCTCTTAAGGTCGGTCGGGGTCTTGAGATCGGGGGCTGTCATGGATGTGCTCCTGTTTCGCGAAATGGTTTCGAACATATAATGATCGGCAATCCATAAGGTGCCACCAAAAAACGCGATCAGCCTTATGAAAGAAAGCGATCAGAGAAGGCCGAGCGCCGTGATCGCCATGATGCCGCCCGTCAGCAGCAGGATCGCCGCCCCTACCCGCCGAATGAGGCGCAGAGGGATCGATGCTAGCAGGCTGTCGCGCAGCAGGACGACGGGCACCAAGGCTGCGATGACGCCGATCGCGCCACCGATGGCGGCCAGCGCCGGGTCGCCCGTGCGGGTGGCGATGCCCAGGATGAGAAATTGCGGATCATCGCCGAAACCCAGGATGAAAAGGCCAAGCGCGGTCGTCAGGAACGCGCCGGTGGGCCAGCCGGTGAGCGTGTCGGGCATCTTGACCCGCCAAAGCAACCCGGCGCCCAGGAACAGGACCGACAGCGCGAGGAACAGCAGCCGGGCATCCGCGCCGAGCATCGGGCCGATCCAAGCCCCGGCGAAGGCGGAGATCAGCGCATTGGCAAAGGCGGCCGTGACGATCCCGGCTATGACCGCGCCATTGCGGTCATAGCGCGTTGCCAGGGCGAGAATGAGCAACTGGCTCTTGTCGCCGATTTCGCCGAGCAGGCAGCCGAGAAGGGCGAGCAGCAGGGCGTCCATCAGCGGCCGGCGTTCAGGCGCGCAGAGGGATAGTGGGCGTGGTGCGGACGACAGTCTGGATAATCGTGGCCACCGGCATCTCCGTCGCGATCGCGTCGCGCATCAAGTCGAGATAGGAGAGCACCACCGGGCCAAGGCCATGGAGCGACAAGGCCGATTCAAGCGTCCCTGCCAGTCCCTCCACCTCGTCGAGTTGAAAAGCACGGGCGATATGCCGGATCTGGTCGACTTCGTCATGCAGCCGCACGACGGACACATGGCCCCGCTCGCTTGCAATCCCATCGACCCGGCGCATCAGGTCTGCCAATATGGCCAGCATCGGATCATGTCGCATGGGAAGTCTTCCCTATCTTCTTGCCCCAGTGATGATCATGCGCGCATGGGGTTAAAGCCACGTAAACTGGTGCGGCAGCGCCTACCGATGCTGCCCCAGCCTTGACATCAACCCGAATCTGCCCCAAGGGCGGGCGCTGAAACGGGGTAGCCCTCCTCGATACGCTTGGGGGGACGCTTTTCTTTTACATGATTCGACCAGGGATTTTGGGCCATGGCCAAGCCAGCAACTGTCAAGATTCGCCTCGTCAGCACCGCTGACACCGGCTTCTTCTACGTCACCAAGAAGAATCCGCGCACCAAGACCGAGAAGTTCAGCTTCAACAAATATGACCCCGTCGTGCGCAAGCATGTCGAGTTCAAGGAAGCCAAGATCAAGTAAGCCGCTGCGGGCTTTTCGTCCGCACGCCTGATCGGTTTTCGCCACAGCAAAAGGCCCGTCCCTATTCAGGAACGGGCCTTTTGCTGTTGGGTTTCGTGGGCGGGTAGTGGGGACGCAACTGGTACGTCCCCGAGCCCCAAGCCCCTCCCCCGAACGRAAGGGGCTTGTTCGATTTTAGTTGCCCACCGGCTTGG
>NZ_JEMV01000096.1 GCF_000588875.1 Sphingobium sp. Ant17
GGACCCCGGTCGCCCGCGACGCGCTCGCACTTGCGCTGGCGCCGGCAATGGCCGCCGCCGCGTGCGTTGGCGAGTCTTCGCCTGGCATGCCGGCGACCACGACATGGCGGGTCGCGCGCGTCGGGCCTATCGATCTGGAACCCGGGCGCGCCCTGGACTGACTCTGATCCAAACGAACCGCTACTCAGCCATCTCCCCGCCAAGCTCTGGCTGATCGGCCTAGGCAACCTTGGTCAGGCCTTCGCCTGGTGCCTTGCCTCGCTCCCCTATCCAGAAGGAGCGGAGACGACGCTGATGCTTCAGGATTTCGACCGGATGGCGGAGTCTAACGACAGCACCTCGCTGCTGGCAGTGCCCGAACAGCCGACCGCAATGAAAACTCGCTGGGTCGGTGACTGGCTCGAGCGTCGCGGGTTCGAGGTTCGGCACGAGGAGCGACGGTTCGGTGCATGGACGCGGCGCCACCACCTCGAGCCCGGTGCCGCACTGTGTGGCGTGGACAACGCGGTTACCCGCGCGGCGCTGGAGGATGCGGGCTTTGACTTGGTGGTGGAAGCTGGCCTCGGCGGTGGGACGCAGGGGTTCCGCAACTTCTCGCTGCACAGCTTTCCCGGCCCTAAGCGCGCAGGCGCAATCTGGGGAGGCACCGCGCCTACGGCCACCGCCCCCGACGTCTCGACTATGCCGGCCTACCGGGCGATGAAGGTCAAGGGGGTGGACGGATGTGGCCTGACACAGATTGCGTCTCGCACGATCGGCGTGCCCTTTGTCGGACTGACCGCGGCGATCCTCGCTGTCGGCGAACTGCTGCGGAGGCTCCACGGCGGCGACGCTATGGAAGTCGTGTCAGGGTCACTTATGGCGCTCGAAGACACTGTCGCCTTCAACGGCGCAGACGTACCCTACGCCCACGGCCATATCGACATCGGTGACGCCAACCTGCCGGACGCGGCCTACCGTCCGTCGCCAGGCTTGCAGTAAAGCTCGAAAGCCGCCGTTTGCTCAGACGGCGTTGCCATACTCAATTGATGCATATCGCGACTTAGATCTTGTAAGTGGCGGTGATTTGCTTCCACATTCATCTTGTTTGGGAGCGCCTCCGAGAGCGAGGGGGCGATCTGGTTTTGGGGGAATTAGTTGACTAGCTTCAGGTTCCTACACGCCGCCGACATTCATCTCGACAGTCCTTTGCATGGCCTCTCGAGATATGAGGGCCTGCCGGTCGATGAAATACGATCCGCTACGCGCGCGGCTTTCGATAACTTAGTGCAGTGCGCCATCGATGAGGCGGTGGACTTTGTTGTCATCGCGGGCGACCTGTTCGACGGCGACTGGCGCGACATGGGGACCGGTCTCTATTTCGCTAAGGCGATGGGCCGCCTGAACCAAGTTGGAATCCCGGCGTTTCTACTCTCCGGCAACCATGATGCCGCGTCGGTCATATCGCGAACGGTTCCTTGGCCGCCTAATGTGCGACTGTTCGGCTCGAAGCGGCCCGAGACCCACCGCCTTCCGGACATCTCGGTCGCAATCCACGGCCAGAGCTTCGCGACGCAGGCTGTTACCGAGAACCTCGTCATCGCCTATCCACAGGGCGACGCGCATACTTTTAATATCGGCATGCTCCACACAGCGCTGGCCGGCCGACAGGGTCACGCTGATTATGCACCTTGCAGCGTGGATGACCTGCGGTCTCGCGGCTATGACTACTGGGCGCTCGGCCACGTGCACGAATTCGAGGTCGTCAGCACCGAACCCCACGTCGTGTTCCCAGGGAATGTGCAGGGCCGTACGATCAGAGAAACCGGCGCCAAAGGTGCGGTGTTGGTCAACGTGGCCGATGGCGAGGTAACATCTGTCGAGCGGATAGAGCTCGACGTTATTCGGTGGGCGCGCCTCGACGTGGACTGCACAGGTGCTCGGATGGACGAGCTCAGTGACCTGCTGCGTTCCGCGCTTGTCGGCCTTCACGGCTCGAACGCCTCAGGTCGGCCGCTGATCGCGCGCGTGACGCTGACCGGCGAGATGGCTGACGCCGGCGCGGTGCGGGACGGAGCCGCGATGCTGCGCGACGACGTGCGCGCGATCGCTTCGTCGATCTCCCCTGACCTATTCGTCGAGAAGGTCCGGGTCGAAGTGACCGAACCGGCGCGGACTACGGTTGCGGTCGGCGAGGACCTTGGCACAATGATCGAAGAGGCGGCGACCGATCCGGACCTCACCGCCGCCATCGGTCGCGACCTTGAGCGTTTCATGCTGGCGGCGAGTACGTCGTTGGGCGAACCCGAGGACGGCGAGCTGCGGCTGTCGGCAGCGAGGAGTGATTGGGCGGGCGTCCTCGGCACCGCGTCCACGGCGTTGCGGTCGCGTCTTACGAGGGAAGGCTGAGCATGCGGTTCTCCCGCCTCTCGCTCGAGCGCTATGGCCGTTTCGAGGACTGCGAGCTGGACTTCCGCTCCGGCAGTCCGGACCTTCACGTCATCTACGGCGAGAACGAGGCCGGCAAGACGACGTCGCTGTCGGCCGTCTCCGACCTCCTCTTTGGCTTTCCCGCCCGTTCGCCATACAATTTCCGTTTCGACTATTCTCTGCTGCGCGTCGGCGCAATGCTCGAGGATGGCGGCACGACGCTTACCTGCCGCCGCAAGAAGGGCACGGGCAGCACGCTCCTCGGTGCCGATGACACCGCGATCGACGAAGCGCCGCTCGCCGCGATGCTGCGCGGACAGACACGGGAGACGTTCGGCCTTTCCTTCAGCCTGGATCAGGCGGCACTCCGCCTGGGCGGGCAGGCAATGGTCGAGGCGAAGAACGATGTCGGCCGCACGCTATTCGCGGCTGGGTCGGGTTTGACCGGCGTCTCCGACGAGCTGCGTCGTCTGGAGACCGAGGCAGATGCGATCTGGGGGCCGACTACCCGCGGCAGCAGGACATTCACACAGGCCCAGCGCCAGCTCGCCGAGTCGGCAAGGATCGTCCGCGATGACGCGCTGAAGCCCAAGGCTTGGTCGGACGCTAGGATCGCCACCGAGCGGACCCGCGAGGCTCTGGAGGCGGCGCGCCGCGACCGCGACGCCGTCCAGACCGAATCGAGATCTGCCGAACGTGTCCGGCGCGTGGCGCCGCTCGTCCGGCGACGCGAGGAGCAGATGGCGTCGCTCGCCGGCTACGATGGAGTTGTAGACCTGGGGCGCCAGCGCGAGACCGGCGCCGAGGAGCTCGTGCGAGAGGCCGAAGAGGCGGTCCGCGCAATAGCGACCGCCGAGAGCCTGCGCGCGGACATCGCCGACCGGCGTTCTTCCGTCTCGACGGATGCGCAGGTGCTCGTAGAGGCCGATGAGGTCGATCGCCTCGTTACTGAGGCGGGTGCGGAAGTTAAGGCGAAGCGTGACCTCGTCGGGCTGGAGGCCGAGCACGCAGAAGCGACGGCGACCGTCCGCCGGCTCCGCGCCGAGGCCGGTCCGAACGCCGATGCGGCACCGCCACGCGAACTCGCGGCGCGGTTGCGTGAGCTCTCCCGCGTTGATGGGGAGCAACGCCTTGCGGCGCGCCAGATCGAGGACGAGCGACAGCGCATAGAGGAGCGGCGGGGCCGTGCGGAGGCGACGCTTGCCGCGAATGTGGTCGGCGACGCGGCTGACGCACTTGCATCCGCTGTTGATGAGGCGCGTGCTTTGGGCGCCGATGCCGACGCTCGCTGCTACGCCGTGCGCGGCAGCCTGGACAGTGCCGCGCGCAATGCCGCCGAAGCGCTGGCCAGGTTGGTGCCTTGGACGGGCGATGCGACTGCACTCGCTTGCCTTCCCAAAGTAGACGCCACCGAGATCCAGGAGGCGCGCGACGCCCTTGCGACTCTCCTCACCGACATCCGTCGGGAGGAGGAAGCCGCGCAGCGCGCGTCTGACCAGTCTTCCGTCGCGGCGCTCGAAATCTCGCAGCTATCGACAGGGACCGCCGTGTCCGCCGAGGACATCGTCGAGATGCGGGCCGAGCGCGACCGTCTGTGGCGGCCGCTACGCGACCATCTCATGGATGGTGCGGCCCTTCTGGCACCTGCCGACGCGGTCGCGGGTTTCGAAACTGGCATTGCTGCGGCGGACGGGCGCGCGGACGCGCGATACGCGACCGCCGACGCGTCGGGCAGGCTTTCGCTGCTGGAGCAAACGCGGGCGTCGCATGACTTAGCGGGCGACCAGGCCGCAGCCCGCGCCCAGACGGCGCGTGGCCGACACGAGGAGGTCCTCTCCGCCTGGCAGCGTCGGCTCGGCGATGCCGGACTGCCGGAGCTGGAACCCGGGCGGTTCCACTCTTGGCAGGCTGACCGTGATGTGGCGGAGGCTGCTCAGGCCAAGCTGCGTGAATTGATCTCGGAGGTCGAACGGTCGGAAGCCAGACGCGACGGCGCCCGTTCTGCGCTTGCTGCGGCACTCGGCATCGCGGATGCGGGTGGCCCGCTTACACCCGTGCTCTCCAAGGCGGAGACGCGTCGCGCCGCATTCGACGATGTGTCGCGCAAACGCCTGCTGGCGCAGGCGGAGCTGGATCAGGTCGATGTGGAGATTACCTCCCTCGACCATAGGACCCGCGCGGTGGAAGGCGCGGCAACGAAGAACATCGCCGCATGGACTGCAGCGTTAGCCGAGGCGCGTCTAGAAATCGACGTTACCGTCTGTGCCGCTGTCCTCGACCTTCTCGACGAGCTGCGCGAGGCGACAGCTTCGGAAGCACTTCTGCACCGGCGTATCGAAGGCATCGCGCGCGACTCCCGGGATCACGCGGCGGCAGTGGGACGGCTTGCCGACGCGCTCGGCGTCGCTGCGGGCGAGGTGTCCGAGCGTCTGCGGTCAATGCGAGACCGGCTCGCGGCGGCGCGGACCGGAGCAACGCTGCATAGCTCGCTGGACGAGGAGGACCGGCGCCGCCACGGCGAGCTGCAGGAAGCGCAGGCCAAGCTTAAGGCGACCGACGAGGCACTTGCGTCGTTCCTTGCAGAGGCAGTCGTATCGGACAGGACAGCGCTTGGCGCGGTCATCGAGAGGTCCCGGGCAAGGCGCGTGTTGGTCGAGGATGTCTCAGCGACGGAGCGTGCGATCATCGAGGCCGGCGATGGGATCGGACTCGAGGCGCTGATCGCCGCGGTTGATGCAACTGACCCGGATCAGGTCGCCTCGCAGCTGACGACGCTGGGATCCCGGCTCGATGAGCTAAACGCATTGGTGGACGAAGCAGCGACGGCCCACGGCGATGCCCGAGCCAAGTTCGCAACATTCGACACCGGCGGCACCTCAGCCGTCGACGCGGCCGCCGACGCGGAGCAGGCACGTTCGGAACTGGAGGTTCTGGCAGAGGACTACATCCTAAAGCGGGCGCAGGCGGTGATGCTGAAGTGGGCGATCGAGAAGTATCGCGAGCGACACCAGGATCCGCTGCTCTTGCGCGCTGGCGAGCTGTTTTCGACACTTACGACCGGCCGCTACACCACATTGAAGGTCGACACCGACGGACCCATCCCGCGGCTCCGGGGTATGCGCGACGACATGCGGACAATGGTTGACGTCGATGCGATGAGCGAGGGTACCACTGACCAGCTATTCCTTGCGCTGAGGCTCGCCGCCTTGGAGCAATCCGTCGCTGCGGGCGTCGGCCTGCCGTTCCTAGCCGACGACCTGTTCGTGAACTTTGATGACCGGCGGGCAGAGGCTGGCTTCCAGGTCTTGGCCGAGGTGGCCCGGAGCACTCAAGTGCTGTTCTTTACCCACCACCCGCACCTCGTTCAGATTGCGAAGTCTGTAATCGGCGCCGAGCTCCATTCGGAGTGCACGTTGTCGTGATGTGGTCAGTGCCACGTTTATGAAAATCAACGCAGCGAACGCGTTTTTTCCGGATTTTCCGCGTCAGAATTCGCTTGTCACTCTGAGGTCCAAATTTGGAGGAGATATTCATGAGTGATGCGGACGATGAGCCTCCGCTGCCCGGCGACCATCCCACTTGGCGAAGGATCGTCGAACATGGTCAGTTGGCCCGGTTCCCCGAAGGAATCATCGTAGGGGCGATACGCGCCAACTACCGCCGCAAGGGAATCGACCAAGCTTCGTCCGTGAGATGATTGTTTTCATCTCCGATCGCATATTGTCGATCCTGCGCGGCGAAATCTCTACGAAGACCTTCCCGGACGGCGGGAACGAGATCGTCGAGGCGGTGCACGACGCGATGCTCAAGGCGTTGCTGTCACCGACTGCGGCCGATGGCGAGGGGTTGCGCAAGTGGTTCAAGTCGACCCTCCGCAAGCGGGCGATTGACCATGTGCGCCCGGCGCTCAAGAAGATGAAGCTCATGCCTGACATGGTCGACGACCCCGGCGGCATGGTGGATCCGCGGACCGAGAACTTCTCGGAGGCGGAGCAGGCAGCCGACGTGCAGCGCATCCTCGATCGCCTCCATGGCAAGGGCGTGCGCGACGTGTTCGAGCTCCACATGCAGGGTTACGGCTGCAGCAGCATCAAGGGCGAGTCGATCTCGAGCATCCTCGGGATCGATCCGGACACCGCCTCGAAGAGGCTTGTGTCCGCCAAGCAACAGTTAGAGAAGATGATCGGAAAATCGTGATGGAAGACAATCAGCAGGTAAGGGATGAAGTGCTGATCGCGTTCCACGAGGAGTGCGACATCCCGACACGCGCGGACGTGGAGCGTTGGACGCGGGCGCACCCGGACTTCTCCGAGGACATCCGCGAACATGCGGCCGTCCGTCTGGCGATGATCGCGGACATGTGCGAGCAGCCCGGGCAACTGGACGACAACATGATCGCGCGCGGCCGTAGCCGGGTGCAGGCCGCTATGTTTGCGGCGGAGGCCGGGGATCGGGTCGTCGACGCGACCGCCGCGGCGGGCCCGACGCTCAATGGCATGCTCAAGTCGGCGGGCCTGACCCAACCGGAACTTGCCCGCAGACTGCCGATCAAGCGTGTCGTCGTGGCGGACCTATTCGCCGGCCGCATGCGCGACCTTCGGCCACGCTTTTCGACGGCGATATCGCGGGAGCTCGGCGTGTCGGTGGCGGCATTCAACCTCGCCCATGCCCACGCCGCCCGCCTTCCGGCGCTTGGCGGCCGCGCCAAGTCCGTCGGTCAGCCGGTTGCGAACCAGCGGACCTTCGAGGAAATCATACGGTCGTCCGGGATGAGCGAAGAAGAGATCGCCTACTGGCTGGCCGACGCCTGATGGACGCTTGGAGCGACATCTGGCTCGCCGCGCGCGACTGCCGCACCGCAGCGTTGGCCAAGGCGGGTGCCCCTCCGACAGCCCGCCAGCTGGTTGACGCGATGGCCGGCCTGCACGACCTAGAGATCGTTGAGTTCGATCCGGGCACGCGGGCCGGTGACAACGTCCTGGGATTCTTCGAGCGTGGTCCCGGCATCGTCCACGTCGCGCGCGGTCAGACCAAGGAGGATGAGGTCGTCGTCATTGCGCACGAGCTCGGCCATTTCCGGCTGCACAAGGATGCCGAGAGCGACGTCACCGACGTGTCGATGAGACTCTCCGGCGAAACCGTGGAGAGCGGCGGCGCCCGCGTCGACGGCTACTCCTCGCGCGAGCGAAAGGAGGTCCAGGCCGACGTCTTCGCGGGCGAGTTCCTGAGTCCTTCGGACTGGCTGAGGGACGAGCTCCTCACCGGCGCCCGGCCGTCGGCCATCGCGGCCCGGCTCGGCCTGCCGCGCAACCTCGTCCTGCAGCAGGCCATCCGTGCCCTGCTGCTTCCACCCCTAGTCCGCCACGAGGTCGAGGAGGGCGAGAAGGTCGTCTACGACCTGGATGCCGACCAGCAGGCGGCCGTCGACTGGTCGGACGGCCCCCTCCTGGTGCACGCCGGTCCCGGGACCGGCAAGACGCGCACCCTGGTCGAACGCGTCACGCGCATCCTGAAGGAGGACGAGGCATCGTCGCTCCTCGCGCTCACCTTCTCCAACAAGGCGGCGGAGGAAATGCGCGAGCGTCTGTCGGCGGTCGATGCCGACGCCGCGATCGAGATGTGGGTCGGGACCTTCCACAAGTTCGGGCTCGAGCTCGTTACCTGCTACGCGGGGCGGATCGGCCGGACGGAGAAGGTCAGGATCTTCGATCCGACGGCCAGCCTCGCGCTGCTTGAGACCAACCTCGAGCTGCTTCCGCTGCGCCACTACCAGAACCTCTTCGAGCCGGCGCTCGAACTCGCCTTTGTGGTGAGCGCGATCTCCAGGGCCAAAGACGAGCTGATCGGTCCGGAGGAATACCTCGCGGCGGCCAAGGCGGACCTCGCGGCGGCGAGCACCGACGAGGCTGTGCGGGAGATCGCGGAGAAGGCGGTCGAGGTCGGCGAGGTCTACGTGATCTACGAGCGGCTGCTCGAGGAGGCGGACGCGGTCGACTTCGGCGACCTGATCCGGCACGCGGTCACGCTGCTCAAGGATCTCCAGGTCCGGACAGAGGTGCTCGGACGCTACCGTCACCTGCTCGTCGACGAATATCAGGACGTGAACTTCGCCAGCTCGGCTCTCCTGCGCGCGTTCGCCGACGACTGCCGCGACATCTGGGTGGTCGCCGACCATCGCCAGTCGATCTACCGATTTCGGGGAGCCGAGCCTTCGAACGTCGAGCGGTTCACTACGGAGTTCGACGGGAAGCGCCTCAGCCTCGGGATCAACTACCGCTCGGGCACGCCAGTGGTGCGCGCCTTCGCCGCCTTCACCGGGGGCATGACGGGTGGCGCGGCGGCGCAGTGGCAGGCCAACCGAGGCGCGGTCGGCGATGTCACGCTCGAGGTCTGCGCGACCGTCGAGGATGAGCCTGCGCGATCCGCGACCGGGTCGAGCGGCTGCGGGTCGCGGGCGTGCCTTACCGCGACCAAGCGATCCTGGCGCGCAGCCATCTAACGCTTGGCCGCCTGACGGCCCTGCTCGAGAGGCTCAACGTCCCCCTCCTGTATCTCGGTGACCTGTTCGAGCGCAGTGAGATCCGCGACCTGCTGTCGCTGGTCGCGCTCGATGCCGAATTCGGCGGGCTCGGACTTGTCCGGGTCGCGCAGCTTCCCGCATACGGCGCGACCGAAAAAGACTCCCTCGCGGTGATCGCTTGGGCTGCGGTGGAGAAGCTGCCGGTCATACAAGCGTTGGCCCGGGTCGCCGAGATCGACGGTCTTTCTGACACAGGACGCGACGGTCTCGCGAAATTGGGTGCGGAGCTCGCGTTCGTTGGCCCGGGTACGTCGCCCTGGTCGATGTTGACCGGCTGGCTGTTTGAGACGGGGAGCTACCTCAATGCCCTCGTCCGCAGTTCGGACCCGGCAGATCGTCAGAAGCTCATCGCGATCTACCACCTCCTCAAGGTGTGCGGCGAGCACGACGCCGTCGGTGACGGAAGCCGGAAGCGCCTGCTGGAGCGCATCCGCCGCATCGAACTGCTGAACCAAGACAGCGTCTATCGTGCGATATCGGCCGAGGCGACCGACATCGATGCAGTACGCGTACTCACTATCCATGGCAGCAAGGGTCTGGAGTTTCCGGCGGTCCATCTGCCCGCATTGGCGACGAGATATATGCCGGCGAGCCGCAAAGGCTCGAGGACACCTGCATTGGCGAAATACCCGCAGCTGAACATGGCTAAGGTCGACCATGATGCCGAAGAGGAGTGCCTCTTCTTCGTCGGCCTGTCCCGTGCGCGAGACCACCTGTCGCTGACGCGGGCGGTGAAATACACCACGCAGAATGCGACTGCGTCGAAGTTTCTAGACTCGGTTTCGTCGATACCTGCGACGACCCGCACGGCTCCCTCCAGTGTGCCGCTGCCAATCGCCCGCCCGCCCGTGGTCGTCGAGAGACGGGCCAGCTACTCCGCCAGCGAACTTGAGACCTACATCCGCTGTCCCGCGAAATACCGGTACGAGCAGCTAATGGGATTGCGCGGCGGTGCCGACGGCGCCGCATTCCTTGACTTTCACCGCTGCGTACGCCGGACGCTGGCATGGATCCAAGACCGTCGCGCCGCAGGTGTCGCGACCAGTGCTGCAGAAGCGCTGGCGCATCTCGATGAGGTCTGGGCCGAACGCGGTCCCGTCGGTCACGGTTTCGAGGGATACTACCGGCAGGCCGCGAACCGCATGGTGGCCAATGGGGCGGTCTTTATCGCTACCGAGCAGGGCGCGTCTGTCGACGGGGGACTCGACGTCACGATCGCCGGGCGCACAGTCACGATGGAGCCTGACCGCCTAGTCGAGGCCGGTGGCGTGGTGCGCGTGCAGCGGATCCGGACTGGCCGGCAGACGAAGGGCGAGGGGGACAAGCCAATCTACGGTGCATTGCGCTTGGCGGCGCAGAAGCGGTTTCCGGGCAGGACGATTTCTGTCGGGGCCTATTATCCCAGCGACGGCGAGACGCGGGAGTTCCCGGCCGGCAAGGAGGACAAGGCCATCAAGGCGTTCGAGGGCGCGATCAACGGGATCGAGGCCGGACAATTTCCTGCCAAGCCGGACGATCCGCGCTTCTGCCCGAACTGCCAGTGCTACTTCATCTGGATCGTGCCCCACAACGTGGTGTAGGTTCGCTGGCGTTGTCACAGCGACCTCCGGCTAAGCCGGATTGATCATGCTGCCATGGCAGGCAACGTGATGATGGGATTATCGCTTAATCCTGAGACGCTTTCCAGTGTCATGTAGCGGCAGCGCTGCACTGCCCATTCATCGTTTTGTTCGAGGAGGATAGCGCCGACGAGACGTGTGATAGCCTCTTCGTTGGGGAAGATACCGACGACATCGGTGCGTCGCTTGATCTCGCCATTGAGGCGCTCGATTGGATTGTTGCTGTGAAGCTTGGTGCGGTGCTGGGCAGGGAAGGTCATATAAGCCAGCACATCCTCCTCGGCGCTGTCCATCAGTGCGGCGAGTTTCGGCACGGTGGGGCGCAGTTGATCGGCGACGCTACGCCATTGGGCCTTTGCAGCCTCTGGCGTTTCCTGAGCGAAGGCGGTGGCGATGAACGCCGACACGACCCTGCGCCCACTCTTGCCAGCATGCGCCAGCGCATTGCGCATAAAATGAACCCGGCATCGTTGCCAGGTGGCGCTGAACACTTTGGCGACGGAAGCTTTTATGCCTTCATGGGAATCGGAGATCACCAGCTTCACGCCGCGCAGACCGCGACGGGCAAGGCTGCGTAGAAAATCGGTCCAGAAGACCTCAGCTTCGGAATGACCGATCGCCATGCCAAGCACTTCGCGCCGGCCATCGCTGTTGACGCCGACGGCGATGATGACGGCGACCGAGACAATGCGACCGGCCCGCCGCACTTTGATGTAGGTCGCGTCCATCCACAGGTAAGGCCAGTCGCCTTCAATCGGACGATCGAGAAAAGCCTTCACGCGTTCATCGATCTCCACGCACAGCCGGCTAACCTGGCTCTTTGAGATACCGCTCATCCCCATGGCCTTCACCAAATCGTCGACCGAGCGGGTTGAAATCCCTTGGATATAGGCTTCCTGAATGACGGCCGTCAGCGCTTTCTCCGCCAAGCGACGGGGCTCCAGGAACCCAGGAAAATATGTTCCCTTGCGCAGCTTGGGGATCCGCAGCTCGACCGTACCTGCTCGCGTCTCCCAGTCCCGATCCCGATAGCCGTTGCGCTGTGCCAAGCGCTCAGGATCTTTCTCACCATAGGCAGCGCCGGTCACACTGCCCACCTCCAGTTCCATCAGCCGCTGCGCGGCAAAGCCGATCATGTCGCGTAGAAAATCGCCGTCGGCTGTCTTCCCAACCAGAGCGTGCAGGTCCATCTTGTCATTGGTCATCGGAGGTCTCCGTAAGTTGAGCTTCGCAACCCAAACTTATCCGAAGTTCGCCGGTGACCACCCGCGAAACTGACCGGCCGCTACAGCGCTTTATCGATGAGCGCGCGTCCGGTCAGCTTCGCTACCCTCAAAACCTACACCACTTAACGTAATCGCCACACTCGACCTCCGCTTTGT
>NZ_JEMV01000097.1 GCF_000588875.1 Sphingobium sp. Ant17
CTGGCCCACCCCAGCGCCGCGCCGCCTATGTCTCGACGCTGGAAGTGCTGGCCCCCTGACGGTCGGCATCCGCATCGCCATCCCGCCCGGCCTGTCGCCCGACCTGTTCGTCGGGCGACAGCGGGCGGGCCGCGTCACGACGCTCGGTGGCCCGACCATGGGCACAAGCTGGTCAGCGCATATCGTCGATCCGCCCGCTAACTGCGCGGCGGAGATCGAGGCGGTGCTGGCCCGCATCATCGCGCAGATGAGCAATTGGGAGCCGGACTCGGTCATCAGCCGCTTCAACCGCACGGCTATCGGCACATGGATGCCGCTGCCCGCCGACATGCTGACTGTCCTGCGCGCAGGCCTCGCCATGGCCCGGCTGTCGGACGGCGCGTTCGATCCCGCCATCGGCCATCAGGTCGACCGATGGGGCTTCGGTCCCGCCATCCTCCCCCGCCCCGATGCCGCCCCCTCGACCCCGCCCTGGCAGGCGATCGAGATTGACGGCGTTGAGGCCCGCCGCCTCGCCCCGGTCGCGCTCGATTTCTCCGGCATCGCCAAGGGGTTCGCCGTCGATGCCGTCGCCGCCCGGTTGCGCGCCATGGGCCTTGCCAACTTCCTCATAGAAATCGGCGGCGAACTGCGCGGCGAAGGCATCAAGCCCGACGTCCAGCCCTGGTGGGTGGATGTCGAATCCCCGCCGGACCTCTCCATCCCGGTCCTGCGCGTCGCCCTGTCCGGCCTGTCGGTCGCCACCTCCGGCGACTATCGCCGCTACCGCCTGGAAGATGGCCGCCGCCGCTCGCACAGCATCGACCCGGCGACCGGCGCGCCCAGCGAAACCGGCGTCGCCTCGGTCACCGTCCTGCACGACAGCGCGATGCACGCCGACGCCTGGGCCACCGCGATCACCATCCTCGGCCCGGTGCGCGGCATGACCCTCGCCACCCGCCATGCCCTCCCCGCCCGCCTGATCCTCCGCACGGACACCGGCGCACAGGAATATATGACGCCAAAACTCGCCGCGATGCTGGAATAGGGCGGGATCAAACCCTTCCAATGTAGGATTATGTCTGATCTATCCTGGTGGATGACGTCCCCCGCGCCGCTGCGATCATGCCGCCTTATGCTGTCGCCTAACAGGCGCGCGACACGAACTTTTGTGTCGCGCAACTGGCGCGTCACTGTCGCGCTAAAGATACGATCCTGTGGCTTTGCCGCTGCAAATGCCTCCTATCGGGCAAAATTCATCCGACGACGGTGTGAACTTCGAGCTGTGACCCCAGCGTCAGTTTTCCGCGAGGCCGCCCACCTGCCGCATCCGGGTGAAGATGTTCCAGGTCGCGATGAACAGCGCGGCGATCACCGGGCCGATGACGATGCCGTTGAAGCCGAACAGCTCGATCCCGCCCAGCGTCGTGATCAGCACCACATAATCGGGAATCCGCGTATCGCGACCGACCAGGATCGGGCGCAGCACATTGTCGACCATGCTGATGATCAGGACGCCACACGCCACCAATATGATCGCCTGCCAGATCGCCCCGCTGGCGAACAGATAGATGGCGACCGGCACCCACACGATGGCCGTGCCGACCGCAGGCAGCAGCGAAAAACGCCCCCATCAGCACCGCCCACAGCAAGGCACCTTCGATCCCCAAGGCCCAAAAGACGATGCCCCCGATCAGCCCCTGCACGATGGCGACGACGATGCTGCCCTTGATGGTCGCGCGGATGACGATGACGAATTGCTGGATCAACGCCTGGCGCTGGCTGGCCCGCAACGGCGCGGCCGCGACGATGCGCTGCGACAGTTTTTCGCCATCGCGCAGCAGGAAATAGGAGAGGTAGAGCATGACGCCCAACGCCATGAAGAAGCTGAACGCGCTCTGGCCGATCTGAAACGCCTGCGCCGCCAGCACCCGGAAACTGCTGGTGATGCCCTTCGTCACCATCGCCTGCGCTGCGTCGAAATTGCCCAGGCCCAATCGCCGCAGATAAGGTCTCGTCCATTCGGGCAGCGCCGCCACCATCTGCGAAAAAAGGCGGGCAAAGTCGATCTCGCCGGTCTGGACCTTGCCGTAAAAATAGGCCGCTTCCTGCAACAGCGCCGCGCCCAGGACGAAGGCCGGAATGATGACGATCGCCAGGATCAGGAACAGCGTGATCAACGCCGCGCCGTTGCGGTGGGTCGGCATATGCCCCAATATATTCCGGTAAATCGGCGCAAACAGGATAGCCGCGATCACGCCCCACAAAATCGCGGCAAAGAAGGGCTGGATCACCATCAGGAAGGCGATCGAAACCAGCAGCACGACGCCCAGGAAGAAGCCGTCCTCTATCTTGGGCGAGACCTGCAAGGGCGACGGAGGCGTTTGGGTGTCCATGCCCGCTCCTTCGCAAAATTCGGCGATCAAATCCATCGCCTAACGACCATCCGCCGCTGCCCTCTGTCCTTTTGTCGTTTCCATCGATAGAGAAGCCGTTTCCTTGGGCAATTGGGGCGTTGAGCAACCGTGGCACGCGAAATCACCGGATTTTCCAACCCGCTGGTGAAGCGTGTCCGATCCTTGCGCGAAAAGAAGTTTCGCAAGGCCGAAGGGCTGTTCCTGGCCGAAGGCTTGCGCATCCTGACCGAAGCGCGCGAGGAAGGCGTGTTGCCCGAAATGCTGTTCCACGCCGGGTCCACACATCCGCTCGCTGCAGAGTTGATCGCGGCGATGGAAGCGGCGGGCGGCGACGTCATCGAAACCAGCGCCGACATCCTGTCCAAGATCAGCGGCAAGGATAATGCCCAGGCCGTGGTCGGCGTCTATCGCGACCGGCTGACGCCATTGGACGCGCTTGATCGCACCAAGGCCGACATCTGGATCGTCGCGCAATCGCTGCGCGACCCTGGCAACCTTGGCACCATCTTGCGCACCGGCGACGCGGTGGGCGCAGGCGGCCTCATCCTGATCGACGATTGCGTCGATCCCTTCTCGGTCGAATCGGTCCGCGCCTCGATGGGGGCGCTGTTCACCCAGTCGATCACCCAGGCGCGCTGGCCCGAATTCATGACCTGGCTGCGCGCTGGTCCCGGCGAACTGATCGGCACCAGCCTCAAGGCAACCCATGATTATCAGGAACCGCGCTACCAAAGCCCGTCCTTCCTGCTCGTCGGCAATGAAGCGCAGGGGCTACCCGAAGCCTATGAAGCCGAATGCGACCTGTTGGTGAAGATGCCCATGCTGGGCAAGGCCGACAGCCTGAACGCAGCGGTGGCGACGGCGGTAATGGCCTATGAATTGCTCAACCAGAAACGCAAAAACGGATAGCCGTCATCCCAGCGAAAGCTGGGATCTCACTTCTTTTGGGAATGGCTAACAGAAGGGAGATTCCAGCGTTCGCTGGAATGACGAGAGGGGTAAGCGAGATGAAACAGATGAGCGGCATCGGCGAAATGTGGCGGCACAAGCGCGTGCTGACGGCCAGCCTGGTCGGCACGGCCGTCGAATTTTACGACTTCTACATCTACGCCACCGCCGCCAGCCTGATCTTCCCGGCGCTCTTCTTCCCCTCCTCATCGCCGACGGCGCAGCTCATGGCCTCCTACGGCAGCCTCGCGCTCGCCTTCTTCGCCCGACCGCTCGGTGCCGCTGTCTTCGGCCATTATGGCGACCGCGTCGGGCGGAAGGTGACGCTGGTCACCTCGCTGATGCTGATGGGCGGCTGCACGCTGGCCATCGGCTTCCTGCCCACCCATGCGCAGATCGGCTGGTGGGCGCCGCTCATCCTGTGCCTGCTGCGCTTTGGCCAGGGGCTCGGCCTTGGCGGCGAATGGGGCGGCGCGGCGCTGCTGGCGGTGGAAAATGCCCCGCCCGGCTGGCGCGCGCGCTTTGGCATGTTCCCGCAATTGGGCGCACCCGTCGGCTTCATCGCCGCCAATGGCCTGTTCCTCATCCTGGGCACCATCCTGACCGAAGAGGAATTTTTCGCCTGGGGCTGGCGTCTGCCCTTCCTCGGCAGCGCGGTGCTGGTGTTCCTTGGCCTCTGGGTCCGCCTCAAACTCACTGAAACCCCCGAATTTGCCGCCGCCCAGGCCGAAGCGCCACCGCCCGCCATGCCCTTGGCATCGCTGTTCAAACATCATCTGGGCGCAGCGATCGCGGGCACCTTCGCCGTCGTCGCCTGTTTCGCCATCTATTATATCGCGACCGCCTTCGCGCTCGGCTACGGCACCACCACGCTCAAAATCGACCGCAGCGATTTCCTCTCGATCCAGCTCGGCGCGATCCTGTTCATGGCGGTCAGCATCCTCATTGCAGGCTGGTGGGCGGACAAGACCAGCCCGACTCGTGTCCTCGCCTGGGGCTGTGTCGGCACCGTCTTCATGGGGCTGATCTTCGGCCCGATGATGGGCGCGGGCACGCTGCTGCCCATCTTCCTGATCCTTAGCCTCGCTTTGTTCCTGATGGGCTTTGTCTATGGGCCGCTGGGGGCCTATCTCCCCGCCCTCTTCCCGATCCAGCTCCGCTACACCGGCGCGTCCTTCGCCTTCAACCTTGGCGGCATATTGGGCGGCGCGCTCGCCCCGATCGTCGCCACCTGGCTGATAGCGGTCCAGGGCGTGGAATTTGTCGGCCTCTACATGTCGGCCGCCGCCGCGATCAGCTTGGCGGGCCTGTGGTGGACCAGCCGCCGATAAGGCAGCGCAAAAGAAAAGGGCGGCGCTCCCGATGGAACGCCGCCCTTTCCTGTGCCTACGCTATCCCGTGGGACAGCCGAGGGATCAACCCTCGGTGCGCACGTCGCGGCGCTCGGCGATGCGAGCGCGCTTGCCGGTGCGGCCGCGCAGATAATAGAGCTTCGCACGACGCACCACGCCACGACGGACGACGGTGATCGAATCGATGTTGGGCGAATAGAGCGGGAACACACGCTCCACGCCTTCGCCGAACGAAATCTTGCGCACGGTGAAGTTCGAACCCATGCCCTTGTTCGAACGCGCGATGCACACGCCTTCGTAATTCTGGACGCGGCTCCGTTCGCCTTCGACGACCTTCACGCCGACGCGCAGCGTGTCGCCAGCGCGGAATTCAGGGATTTCTTTGCCGAGGGCGGCGATGTTTTCCGCCTCGATCTGCTGGAGGATGTTCATGAAACGTCAGTCCTTCAAGTCGCGTTGCGCACCAGAGGGCGACTGGACCCGAACGCCGCTGTGACGTTCCCAAAGGTCCGGCCGCCTTAGCCGTGTATCATCGACCGCCCTTTGTTTCCGCCAGGCGGCGATCTTCGCATGATCCCCCGATCGCAACACCTGCGGGATCGTGCGCCCCTCCCATTCGACCGGTCGGGTATAATGCGGATATTCGAGCAGCCCTGTTTCAAAGGACTCCTCGACTCCGCTCGAAGCCGCGCCCATTACACCGGGAAGCAGCCGGACGCAAGCATCCAGCAGCAGCAGCGCGCCCATCTCGCCGCCCGACAGGATGATGTCGCCCATGCTGACCTGCTCGATCGGCCGGGCGTCGAAAATCCGTTCATCGAACCCTTCGAACCGGCCGCACAGGATGGTCGCGCCCGGCCCTTCCGCCAGTTCGCGCACCCGCGCCTGCGTAATCGGCACCCCGCGCGGCGTCATGGCAAGGACGGGCAGGTCGGGCCGCCGCTCCAGCGCATGGTCGACCGCTTTTGCCAGGATGTCCGCGCGCAGCACCATCCCCGCGCCGCCGCCTGCAGGCGTATCGTCCACCGTGCGATGCTTGTCGGTCGCAAAATCGCGGATATGGATGGGATCGCAAGCCCATTTCCCCTCGGCCAATGCGCGCCCCGCCAGCGATATCCCCAGCGGCCCCGGAAACATCTCCGGGTAGAGCGTCAATATCTGCGCAATAAAGCTCATCGCCGCCGCGCCCGCATCTTGGCGGCCGACCATCCGCCGCCCAGGCACAGCGCGCCACACAAAAGCAGCGTCAAACCCATGGCCCGCAACAGGTCGGCAAAGGGCCGCGCTGGCTCGATCAGCGCTGGCAACAGCATGAGGAGCGGGAAAGGCAGGATCAGCGCAACCGCTGTGGCGATCTTCACGCCACGCGACCAGCCAAGGCCGAACAAGCGCCAGCCAGCAGCCAGCATAGCGATCAAATAGAGAGCGGTCAGTATCTGGGGCATCACCAGCGCTTAGGCGATGCCAGCCGCAGCGTCCAGATGGGTGCTATCAGGGTGCCCGCACCGTGAAGGATAGTTCCTGTATCTGCGCATCAGGCGTCGGGGCCAGCAAGATCGTACCCGCCACCCGCCCGCGCTCGCACGTCCAGGTGAACCGCCCCGCCAGAGCGCCAGTCGCGACGATCGGCGCATCGCTCTCGCATGTCCCGACCTCCTGCTTCACCGCCGCGATCTTTTTGCGCCACTGCGCCGCATCCCGGTCCATTAGGACATTCATCGCCAGCCGATCGCGCGCCGCCAGCACATCGCCCGCCGCATAGATGCGCCCCGCCGCTGCATAACCGTGCGCCAACAGCGCCGACACCGGGATCGTCCGGGCGATCAATGCCCCCGCTTTGTGCAACGCCACAGCGGCGTCCCAGGCGGGGCCACTGCCGCCATTATAGGTGCGGTTGGTGAAGACGAAGATGCCCACGCCATAGTCAGGCATCAGCATGACATGGCTGCCATAGCCCGGATAGCCACCGCCATGCGCCAATGTCAGTCCCAGGTCGCAATCCTGCGCCACGCGCATCGCAAACCCGTAGGCCACCGCTTGTCGGCATGCTGTCGCCCCGCTCGCGCCATTGCGCTGCGCGACCCCCATGAAATTGCTCCCCTGCGCCAGCATCCGCACCGAAGCGCGTGCTACCGGCCCTGCCTCCGCATCATCGCGGGCAGGCCAGGCCGACAGCAGGAAGGCGACCCAGCGCGCATAATCCTTGGCGCTGGTCTGCAAGCCCCCCATCGCCCCGAACGCCCCGTCCGCCATGGTCGGCTCTACGCTCCAGCGCCCATCCTCCCAGCGATAGCCGATCGCGCGCTGCTCGACCGGCCATTCGCTCACCTGATAGCCGCTCGACGCCATGCCGAGCGGGGCCAGCAAATGGCCTTCGACATAGCGACGATAGGGTTGGCCCGACACATTGGCGATGATCCGCCCCAGCAGCGCATAGCCGAAATTGCTATATTCATAACGCGTGCCCGGCGCAGTGCTGAACGGTACGCCCCGTTGCAGCATCCGGGTAAAATCCGCTTCGGGCAGAGGCGTCTGTCGATCCCCCCAGGGATTATCATCCACCAGTCCCGCACTATGAGTCAGCAGGTCGCGGATGCGGATGCGCGGACTGTCCTTGGTCGGATAGGTCCATCCCCGCATTTCGGGAACATGCGCTTCAGCCAGATCGTCCAGGCCGAGCTTACCCTCGTCGCGCAAATTCAGGATGGCGAGCGCGGTGAAGGCCTTGGTCATCGACGCGATACGGAACAGGCTGTCGGGCGTAACGGCACGCTTATGCACCAGATCCTGCACGCCCAACCCCTTCACATGGACCAGCTTGCCATCGGCCACGATGCCATAGACGAGCCCTGGTGCCCGACTATCCACCTGAAAATCAGCGAACAGCCGGTCGATCTCAGGAATTGTAGCAGCGATCTTCTGCGCGTCGGCGGCATGGGCAGCGCAAGGAATGACGGCGAGGAGCAGGATGAGAAAATATCGCATCACCGCGTCCAGTCCTCCACACGCAAACCGGGGATATCCTTGAAATCGGCAAGGTTGCGCGAC
This sequence comes from Sphingobium sp. Ant17, assembly GCF_000588875.1. GTDB lineage: Bacteria > Pseudomonadota > Alphaproteobacteria > Sphingomonadales > Sphingomonadaceae > Sphingobium. Next base: position 7,745 of record NZ_JEMV01000097.1, read on the forward strand.
ACCAGCGCCGCATCGAGGGACAATGCATGCGCGGCAATGAGCCGATCGAAACTACCCCGCCTGAATGGCATGGCAGCATAGGCTTGCGCCGCAGCTTCATCGAAAGGCAGGATGCCCACTTCCGCGACAAAGGCAGCCAGCGCGTCCGACGCCGGCGGCTTGCCCTGCATCGTACCATAGGCCAATTCGGCATAGGTGATGGAAGAGATGAAAAGACTGCCCGCAACCTGGTCGGCCATGCGCGCGATCAATGCGGGATAGACGCCGGTAAACACATAGATGCAGCTATTGGTATCCAGCAGCCGCATCATGCCCCGGACGCATCACGGCCGAGCAGGTGCCAATCGCGCGGAGAATCGTCGAAATCCTCGCGCGGCAAGGGTTCCAGCCACGGGGCCTTGCCCGCGAACTTGCTGACATCGATCTTGCGTTCGCTATGCGCGGGTTCGAAACTATATTTACCCTGCTCTTCGCGCAGGGTCATTTCCGCGCCCTCTTTCAGGCCAAGAGCCTTGGGCAAGCGCAACGCCAGGCTGTTACCAGACTTGAAGACCTTGGCCTTATATTCCGCGCTCATGGCAATGCCTCTCGTATATACTGACCGTATATACTACTCCACGAACAGCGCGTCAATCACCGCCCGCTCCGCGTCCAGCGTCACCGCATGCATCGGAGCCATGAAGCGTTTGCCGGGCTTGCCCTCGACCGATGGCCGCTGGACTTCGATGATGTCGCCCGCGCCGAAATTCTCGATCGCAATGATCTCGCCCAGGGCCTCGCCCTCGCTCGAAACGCACGGCAGGCCAATAATGTCGGCATGATAATATTCGCCCTCGGCCAGCGGCGGCAGGGCGGATCGCGGAACGGTCAGCGCCGTGCCGCGCAGGGCTTCGGCCGCGCCGCGATCACCGATCTCGGCAAAGCGGGCGACCGCGCCATTGGGGCCAGGGCGCACCGACTTCAACGTCAATGTGCGCCCCGCCGCATCGAAGCTGCCATAGGCTTTGAGGCTTTCGGCCCCTTCGCCAAACAGCTTGAGACGGACTTCGCCCGCCACCCCATGCGCCCCGACGATCGCGGCGAGCGTGACGGGCTTGTCCGTCAAGAGGATCAGCCCTCAGCCTGTTCGGCCGCGGCTTCCTCAGCGGGAGCCTCTTCGACAGCAGGCGCTTCTTCGACGGCAGGCGCTTCTTCAGCGGGCGCTTCGGCAGGGGCCTTGGCGGCTTCTTCCGCCGCGATGCGGGCTTCTTCGGCTTCAGCCAGCTTGGTCGCACGGTCTTCGGCGCGATCCTTGGCCTTCTGGCCCGGCACAGCCTTGTTCGGGTTGTTGCGGACGATCCGCTCCTTCACGCCTGCGGCGTCGAGGAAACGGGCAACGCGGTCGGTCGGCTGCGCACCAGCGGCAACCCAATGCTTCGCGCGCTCGACGTCCAGGATGATGCGCTTCTCGTCGCCCTTGGGCAGGACGGGGTTGTAGCTGCCGATGCGCTCGATGAACTTACCATCGCGCGGTGCGCGGCTGTCGGCCACGACGATGCGATAATAAGGGCGCTTCTTGGAACCACCGCGCGAGAGACGAATGGACGTTGCCATGGAACTTAACCTTTCTGACTTGAATATATATGTTTGATTTCGTCATCCCAGCGTAAGCTGGGATCTCTCTTCCCCTTGAAGAAGTGAGACCCCAGCTTGCGCTGGGATGACAGGTTACTTCACTTCTTCATGAAATTCTGAAAGCCCGGCGGCAGCTTGGGCATGTTACCGCCCAGCCCGCCCAGGCCCGACAGGTCGGGCGCACCCGCGCCGTCCGGCCCGCCGAGTCCACCCATACCCCCACCGCCACCACCGGTGAACATCTTGGCCAGCCCCTTGAGGCCACCCATTTTGCGGATCTTCTTCATCGCCGTTTCCATCTCCTGATGCATTTTCAGGAGACGGTTGACGTCCTGCACGGTCCGCCCGGCACCCTTGGCGATGCGGATCTTGCGCTTGGCATTGATCAGCGCGGGGCGTTCCCGCTCCTTGGGCGTCATCGACCCGATCATCGCGTCGAGATGGATCAGCGTCTTGTCGTTCGCGCCGCTATTGGCCATCGCCGCCTGCGCTTTTTTAAGGCCCGGCAACATGCCCGCCAGCGCGCCCAGGCCACCCATGCGGCGCATCTGGTTAAGCTGGCTGCGCAGGTCGTTCATGTCGAACTGACCCTTTGCCATTTTCTTGGCGAGCTTGTCGGCCTCGTCCGCATCGATGCTTTCGGCCGCCCGCTCGACCAGCGACACGACATCGCCCATGCCCAAAATACGCTGCGCCACGCGCTGCGGATGGAAAGGCTCCAGCGCATCGAGCTTTTCGCCCGTGCCCGCAAATTTGATCGGACGGCCGGTAACCGCCCGCATCGACAGCGCCGCACCACCACGCGCATCGCCGTCCATCCGGGTCAGCACGACACCGGTCAGCGGCACCTGCGCGGTGAAATTCTGCGCGACATTGACCGCATCCTGGCCGGTCAGCGAATCGACCACCAACAGGATTTCGGCGGGGCTGCTGGCATCGGCCACAGCCTTCATTTCGTCCATCAGCGCCTGGTCGACATGCAGACGCCCGGCGGTGTCGAGCATCACCACGTCGAAGCCCTGCAGCTTGGCCGCCTGCAGCGCGCGCTTGGCGATATCGACCGGCTGCTGCCCGGCGATGATCGGCAGCGTCGCGACGTCGCATTGCGTGCCCAGCACGGCCAACTGCTCCTGCGCGGCCGGACGCTGCACGTCGAGCGACGCCATCAGCACCTTCTTGCGCTCACGCTCTTTCAGGCGCTTGGCGATCTTGGCGGTCGTGGTCGTCTTGCCCGACCCTTGGAGGCCGACCATCATGATGACGGCGGGCGGCGCCACGTCGATCATCAGGTCCGACGTTTCGGACCCCAGCGTTTCCGTCAGCGTGTCGGAAACGATCTTGACGACCATCTGCCCCGGCGTAACCGACCGCAGCACGTCGCTGCCGACAGCCCGCTCGGTTGCCTGATCGACGAACTGACGCACGACCGACAGGGCGACATCGGCTTCCAGAAGCGCGATTCGCACCTCGCGCATCGCGGCGCGGACATCGTCCTCCGTGAGCGCACCGCGCCCCCGAAGCTTCTCGAATACTCCACCCAGACGATCGCTCAGCGAATCGAACATCATCACCTCAATTGGACCAAAAGGTCCGAAAAACAACAGCTACCCTGCCAAAACGACAAAATCGCCGGTGGGCGAAACCTCGCCAACCAGCGTCCATACAAAACGCCTGGTGCATCCTGTTTTCAGGGCGCGCGCTCAATGGATTTGTCAGGGACCGAACGGCAAACCGCTCGATGCTGGGCGTGCGCTTAGAGGAAAGCGGGCGGAATGGCAAGCGCAGCGCGCGGACGGACTGGTGGAAGAGCCGCGCCACGGTCGTCATTGCCGCGAAAGCGGGGATCCATCTCCCCAGCGCCGCACTTGGGAGGCCGCAAGAAGATGGCTTCCCGCCTTCGCGGGAAATGAGAGATGGGTGGTTCGCAAACACCCATCAAACACCGTCACCCCGGACTTGATCCGGGTGTGGATTCACATTGGAAGTGCAACGGGATGAATGTTTCGGCTGGAGTTTTGAAGCCGAGGCATTTTCTGGGTGTGTTATTGTAGTTTGCGATGATGGCGTCGATGGCTTTGCCAGGCAAGGTTTCGAGGTTTGTTTTGCGGGGTAGATTTCGTCGCAGGCGACCTATGGCGTTTTTCGACGCCGCCTTTCTGCCAAGGTGCGCGGGGATCGCAGAAGTAGGCGTTGAGGCCGAGTTGGCTAGCAATGAACTGGTGGCGGCTGAACTCAGTTCCGTTGTCGAAGGTGATCGATTGTCGCAGATCGGCGGGCATGGGGCGGAGCATCCGGACAAGGGTAGCTGCCACAGGATCGGCTTTCAGGCTGTTCTGCTGCACGGCGATGGTGAGGCGTGAATGTCTCTCGTGGGCGACGAGAATGGCCTGCCCAGCTATCGAGAAGAGCA
>NZ_JEMV01000098.1 GCF_000588875.1 Sphingobium sp. Ant17
CACCTGCCGCACCGCCCCCACCCCAACCCCTCCCCTGAAGGGAGGGGCTTTATAAAGACCCATGCATCCCCATTCCCCTTCTCTCTACATCAAGGCCGTAACGCCCATGTCCCCGCATCCCGCCTCCGAAAATAGTGGCATCTGGAAGCTGATCTTCGGTCGTCTCGACTGGAGTTCGCTCCCCCTGCATGAGCCGATCGTCGTCGGCACCTTCCTCATGGTCGCGCTGGGGGGCGCGGTGGTGTTCGGGCTGGTCACGAAATATAAACTCTGGGGCACGCTCTGGAACGACTGGTTCACCACCGTCGATCATAAGCGCATCGGCATCATGTATATGATCCTGGGGCTCATCATGTTCCTGCGCGGCTTTGCCGACGCGATCATGATGCGGCTGCAGCAGGCGATGGCGTTCAACGGCTCCGAAGGCTATCTGAACGCGCATCATTACGACCAGATTTTCACGGCGCATGGCGTCATCATGATCTTCTTCGTCGCGATGCCGATGATCACCGGGATCATGAACTATATCGTCCCGCTCCAGATCGGCGCGCGCGACGTGTCCTTCCCCTTCCTCAACAATTTCAGCTTCTGGATGACCACGGCTGGCGCGATCATCGTCATGATGTCGCTGTTCGTGGGCGAATTTGCGCGCACCGGCTGGCTTGCTTATCCGCCGCTGTCGGGCATCGCTTATTCGCCGGGCGTCGGCGTCGATTATTATATCTGGGGCCTGCAGATAGCGGGCATCGGCACCTTGCTGTCCGGCGTCAACCTGATCGCGACCATCGTCAAGATGCGCGCGCCGGGCATGACGATGATGAAGATGCCCATCTTCACCTGGACCTCGCTCTGCGCCAACATCCTGATCGTCGCCGCCTTCCCGGTGCTGACGGCGGTGCTCGCGCTGCTCAGCCTCGACCGCTATATCGGCACGGCCTTCTTCACCAACGACATGGGCGGCAACCCCATGATGTATGTGAACCTGATCTGGATCTGGGGCCACCCGGAGGTGTATATCCTCATCCTGCCGCTGTTCGGCGTCTTTTCCGAAGTCACCTCGACCTTCTCGTCCAAGCGTTTGTTCGGCTATAGCTCGATGGTCTATGCGACGATCGTCATCGCGCTGCTCAGCTATCTCGTCTGGCTGCACCATTTCTTCACCATGGGGTCGGGCGCCAGCGTCAACAGCTTCTTTGGCATCACGACGATGGTCATCTCGATTCCCACGGGTGCCAAGCTCTTCAATTGGCTCTTCACCATGTATCGCGGCCGCATCCGCTACGAACTGCCGATGATGTGGACGGTCGCTTTCATGCTGACCTTCACCGTGGGCGGCATGACCGGCGTGCTGCTCGCCGTGCCCCCGGCCGACTTCGTGCTGCACAACTCGCTGTTCCTGATCGCGCATTTCCATAATGTGATCATCGGCGGCGTGCTGTTCGGCCTGTTCGCGGCGATCAATTACTGGTGGCCCAAAGCATTCGGCTACCGGCTGGAAACCACCTGGGGCAAGCGCAGCTTCTGGCTCTGGGTCGTGGGCTTCTGGACCGCCTTCATGCCGCTCTATGTGCTGGGCCTGATGGGCGTCACCCGCCGGATGCGCGTGTTCGACGATCCGAGCTTGCAAATCTGGTTCCAGATCGCAGCGCTGGGCGCAGTGATGATCGCGGCGGGTATCGCCTGCATGTTCATCCAGTTCGCGGTCAGCATCAAGAATCGCGATCAACTGCGCGACACCACTGGCGATCCCTGGGACGGTCGCACGCTGGAATGGGCGACCAGTTCGCCGCCGCCGGACTATAATTTCGCCTTCACGCCCGTCATCCACGATGGCGACGCCTGGGCGGACATGAAGAAGCGCGGTTATGAGCGTCCGCTGACCGGTTATAAGGCGATCCATATGCCGTCCAATACCGCGACCGGCCTGATCATCGCCGTCCTGTCCGTGGCCTTCTCCTTCGGCATGATCTGGTACATCTGGTGGCTGGCGGGCCTGTCCTTCGTCGGCATCCTCGCCGTCGCGATCGGCCATACCTTCAACTATAAGCGCGACTTCTACATCCCGCAGGATGTGGTCGAGCGCACCGAGGGCGAACGCAGCACGCTGCTTGCCGCCCAACTTCCGGCGAAGGGCTAAGACCATGGCCAGCAGATCCAAGATCGACCCCGCCTTCCTTGACCAGGACGGCAAGCCCCTCTTCCATCTGGGCGAGGAACCGCATCATCCCGAAGGCTCCAGCACCGCGCTGGGCTTCTGGATCTACCTGATGAGCGATTGCCTCATCTTCGCCTGCCTGTTCGCCATTTATGCCGTGCTGGGCAGCAGCTATGCCGCAGGGCCAGGGCCGCGCGACCTGTTCGACCTGAACCTCGTCGCGCTCAACACTGCGATGCTGCTCTTCTCGTCCATCACCTATGGCTTTGCCATGTTGTCGATGGAAAAGAACAAGGTTGGCGCGACCCAGGGCTGGCTGGCCATCACCGGCCTGTTCGGCCTCGCCTTCCTCAGCATCGAACTCTATGAATTCGCGCACCTGCGCGACGCCGCAGCGGTCGGGCTTCCTGTCCGCCTTCTTCGCACTGGTCGGCACCCACGGGCTGCACGTTACCTTCGGCATCATCTGGCTGGTGACGCTGATGGTCCAGGTCGCCAAAAAGGGGCTGATCCCCGCCAACCAGCGCCGCCTGATGTGCCTCAGCATGTTCTGGCATTTCCTCGACGTCATCTGGATCGGCGTCTTCACCTTCGTCTATCTCATGGGGATGCTGCGATGAGCGCGCACGATCACGACACCCACGCGCATGGGGCGCACGGTACGATGGGCAGCTATATGATCGGCTTTGGCCTGTCGGTCATCCTGACGGCCATCCCCTTCTGGCTGGTGATGACCGGCTATTTCGCCAATCCGCAGACCACCGCGCTCGTCATCATGGCCTTCGCCGTCGTGCAGATCGTCGTCCACATGATCTACTTCCTGCACATGAACACCCGTTCCGAAGGCGGCTGGTCGATGATGGCGCTCATGTTCACGCTGGTCCTGGTGGTCATCACCTTGTCCGGTTCGATGTGGGTCATGTATCATCTCAACACCAATATGATGCCGGCCATGACCCATGACATGAGCCAGATGCCGTGACAGCCGCGAACCCCCGCCATGGCCGGGCGGGGTTCGTGATCGGCCTGACGCTGATCGCGGCATTGCTGTTTACGGGCCTATGTACGCTTGGCGTCTGGCAGGTCGAACGGCTGGCGTGGAAACGCGATTTGATTGTCCGGGTCGCTGTCCGCATTCACGCCGCGCCGGTGCCAGCGCCCGCCAAGGCGACCAAATCCGACGAATATCGCCGCGTCGCCGCGACCGGCACTTTCCTCCACGACCGCGCAACACTCGTACAGGCATCGACTGTCCGTGGCCCCGGCTTCTGGGTGCTGACCCCGCTCCGGCGTGCGGACGGCACGACGCTGCTCATAAATCGCGGCTTCGTGCCGCCCGACGCCCGCACCAGCTACACCCGCCCGGCAGGACCAGTCCGCGTCACCGGCCTGCTACGCCTGACCGAACCGGGCGGCGGCTTCCTGCGCGACAATGACCCCGCGGCCGATCGCTGGTATTCGCGCGACGTCGCCGCCATCGCCGCCGCCCGCACCCTGCCCGCCACCCTCCCTTATTTCATCGATGCCGATTTGGTGCCGCAGCCCGACGCCCTGCCCGTCGGCGGGCTGACCGTGGTGCAATTCCCGAACAACCATCTCGTTTACGCCATCACCTGGTTCACGCTGGCGGCGATGGTCGCGGGTGCCTATATCTTCGTCATGCGCCAGTCAGGAAAAGATCGCCGGGCATGAAGGGCAACACGCCCCTGCGCGCGCGTTGGCTTCCCAGCCAATGGTCCGCGGACGCCGCCGGGCGCAAGAATATGGCGCTGCTGGTCCAGTTACGCTGGATCGCCATCGCGGGCCAGGTCGCGACCATCCTGATCGTCCATTATGCCATGGACATCCGCCTGCCCGTTCCTGCGATGCTGGCCGTCCTGTGCGGCGCGGCCGCCACCAACCTTGCCAGCATGATGGTGCTGCGACGGCGCACCGACATCACCCATGCCGAACTGTTTCTGGCGCTGTTGTTCGACGTGCTGGTGCTGACCACCCAACTCTATCTCAGCGGCGGCGCGACCAATCCATTCATCTCGCTCTACCTGGTACAGGTGGCACTGGGCGCAGTGCTACTACACCGCTGGAGCATCTGGGGCATCGTCGCCATATCCTCGCTTTGCGCGGCGATGCTATCTCTCGTTTATCGCCCGTTGGATCTCAGCGAAGCGTTTGAAGACCGCTTGTTCGACCTGCATATCATCGGCACCTGGATCTGCCTCACCATGATCGCCGTATTGCTGGTCCTGTTCATGACCCGCATCACCCGCAACCTCCAGCAACGTGAAGCCTATCTCGCCCGGTTGCGGCAACAGGCGGCGGAGGAGGAACATATCGTCCGCATGGGCCTGCTCGCATCGGGCGCCGCGCATGAGTTGGGCACGCCGCTCGCCCAACTGGCCGTGGTGCTGGGCGACTGGCGCCACATGCCCGAAATCACCGGCCACCCCGCGCTGGTCGAGGAAGTCGGCGAGATGGAAACCGCCATCAAACGCTGCAAGGCGATCCTGTCGGGCATCTTGATGTCGGCGGGCGAGGCGCGCGGCGAGGCGCCGCAGGTCACCAATGTCCGCGATTTCGTGGACGCCATTGCCCGCGACTGGCGCAGCGCCAATCCCGGTATGCCGTTGCGCTGCGATTTCGGCCCGCATGATTATCCGCGCATCGTCGCTGACCCTGTGATCCGCCAGGCCGTCACCAACCTGCTCGACAATGCACGCGAAGCGGGTGCGACCTATATCGACATGCTGGTCAGCCGCGACAATCGCTGGCTCCATATCGCCGTGCGCGACAATGGCCCCGGCTTCACCGAAGAGATGCTGGCCGATGTCGGCAAACCCTATCGGTCGAGCAAGGGCAAGCAGGGCGGCGGCCTCGGCCTCTTCCTGGTGGTCAATGTCGTGCGCAAGCTGGGCGGCCGGGTCAATGCGAGCAACAGCGCGGAGGGCGGCGCGATGATCCTACTGCGCTTGCCGCTGGCGACCCTGGCCTTGGAGGAGGGCAAGAATGACGTCTGAACGGCTGTTGCTGATCGTCGAGGATGACGAAGCCTTTGCCCGCACGCTCAAACGCTCGTTCGAGCGGCGCGGCTATACCGTGCTGCTCGCCGACAGCCTGGAAACGGTCCATGCCCAACTCGCCGACCACCGCCCCGGCTTTGCCGTCGTCGATCTCAAACTCGGCCCTCAGTCCGGCCTCGCCTGCGTCCAGGCGCTGCACGCCCATGATCCTGCGATGCTCATCGTCGTGCTAACAGGCTTTGCCAGCATCGCGACCGCCGTGGACGCGATCAAGCTCGGCGCGACCCATTATCTCGCCAAACCGTCCAACACCGACGACATAGAGGCCGCCTTTGCCCGCTCCGGCGGCGACCCCGACACTCCCCTTGCCCCCCGCCCCACGTCGATCAAGACATTGGAATGGGAACATATCCATGAAGTGCTCAAAGACAGCGACTTCAATATCTCCGAAGCCGCCCGCCGTTTGGGCATGCACCGCCGCACCCTGGCGCGCAAACTGGCCAAGCGGCAGGTCGGTTGACGATCGTTTCGCGCCGTGCCAATGGCGATTGCGACGCGGGTGTAGCTCAATGGTAGAGCAGCAGCTTCCCAAGCTGACGACGGGGGTTCGATTCCCCTCACCCGCTCCAATTTGCTGTCCGCCGATGTTCGTAGGCGTCTAGACAAAGCCCCAAAATCCAAGGTATTTAGCGGTTATCAGGCCGCCAGCGTTCACTCGCGTTCGTATCCAGTCACTCGCCCTTGGGGGTATGATTGGGGGGGTATATGCAAAACGGCCGAATCGATACCCCCACGCTTGGGGGTATATTGGGGGTATAGCCCCGGAAAGGCTCGCGAATCCTATGGCCCTCACTGACATTGCCGTCCGCAATGCCAAGCCCGGCGCGAAGGCGATCAAGCTGGCGGACGGGAACGGCATGTTCCTGCTGATTACCCCGGCAGGCGGAAAGCTGTGGCGGCTGAAATATCGCGTGGATGGCAGCGAAAAACTGCTGGCCATGGGAGCCTATCCCGAAATCAGCCTTGGGGAGGCGCGCAGGCGGCGGGAGGAAGCCCGCGAACTAATCGCCCTTGGCAAAGACCCGTCGCGCGAGAAGCAACGGGATAAGGTGCGGGCGCGGATAGCGGCGGCCGACACGTTCAAGGCGATCTGTGATGAATTTTGCGACAAGCGGAGGCGCGACGGCACGAAGGGCTGGGCACCGGCCACGGCCATCCGCAGCGAATATCTGCTGTCGCTAGTCTGCGGGTCGATCGGCAAACTGCCTATTAGCGAGATAGAACCGGCCGACGTGCTGGCCGCCATTCGCCGGATTGAAGGCAAAGGGAAGCTGGAAAGCGCCCGGCGTAGTCTTCAATTGGCGGGCGCTGTGTTCCGATATGCCGTGGCAACCGCCCGGCTGGCATCGGACCCAACCCGCGATCTGCGCGGCGCACTGACTGCCCCGACCGTCACCCATTATGGCGCGATTACGGACGCAAAGAAGGTCGGCCAGCTATTGCGGGCGATAGATGACTATGAGGGCAGCGGCATCACCAAACTGGCGTTGCAGATTGCACCCCATGTTTTCGTCCGCCCTGGCGAGTTGCGTCATGCCGAATGGGGCGAGTTTGATCTGGACGGCGCATTGTGGATCATTCCGGCGGGCAAGATGAAGATGCGCAAGGCGCACCATGTCCCGCTTTCCCGCCAATCCGTCGCTCTGTTCCGCGAAGTGCAGGCCATAACCGGTCCGTCTGGCTATGTGTTCCCTTCCATCCGCACCCGCACCCGCCCGATGAGCGAAAACACCATCAACGCTGGGTTGCGGCGGCTGGGCTATGCCAGCGACGAAATGACCGGACACGGCTTTCGCGCCATGGCATCAACGCTGCTGAACGAAAGCGGCAAATGGCATCCCGACGCCATCGAACGGGCGCTGGCCCACGGTGACAGCGATAAGGTGCGCGCAGCTTATCATCGCGGGGCGCACTGGAAAGAGCGCGTGGACATGGCGCAATGGTGGTCGGACTATTTGGATAATCTGCGGGGCAGCGGTGCGGTTGTGGTATTTCCCCAAATCGCTGTCGCCTGATTGTCCATCGCCGTTCGCGACCATTCGGTCTTGCTTGCGAGTTTTTGTTTGAGCGCTATTTTGCCCGGATGGATGAAGGATGGATTAGCGCAGCCGAGGCCTATGACCGAGTAGGCAGGGTCAACCCTTTCCGAGCGGCCGAGGCTATTTGCAGTAGAGCGCATGACGGCATCATCGTTGCGAAGGCGCATGTGCTGTTCCTAGGTGATCAGCGGTTGGAGGATGCGGATGTCCCTGCCTATTTTTGGTGGGCGAAAGCAGATGCCGCGCTCACACAAAAATGGCCTTCGGGTGACTTCTCGACGTGGATAGATAATCAGCTTCATTGCCGAGCCTATGGCGTCACTTTTCGGGAAAACGACATAGAAGCGATGTTGCCGTCAGGACGCACCTCCAAAAGCAAGCTCAACCCGGCGGTCGGTGGCAACTATGCGTCCGCTGCGCACTGCGTAGATGAATTGTGCCACCAGCTAGGCTGCACGAAACAGGAAGCGGCCGCCCATATTGCCCGGTTCTGTCGCGCTCGACTGATTGAGGCGCGTTGCGGCAGTTTCTGGTGCGAAGTGACGGACCGCTATGGAGCGAATGAAGAGGAATCGTCCCACGTCGCCATTCCAGCGTGGTTCTGGGAGCATTGCGCAATGGGACCGGACGCGATTCTCGATTGGCAGTCGGGAACATTTGCAGGGCGAGGACGGATAGACGGCGATCTGCACAAGGTGCGGATAAAAGGAGCTGAGTTCGACGTTTCCGGCATCATTGAGCTTGAGGCCATGTTGAGGGAGCAGGATAACGGTGACGTGCAGAAGCCTGTCCCCGCCGCTGGCACACGGCCTGATACTCCCACGGACCGGGCGCGCGCGGTGGACGGCAGAAAAGCGAAAAATGGGCTGACTGGATAGCCGAACTGGTTAGCTACATTCATGAAGAGGGCATCCCGAACGGGTCGGGCGCAGAGGGGCAGGATGCCGTAATAGGTGCCGTGGAGGAGCGCTTGGCAGCGAAGGGTTTTGAAAGCCTGAGCCGAACAACTGTCCAGCCAGTAGTGCGAGCCGCTTTGGTTCGACTTCGATCAGCCGGAAATTAAGTTTCCGGCTTTTTCCGGCTCAATCCGGCTGCACTGTTCGCCATCGTTCGTAAATTCACTTTCGCACCCGCTGGAATGTCGGCGGACCCAAGCGAAGGAACGAACATGGAACCCATAGCAACATCCATCAACGACGCCGCGAAGGCTTTGAGCCTTGGCCGCACGTCCATTTATGCGCTGATCAAGGAAGGCCGTCTCGACACGGTGAAGCTGGGCCGTCGCACGCTGGTCAAGACGGCTTCGATCCGCGCGCTGATTGGCGACGGCCCGGAGTAACGCCCATGCCCGGCAAGCGCGCCAGCCCGCGCGCGATCAAACTGCACCGCACCTATTCGGTGGAGGAAGCCGCCCGGACGCTGGGCGTTCACAAGAACAGTGTGCGCGGCTGGCAGCGGAGCGGATTGACCCCGATCGATAACGCCCGGCCGATCCTGTTCCTAGGCCGCGACCTGCGCGCCTTTTTGGAACGGCGCAGCGCCAGCCGCAAGCGCCCCTGTCACGCCGGCACGCTCTATTGCTTCCGTTGTCGGGAGCCGCGCGCGCCCGCGCTAGGCATGGTGGACTGGACGCCGATCAACGCCCGCACCGGCAATCTGAAGGCGCTGTGCGGAACGTGCGAGACGATCATGCACCGGCGCGCCCGGCGCGATGCATTGGCGACGATCATGCCCGGTTTGCTCGTCCAGATTGCGGAGGGGCCATCACGATTAAAGGGGAAGCCGATCCCTTCCCTAAATTGTGACTATGGCAAGGAGGCCGAATGATGGTGAAACACAACCCCGCCAATGAGCGCATCAAGCGCGAATATTTCCACTACCTGAAGGAAGCCAAGCGGCGCAGCGAAGCGTCCATCGACGCCACGGCCAAGGCCTTGCGTCGCTTTGAGGATGTGACGCGGGCCAAGGACTTCAAACGCTTTCATCGCGAACAGGCGGTGGCGTTCAAGAACGGGCTGGCGGAACAGGCAAACGCCCGCACTGGCGATCGACTGAGTTGGTCCACCATACAAACGACCGTGCGCGAACTGCGCGGCTTCTTTGTCTGGCTGGCGGGCCAGCCGGGCTACAAGGCCAAAATCCGCTATGATGATGCTGACTATTTCAACCTGTCGGAAAAGGAACTGTCCGTCGCGCGCGCCAAACGGGAAAAGCGGGTGCCGACGCTGGAACAGATGCACCATGTCCTGACTGCCATGCCGGTGGGCAGCGATCAGGACAGACGCGGGCGGGCGCTGATCGCCTTTGCCATGCTCACCGGGGCGCGGGCCGATGCATTGGCGTCGTTCAAGCTGAAGCATGTCGATCTGGAGCGGTGCGCGGTGGTGCAGGACGCGCGCGATGTGCGGACGAAATTCTCCAAAACCTTCACGACCTGGTTCTTCCCGGTGGGCGGGCACGCGCTGGCCATCGTCACGGACTGGATCGACTGGCTACGCCGCGAACGGCAATGGGGCGATGATGACCCACTATTCCCCGCCACGCAAATGGCGCTGGGCGACGAGGGCGGATTTGTCGCGGCGGGATTTTTGCGCCACGGCTGGACCACGACGCAACCGATCCGCGATGCCTTCAAAGCCGGTTGCGAGGCGGCGACCCTGCCCTATTTCAACCCGCATAGCCTGCGCGACATGCTGGCGCGGCTGGGCGAAAGGCTGTGCGACACGCCCGAAGCGTTCAAGGCCTGGTCGCAGAATCTGGGCCATAATGACGTGATGACCACGCTGACCAGTTACGGGCAGGTACCCGCCCACCGGCAGGCGGAATTGATCAAGGGATTGGGCCAGCGGCGGACGGGCGATTTTGGCGACGCGCTGGTCGACGCAGACATGGGCGATCTGATCGCGGCGCTAGCAAAAAAACAGGGGCTCCATCTGCCCCACGCGTGATTGCGTGTCGGTGTCACGGCTTAGATGATCGTCAAATACCTGCTCGCGATCACCAAGTGATCTTGTGTTTAGCTGGATACCCGCGAAAATGTGAGCACCTGCAATGGCTGACCCGTCAATGAACCACGAGTTCCCAAAATCCGCCAGAGTTTTGGCGGGTGTCCAGCTGACAGCGTTAGGCTGGGCGTAATCTGCCCCCCCTGTTGATCCGATGATCATCTGCCATCTGCTCACCGATGGCAAAAGGGAAGTACGGCTAGATGCCGCGCATCTGAGCCTCCGAGAACCGGATCACACCGTTCGTGATAGCGTCTCCTCGCGCTGCCAGTGGACGAACAATCACTATATTAGCAGGCAATTAAACACGTCCAGACCCTATGCAACAATACCACGCCCGCAGTAGAAGTCATCAAGCTCCAAAGACGCAAAGCATGCTACTTCATCATCAGATATGTGTGAGACAAACTCCTCAAATAGGTCTTGAGCCAGGCTTGGTGAGGCCGAAAAAATCTTCTTGTATTGTTTCACGGAAACGTACAGCATCCTTGATATTATTTTTATGGCACCCCTGCTGCATTTTCATTGCGAAACGTTTGACCCTGCACCAACATAGGCCTGGAGCTCTCGAAATTGGGGATCACCATCCTTGCCGTAGTATAATAATTGCTCATCGTCGGCGCTAAGCATCTTCTCCAGTATAAAACTGTTTTCCAGCATAGGTGATATCCCATTAGGGGATTCATCAACCATGGCGACGAAGCATCCTCGCACCTCCGTTGTCGAGGTCTTGCTCCAATCAAACGCACTCTTGTTGGCCATCATGTACAAACCGTGAAATTTGCCGGGGACCAACTTATCAAGGTGCCGCTGGATCGTTCCGCCATATCCCACGTCCACTACTGCACATCTACTTTCCCCGGATGATCCCATGCCCTGGAGATATTCTATGCAGTTAACCCGCTCATAGGCAGCACGCTCGAATATGAGTGGCGCAATATGCGTAAGCAAAGGAGCAATATTTATCGATATTCTGATCCATGATCGTCAGTGGGAGATTTCTTCGCCAGATATTACGAGATTCGATCTTTTGCCCAGCGACGTTCATCGAGCCTTACCCCCATAGCGCTCACTAAGAAAAGAGATCGACGCTTGCCCCCATAAAAAAGTTGTTAGATTTTAGCGATAGCGTAAAATGTCATCAATGCTTTTTGATGGCTGGAACCGTCACGGCTCGCCGCGATGCAAGCATATAATCACTTGGTACGACAGACCCAAGTCCAG
>NZ_JEMV01000099.1 GCF_000588875.1 Sphingobium sp. Ant17
CACGCCCCACCCTCCGGCTTTTACGGAAGGCACAGCGGTTTTGACTGGATTAGGACATCTTCGCAATAGGGCTTGGAACAGCGACAGATTTCGCTGCTCCAGATAAGGTGGTCCAGAGGGCGCGTGCAAAAGTCAGCTTTGCGCCAATTATGGACATTGGCAGCCGCACGAACGTTTTACATAAGCGGTCGCTCTTTGGTTTGAACGTTGATGCCTTGTATCGCGCGGTATCGCTTGTCTTAATCTGGCGATCACGCAATGTTGCGCAATGCCCGCTGTTTCCAAATTCGAACATCTCTGCCGCGCACCACACATGCTTTCTGGTCAGGTGGCTGAAGCCTATGACACGTATGTTGCGAACCTGCAGACGGGAGCTAGCAGCGTCGATGTAAATGGATTGCGGACATGCTCTATGGCAACCACCATCATAGTTGTGGGCGTCATCGGCACTTTCGAGGGGATGTTACAGCAAAGTTTTGGTTGGGCCAATGCGTACCCCGAACTCGACAAGTTGCTGCGAAGTCAAAACCGAGCCGATCTTGCGGACAGCCTTCTCAACTATCGGTTAGCAGTAAACGTCTTAAAGCATGGTGAGGGGCCTAGCTATGATCGACTGCTCGACAAACGAGATGGGGTGGTTGCCGCCCTCCCCAGACGGCACTGAGATGTGCCAGGATAGTGGAATTAGGACCACTGAGCGGAAAGGACGGCAATCGTGTCAAAAGATACAATGATCGGCGTGGACTTGGCAAAGTCCGTGTTTCAGCTTCATGCAGCGTCAATGACAGGCSAACCCAAGTTTCGGAAAAAGMTTCCGCGTTCAGCCTTCGCCGCATTTATGGCAGCGCAACCGTCGGCGGTGATCGTGATGGAAGCATGTGGCAGTGCGCATTATTGGGCCCGGGAAATGATCCGGCTTGGCCACGAGGTCAAACTTATCGCACCACACTATGTTAAGCCGTTCGTGAAGCGACAGAAAAATGATGCCGCTGACGCTGAAGCGATCGTAATTGCGGCTCAACGACCAGAGATGCGGTTTGTTGATCCAAAGTCGGAAGAGCAGCAAAGCAGGGCGATTCTATTTCGCGGAAGAGAACGGCTGGTTCATCAACGCACGGAACTGGTCAATGCCGTAAGGGCGGCGCTCTATGAATATGGTCATGTTGTCCCCCAAGGCATAAATCAGCTCTGCAGGATTGCGGACATTCTTGATGAGCTTAACAGCGATTTGCCCGTTTTGATGCGGGAGGAATGCCGAGATCTAYTGGCACAGATCGCTGAGAAAACTGAGCGTATCAATATACGGACAAAGAAGATCAAAGCGCTGGCGGCTGAAACTGACGCGGCCAAGCGGCTACAGACGATTCCGGGAGTTGGCCCTTTAACAGCCTTAGCGGTCGAGGCCTTCGCYCCATCAATGGAGAGCTTCCGATGCGGGCGGGACTTCGCGGCCTGGCTCGGTCTTGTCCCGCGACAATTCTCCTCGGGCGGAAAGGAGCGCCTTGGACGTATTTCGAAAGCRGGTCAGGCYGATATCCGCAGACTGCTTATCATAGGTGCAATGTCCCGTCTGAATTGGATGGGTCGAAGATCGATTCCAGAAAATTCCTGGCTCGCAGATATGCTTGCCAGGAAACCGAGAATGCTTGTGGCAATTGCCCTCGCCAACAAGATGGCCAGAACGATTTGGGCCTGATAAAAAATGGTAATGAATACAGAATTCCGGCGCAGGCAGCAGTTGCATGATCGGCATGCCAACAAGCTTACCTAACGTCGGATGATGGGGGTGTGAGAAGGCGACGACCCGAATGGGCGAAATGAGCGAACAGATCTGGTTCGGGAAAACCAGTTACGAGGCGTGAGCATGCCAGCTCGAAAACGAGATTTGGACTCGAACCGCAGATCACCATACCGGCCAGCGGCTTCTGAAACGCCGCAACCAAAGGCCTGACAGAAGACCGCACTCGATCACTCGCTCTTCGGATCAGAAACTTCTTGCATCACGGGCGGCAACCACAGAAGCCTCATTGCCCTTCGCAATCAAGGGCAAAGGCGAAGCCTTTTTTGATGAGGGCGATATATCGGAAGTTGGCGGATTGATAGATACCCGTGGACTATTCCTAAGCCGTTGCGTGGAAATCATTGTCGAAATCCGAAACGTGATTGGGCGGTAAATCCAATTACCAGAGGAAACTCGGCAGAGCGGAATTGCCGAACTGCGCCTGAAACCGTCATTCCCCTTCAATAAGAGAGCTCCCACAAGCGGAAATTCACTGCACTGGTGGCTGCTGACTACACGCGCAAGCATTGACGGTAGATACGGTTGCAGCAATAGAGTTCTGGAAAGGGGGGCGAACCGAAATGACCGAAAAAGCCAGCATCGAGAGCGACACTACGGCAAGTGCAAACCCGATTTGTGGTGTCATTATGCCCATATCAGGGACAACTAATCACTCAGAAGCGCATTGGTCTGATGTTCAAACTCTTTTACATCGCGCTATCACTAATGCAGGTTTTCAGCCACTGAATGTATGGGAGAACACCTCAGCCGATCGCGTTTCAGAGCGAATAATAGCGAATATCTTCGAGCAACCATTAATGGTATCCGACATATCTGACCTTAACCCAAATGTAATGCTAGAACTGGGTTTAAGGTTAGCGTCAAAAAAGCCCACGATCGTAATTGTAAATTCCGGTGGAGTTATACCATTTGATATCAGGGATTTTCATGCAATTATTTACCCAATTGATTTGAATATGCTTGGAATGGAGGAATTTTTCAGGAAACTGTCAAAAGTTTTAAAGGAAAAGTTTACAGCGTATTCTACCGATGATTATCAGCCATTTTTAGGAAAGGTTGTCGTCGACGTGATCTCTCCTGGTCATCGAGAAGTTTCTTTCGACGTAGCGATTGTTGATCGTTTAGACGACATTAGTTCGAGGTTATCTAAAATAGAGTCGAGGAGCACGTCGAAAGTTCGCGCGCCTGTTGAAGAGGACAATTCGACGACGACATCTAGCGGAAACGTATGCTATTTCACCGCAAAGGGTGATGTAAGACCAGTTATGGAGGATTTCAAATCGCACCCTAGTGTTATTGAGATTAAAATTTTGGGGTCCGATGGTCCAGAAAATTATCTTTCTGTAAAAGTTGATAACTTATACCAAATCTCTGAGAGCGTGACTCTGGAGGGGGTTGCCAAGAGGTGCGCGGCTTGATTCAACATGGCGAACAGCTGGAGTTTTGCCATGCCGATCCCTCTTCGTCCCGATTTTGACGCCGCCGCGACCAGGGCAGCGGCACGCAGATCGAAAGATGGGGGGCAAGCCCGGCGATTGCTTGCGCTGGCGGCGATCTATGAGGGAGCAAGCCGAACGGAGGCGGCGCGGCTCGGCGGCGTGACGTTGCAGATCATCCGAGACTGGGTTGTGAAGTTCAACGCAACCGGGCCCGACGGATTGATTGACCGCAAAGCCCCTGGGCAGCCGTCGATCCTGAATGCGACCCATCGCGCGGCTTTGGTAGAGGCAATCGAAAGCGGTCCGATCCCGGCGGCTCATGGGGTGGTCCGGTGGCGGATCATCGATCTGGCACAATTGCTTTGGGACGAATTTGGCGTGTCAGTTTCAAGGCCAACATTGAGCCGCGAACTACGAGCGCTTGGCTACCGCAAACTTTCCGCGCGGCCCAAACATCATGCTCAGGATCCAGAGGCGATCGAGGCCTTCAAAAGGGGGGCTTTGCCGCCGAGTTGGACAAGGTCAGAGCGTCCCTCCCGCGCGGCACGCCTGTAGAAATCTGGTTCGCGGACGAGGCCCGGATCGGGCAAAAGAACAAGATCACCCGGCGATGGGCGAAACGGGGGACACGCCCCTCGGCGCCACAGGACCAGCGTACGAAATCCGCCTATATCTTCGGTGCAATCTGTCCCCAGGAGGGAAAGGCGGCAGGGCTCATCCTGCCATTTTGCAATACCGACACGATGAACCTTCACTTGGCAGAAATCTCATTGGCGGTTGCGCCCGGCGCTCACGCGGTGCTCCTCATGGACCAAGCCGGTTGGCACCTGACCCCAAAACTCGTGCTTCCGCCCAATATCTCCATCGTGCCAATCCCTTCGAAAAGCCCCGAACTCAATCCGCAGGAAAACATCTGGCAATATATGCGCGACAATTGGCTATCGAACCGGGTGTTCGGTTCCTATGAAGAGATTGTCGACCACTGCACCTACGCCTGGAACCAGCTCGTCGATCGACCATGGAAGATTATGTCCATCGGCCTCCGAGACTGGGCACACGGGTTATGATCAATGAATCTTGGTATTAACCAATGAAGATGAAGCTGATCAAGTTAAGCTCGACCTCAAAAAAGTTGGCTCGGCGCCTTGGTTGCGTTCAGGGAATAAGGTCAAACATTCTGAAATCCAACAATTGGTGAATATCTTCGAATATCAAAATCCATCTGCTTCCTAACAGAGTACTGTGGTCCGGCGCAGCTCGGATAGGACGGTGGGTTGCTTGAATGTCGGCTAACCGAGGTGATCCGACGATTACCCGACAGTCCGCAACCGGCCATTGTTGACGGAAGGCATGCATAGAGGCTGGAAGCGCACTCCGTAGGCACCCATCGCAAACCCATCTGAATGCCGCTCAATTAAGAGTGTGGACAGCTGCCGACGCAAAGCGGTTCTCACGGCAGCAGCAGCGAGCTATCCCCGTAAGAGTAGAAACGGTAGCCGTTTTCAATGGCATGGCCGTAAGCGGCTTTCATGCGGTCAGTGCCCATCAGGGCCGATACCAGCATGAACAAGGTCGATTTGGGCAAGTGGAAATTGGTCATCAGCCCGTCGATCGCGCGGAAGCGGTAGCCGGGCGTGATGAAGATGCGGGTTTCGTCGGCGAAGGGGTGGATGATGCCGTCTTCGCTCGCCGCGCTTTCGAGCAGGCGCAGCGATGTCGTGCCGACCGCGATCAGGCGACCGCCCGCCGCGCGCGCGGCGTTCAGCCGGTCGGCCGTGGCTGGATCGATCCGGCCCCATTCGGCATGCATGCGATGGTCGTCGGTATCGTCGGCCTTGACCGGCAGGAAGGTGCCTGCGCCGACATGCAGCGTCAGCGTTTCCGTCAGCACCCCGGCCTGCGCCAGCATAGCCATCAGGTCCGGCGTGAAATGCAGCGCGGCGGTGGGGGCGGCGACGGCGCCATCCTCGCGCGCGAACATGGTCTGATAATCGCTGACGTCGCGTTCGTCGGTCGGGCGCTTGCTGGCGATGTAAGGGGGCAAGGGCATGCGACCGGCCCGCTCCAGCAGCACCTCCACCGGCTCGGTGCCTTCGAAGTCCAGCGTCACGCCGCCATCTTCGTCGCGCGGCCCGGCGATTGCCGTGACACCCGCGCCGAAATCGATACGGTCGCCATCCCGCACCCGCTTGGCATTGCGCAGAAAGGCCTGCCATTGGCGCAGGCCGAGGCGCTTGTGCAGCGTCGCGCCGATCCGGGCTTCGCCACGCATCCCCTCCAATTGAGCGGGGATGACGCGCGTGTCGTTGAACACCAGCATATCGCCGGCGCGCAGCAGGCCGGGCAAGTCGCGCACCGTGGCGTCAGTGAAATCCCCTGCGCCGGGCACCAGCAACAGCCGTGCGGCATCGCGCGGGCTGGCGGGGCGCAGCGCGATATTCTCCGGCGGGAGGTCGAAATCAAACAGATCTACGCGCATGGTTTTGAGAGTTTCGTTTAACTAAGCCAGCGGCTTCTCGACTGCGCTCGAAGCGAACGGCAAGTTGTGGCCTCTTATTGTCCCGGCGCTGGTGAAGGCAGGATCGACGGCGCGGCGGGTGCGGCCATGCCGGGCATCGGCGTCGTCACTGGCGGCTTGCCGTCGCTTTCGATCGAGGCCTGCAGGATCGTGCTGGGATTGGCGGGCGGTTCGCCCTGCGCGATCGAATCGACATATTGCATGCCTTCGATCACGCGGCCGAAGACGGTATATTTCTTGTCGAGCTGCATCCGGGGCAGCAGCACGATGAAGAACTGGCTGTTGGCGCTGTCCTCGCTCTGCGCGCGCGCCATCGACACGGTGCCGCGCAGATGCGGCATCGGGTTGAACTCGGCCTTGAGGTCGGGGAGTTGCGATCCGCCGGTGCCGTCGCCCTTGGGATCGCCACCCTGCGCCATGAAGCCGGGGATGACGCGATGGAATTTCAGGCCATTGTAAAAGCCCTGGCGCGTCAGTTCCTTGATCCGCTCGACATGGCCAGGCGCGATGTCGGGGCGCAACTGGATGCGGACGCGGCCGCCGGTGGAAAGGTCCAGATCCCAGATATTCTGCGGATCGGCCGGAACCACGGCGGGCGGCAATTTGGGGGTCAGGTCGGTTTCGAGCGACTTGGCATTGTCCTGCGCGCGCACGGCGGCCTCGGCCCGCTTCGCCTCATCGGCTCCGCCGCCACCGGGCGCACCCTGGGCATAGGCAAAGCCGGACGTTGCGAGGGCGACACCGATCGCCATGGTCTTGAGCGCGCAGGTGAAACGCATGAAACAGACTTCCTTGATCTTATGGGCATAGGGCCAAGCGGCCCTGATAACGCGCTGATCGCGATTGGCAACTGAACGCAGGCTGAGCGAAAGCTACACGCTCCCCTTGCGCCCCATCTTGTCGACCCGCGCCACGACTTCATCGCGTACCGTTGGGCTGACGAACTTATGGATCGGCCCGCCATAGAGCGCGATTTCCTTGACCAGGCGCGACGCGATGGGCTGCAGGCATACGTCCGCCATCAGGAAGACGGTTTCGACGCGGGCATTGATCTGCTGGTTCATGCCCGCCATTTGATATTCATATTCGAAGTCGGCGACCGCGCGCAGGCCACGGATGATGACTTCGGCCCCCTGCGATTCGGCAAAGTCCATCAACAGCGAGTTGAAACCGATGACGACGATGTCGCTGTCGATTTCCGCACATTCGCGCCGCACCATCTCCAGCCGCTCTTCGTCGGAGAACATGGGCGATTTGGCGATGTTGGTCGTGACCCCGATCACCAGCTTATCGACCAGCTTCGCGCCGCGCCGGATGATGTCCATATGGCCCAGGGTGACGGGGTCGAAAGTGCCGGGATAGACGCCGATACGCTGCTTGCTCATGGGCTTTAGCGGTCCCTTCCAACGATATAGTCGGCAATCGCGCGCAACAGGTCGGCCTCCGCGCCATAGCCGTGCAGATGCGCCTTGGCCTGATCGACCAGCATGTGGGCCTGTGCCCGCGCGCGATCGACGCCGAGCAGCGAGACGAACGTCTCCTTGCCCGCCGCCGCATCCTTGCCCAGCGCCTTGCCCGCCAGGTCCGCGTCGCCCTCCACATCCAGCAGATCGTCAGCAATCTGGAAGGCCAAGCCAATGTCGCGGGCATAGCCATGCAGGCCGGTGCGCGCCTCCACCGGGATGCGCGCCATGATCGCCGCCGCCTCGACGCAGAAGGCGATCAAGGCGCCGGTCTTGAGATTTTGCAGCCGGGTGACGGTGGCGAGGTCGAAGCGCGCCTTTTCGGCTTCCAGGTCCATCATCTGTCCGCCCGCCATGCCCGCCGGGCCGCTCGCCAGCGCCAGCGCCCTGACCAGGTCGATCCGCACGAACGGGTCGGGATGGGTCTGTTCGTCGGCCAGGATTTCAAAGGCGACATCATGCAGGCAATCGCCGGCCAGGATCGCGCTCGCCTCATCGAAGGCCTTATGGACGGTCGGCTTGCCCCGGCGCATATCGTCATCGTCCATCGCGGGCAGATCGTCATGGATCAGCGAATAGACATGGATGCATTCGACCGCCAAACCCACCCGCAGCGCCGATTCGCGCGAAATGTTGAACAGGTCGCAGGTCGCTTCGACCAGCAAGGGCCGCAGCCGCTTGCCGCCGCCGATCGCAGCATGGCGCATCGCTTCATAGAGGCGCGCGCGCGCATCGTCGGGTACGGGCAAGAGCAGATCGAACCCATGGTCGATCCGCGCTGCAACATCACGCGAACGGCTTGTGAGCAGCGCCGCCGATGAAACATCCCCCCCCATGCCGCTCAGTCCGCGCCGAACGGCTGCGCGCCGGTCACGGCACCATTGGCGTCGACCGTCAGCTTGGCGATCCGCGCCTCGGCCGCCTGCAACCGGTCGGCACAGCGTTTGCGCAACGCTTCCCCTTGCGCATAGAGCGAGATCGACTCATCGAGCGGGACATCGCCGCTTTCGAGCCTGCGCACGATCGATTCGAGCGCGCGTAACGCATCCTCGAACGAAAGCTGGGTGGGATCCGGGGCTTGCGTGCTGCTGTCGGTGGCCATGACCCTGCATTGACCGCCACCGCTCGCCCGGTCAAGCCCGCAGCGGACAATCAGGCATTCGCCCTATGGTTCGGACACCCCACTGACAGCAATGCTGCATGACGTCATAAGAAACGCATGGCGGGAACGCGGTAGTTTTGCGTTGACGCATCATGCTGCACACGCACATAAAAGGATCGCTATGAAATTTTACATCCCCCTGATCGCCGCTGCGAGCCTTGGCTTGCTGTCCGCCTGCAACCAGAATGACGAGCCTGAAGTCGTGGGCGGCCCTGCCGACCCATTGGCGGAGCAGCTCGCCAACGCCGCGCCCGTCGAGCTGCCGCCGTCGGTCAAGGCCAACAAGCAGTTCCGCTGCAAGGACAACAGCCTGTTCTTCGTCGACTATATGAGCGACGACAAGACCGCGTTGCTCCGCACCGAAAAGGGCGGCGCAGCCACCACCTTGAAGGCGGCCGAAGCCGGTCAGCCGTTCACGGCCGAGGGCGGTTATGAAATCGACGGTTCGGGCGACAATGTCACCATCACCGCGCCGGGCAAGAGCGCGCAGGCCTGCCACGTTTAAGGCGTCCTGACTTTTCCATTCATCCCAGGCCGGACCGCCCCTAACGGTCCGGCCTTTTTCTTATCTGCGCATTGGCGGGTTTCGCCCAAGCTGAGCCATTCACCATTTTGCCATTCGGCTCCGATAGCGAACGTTGCGCTGGCCGCTGGTTTTCGCTTAAAGTCAGGCGAAAACTCAGATGATGGACCAGCGGTGCCAGCCAAAGACGATTGTGACCAGCTTCTCGATGTTGCTTTGCCCTTTGCGGAGAAGATGCTGAGAGATCATGGTGAGTTTTTACCATTCGGTGCGCAAATGTTGCTCGATGGGGAAATTGTGTCAGTTGGCGCGGATGATGGAGAAGATCATTCACGATCGCAAAGTCTAATTGATATTCTCCAAGCTGCCTTTAAAGATGGCGCTGCTGATGGAGAGTTGCTTGCGACCGCATTGGTTTACGATGTTCGAGTGGCGCCTCCTGGAGCGCGCGAAAAGACCGATGCAATCGCGTTAAACCTCGATCATCGCGATAACTACTCCGTTACAGTGTTCTTCCCCTATACCATCAATGATGGCGAACCTGAGATTGGCGATGCGTTCGCAAGCAGCGGAAACTACTCTATCTTCCCGTCGCCCAGCCCGTTGCACGCCTGAGCATCAAGCGTCGGCTAACCGCCCCTCCCAAAGCTGCCTGACCGCTTCCCACCATTTCTCGCCATCCAGAGAAAGCCGACACGCCCGGTATTTCTCTGCGCCTCTGCGCGCGATGGCAGCAGGCAAGCGCGGGAGCGGCGCGACGGCCTCTTATACCAACCTGCATTGATCACGACCCACGTGCCCATTTGCGGCGTCCAATTGTCATGATGCGCCAGGGCTGATCGATCAGCCTGTTCCAGGCTTCGCAGCAAAGGTCGACGATGTTGTCGTGGGACGTGAAGATGCGGTTGGATAGCCAGTTATCGCGCATGAACTGCCAGATATTTTCGACCGGGTTGAGTTCAGGACATTTTGGCGGCAGCGGAACGATGCTGATATTATCGGGTACTTCCAGCTTCCCGGTCATGTGCCATCCGGCCTGATCCATCAGCAGCACGCCGTGGGCACCTGGTTCGATAGCGAGCGATATCTCCGCCAGGTGCAGCGACATGGTCTGGGTATTACAGAAGGGCAGGACCAAGCCAGCGCCCTTACCAAGCTCAGGGCAGATAGCGCCGAAGATGTAGGCTGATTTGGTCCTCTGATCCTTGGGCGCTGAAGGCCGGGTGCCGCGCCTGGCCCAGCGGCGGGTGATCTTGTTTTTCTGGCCGATACGGGCCTCGTCCTGGAACCATACCTCTATGGGCGTGTCGCGCGGGAGAGCGGCTTTGATCTTTGCCAGCTCGGCTGCAAAGCCCCCTTTTTGAAGTCCTCCATCGCATATTCGTTCTGGGCATGGTGACGTGGGCGTGCCGTCAATTTCACATAGCCCAGCTTTTTCAACTCTCGCCCTACGGTCGTTTCCGTCAGAGACACCCCAAATTCGTCATGAAGCCACCGCGCCAGGTCGATCAGCCGCCAACGCACAACTCCATGGATCGCTGGTATCGGTCCACTTTCAACGACCTCCGCGAGCGCTTGGCGCTGGGTATCATTCAGCAAGGGCGGCTTGCCTGGGGCCTTGCCGTCAAGGAGACCCGCTGGACCTCGGGCGTTGAACCGCACCACCCAATCCCGCACGATCTGCAGGGTCACTCCGCCGATGCGCGCGGCATCGCTGCGGTTCGCGCCATCATAGATTTCCGCCAAAGCTAGCAGTCGGCGTCCCTGGTTCGCGCTCTTTGTCGTCCGCGCCAGTCGCCTCAAGCCCGCTGCATCAAAGTCGTCTCGCAATCCAATCGCTGCACCCATGACAATGCCCTCCAACCCGAAGACATAGATTCATAGTTTCGCCGCTTTGGGAATCCCCCACGTGTGTCAGCATCACGGACGGATGGTATGAGTTGTTACAATTGGCCTTGATCTGGCCAAAACGGTTTTCCAAGTTCACGGTGTAGATGAGGCCGGCTTAACCGTGCTTCGCCGAAAGTGAAGCGTCCCGGGTTTTCAGGAGGCTCCAACTTGTGAGAAGGAGCATCCGTTATGAGCAAGACAACCAACAAATTTTCACCTGAAGTTCGCGAACGGGCGGTTCGTATGGTGATGGAG
>NZ_JEMV01000100.1 GCF_000588875.1 Sphingobium sp. Ant17
CGCGACCCCAAGACCCCGGCTCCCCCCGTTCGCACCCCGGCCCGCCGCGCAGCCCCCCAGTGGCGGCGGACCGGCCAAACCAGATTTTTTGAGGAGATAGCCCATGTTTCGTTCGACCCTGTTTGCCGCCGCCGCTTCCGCCGTCCTGTTTGCCAGCGCCAGTGCCAGTGCTGCTTCCGCCGAGGATTTCGCGTCCAATGGGCGCACCAGCCCCGTCTATCATGGCGACCTGGACCTTTCGAACCCCGCGCATCAGGCGCAGTTGCGCAGCCGCATCGCCCGCGCCGCCAAGCGGGTGTGCAGCGCCAGCGACCTCGCCACCGAGCAGGCGTGCAAGGCCAAGGCGATCGCCCGCGTCGAAGCGCCGATCAGCGCCGCCATCGCGCGCGCTGAAACCAGCGAACGCTATGCCGATGCGCGCGGCAAGGATGGGTTGCCGCTGGTCGCGAACTGATTGGCACGGCGACGTGATAAGGAGAAGGCCCGGTGATTTGCCGGGCCTTTTTTTGTGTTTGCCCCTCCGTCAGCGCTGCGCGCTGCCACCTCCCCATCGCTACGCGACAGGGAGGATTTTTTTTTTAGCGGCCGGTCATGGCGCGGGCGTTGGCGAGGAAGGTGCGGCCGATGCGGATTTCATTGCCGTCGGCGAGCGCGGCGAACCACACGCCGCTGCCGTCGTGGCGCAGGCGGGCGATATGGTCGCGGCGGACGATGTGGGAGCGGTGGAGGCGGACGAACTGCTGCGGGTCGAGTCGTTCCTCCAGGCTGCTGATCGTCTGGTGGAGGAGGTAGCTGTGGCTGCCGACATGGAGGCGCATATAGTCGCGCTCCGCCTCGATCCGGTCGATCTGATCGGTGGCGATGCGGATCAGTTCGGAGCGGTGCGGCACCCAGAATTCTTCGGCCCATTCGGGCTGCGGGGCGCTGGCGATGGCGGGGGCGTCGGTGGGCGCTAGGCTGCGGGCCGCCTCCACCCGGTCGATCGCGCGGGTCAGCCGGTCATGCGCGACGGGCTTGAGCAGATAGTCGACGGCGGCAAGATCGAAGGCTTCGACCGCGAAGCCTTCGAACGCGGTCACGAAGATGACAGCGGGGCGCAGGCCCATGCGGCCGACTGCGCGGGCGACGCCGATGCCGTCAAGCAGCGGCATGGCGATGTCGAGCATGACGAGGTCGGGCTTGAGCGCTTCGATGAGGCGCAGGGCGGCTTCGCCATCGCTGGCGGTGCCGCAGAGCGTGAGGCGCGGTTCACGCGCGCACAGCATCTGCAGCCGCTCGATCGCGAGCGGTTCGTCATCGACGATCATGGTGCGGATGGACATGGGGATCAGCAACTCTGGCGGATGATGGGCAGGGTGATCAGGACGGAGAAGCCGCCGCCCTCGCGCGGACCATAAGCGATGCGGCCCTGATCGCCAAAGCGCGCGGTCAGCCGGTCGCGGACGTTGGCGAGGCCGATGCCGCTGCCGCGATCGGCTTCGCCGGGCGGCTGGTCGCCATTATCGGTGATGTTGATGTGCACGAGGTCGCCATCGGCGCGCGCGGTGATGCGGATCTCCACCGGGCTGGATGTGCGCGACACGCCATATTTGATCGCATTTTCGACCAGCGGCTGGAGGATGAGGCCGGGGACGCAGGCGGTCATCAGGTCGGCGGGAATGTCGATGACGCTGGTCAGCCGTTCGGGGAAGCGGACACCCTCGATATCGAGATAGAGCTGCTGGAGATGGACTTCCTCCGCCAGCGGCACGTCGTCCAGCGGATCGCCGGTCAGGCTGGTGCGGTAGAAGTTGGAGAGCGACAGGATCATCTTTTCCGCTTCGTCGGGCTTGTTGCGCATGACGAGGGTCGAGAGGCTGTTGAGCGTGTTGAACAGGAAATGCGGGTTCACCTGATAGCGCAGCGAGCGCAGTTCGGCCTGCTGCGCGGCGCGTTCCAGCCGGGCGGCGCGGCGTTCGGTGCGGTGGACTTCGCTGGCGTAGGACAAAGCGAGGTAGAGCGCGGCCCAGGCGGAAAGGAAGAAATAACGGCTGATCGCATCCTCGACGATCTGGATGAGGGCGAAATGTTCTTCGCTGCGATATTTCATCCGGTCGCCATCGGCGAAGATGTTGACCGGGTCATAGACGTTGAACATGTAGAAATTGGCCGAAGCATGGCGAGCGCGAAGGGTGCGGCGAGCGAGAAGGCGGCGACGACACGGACGCTCAATGGCTTGGTGTCGAAGCGTCGCAGCATCAGGTAGAAGATCCAGGTGGTGACGATGCCGATGATGGTGACGATGGCGCGGCGCGCGGCCAGCTCATAGGGGGCGTCGAAGCCCATGACCGTGGCGCGCAGCGTGACCAGCACGGCGTAGAATAACCAGAAGCCGAGAATGGAATAGAGCGCGATCGCGGGCGAAATGCCGCGTTCGCCGTCGTCGGGCGCATATGTCATGTTGCCTTGTTTACGCGCGCGCGGGGCGCTTGTCGCCCCGGCCGGTGCGCTGCTGGTCGAAGCGGTTGGCGCGTTGGTCGAAGGGTGCGACGGGAACCGGGGCGCGGCCCGGTCCGTTGATCAGCAGAGGCGCGCTTTCAGGCGCCATGAAGGAGAATGTCATGACCGCTATCGACCATCCGCAAACGAGCAGCAGCAAGTCGGCCGACAAGGAGCGGGACGGCGACAGGCAGGACCATGTGTTGAATGCCGACGAGAAGCTGGACGATGAGCTGGAAGATTCGATGGACGCATCCGATCCGCCGTCCAGCACCCGCCCCGGTGACAAGGGCGATCCGGTGCCGTCGTCGGGCTTTACCCCCGAGGATTGATGGCCTTTTCGCCAGAACGATGATAGATTAAGCGGGCGGCAGATGTAGGCATCGCCGCCCGTATCGAGAGGAGCCCGCAACCCATGCCGACATCCGCCACGCCCGCCGTCGAGCGTATCGCCCGTGTCCTGGCCGGACGTCATTTAAGCCAAAATGGCGAGGGCAGCGACCCCCATGCAGCGGGCGCAGTGGATGCGGCCTGGCAGGATCATATCGAGGATGCCTATGCGATCCTGCACACGTTGCGGGAGCCGGACGCGCAGATGGCGCAGGCGGGCGACGTGACGGTTTGGCGCAGCATGATCAGCGCTGTCCTGGCGCGGCGGTCGGAGGCCTGACCCGTGATCCGACGGCTCGCACCATGTCATCATATTTTCATGTTGCGCTGCAAAAGGAAATCTGATCCCTTGTGAATGGCGGCGGAACAGGCGCTTAAGCCTTCAGTAACCATAGAAGGCGCATATTCTGACGATCGACTACACGTCGGAGGGCATGAACATGGGTACGAGTGCAAAACCTGCGGACGGCGCCATCACCTTGGCCGAACTGCGCGAATTCGCCAGCTTCTCGTCTGCTACGCAACGCTATATTCGTCGGTCGCTCGATATCGGCCTGCATCGCCGCGACGCGATGAAGCTATGGTCGCGCGACATGGTCGAGGAAGCCTCCATTCGCGCGCAGGCGCGCATCTATGGGCGGCTGGACGAGATCAAGGCGCGCGTGCCCGACGATAGTGGGCTGGAACAGGTAGAGCCGTTCATGGCCCCGCTGGTTACCATCTCCGCGTTCGACCTGGGGCAGGACCGGTTGGCCAGCTTCTCCTCCTATCGGTTCCTGTACGAGCGGCTGTTGGGCGCAGGCGCGCGGCCCTGGCTGCCCGGTGCCTTTTGCGCGGCGGCGAGCCTGCCGCATCTTCACCCCGAAAAGCGGCGCATCTTGCTGCAGTCGATCAGCGAGGCGGCGGCGACGGCGGCGGGTTGGTCCAACCGCGAGCCGAGCTTCTACCCCGAATGGGTCGAGAAGGTCGATCTGAGCAAGGCGAACTGACGCCATCTTGATAGGACGCTTTTCGCCGGGGGGCGAAGGAAAGGCGCGGCGACGATCAGTCGTTCGCGCCTTTTTTACGGTCAAAGCGGACCGGCGGCCTTGGCGCGATCATGAAAGGCGCGCGACAGGCCATGATAGAGGCGTTCCTTGCATATCCGTTGGGCCGCACCATCGGCGACGAGGGCTGCGCCCAGCAGGGGCAGCATGAACCCCCGACTGCCAGTGGTTTCCGAAATGATGATCACGGCGGTCAGCGGCGCGCGGACGACACCCGTGAAATAGGCGACCATGCCCAGCAGCACGACGGCGCTGCCCTGTTCGTTCGGGAATATCCAGCGCAGCAAATTGCCGAACCCGGCACCGGTCGCCAGGGATGGCGCGAAAATGCCGCCGGGAATGCCCGATATGCTGGTCGCCAGGGTGCTGGCGAATTTGGCCGGTGCGAACCAGAGCGGTTCCTGCCCGCCGGTAATCAGATGGCGGGCCGGCGCATAGCTGGTGCCCCATGTCAGGCCGGTTGCCACGCCGATCAGCGCGACGATCACCCCGCAGGCGGCGGCGAAGCGGATGGGGTGAGCGCGGGTCCAGTCGGTAAAACGGTTACGGCTGGTCGCCGCGGCCAACGCAAGCCGGGAAAACAGACCACCCGACAGGCCACCGAGCACGCCTGCGAACAAGGCGACGGCCATGGCGGACGGCAATGACAGCCGCGCAGCCACAGCACCGAAATAGACATAATCGCCCGCAAGCCCCAAGCTGACCATGCCAGAAATGATGACGGCGGTGATGACGAGCAAGGTCATGCGCTGCTCATAAGCGGCGGCCAGTTCCTCGATCGCGAAGCTGATCCCGGCGAGCGGCGTGTTGAAGGCGGCGGCCACCCCGGCCGCCCCACCCGCCACCATGACCGAGGCGCGCAACGGCACCTGAAGCAGGGCATGGACACGCGCGAGGATGGCGGCGGAAATCTGCACCGTCGGGCCTTCCCGACCGACCGATGCGCCGACCAGCAGACCGGCGATGGTCAGCAAAACCTTGAGCATGGCGGTGCGCAGGTCGACGAGGCGCGCGCCGATCTGTTCGGGCAGGCGGGTGGCGGCAATCACCTGCGGAATGCCCGATCCCCCCGCAAATGGCGCAAAACGGCGCGTGATCCAGGCGATCCCGGCAAAGCCGAGCGGGGTGATGAGGAGCGGCAGCCAGCGATGGCGCGTGGCGATCCGTTCAAAGCCCTCGCTGGCTTCGTCCGCGACCCAGGCGAAGGCCAGCGCGGCGAGCCCCACCAGAATCGCCCCGCCCATCAGCGCCAGGCGACGGCGAAAGATCAGCGATGTGGGGCCGCTATGCCGCAGGAGTGCGCGGAAGCGGCGCGTGGTCCAGCGACGGCCCCGCCCGCTCATGATGCCGTTGCCGGATCGGCTCGCCGCCGGTAGCGGAAATACCAGACCTCATGGCCCAGCCGCCGGGCCTTGGCCTCGTAGCGGGTTTCGGGCCAGCCGCCGGGGCGGGTGAGGAAATCCTTGGGGTCGCTGGCCAGCCAGTCGAAATCGGGATGGCCGTTCATCACCATCAGCGCCCAGCGCAGATAGACGGGATGATCGGTGCCGAAGCGGAACTCGCCGCCGGGCTTGAGCTTGCGCGCGATCATCGCGACCGGGCCGGGGTTCATCATCCGGCGCTTGGCGTGGCGCGCCTTGGGCCAGGGGTCGGGATGGAGCAGATAGACGAAGCTGAGCGAACCGTCGGGGATGCGGTCCAATACCGTCAGCGCGTCGCCCATATGGACGCGGACATTGCCGAGCGCGCCATCGCGGATATGGCCAAGCGCGGTGACGACACCGTTCAGGAAAGGCTCGCAGCCGATGAAGCCATGGTCGGGCAGCAGGTCGGCGCGCCAGGCCATATGCTCGCCGCCGCCAAAGCCGATCTCGAAATGGAGGGGGCGCTCATAGCCGAACAGATCGGCGGCGGTGATCGGCCCTTCGTCCGGCACCGACACGGCCGGAAGTAGCGTGTCGACCAGTTCCTGCTGCCCCTGGCGCAGCTTATGCCCCGACTGGCGGCCATAGAGGCGGTTGAGCGTGGTCGGATCGCCGGATTTATGCGCTGTCATGGGGCGGCCGCTTAGCGGGCGCGGGCGCGCGGGGCAAGGGTCAGAGGCCGAGCAGGGGCCACAGGACCATGCCGAGGCCGATGAGGCTGACGAGGAAGATCAGCGTGCGGATCATCGGGATACCGAGCGCATAGACGGGGAGATAGGCGAGGCGCGCGCCGAGCCAGATCCAGGCGCCGAGTGCGGTCGTGTCGCTGGTGCGGTCGGCGAGGACCACGCCCAGCAGCGCGACGATGGCGATCGGCAGGGTTTCCTGAAAATTGGCCTGGGCGCGGGTGAGGCGTCCGGCGAGCGGATGGAGCGGCGGGAGTTTTTCGTCGCGCGCGCCCATATTCCAGCGCGGGCCATATTGTTTGGTCTTGAAATGCGCGGCGGCGAAGATGTGGACGAGCAGCAGGACCATGGCCCACGCCAAAATCGTCAGTTCGACAGCCATAGCGCGCACCTCCATTGGGATCAAAGGCGCACGCTATGGCATTGCGCGACAGGCGACAAGGAAAGGATGATGCGCGGCGTCAGAGCGAGAGCCCGACGCGCGCGATCAGGCGGTCGCCGGCATGGGTGCGGGCAGGGCCGTCGATGCTGCTGCCGGCATAGCGGATGCCGGCGAACCATTGGCCGCGATACCAGTCGAGCGCGACGCCATGGTCCCAATAGGTGCCATCGGGGCGCAGCCGGGCCGCGACGAGGGGATCCCGCACGCTGCCCGACGAGCGGCCGACATGGCCCGACACGGTGAAGGGCGTGCCGGGGACGGCGACGGCAGCGGCAGCGGAAACATAGAGATTATCGCCGCCGATCGCCGATTGGCGCGGGGCATAATGGGTGGCGATGTCGATGCTGGCCGGGCCGATGAGGAAGCCCGCCTGTGCGCCGACTTCGCCATAGCCCTGATCCGAGGCACCGGGGAAGAGATGATAGCGGCCACGCGCGGTCAGTCGCCAGCCACCGATCTGTCGCGACCAGCTTGGCCCGATGTCGATCACCGCGTCGGCACCGCCATGGCGGGTGCTGCCCCACAGCGTCGTCGCTGCGCCGTCGAGGCTGAGGCCGGAGGTGACGGGGACGGACAGCGTGCCGCGCAGGACGGGATCGCCCTCGCTCCAGCTGAGGCCCCGGCGCCGTTCGTCGCTGGCGGCTTCGAGTGTGGCGGTGAGGCCTCTGTCCTGCGCGAGCGCCGGAAGGGCATGGACGGCAACGCCCAGCGCCGCTGCCCATGCCACTGGCGTTACGGGTTTAATTCGACGCAAGCGCGCGCACCGAATCCAGTTCCGCCATCAGCGGCGCGCGATCACGCTCCGCCATCGCCATCACCGTCGCCTGGATGCGATCGCGATGCTGGGCCAGCACGCGCTGTTCCAGAGAGTCATTCCGCGCGCAGGCACCGGATTCGCTGCCCGAAAAGCGCGTGTCGCTGGCGATGGTGCGGGCGAGCGCCGGGCCATGGTCGAGCTTGCGATCGACGACGACCGTTGCGGTCCAGCGGCAGCGCTGCATGTCCATGCGGTTGGGGGTCTTTGCGCCCACCGTTCGCGCTTCGACATCGGCGCGGGCGGTGTAGAGCGCCTGCATCGATGTGCCATGATGGGTGATGGACACCGTATGAGAGGCGGCCGCAGCCGCCATGGCGATGAGAGTTATGCTCAACTTCATTCTCCTGCGTTGAGGCGTCGGGCTATGTTGTCCGATCACCTGCAGCGGATGTAGGTTTCCTCTGTTGCCGGTTCATTGCCGGAGGGCGACAAAGTCCTGCCTGGTTACGCCGCAGCCTTGGCCAGTCCTTTCGACAATTGCAGCGCGCCGTTCAGCCGTGCGGCGGGATCGGCCCAGGCGCGGTTGACCACGATCTTGCTGTCGGGGCGCAGGCGGGCGATGCCGTCGAGCCGCTGGACATAGGCGATGAGGCCTGCCGGATTGGGGAAGCTGTCCTCGAAGAAGCTGACCAGCGCGCCCTTTTGCCCGACATCGATCTTGGCGATGTTGGCCTTCATGCAATTCTGCTTGATCTCGATGATCTTGAGCAGGTTTTGCGTGGGCGCAGGCAGCTTGCCGAACCGGTCGATCAGTTCGGCGGCGAAGGATTCGAGCGCCTGGCGGTCCTCCAATTCATTGAGGCGGCGGTAGAGGCCCATGCGCAGGTCAAGGTCGGGAACATAATCGTCTGGGATCATGATCGGCGCATCGACGCTGATCTGCGGCGAGAAGCTGTCGCGGCGGATTTCGAGGCCGACGCCGCCCGCCTTGGCGTCCATGATCGCTTCCTCCAGCATCGATTGGTAGAGTTCGAAGCCGACTTCGCGGATATGGCCCGACTGTTCGTCGCCGACGAGGTTGCCCGCGCCGCGAATATCGAGATCGTGGGATGCGAGCTGGAAGCCTGCGCCGAGCGTGTCGAGATCGGACAGAACTTTGAGCCGCTTTTCCGCCGTCTCGGTAATGATGCGGTTGGCGGGCGTGGTCATATAGGCATAGGCGCGCGTCTTTGACCGGCCGACGCGGCCGCGCAGCTGATAGAGCTGGGCGAGGCCGAAGCGGTCGGCGCGGTGGATGATCAGCGTGTTGGCGCTGGGAATATCCAGGCCGGATTCGACGATAGTGGTCGAGAGCAGCACATCGTAGCGTTTGTCGTAGAAGGCCGACATGCGTTCCTCCACTTCGGTCGCCGACATCTGGCCATGGGCGACGACGGAGCGGACTTCGGGGACTTCGGTGAGGAGAAATTCCTCGATCTCGGCGAGGTCGGCGATGCGGGGGACGACGAAGAAGCTCTGCCCGCCGCGATAATGTTCGCGCAGCAGCGCTTCGCGGATGACGATGCCGTCCCAGGGCATGATATAGGTGCGGACCGCGAGGCGATCGACCGGCGGGGTCTGAATGACTGAAAGTTCTCGCAGGCCCGACATCGCCATTTGCAGCGTGCGGGGGATCGGCGTGGCGGTCAGCGTCAGGACATGGACGTCGGTCTTCAAGGACTTCAAGCGTTCCTTGTGGGTGACGCCGAAGCGCTGTTCTTCATCGACGATGACGAGGCCGAGCCGCTTGAAATCAATGCCCTTAGTCAGCAGCGCATGGGTGCCGATGACGATATCGACCGTGCCGTCGGCTAGGCCAGCCTTGACCGCCTTGGCCTCCTTGTCGGGGACGAGGCGGGAGAGGCGGCCGATATTGACCGGGAAACCGCGGAAGCGTTCCTCGAAATTCATATGATGCTGGCGCGCGAGCAGCGTGGTCGGGCAGATGAGCACGACCTGCATCCCCGCCATCGCCGCGACGAAGGCGGCGCGCAGGGCGACCTCGGTCTTGCCAAAGCCCACATCGCCGCAGACGAGGCGATCCATCGGCTTGCCCGATCCCAGATCCTCGATCACGTCGCTGATCGCGCGGTCCTGATCCTCGGTTTCCTGATAGGGGAAACGATCGACGAAGGCGGGGTAGCCCGCGACATCGGGTTCGGCGATGGTGGCGGCGCGCAGCGCGCGTTCGGCGGCGGTTTTCAGCAATTCACCCGCGATTTCGCGGATGCGTTCCTTCATCTTGGCCTTGCGCCGTTGCCAGGCTTCGCCGCCCAGCTTGTCGAGGCCGACGCCATCGCTGTCCGATCCGTAGCGGGAGAGGACTTCGAGATTTTCGACCGGCACGAACAGCTTGTCGCCGCCCGCATAGCTCAAGGCGACGCAGTCATGCGCCGTCTTGCTGACCGGGATCTGGGTCAGCCCTTCATAGCGGCCAATGCCATGGTCCATGTGGACGACGAGGTCGCCGGGCGACAGGGTGGCGAGTTCCGCGAGGAAGGCGTCGGTATTCTTCTTGCGCTTGGCGCGGCGGACGAGCCGGTCGCCCAGCATATCCTGTTCGGTCAGGACCGCGACATCGGGGGCGGCAAAGCCATGGTCGAGCGGCAGGACGGTGAGCGTCACGCTGCCATTGGCGGCGGTGCCGAGCGCTTCCTGCCAGCCATCGGCGGCGGCCAGGCGCTTGACGCCATGGTCGAGCAGCAGGCCAGACAGCCGTTCGCGCGCGCCGCCCGAATAGCTGGCGATCACCACCTTTTTCTTCGCGCGTTGCAGCGCGGCGATATGTTTGCCGACGGCTTCGTAGATGTTGATATTCTGCGCGCGTTCGGGCGCGAAGTCGCGCGGGCCATCGACCGCGAAGTCCAGCACGTCGGCGCTGGCGGGTTCGTGGAAGGGGGTGGTGGCGTGCATCGGCCGGGTGGCGACGGCGGCGGTCCATTCGGCGGTGTCGAGATAGAGCAGGTCGGGTTTGAGCGGGCGATAGGCACCGGGGTCGGAGGTTTTGGCCTGCACCCGGTTGGCGTGATAGTCGCGGATCGCCTCGAACCGGGCATCGGCGGCTCCGGCGACGCCATGATCGCGGATGATGACGATGTCCGGCCCCAGATGGTCGGCGAGAGGAACAAGCTTTTCCTCGAACAAGGGCAGCCAATGTTCCATGCCCGCGAGGCGTCGGCCTTCGCTCACCGCCTGATAGAGCGGATCGCCGGTTGCGGTGGCGCCAAAGGTTTCGCGGTAGCGGCTGCGGAACCGCTTGATCGTTTCCTCGTCCAGCAGCGCTTCGGAGGCGGGGAGCAGGGTGAAGCCATCGACGCTGCCGGTGGTGCGCTGGTCGGCGGGGTCGAAGCGGCGGACGGTTTCGATCTCGTCACCGAAAAAGTCGAGGCGGAGCGGCTGGTCCTCGCCGCCAGGAAACAGATCGACGATGCCGCCGCGAATGGCGAACTCGCCGCGATCATGGACGGTGTCGGTGCGGACATAGCCATTGCCCTGGAGCATTTCAGCCAGGCGCGTGATCGCGATACGCTCCTTGGGCGCGAGATGCGCGACCAGTTGGCGCACGCGGAAGGGGGTGAGCGTCCGCTGCGTCATGGCGGCAAGGGTGGTGACGACCAGCTGCGGCGCTTTGGGCGTGGCCTGCAGCGCATGAAGCCCTGCCAGCCGCGCCGAGGCGGCGCGCAGCGAGGGGCTGGCGCGGTCATAGGGCAGGCAATCCCAGGCAGGGATTTCGATGATCGCGATCTCCGGCGCGAAATAATGGGCGGTGTCGGCGATGGCGCGCATCTGCTGCTCATCGGCGGCGACGAACAGCGCACGGGCCTGGCCCGACCCATAGGCGGCGCGGGCAATGTCGGCGAGCAGCCAGGGCTGGAACCCGGCAGGGACGCCCGACAGGGTCAGCGGGGCTTTGGCGCGGAGGATGGTTTGGAGATCGGTCATTGTCGTTGTCGCTATCCAATGATCCTCCCCGGTACGGGGAGGTGGCAGGGCGAAGCCCTGACGGAGGGGGGGGGGATCGTCCGGGCGTGGTGCGGGGGG
>NZ_JEMV01000101.1 GCF_000588875.1 Sphingobium sp. Ant17
CCCCTCCCTTGAAAGGGAGGGGGGAGTTTTGCAAATGCGCTACCTACCCCTTACCGACACGGACCGGCAGGCGATGCTTGCCACCATTGGCGCGGCGTCGATTGATGATCTGTTTGTCGACGTGCCTGCCGAGGCCCGGCTTTCCGGCCAGATCGAAGGCCTGCCCGATCATGCCAGCGAATTGGCGGTCGAGCGGCATATGAGCAAGCTGGCGCGGCAGAATCTGTCGGCGGGGGAAGCGCCCTTCTTCCTGGGGGCGGGTGCCTATAAACATCATGTGCCCGCCAGCGTCGATCATCTGATCCAGCGCGGTGAGTTCCTGACCGCCTATACCCCCTATCAGCCGGAAATCGCGCAAGGGACGTTGCAGGTCTTGTTCGAGTTCCAGACGCAGGTCGCGCGCCTGTTGGGCTGCGACGTGGCCAATGCGTCCATGTATGATGGGTCGACCGCCTGCTGGGAAGCGATCGGCATGGCGCGGCGCATCACCAAGCGGGGCAAGGCGATTTTGTCGTCGGGCCTGCACCCCCATTATGTGTCGGTCGCGCGGACGATGGCGAAGTTCACCGGCGACGTGCTGGCGCATGACGCGCCGACGCTGACGGCGCAGACGGACATCGACGCGCTGATCGCGGCAATCGACAAGGATGTAAGCTGCGTCGTGGTGCAATATCCCGACATTTTGGGGCGTATTGCCGACCTGACCCCGCTGGCCGATGCGGTGCATGCGGCCGGTGCCTTGCTGGTGGCGGTGGTGACGGAGCCGGTGGCGCTGGGCGCGCTGGTGCCGCCGGGCGAGATGGGCGCGGATATCGTCGTGGGCGAGGGCCAGTCGATCGGCGTCGGCCTGCAATTTGGTGGACCGTATCTCGGCCTGTTCGCGTGCAAGCAGAAATATGTGCGGCAGATGCCCGGCCGCCTGTGCGGCGAGACGGTGGATGCGGCGGGCAAGCGCGGGTTTGTGCTGACGCTGTCCACCCGCGAGCAGCATATCCGCCGCGAGAAGGCGACGTCGAATATCTGCACCAATTCGGGGCTATGTGCGCTGGCGTTCAGCATTCATATGACGTTGCTGGGGGAACGGGGCCTGCGGGACATGGCGAGCCTCAACCACGGCCTGGCTGTGCAGGCCGCCGACCGGCTGGCGCAAGTGCCAGGCGTGACGCTGGTCAATGACAGCTTTTTCAATGAGTTCACTTTGGTCCTGACCAGGGATGCGCGCGACGTGGTGCGCAGCCTCGCCGACAAGGGCGTGCTGGGGGGCGTGTCGTTGGGGCGGCTGTTCCCCGATGCACCCGCGATCGGCAAGGGGCTGGTCGTTGCAGTGACCGAAACGGTGACGGCAGAGGATATCGAGGCACTGGCCACAGCGCTTGAGGAGGAACTGGCATGAGCAACTCTCTCCTGCCGTTCGGGCTGAGCTTGTCGAAGCCCTCGCCTGAGCGAAGCGAAGGCACCTCACTGCGTTCGGCGATGCCCTTCGACTTCGCTCAGGGCGAACGGAATATTTGCGGGAAGGATGTCTGAGATGACCATGCTCAAGGAAGGCCGTCCCACCACGCCCGTCGCGGTTGTAGATGCGCATATGGCACCGGCGACGGCAACGGGAAATCGCGCGCTGATGCTGGAAGAGGCGCTGATCTTCGAGATCGGATCGACCGAGACGACGGGCGTCGATTTCGCGCCCGCGCCCAAGGTGGCGAGCCGCCTTGGCGGGCTGGCGCGCAAGGCGATCGGCCTGCCGGGCCTGTCGGAACAGGAAACCGTGCGCCACTATACGCGGCTGTCGCGGCAGAATTATGCCATTGACCTGGGCCTGTTTCCGCTTGGCTCCTGCACGATGAAGCATAATCCGCGCCTGAATGAAAAGGTCGCGCGGATGCCCGGTTTTGCGGACCTGCATCCGCTGGCCCCGCAATCGACGGTGCAGGGCGCGCTGGCGGTGATCCATGAACTTGCCGCATGGCTGGTGACGCTGACGGGGATGCATAGCGTGGCGATGAGCCCCAAGGCGGGCGCGCATGGCGAATTGTGCGGCCTGCTGGCGATCCGCGCAGCGCTGGAGGCGCGGGGCGATGCGCGTTCGGTCGTGCTGGTGCCCGAAAGCGCGCATGGCACCAATCCGGCCACGGCGGCCTTCTGCGGCTATCAGGTCGAGGATATTCCCGCGACGCCCGAAGGTCGTGTCGATCTGGCGGCGCTGACGGCGCGGCTCGGCCCCGATGTGGCGGCGGTGATGATCACCAACCCCAATACGTGCGGCCTGTTCGAGCGCGACCTCAAGACGATTTCCGATGCCGTTCATGCGGTCGGGGCCTTCGTCTATTGCGACGGGGCGAATTTCAACGCCATCGTCGGGCGGGTACGGCCGGGCGATCTGGGCGTCGATGCGATGCATATTAACCTGCACAAGACCTTCTCGACACCGCATGGCGGCGGTGGTCCCGGCTCCGGGCCGGTGGTGTTGTCGGCAGCGCTCGCCCCCTATGCGCCGCTGCCTTTCGTCGAGAAGCAGGGTGACCAGTTCGTCCTGATCGAGGAGGAATCCGCGCAGGACCATCATGGCGGCACCTTTGGCCGGATGGTCGCTTTCCACGGGCAGATGGGCATGTTCACCCGTGCGCTCGCCTATATCATGAGCCATGGCGCGGACGGGTTGCGGCAGGTGGCGGAGGATGCTGTCCTCAACGCCAATTATATCCTGCGCAGCCTGGACGATGTGCTGGACGCGCCCTTTGGCGCCAGCGGGCCGTGCATGCATGAGGCGCTGTTCAGCGACAAGGGGCTGGCCGAGGGCTTTACGACGCTCGATATCGCCAAGGGGCTGATCGACGAGGGCTTCCACCCGATGACCATGTATTTCCCGC
Organism: Sphingobium sp. Ant17; assembly: GCF_000588875.1. Lineage (GTDB taxonomy): Bacteria > Pseudomonadota > Alphaproteobacteria > Sphingomonadales > Sphingomonadaceae > Sphingobium. Next base: position 2,868 of record NZ_JEMV01000101.1, read on the forward strand.
TGGTCGTCCATGGCGCGATGCTGATCGAACCGACCGAGACGGAGAGCAAGGCGGCGCTCGACCAGTTCATCCTGGCACTGCGCAGCCTGGCCGAGCGGGCCAAGGCGGGGGACGAGCTATTGAAGGGTGCGCCCTATCATGCGCCGCGTCGTCGGCTGGACGAGACGCTGGCGGCGCGCAAGCCGGTGCTGACTTGGGAAGCGCCGGTGCAAGCGCAGGCGGCCGAATGACGGTCTGGATTCCGGGCGAAGCGGACGGCGAAGCGCAAAAGCGCCACGCCCCCGCGACGCTGCGGAATCGGGACGCGATATTGGCGGTGCTGCGCGCGACATTGCCAGCATCCGGGCTGGTGCTGGAAGTGGCGAGCGGCAGCGGCGAACATGCGGTGCATTTCGCCGCTGCGCTGCCCGCGCTCGACTGGCAGCCGAGCGATCCCGATCCGGCGGCGCTCGCCTCGATCGAGGCGTGGCGGGGGGAGGCGGGCCTCGCCAATCTGCGTGCGCCGATGCTGCTGGATGCGGCGGCGGACTGGCCGATCGACCGGGCGGATGCGGTCCTGTGCATCAATATGACGCATATCAGCCCGTGGGAAGCCACGGTCGGGTTGTTTCGGGGCGGGGCCGCGCTGTTGTCGTCCGGCGCGCCGTTGATCCTCTATGGTCCCTATTTTCACGCCGATGTCGCGCCTGCACCCAGCAATGTGGAGTTTGATGCCAGCTTGCGCGCGCGCGATCCGCGATGGGGGATAAGGGCTTTGGAAGATGTCGCGGCGCTGGCGACGGCGCAGGGCTTTGCGCTTGATAGCGTTCAGGCGATGCCCGCGAACAATCTGACGCTGATCTTCCGCCGCACCTGACCTGCCGCTAGTCACAGCTTGTCACAGCGTGGCCCTGCGATAGCTTCTCCCCCGATAAACAGGGCAGGGGAGGCACGGATAATGCAGAGCATGATGGCGCGGCCAGCCCATGTTCCGGCGGATCGGATCGTCGATTTCGACATTTTCGCGCCGCCCGGCGTCGAACAGGATTATTTCGCCGCCTGGCAATCGCTGGTGCGGGAGGATGGTCCCGGCGTTGTGTGGACCAGCGCCAATGGTGGCCATTGGATCGCGACGCGCGGCGAGGTCGTGCGTACGCTGTGGGCCGACAATGTCCGGCTGTCGAGCGAAGTGCTGGCGGTGACGCCGGGCCTTGGCGAGGTGATGCGTTTCATTCCGCTGCAACAAGACCCGCCCGAGCATCAGCCCTTTCGCATGGCGGTGATGAAGGGCTTTGCGTCGCGCTTCGTGGTCGCGATGGAGCCGCAGGTGACGCAGGTCGCGCGCGAATTGATCGACGGGTTGATCGACCGGGGGGCGTGCGATTTCGTGGCGGATTTCGCGGAGATATTGCCGCTGCATATCTTCCTGACGCTGATCGACGTGCCCTTGTCTGACCGGCCGCGCTTGCGGGCGCTGGGCTCGCAACTCACGCGGCCGGACGGGTCGATGACCGTCGAACAATTGCGTGATGCCGCCGACGACTATCTCGCCCCCTATATCGCCGCGCGCATGGCCAATCCGGGCACCGACCTGTTCAGCCGCATCCTGTCCGAACCGGTCGAGGGCCGGACGTGGAGCGAGGATGAGGCGCGGCGCATGTGTCGCAACCTGCTGTTCGGCGGCCTGGATACGGTGGTGGCGATGGTCGGCATGGTCGCGCTGCATCTGGCACGACACCCGGAGGATCAGGCGTTGCTGCGCGCACGGCCGGACCTGATCCCCGATGCGGCCGATGAATTGATGCGCCGTTATCCGACCGTCTCGGTCAGCCGCAACCTCGTCGCCGATGTCGAGGTGGATGGCGTGACGCTGAAGGCGGGGGATATCATCTATCTGCCGAGCGTCCTCCACAATCTGGACCCGGCAAGTTTCGACACGCCCGAAGCGGTGCGGTTCGACCGCAAGCTCAATGCGACGCGGCATACGACGATGGGCGTGGGCGCGCATCGGTGCGTGGGCGCGGGGCTGGCGCGGATGGAGGTGATCGTGTTTCTGCGCGAATGGCTGGGCCGGATGCCGACCGTGCGGCTCGACCCCGACCGCCCAGTGACGATGAAGGGGGGTAATGTCGGCGCCTGCACCGCGCTGCCATTGCGTTGGGACTGATTGCACCCCCTTCATTTCGCGCGCGATCCGCTCTAAGGGCGGGCCAATGTCCAGCCCGCTTGTCGATCTTATCCGCGCCGAATTGCTCCAGCCTGCCGATCCGCGCGCGGCGGCGATGGCGGGCGCGATCGCGGCGCGCTATCCGCAAGCGGCGCGGGCAGTGCTGTTTTACGGCTCATGCCTGCGCGAGGCCAATCTCGACGGGCTGATGCTCGATTTCTACCTGATCGTGTCGGACTATCCGGCGGCCTATGGCAAAAGCTGGCTGGCGCGCGCCAACGCGCTGATCCCGCCCAATGTCTTTCCGTTCGAACATCAGGGATTGATCGCCAAATATGCCGTCCTGTCGGAAGCGGACTTTGCGCGGTTGAACAGCGTGGCGGCGGACAATGTTTCGGTCTGGGCGCGCTTTGCCCAGCCTGCGCGGCTGTTGTGGGCGGCAGACGATATGGCGCGGCAGCGCGCGACCGTGGCGGTAGCGCAGGCCGCGCCCACGCTCTTGTCGCTGGCCCGGCCGATGGCAGAAGAGGGCGACGATGTGTTGGGCCTGTGGCGGTGCGGCTTTACCCTGACCTATAATGCGGAGCTGCGCGCGGAGCGGAAGGGGCGTTCGCTGTCGATCGTCGATGCCGATCCTGATCGCTACCGGCGGCTGGGCGAGGCGGCTCTGGCGCAGAGATTGGCGCCGCCGCCTGCCGATGCACCGGGGCGCTGGCGCGCGCTGCAGCGGCGCGGCAAATTTTGTCGGTGGTGCGCCTGGCCAAGGCGAGTTTTACCTATGCGGGCGGCATCGATTATCTGGCCTGGAAGATCAACCGCCATGCCGGAACGGCGATCACGATCAAGCCGTGGCAGCGGCGCTGGCCGTTGCTGGGCGCGGTCACTCTGCTGCCTGCGCTGTTCCGTTCCGGGGCGATTCGCTGAGCGCATGCGACAGCGCCTGGCCCAGCGCCATCAGCGTATAAGGTTTGCGCAACACGATATGGCCCGCGAAATCAGCGCCTTCGGTAATGTCTCCGGCATATCCGGTCACGAACAGCACCGGCAGATGGGCATAGGCGGCGGGCAAGGCCTTGACCATTTCCGGCCCGGTCATGTCGGGCATCAGCACGTCGCTGATGATCAGGCCTATGTCGCTATTATGCGCGAGCAGCCGGGCAGCCTTCGACGGATGATCGCAGGCGATCGGCAGATGGCCCAGTTCGCTTAGCGCCGCCATCGTCTGGTTAAGCACGCGCGGGTCGTCCTCCACAACGAGGATGCGGGTCGGCGGATGCTCGACCGGCATGTGGTCGGTCGACACATGCTGGCCGAGCGCATCCGCGGCGTCCCCCTTATAGCGGGGCATGTAGAGATGGACGCTGGTGCCCTGGCCCGGCTTTGACTCGATGCGGATTTCGCCCTCGCACTGGCGCACGAAGCCGAAGATCTGGCTGAGGCCAAGACCGGTGCCCTTGCCTACCGGCTTGGTGGTGAAGAAGGGTTCGAAGACGCGCGTCAGAACATCGGCGCTCATCCCGCAGCCATCATCCGTGACGGTCAGCATGACATAGTCGCCCGCCGGACACTCGCCAATCTCGTCCCTCGCCAGCGTCGCGTGCCCGGTGGACAGGGTCAGTTGGCCGCGCCCGTCCATGGCGTCGCGGGCATTGACGCACAGGTTCAGGATCGCATTTTCCATCTGATGCTGATCGACGAAGATGCGCCACCCCTGCGCCTTTTGCGTAAAGCTGACCCGAATTTGATCGCCGATGGTCCGATCGATCAGGTCGGCCATGCCCGACAGCAGCGCATCGGGATCGACCGCACTGGGTAGCAACGGTTCGGCGCGGGCAAAGGCGAGCAGACGGCGGGTGAGCGCCGAGGCGCGGCTGGCCCCATCCATGGCATTGTCGAGGTGACGGCCAGCATCTTCGGGCTTCACGCGCATATTGCGCTTGGCCAGTTCCAATCCGCCTACGACGACCGCCAGCATATTGTTGAAGTCATGGGCGATGCCACCGGTCAGTTGACCGACAGCGTCCATCTTTTGCATTTGGCGCAGATGTTCTTCGGCCGCCTCGCGCTCGGTGGATTCCTGTTTCAGCCGTTCATAGGCTTCAGTGAGTTCGGCCGTGCGTGCGCGCACGGCCGCGTCGAGCCGGTCGGCGCGTTCGCTTTCGGCGTCGGCCAGGCGCCGGGCGTTGCGCCGATCGGTCAACGCGCCGTTGACGAACCAGACGGCAAACAGGACGCACACCAGCATGGCGAGGCCCAGCAGGCCGGATGTGCGGCCCATCGTTTCCGTGCGGTCGCCCGCCAGCGTCACCGCCAGGCTGCGTTCGCGCAGGCGGGCATTTTCCGCTTTGATGACGATATCGAGCAGCGCGGTGATGCGCTTCAAATCGCGCGAACTGCCGGCCTGATGAAAGCGGCCCAGCGCGCCGATCTTTTGGCCATAGGTGGTGCGCAGGGCAATTTCGTTCAGCGTCTTGCTGCGGTCGTCAAAGGCCTTTTGCAAAGCTTCGACATTGCCGCGCTGCCAGCCGGATCGGCGGGTGGCGTACCGAAGTGCCTTCAACTGACTGGCCGCGCCGCGCCACTGATCCTGGAACAGGCGGCCCGTGTCGGGGTCGAGGCTGATGACATAGCGCGCCAGCGTTACTTCGGCACGAGCGGTGCGGGCTTCGAAGGCACGGGCAAGGGCGATGATGTCGAAGCTGCGGCGCTGCTCGACCAAGGCCCGTTGATGGTCGCGGGTCGCGTTGCTGGCGCTGTAGAGCAGCGCGCCGAGCGAGCCGACGAGCAGCAGCGCCAAGAACAGCGGCACCGCGCGCCGGGCGCGGCTGCGCAACCCCTTACGGTCTGTTTCGGTCAAGTCGCCCTGTGCCATAGATCTTCACACTAGCCCAACCACTCTGGCAGCGAAACAACGTAGCGCAATGGTTCAGGCGATGGCACCCGTGGCCTTGCCCGCCACTTCGAACATGCTGATGATCTGTTCGACCTGCTCGTCGCTATGGTCAGCGCATAGCGAGCAGCGCAGCAGAAAAGTGCCCGTTGGCGTAGCSGGGGGGCGCGCCATGTTGACGTAGAGCCCCAGTTCCAACAGCGTCTGCCAGATGGCAACCGCCTGCGCCTGATCGGTCAGGATGACCGCGATGATCGCCGATTGCGGGGTTTTGGTGCCCAGCGTGAAGCCGAGGTCAGTCAGCCCCTGATGCAGCCGCTTGCTGTTCTTCCACAGATGGGCACGCTTGTCGCCCGCATGCATCAGCTTGCGGATGCTGGTCGCGGCGGTGGCCACGACGCTGGGCGGGAGCGAGGCGGTGAAGACATAGGGGCGGCAGACGAGGCGCATGATCTCGAACTTGGGATGGTTGGAGACGCAGAAGCCGCCGACCGTGCCGACCGATTTGGAAAAAGTGCCGACCACGAAATCGACATCGTCCGCGACGCCCTGTTCCTCATAGACGCCCCGGCCATTGGGACCGAAGAAACCCATGCCATGGGCTTCATCCACCAGGATCATGCAATTGGGATGCTGGCGGATCGCGGCGACCATATCAGGCAGCGGCGCGATATCGCCGAGCATCGAATAGACGCCCTCCAGCACGACAAGCTTCAACGCATCGGCGGGCAGGCGGGCGAGGCGCTTGGCCAGATCCTCGACGCTGTTGTGGCGGAAGCGGACGATTTCGGCGTCGCCCAGGAAGCAGCCGTCATAGATGGAGGCATGGCTGTCGGCGTCGAGGATGACATAGTCGCCCTTGCCCGCCAGCGTCGAAATGATGCCGAGATTGGCCTGATAGCCGGTCGAGAAGACCATGGCTGAGGATGTGCCGTAAAATTCCTTGAGTGCGTTCTCGACTTCCGCATGGCCCTGATAGGTGCCGTTGAGCACGCGACTGCCGGTCGTGCCCGCGCCAAATTCGTCGAGCGCCTTCTTGCCCGCATCGATCACGTCGGGGTCGAAGGTCATGCCCATATAGTTATAGGTGCCGAGCAGGATGGTTTCCTTGCCCTTGATGATCGCGCGGGTGGGCGAGAGTACCTCGTCCATCACGATCGAGAAGGGATCGCGCACCCCGGTCGCGAGCAGCGCTTCGCGCTCCGCGATCAGGGGATCGAATTTAGAAAACAGGTCCCGCGTAGGGGTGAGCGTTGCGGCGTCGGTCATGATATGGTCCTCAACCCGTTCGTGCTGAGTAGGGACTGAGCGAAGTCGAAGGCCCGTATCGAAGCATCTGCGCTCCGGCCGGTCCTTCGATACGCCATTTCGACTGCGCTCAATGGCTACTCAGGACGAACGGTATAAAATTAATTAGGCGGACTTCAGCTTTGCGACAGCGTCCACCAACTGGCCGACCGTTTCGATCTCCGCCTGCATGTTCATGGTGATGATGATGTCGAATTCATCCTCGATCGCGGCGACGAAGTCCATCACGGTCAGGCTGTCCCATTCCAGGTCGCCTGCAAAGCTGGTGGCTTCGGTGAGGTCGGTGCCCTTTTTGTTGAAGGGAGCGATCTGCGCCGTGACGCTGTCGAAAATTTCGGTGCGATCCGTCATTCTGGTCATTCTTTCCGTGAAAGCACGGCTTTTGCCGCCCATGGGCGCTCTTTGGCAAGGGAATAAGGCGGCAATCGGGCAGCATCGCGCCCTAAAGTGCAGTCCTCCCTGCGACGCTTAGCGGAAATTGTCGGCGTAGGCCTGCAATTTCAGCGTCTTGGGCGGGGTAGGGATGACGGTGTAGGCGATCCCCTGCTTTTGGGCATAGGCGACGGCGGCTTCCTGGGAAGGGAAGTTGAGCTTCAATTGCTGCTGCGTGTCGCCCGAACCCGCCCATCCGGTCAGCGGATCGGGCGTCTTGGCTTGCGTGGGCGCATAGTCCAGCACCCATTGATGGGTCAGCGCCTTGCCCGACTGCATGGCATTTTTCTGGATCTGATAGATGCGCGCATTCATCGCGAAGGCCTCCGGTAAATCGTCCTGCTGCGTTGCACCACGGAGCGCGCGCAAGTCAAGACTTGCGGCGGGCATCTGCATTTTTGGTGCGCAATGTGGCGCTGGCGGCGGTGGGATCGTCGGGCCAGGGGTGACGCGGGTAGCGGCCGCGCATTTCCTTGGCGACGTCGCGCCAGTTGCCCGCCCAGAAGCCCGGCAGGTCGCGCGTGGTCTGGATCGGGCGGCCCGCGGGCGAGGTGAGCGAGAGGACCAAGGGAATGCGCTGATTGCCGACCGTGGGATGATCGGCAAGGCCGTAAAGCGCCTGAACCCGCAATTCCACGCGCGGTCCGCCTTCGGCTGCATAGTCGATCGCATGATTGCTGCCCGCAGGTGAACGGAAATCGGGTGGGGCGAGGCGATCGAGCTGTTGCTTGCCATCCCAGCCGATAAGGCCTTCCAGCACGGCAGACAGATGCGCGCGGTCGATGTCGGACAGGCGGCGCTTGCCCGCCAGAAGCGGGGGGAGCCAGTCGTCCAGGGTCGCGCGCAGCGCATCGTCGGATAGCGCTGAAATCCCGGCGAAATCGGCCCGCATTCTTAGCGACTGTGCGGCCTCAGACCAGGGGAGGAGGGCGAGGCCGCCTTCGCGCACGCCATTAAGCAAGGCGACAGCGACGGCATCGGGATCGGGTCGGTCGTCGGAACCGGAGGAGAGCCGCACCGCGCCCAAGCGCCGTTCGCGCAACGCTTCGATCCCGCCATTGGCGGGACGGAAGCGGACGGTGCGGGTGGTCACGATGCGGTCGGGGAAGAGGGCCAGCACAGCTTCCTCGCTGATAGGGGCGGCGGACAGGATGCGCGCGCCCGCCGCGCTGCCCTGCACTTCGCCCACGGCCAACCATGGTTCGCGGGCGAGGGGCGAGAGCGGATCGAGCCGGAAGCCACGCCCGCCGACGCTGGTCCAGTCCGCGCCGTCTGCGGAGCGGCGTTTCGATACGCGATCGGGGAAGGCGAGCGCGAGGCAGAGGCCGACATGGTGGTCAACATAGCCCCTCCCTTCAAGGAAGGGGTTGGGGTGGGTGCCTCCGAAGGAGG
>NZ_JEMV01000102.1 GCF_000588875.1 Sphingobium sp. Ant17
GCCCGTCACCGCCATCAGCCCCGCTCGCCGCCAGGCAAGCGGCGCGGGATCGGCCCGACCATCCAGCGCGACATCCTCCAGCCCCAGTTGCGCCAGCAGCTTGCGCGCATAGGTCGTGGCGGCGCCCGTCACGAAAGGGGCTCAGCCAACCGTCCGGCGAAACAGCGCCAATGTCCGCGCCCAGGCCAGGTCCGCCGCCGCCTTGTCGAAACGCGGCGTCGTATCATTGTTGAACCCATGTTCGGCGCCATCATAGATATGGGCTTTGTAACGCACCCCGGCCTGTTTCAGCGCAGCCTCATAATCGGGCCAAGCCGCATTGGTACGGACATCGTTGCCGCCATAATGGATCAGCAGTTCCGCCCTGATCTTGGGCACGTCGGCCAGCGTCGGGGGGCTGCCATAGAAGGGCACCGCCGCGCGCAGGTCGGGCAGGCGCGTCGCCAGCATATTGGCGATCCAGCCGCCAAAGCAGAAGCCGACGGCAGCGATCTTGCCATTGCTGCCCGCCATGGTCCGGGCATAGGTGGCGGCCGCGACGAAATCCTCGCCGATCTTCGCGCGGTCCAGCGTCGCAAAGGCGGTGCGCGCCTTGTCCTCATCGCCCGGATAGCCGCCGATCGTCGTCAGCGCATCGGGCGCGACCGCCATATAGCCATCGACCGCTAGCCGCCGCGCAATATCCTCGATATGCGGATTGAGCCCGCGATTTTCATGCGCGACGATGATGACCGGCAGCTTCGCCCCCGCCTTGGCCGCAGGCCGCGCGACATAGGCGCGCACCGTACCATGGCCATTGGGCGACGCGATATCGACATGGGTGATCGCAATCCGCTTATCGTCGGGCTTGATCACCTGCCCGCGCGCGAAATCGGGGCTGAGCGCTGCCAGCGTCGCGGTAGCCGCCACCGTGCCGCCGACATGCAGCGCGCATTGACTAAGGAAGCCGCGCCGGTCGATCGCGCCATGCACATAGGCGTCGAACAGGTCCAGCACCGCGCGCGGAAAGGCGGCCGCTCCTATCCTGTCTCCATTGCCTGCGTCCTGCGTCATCGCACTATCCTTTCGTTCCAAGCCCCTGCCGCCGACTATCGCCGCCTTTCCGCGCCAAGCCAATAGGCTGTGCCCCATGATGCAACCTTATCGCCCCGCTGGCCCAGAGCATGATCGCCCGCTAAGGGGAGGGCCACGCCAACGGACACAGGATAACGCTTCGCTCATGAGCCTATTGCCCTCGCCCCGCACCATCGGCCCCTTTACGGTCAAGGCCATCGGCCTTGGCTGTATGAATCTGAGCCACGCCTATCTGCCCCGGCCCGACGCGCAACAGGCCGAGCGGTTGCTGCGCCATGCGCTCGATATCGGCGTCGATTTCTTCGATACCGCTGCGCTCTATGGGTTCGGCGCGAACGAGGAATTGCTGGGCCGCACGTTGATGCACCGGCGCGACGACTTCACGCTGGCCAGCAAATGCGTGTTGGGCGGCAAGGACGGGCAGCGTGGGATCGACGGATCGCCAGCGGCCATCACCGCGACGCTGGAAGACTCGCTGCGGCGGCTGCAGGTCGAGCATATCGACCTCTATTATCTCCACCGGCTGGACCCCAATGTCCCGATCGAGGAGTCGGTCGGTGCGCTGGTTCGCGCGGTGGAAGCGGGCAAGATCGGCGCGATCGGTCTGTCGGAAATGTCCGCCGCCACGCTGCGCCGTGCCCATGCGGTGCATCCGATCGCCGCGATGCAAACCGAATATTCGCCCTGGACCCGCAACGCCGAAGTCGCGGTGCTGGACGCCTGCGGGGAGCTGGGCGTCGCCTTCGTCGCCTTCTCGCCGGTCGCGCGCGGCGTGCTGGCGGGCGGGGTCGGCGCGGACGGCGTGCCGGAAGGGGACATCCGTGCCGCCATGCCGCGTTTCCAATCGCCGCATTTCGAGCGGAATATGGAATTGGCCGCCGCCTTTGGCGCAATCGCGGCGGATGCGGGCTGCACCATGGCGCAGCTTAGCCTCGCCTGGGTATTGTCGCGCCGTCCTTGGGTGGTCGCGATCCCCGGCACGACTAGCATCGCGCATCTGGATGAGGATCTGGCGACGCTGACGCTCGACCTGTCCGCCGATACGCTGGCTGCGGTCGACGCGCTGTTCACCTTCGAAGCGGTGTCCGGCCCGCGCTATCCCCGCGCGGCACAGGCGCAGGTGGACACCGAAACCTGGGACGGCGAACCGATGGCCTGAGGCGTCAGGCGGCGAGCAGTCGTCGCCCGGCCGCTTCTTCCCAATGGTCCGCGTCGCCGCCCAGCGCGGCGTTCAACGTCGCGCGCTTGAGGAACAGGTGGCAGGGATGCTCCATGGTGAGGCCGATGCCGCCATGGAGCTGGATCGCTTCCTCGGCGATCAGGCGATAGACGCTGGCGGCATGCGCCTTCATCGCGCCCATGCGGATCGCATCGGCGTCGGGGTCGTCGCCCCGCGCCCAGAATAGCGCTTCTGCCGCCACCAGCGCGGTCTTCATGTCGGCGACACGATGCTTCAACGCCTGGAACAGTGCCAGCGGCCGGTCGAACTGTCGCCGCGTTTCCAGATAGTCGGTTGTCATGCGCAGCGCCGCATCCGCTCCGCCCAGGCTATCCGCGGCCAGGGCGAGGCTGCGCAGCATGGACAGGCGATTGCCCAGCGTCACCGCCGCTTGCCCTTGCGCCAGCACTATGCCTTCCTTTTCGCCAGCATCGACGTCGAACAGCCGCCGCGTCTTGTCCCACGTCGCCCGTGCCGTCAGGCCAAGGCCCTGCATCGGTAGCAACGCAACCCGCTCCGGATCGACCAACAGCAGATGGCTGGCCCGGTCGGCATCCGGCACGGCGGTCAGGCCTTCGCTCAGCGACGCGGTCATCATCTCGCCCGCCATCGCCCGGCCCAGCAATTCATCCTGCCCGCAAGCCGCGCTCAGCGCCTCGATCACCAGCATCTGCGCGATCGTCGGCCCCGCCACCAATGTCCGCCCCAGCGCCTGATGGATCACCCCCACCGCCTCGCGGCCAAGGCCCAGCCCGCCCTGATCCTCCGGCACGGCCATCATCAGCCATCCCATATCGGTAATCAGGCTCCAGCTCTGCGCCGCATCGGGGGTCAGGTCGCCGTCGAATGCCTTGGCGGCTGCGTCCTGCAATTCGCTTCGCGTCATGCTCATGCCGCGCTCTCCTTCACCGTCCAGCTTTTGGGTTCGCGCGGCATTCCCAGCAGCCGTTCGGCGATGATGTTTCGCTGCACTTCGTCGCTGCCGCCCGCGATCGTCCAGGCATAGCTGTTCATGAAATCGGCCATCCAGTTGCCCGTTTCCATGCCGCCGCCAAAGGTGATTGGCGCGTGATATTGTGCGTCCAGCCCGCCAATCCGCAGCCCAAGCGCCGTAAAGTCACGCAGCGTGCGCGAATAGGCCAGCTTGACGATGGAGGCATCGCCCACCTTTTCCTCACCCGCTATGCGATTGGCGAGAAACTGGTCGGCGACGGCGCAGGTCGCATCGATCTTTGTCGCCAGCTTGCCCAGGTCGCGCAGAATCCCCGCATCGTCCGCCCGGCGTTGCGTGCGGATGAGGTCTGCAATCCGCCACATCGCCCCGCGCATCCGCGCGCTCAGCTCCAGCAGCGTCAGTCCGCGCTCGGACGACAAAGTCGATTGCGCCACGGCCCAGCCCTGGCCTTCCTCGCCCAGCCGGTTGGCCACCGGTATCTCGACATTGTCGAGGAAGATTTCGGCAAATTCCTCGTCGCCATGAATTTGGTGGATCGGCCGCGCAGTGACCCCCGGTGCCTTCAAATCCAGCAGCAAATAGGTCAGCCCCGCTTGCTTGACCCCTTCATTGCTAGTCCGCACCAACAGCAGGCATTGGTCGGCAAACTGCCCCATGGTCGACCAGAGCTTCTGCCCGTTGACGACATAGACATCGCCCTTGCGCTCCGCCCGCGTGCGCAACGCGGCAAGGTCCGACCCCGCGCCCGGCTCGGAAAAGCCCTGACACCAGATTTCGCCCTCAAGGATGCGCGGAATATAGCGCTGCTGCTGTTCCGCGCTGCCCCATTCGAACAAGGTCGATGCGGCATGATAGGTGGACATGAAGGATAGCAGCAGGCGCGGCGTATCGGCGCGCGCAAACTCCTCGTAAATCACTTTCTGCTCGGCCAGCGATCGCCCGCCGCCCGGCCAACCTTCGGGCCAATGCGGCACCGCATAGCCACCCTTCACCAGCGTCGCGAACCAACTGCGTTGAATGGCGAGAAAGGCGGCTTCGCTCGTGCTATGCGCGCGCCAGTCCTTTGGCGCATGAACGGCAAGCCATTCGTGTACCTCCTGCCGCAAGCCGTCCAATGCGTCGCTCAAGTCCCGTGCCTCCACAAAATACGCATCAGCTAGGTCGCAAATATGGCCCCCCACGCAAGGGGCGCACCCGCAATATCCCCAAGGCGATGGCCTAGATCGCGACCTCGATCATCCCGTCCACCACGCGCACAGGATAGGTAGCGATGGGGTCGCTGGCGGGGCCAGTCAGTGCTTCGCCTGTTTCCAGGTCGAACCGCGCACCATGCGCCGGGCAGGCGATCCACCCCAGCCGCATCCGCCCGCAGGCCAGCGGCTCCTGCGCATGGGAACACATATTGTCGAGCGCATGGATGCGCCCGTCGAAATGGCACAGCATGATCGACCGGCCCGCTGCTTCCACCGCACGGACGCTGCCATCGGGGATATCGGCCAGTGGCAGGAGGGGAATGTAAGAGGCGGCGTCCTTGTCCATGCCTGTGCATGGTACCGCTCCGCCGCTCTTGTCCAAGCCCACCTTTGCCATATCACCGGGGCGTTCTCTTGGGCGGTCGTCTATTCTCGCCCTGCGGCATCCCGTAATCACAGGCCCATGGACTTTGCATGGACAGATCAGGAAACGGCCTTCCGCGCCCGGCTGCGCGCGCTGCTGGCCGATACGCTGCCGGACGATTGGGAGCGTTTCTCGCAGCATGGCCCGGCCTCGCCTGCGCTGACCCGCTATGCCGAAAGTTTTTGCGGCACGCTGGCGGAGCAGGGCTTGCTGATCCCGCATTGGCCGGTCGCATTGGGCGGGCAGGGGCTGGACCCCTGGCACCAGACCATCCTTGCCGAAGAAATGTGGATCGCGGGCGAACCACGCGGCGGCCAATATATGAACGTCAATTGGATCGGCCCGACGCTGATCCGCTACGGCTCGCCCGATCAACAGGCGCGCTATCTGCCGCCGATCGCGGAAGGCAAGGCGCTGTGGTGTCAGGGCTTTTCCGAGCCCGGCTCCGGCTCTGATCTTGCCTCGCTGCGCACGCGCGCGGAACGGGATGGCGATGTCTATCGCGTGACGGGCCAGAAAATCTGGACCAGCTATGCAGGGTTGGCCGACACCTGCTTCCTCGTCTGCCGCACCAGCGACGACCGCAAGCGCGGCATCTCCATCCTGCTGGTGCCGATGGACACGCCCGGCATCACCGTCCGCCAAATCCCTTCGCTGATCGGCGAAGGCGATATTCATGAAGTGTTTTTCGATGACGTGACCGTGCCGGTCACCGCGCGCCTGGGCGATGAGGGCCAGGCGTGGGAGATTATCGGCTATTCGCTGACCAACGAACGGTTGGGCATACCCCGTTACGCGCTGGCCCGCGCCGCGCTCGACCGTGCCGTGGCGGCGCTGAAGGAGCAAGGTGCGTTCGACAGCGAAGCGGTCAGGATAGAGGCTGCCCACGCTGCTGCGCTTACTGAAGCCGCTCGCATGGCGAGCTACGCCATCGTCGACCGTCGCGCGAAGGGCGAGGCGATCGGCGCGGAATCCAGCTCCGCGCGTTTTGCCACAGTCATGGCCGAACGGCGGGTGTGCGAATTTATCGTCGAACATCTGCCCGAAGCGCTCGCCGACGCCCACCCCTATCTCAAGATGCACCACCAGCGCGGCATCGTCGCCGGGATTGCGGCGGGGGCGGCGGAAATCCAGCTCAACATCATCGCCACCGATGTCCTCAAATTGCCCAGGGAGCCGCGCTGATGGACCTGTCGCTCACCGACGATCAGGTCGCGATCCTCGACGCGATCGACGCGCTGACCCGGCCCTATGCAGGCGCATCGCTGCATGAAGCAGGCTTTGCCCTGCCCGATGTGCAGCTCGACCGCGAACTGGCCGAGGGTGGATTTCTCGACATGGGATTCGATCCCGATCTGGGTGCAGTGTCCGCCGCGCTGGTGGTCGAACGCCTCGCCCGCCTGCCGCAAACGGTCGAAGCCGCGGCCAGCGCGCTGATCCGTCCGCTATTGGGCGATGATCTGCCGCGTCCGCTCTGCCTGATCGAAGAAGGCCGCACGACCCGCCCCATTCGCTTCCTGCGCGAAGGGGCGACGGTGCTGATCGTCGGGCCTTCGGGCGTTTCGACCTTCACCGCCACGGCAGAGCAGGTCCGCCCTGAACCCGAAGCGCTTTACGGCTACCCGATGGCCACGCTAATCGCGGTGCCCGCCGACCGCGTTAGCCATGCCTTTTCCATCGAGGACGTGCTGACCCGCTGGCGCGTCGCGCTCGCCGCTGAAGCCGCCGGTCTGCTTGCCGCCGCGCTCGACAGCACGGTCGCCCATGTCACCGACCGGCAGCAATTCGGCCGTCCGCTCGCCACCTTCCAGGCGCTACGCCACCGGCTGGCCGAAGCGCAGGTGCGCGCGAACGGCGTTCGCTGGCTGGCCCTCAAGGCCGCCGCCACGCTCGACCCCGCCGACGCTGCGCTCGCCGCGCTCCATGCGCAGGAATCCGCCCGCTCGACCGTTTACGACTTCCACCAATTTTTCGGCGCGATGGGCGTGACGCTCGAACATCCGCTGCACCTATGGACCTATCGCCTCAAGGCGCTGATCAGCGACCTTGGCGGACGCGGTGGGCAGGGACTGGCGGCGGCGGAAGCGCTTTGGCCCTAGAAATTCAGCGTTCCCCGGCCTCCGCCGGGGAACAAGCGGCCCTAAAACCCCAGATCCAGTATCGGCCCGTCGAAATTCCCCGCCAGTTTCTGCGTCGCCGCGCTCAGCTTTTCCGGCTCCACGCCCTTCAGATAGCCGTCGATGATCCGCTGATAGTTGGAAATCAGCCCCTCAATGTCCTTCGACAATCGCATGAAGTCGAAACCTTGGGCGTGCAGCCCCTTCTGCTGGATCGGGATGTTGCTGTAATCCTGACGCGGGATCATGGGGAACTGGTCGCTGTCATAGGGCAGCGTCACGGCTTCCATCACTGGCGGCGGCTCCTGACCTTCGGGGAAGTGGGTCAGCGACCATAGCTCGAAGATACAGCTTTCCGGTCCCAGCGGCCTGATACGATACGCCGCCATGCTGGAAAGGAATGGCAGCAGGAAATAATTGGGGAAGATGAACTCCACCGCCTTGACCGGCGTATTGACCGCGATGTGATTGAGGTCGGGCGCCGGTTCGCCGCGCGCCAGCCCGGCCTGCGTCACGCAATGGTTGAGCGTGCCGAACCACTGCATGATCGCCTGGCCCGGATCGTCGGGCAATTCGACGTCGATCAGCGTGCGCGCCACCGCCACATCCTTGGCGTGGCACATGCCCGCCATGCCATCGCTCAACAATTGCAGATGGTCGACTTGATCGACGATATTGTCGCGCATCGACCGGTTGGGGTTGATCGGCACGCCGATCCCGCCCGTGTCCATGCCATACATCATATTATAGAGGATCGGCACCTTCTGCTGAAGCTGCGGATGCGTGCGCATGACATGATAGCCCTCCATGAAGGCTTCCATTGCGGTCTTCCAGTTGGCGGGCAGCACCGTGGCAAATTGCCATTCGGCGCGCATCTTGTCGGCATTATAGGCGTCCAGGCCCGCCGCCAGCGGCCCCAATTGCTGCCGGAATCCTGGTGCATCATCATCGAAATTGATGAACACGCAGCCCATTTCGATCTCGCTGCGGCACGGCCGCAGCGCCAGATCGGCTTCGTCCAACTGCCCCTCGCTGAACAGATGGCGGCCATAGACGAAGGTGTTTTTCCCCTCGATATTCCAGCGCCAGCCATGGAAGGGACAGATGAACCCCTTGCCCTTGCAATTGCCATGGCTCCCCTCGGTCAGCGGCACGCCGCGATGGCGGCAGGCATTGTGGAAGGCGCGGATGCCATCCTTGGTCCGCACGATGATGACCGATTGGCCAAGATTGCTATATTCGATCCAGTCGCCGACTTCGGGCACCTGCTCCACGCGGCACGCCATCTGCCAGACATGTGGCCAAAGCTCTTCGCACTCGCGCTTGTAGAATGCTTCGTCATAATAGCGCGGGGTCGGGATGCGTTCGGGATCGGTAATCTCGAACGGAACCGATGTCGTCGCTGCCAAATCCTCTGCCATGTCACCCTGTCCGCTATTAGCTTTGAGGGCGAAGGGTAAAGGCTGGGGAGGGGGGTTCAAGACGGATCGAGCCAGCACCCCGCTTCATCGCCGTGGCGGTGGAAATCCATAAAAATCCTCCCCTGTAAGGGGAGGGGGACCGCGCGCGAAGCGCGTGGTGGAGGGGTGTCACGCTATCGTGAGGGTGACACCCCTCCGTCAGGGCTACGCCCTGCCACCTCCCCCTACAGGGCAGGGCTATCGCATATGACCAAGCATTGAGAGAAGGAATGCATCGTTCCAGCCCGCCCGTTTGATTTTGCCTTTGATTGATCCCTTGTCCGGGTGGGTTCTCAAGATGTTGAGCGCAAGTTTCCTGATTAGCGCGAGGTTTTGCGGGGCATAGTCCTTTCGGCTTCGCGCGGCGTCTTCCTCGAAGGCGACGTCGAGCACCCAGTGCAGTTGGTTTTCGATGGTCCAATGCGCGCGCGCGACTTCGATCAGCCGTTTGGCGGTCAAAGGTCGGGACAGAAGGAACCAGCGTTTGACCGGTGGCTCGTCCCGACCAGCGTTGCGGCGGCACGTTTCCACTTGCCCCACCGCCGCGATGCCGGGGAAGTCGAGGGCTTCGGCGGGCACCACGATCGCGTGTCGGATTTCCGTGCGATCATGGGCCGGGCCTGACCGGATCGTGACGATATCCGCCTGCTCGCCCCTTGCGATCAGCGCTTTGGCGCTGGCCAGCAGCTTTGGCCGGTTTTCCTTGATCGCCAGGGCATAGTCGGCACCGGTTGCGAGAATGGCCTGCGCCGTGTCGGGCCGGCAATGCAGGGCATCGGCGGTGACGATACAGCCGTCCAGACGCAACAGCGTCAACACCTCCAGCACGCCGGCGACTTCATTGCGACCGGGTGCCAGCCGCTGGCCAATGACCAGACGCTTCTCGGCTGCCCAGACATTGACGAGATGCAGCGGCGTCGCCTTGCGCCCACGTTCATACGCCCCGCGCAATGCCTTGCCATCAATCGCCACCACGCCTTCGAGGGCACCTGCGAATGCCGCCGTAAAGCGTGCAAACGCCGCCTCGAACGGTTCGGGATCGAGCAACCGGAAGACCCGGCTGAACGTGTCGTGGCTCGGTGGACCATGCTCCAGATCCACCACCTGACGCAGCAGGCCCAGCTTGGCACGGGCAAACTCCGCCATATCCGTACAATCTTCGGCACCGCACAGAACCGCCGCAAGCGCAACGAAGATCAGTTCGAGAAGATTGTGCCGCGCATTGCCCGCGCGCGGATCGTCAACCTCACCGAAATATGCCGAAAAATCATCCATCGGTCGCCTCCAACTATGGAGACCACCCAAGAATCCCATTCGATCAATCGTTCAAGCCCATATGCGATTCCCCTGCCCTACAGGGGAGGAATGGCGTAATTCCCCCCCGCACCGCTCCCCCATGCGCGCCCAGCCCCCGGGCGCACCGCCAGCGACCTTCCCCCGGCGTCGCGGAAAACCAGGTCGGAACGCCCGGAAAGCGTACCGCACCATGCTCGGTCTCCTCCGTTACAAAAAGCCGATGGCGTTCAGATGGTCATTCTCGAACAGCTCATCCGTCGTCCGCAACGGTGCGGCGGGAATATGCAGCGAGGCCAGCAAATCCAGCCATTCCTGCGTCGTGCGCTGCGCGAATGTCCCACCCAGCAAGCCATAGACGCGGTCGATCTGCTTCGCCCGCTTGGGCAGGCTGTCGAACTCTTCGCTCGCCCATTCCGGCTCCACCGCGCCGATAAAGGCGTTCCAATGCTTGTCATTATAAACCAGCGCCGCGATATGCCCGTCCTTGGTCGCATAGGGTTTGCGGTTGCGCGCGACCACGCGGTGATAATGGGCGGGGCCGATCGGCGGATCGAACATCGCGCACTGCGATGGTTCGGTCAGCATGAAGGCGGCCATCGTTCGAACATGCCCACTTCCACCTCCTGCCCCTCGCCGGTGCGCTCGCGGTGGAACAGCGCCATCATGGTCGCGTACAGGCCGGTCAGCCCCGCCACCTTGTCGGCAATGATCGTCGCCATGAAATCGGGCTTGCCGGTCATCAGCGCCTGTAGATGCGGGATGCCGCATTCGGCCTGGATGGTATCGTCATAGGCGGGCT
>NZ_JEMV01000103.1 GCF_000588875.1 Sphingobium sp. Ant17
AAAGAGATGCGCGTTGAGGCGCCGTCCGACGAGGGCAGGGAGGCACCGAATAGGTAACCCGATCGATGGCGACGGTGCCGTTGCGGGTGACATCGACGGTGACCATGGCGAAATCGGTGGTTCGCCTTGCGGGCAGCGCCTTGAGTACCCTGCGTTCTGCATCGATGCGCGCAGCATGCCGCCGGTTCTGTCTGGCGACCTGCGCCTCAACGAACTCGCGCCAGGCCTCGATGCTGACGAAATCGCGGCTGCCCCGCCGGCGTAAGGCCTGATCGAGCCGTCGCTTGAGATGGGCATGGGGACCTTCGATCGATCCGTTCTCGTGCGCCTCGCCGCGGTTGTTGCGGGTAGCAAGCATGCCGTAATGACGACACAGCTCGTCATAGCTTCGGGTGAAATCCCGCTGCGCATCGGCGTCGAGGTTTTTGTAGGCGGCTGACAGGGAATCGCTGCGGTGTTCGGCCGGCGCACCGCCCAGCTTCCACAACGCATCCTGCAGGTGCTCCGAAAGGGCGGCAAAGCTCTCCCCGCCCAGCACGACAGCCGCATGCTCCCAGCCACTCGCCGCCAAGCGGAAGTGGTAGAGGCGATAGGCTAGGGTCTCGCCGGCAACGGTGACCTTGAGACTGTCGCATACCGTGAAATCCGACAGGCCCTGCCGACCGGGCTCATGATGCTGCGGGAAGAAGATCTCCTTCTCGCCGCCGTGCAGTGCCCGCCAGCGGGCGATCCGGCGTTCAAGTGTTCGTCGTATCGCATCGGGAACAGCATCCTCGCCGAACTCGTCCTGGAGCGTCTCGAAGACCGTGACGGCAATGATACCGTCGATCTGGAGCAACTCCTCGACGCGTGGCCAGAATGGCTCGAGCGGATCGGCGCGGGTGCGCCAGTGGCGCTCCTTCTTCTTCTGGGACGGGAAGCTGCGGGATCGTTTCTCGATCCGGCGTGCGCTGCGCTCGCTGATACCGGCCTTGGCAGCCGCGACGAGCCTGGGTGTGTTGGCGACGATGGGTCATGAAGAGAAATACCTGCTGATCGGAAATGTGGTGGCCCGGCATCGCAAACCCATCGCTCGTTGTTCGATGAGTGTTCCGATACCACCGCCCGCCACASSCCCGATCMGCCCCCGAAAGAAGGGGAAAAAAGATCGCCACCGGTTGTCTGGTCCGCTCTCCGGTCGGGGCTGCGCCCCTCCCTACGATCAGACCAGACAACCGATCCTACCGGCCATCATAGTCGCCGCTCAACCGGCCATCGTAGTTGTCGCCGCGCAATGTAGCTGATGTCCGTTGCCAGACCTGATTGGGCCGCACGATCGGCAGTTTACGCAACAAGTAAGGGTAGATCTTGTGCCCAGGGGTCGGCTTCGATGTGTTCGGGCGACGGTAGATTGCCTCGATCGCCATCTTCTTCATCAGCGTGGCGACATGCTGGCGGCCGATCTCGATGCCTTCCTGCCGCAGAAGATCACGCAGCATCCGACTACCCGCGAACGGAAATTCCAGGTGCAACTCGTCGATCCGCCGCATGATGGCGAGATCGGCAGGCGGCACCGGTCTGGGCAGATAATAAATGCTGCCCCGGCTGATCCCCAGCTCCCGGGCTTGCCGCGCCAACGGCAGTGCGTGCGAACGGTCGATCATCGTTTTGCGCTCGGCAACAGTCCCGCCTYCCCGAGCGCCTGACAAAAATCGTTCAACCAGCGTCAGTTCACCGATCTTGGCGTGCAGCGTCTTTACGTCGATCRCCGGCGCCGCAGCCTCGCTCCGCGKCTCGCTGCCAAATACACCGGCAGCCCCTTCCAGAAGCTGCCCGCGCCATTGCGTGATCTGGTTCGGATGCACGTCAAACTGCTGCGCCAGCTCCGCCAGCGTCTTCTCGCCCTTCACGGCGGCCAATGCCACCTTCGCTTTGAATGCCGGGCTGTGATTCCGGCGTGGTCGTTTGCTCATCTCTACTCCTGTCACGCGGCCATCCTGGCCGCCGTCAGGCAGAAAATCCACTTATCCCGATGTGCAGTTTTGCCAGGCCACCTCTAAGCTTCGCCCTGCGCAAACGCGGGCGCGGTGGTGAACGCGGAGAGGGAGGCCGCGACGATGGCGGCGGCGACTTTGATCGTCTTCATGGCACTATTCCTTTGGCGATAATCGTGGCGTGGCCGCAGGTCAGGCAGGTAGCTTCGATGCGCGTCAGGCGCACCGATCCTGCCAGCCTTGAGGCCGGGTTCGATCAGCCAAGGAGAGTGGGTGGTTCCGGTTCGGGCGTGAGGTCACTGCCGCGCAGGACAGTGGTCGTCGGCCAGAAAGCCAGGTTCTGCGCTGTTTCGCGGCTTGCGAGCGCGGGTGAATCGTTGCGAACGACCATGGGCACGACGCAACCCATCGCGGCGATACAGGCAAGCGTCATACCCTTGCAGGGTTTCTGCTGAGGCTGCTGCTGCGCCATCATCTTCATGCAGTCTTCGGACATCCCGGTTTCTGCCATGCCGGACATCGCCATAGGCGCGGATACCGCAGGCTGGACGGACGCATAAGCCACCGCCTGCCCGAAAAGGCCGATCAGAGCTCCCAAGAGGAGAAAGAGGCGAAGTGCTCGTTTCACAGCCGCTTTCGGATAAGGTAAATCCAGCTCCGGAGCAACATTATGGTCATTTCGGCAGCCCGATAGTTTCCGGCATACGGGCAGCGACCCATCTTCGTTACAGGTCATCCTACGCATGGCGTCGAATGACAAAGAGGAACTCAGGAAATCGGCTTGTGCGTGTCGATCCCCGTACTCTCATCGGTTTGCGGTGGCGGCGGCGAAGCCCCCCGATCACGGTATGACGGCAAGTCCGGAGCGCCGTTCGGTGTCGGTTTGGCTTGCAGGCGTGCGACCATCTGCTTCATCTCGGCGATCTCACGGACCTGCGCGTCAATGATGCCGTCCGCCAGCTTGCGGACCTCGGGATCCTTGATGTGGGCGCGCTCGCTGGTCATGATCGCGATCGAGTGGTGCGGGATCATCGCCTTCATATAGGAAACGTCATCGACGGTTTCCTGGCTGCGTACGAGCCATAGCGCTATCGCGAAGATCGCTGCACTGCCGACCAGAATACCGAGATTGAGACGGGTATTTTTATACATGCCCCACATGAAGCCTAGCATGATCATCGCCATGACCGCGCCCATAATGAGTGCCATCCAGGCGCGGGTCTGACTAAACTCGACGTGGCTCAGCGCATAAGTGTTGAGGTACATTAGGCCGAACATCACGACGGTAGAGGTCGCTATCATTGCCGCGAACCGGCCATAGCCCATGGCCATGCCGCTCTGTTTGCCTTCCATCTAACGTCTCCTTATCGCGATTAAGTCATTGTCCCCCGCGATCGGTGCCCTCACCGGCATCTCTTTAACTCACCTCATCCCCCGGCATATCCCTCCTCATTCTCTCTGGGGCTGATCGTCGGGCTCTGCGCACTCATGCCGGTGATTGCCGGATAGCTAAATCAAGGAGCCCTTGACCCTGACACGATGTCAGACCCTAGATGAGATGGCGTGAAAAGGAGAACCGGAATGTCCGAGTCCAAATCCACGCCGCATGCCGGCCACGATCATAGCTGTTGCGCGGCTCCAGCGAACGCCAGGGCAAAGGCAGGCGGGCCGGATTATGTGACCGATCCCGTCTGCGGTATGTCGGTGGACCCCAATGCGACCCCGCATCATGCCGATCATGACGGTCAGACCTATCATTTCTGCAGCCCGGGCTGTCGATCCAAGTTTGTCGCCAATCCGAGGGCCTATCTTGATGGCCAACCTACCGACCCCGCGGCATCGCCGGGCGCGATGTGGACCTGTCCGATGCATCCGCAAATTCGCCGCGACGGACCGGGCACCTGCCCGATCTGCGGCATGGCGCTCGAACCCGAAGAACCCTCGCTCGACGATGCCCCCAATCCCGAGCTTGTCGATTTTACCCGGCGAACCTGGGTAGCAGTGCTACTCGCCGTCCCGCTGCTGGCGATCTCGATGCTGGCCCAGTCGGCCCGAAGCTGCGATTTTGGCCAGGTTGAAGAACGAACACTGAACGCTTGATTGATTCTACCAGGACCGTTGCTGACCACCGACCTCGTAGATATCGGCTTCCATGGAGCAATTGTAGCTCTCTGCGATGTTGAACATCTCGGAGAGGAGGCTTTGGATTTCCTCATCAAGGGAAATGCCATCCGGATCGGGGTCATAGGCGACGGTCAGTTTGTAAGTAAGCGCCGACGGAAGGCGGCCTTGTTGCCGGCACCGGAATAGGAAAGCTCGCGGCCTTTGAGGAGGCGTGAGCATGGACATCGAGCAGTCAAACGAGATGGGGTGGTTGCCGCCCTCCCCAGACGGCACTGAGATGTGCCAGGATAGTGGAATTAGGACCACTGAGCGGAAAGGACGGCAATCGTGTCAAAAGATACAATGATCGGCGTGGACTTGGCAAAGTCCGTGTTTCAGCTTCATGCAGCGTCAATGACAGGCGAACCCAAGTTTCGGAAAAAGCTTCCGCGTTCAGCCTTCGCCGCATTTATGGCAGCGCAACCGTCGGCGGTGATCGTGATGGAAGCATGTGGCAGTGCGCATTATTGGGCCCGGGAAATGATCCGGCTTGGCCACGAGGTCAAACTTATCGCACCACACTATGTTAAGCCGTTCGTGAAGCGACAGAAAAATGATGCCGCTGACGCTGAAGCGATCGTAATTGCGGCTCAACGACCAGAGATGCGGTTTGTTGATCCAAAGTCGGAAGAGCAGCAAAGCAGGGCGATTCTATTTCGCGGAAGAGAACGGCTGGTTCATCAACGCACGGAACTGGTCAATGCCGTAAGGGCGGCGCTCTATGAATATGGTCATGTTGTCCCCCAAGGCATAAATCAGCTCTGCAGGATTGCGGACATTCTTGATGAGCTTAACAGCGATTTGCCCGTTTTGATGCGGGAGGAATGCCGAGATCTAYTGGCACAGATCGCTGAGAAAACTGAGCGTATCAATATACGGACAAAGAAGATCAAAGCGCTGGCGGCTGAAACTGACGCGGCCAAGCGGCTACAGACGATTCCGGGAGTTGGCCCTTTAACAGCCTTAGCGGTCGAGGCCTTCGCYCCATCAATGGAGAGCTTCCGATGCGGGCGGGACTTCGCGGCCTGGCTCGGTCTTGTCCCGCGACAATTCTCCTCGGGCGGAAAGGAGCGCCTTGGACGTATTTCGAAAGCRGGTCAGGCYGATATCCGCAGACTGCTTATCATAGGTGCAATGTCCCGTCTGAATTGGATGGGTCGAAGATCGATTCCAGAAAATTCCTGGCTCGCAGATATGCTTGCCAGGAAACCGAGAATGCTTGTGGCAATTGCCCTCGCCAACAAGATGGCCAGAACGATTTGGGCCTGATAAAAAATGGTAATGAATACAGAATTCCGGCGCAGGCAGCAGTTGCATGATCGGCATGCCAACAAGCTTACCTAACGTCGGATGATGGGGGTGTGAGAAGGCGACGACCCGAATGGGCGAAATGAGCGAACAGATCTGGTTCGGGAAAACCAGTTACGAGGCGTGAGCATCCCAGCTCGAAAACGAGATTTGGACTCGAACCGCAGATCACCATACCGGCCAGCGGCTTCTGAAACGCCGCAACCAAAGGCCTGACAGAAGACCGCACTCGATCACTCGCTCTTCGGATCAGAAACTTCTTGCATCACGGGCGGCAACCACAGAAGCCTCGTTCACGGCTGCTTGCTGCTTGTCGGTCGGGATCGACGAGAGACGTTGCGACGTAAAGACATTGAGTAGAGCTGTCTCGTCGTCGGCCAGCTCGTCCTCCTGGGCAGGCGACCCCAGCTGTTTGCATAACGTCGATCATGCGTTGATACGAAGGGCGGCTACCATCCGTGATATTCAGTGCCTTCTGGCCAAGGCGGTAAATCTCATCGCCGATCTGATCGGTATACCGACTGTGATTCGGGGCGTGCCGTTCATAGGCCCGGCAGATCTTAAGTATGCTGAGAGGCGTCTGCGTAAGCGTGTCGACCAAAGGCGCTAATTGATCGTCATTGCTCATACCCAGAATCTTGTAGATGACGGGAACGGCGGTGACGTCCGCTGGGGCATCCATGCAGGCTATACCGATCTTTGATTGAAAAAATAGCTCGATCCGATGTCCGCCAGAACCTGATGGCGGTCAAGATATTGTCACTCTTTTTAAATTTTTCAGGCGGCCGATAGAGACCGAACGCGACAATTATTTTTCAACGCGATCGGTCTTCAACTGAGTCACAATGGCTGGTTGTCGAGGAATCTGGCTTCTTAGGGCATCGTCTGGGATGGCCAGAAAATCGCAGGTTGCACGTGCCGTTACCGATCAAGATAGTCGCTTAGGACCGCGCTAACCAACGTCAGGTATCGACGGAAGCTGCCATCGCGCCTGTTCCGAGCGAACCGTCTCTTAAAAGGGAGCGCCGCCACATCCGCACCAACGGAGTCGCGAACGACGTCTCAGTGGCGGTCGATCTCTTGAAATTTGATTTATCGTTCCCGCATGGCGCACATGCATGCGCCAGGCCGAAATGGATCAAGCTCGCCGATCAATCGGGCCCGCCGTTCGGTTCCTCGATAAACGAGCATTCCCACGATTGTGCGCGAACCATGTCTACCATGTCCTGATCGTACTTGAACAACGGCACGTGCAGGTGCCGGCCCGCCAGCGAGAACGCTCCTTCTTCCCACCGCGGGTCGGCTTCCACGAAATAGCGCAGCTCGATCCCTTCCAGGTGAAGGAGGAGCGCATCTATGTCCGCCAGCTCCCCTCGGGCACGCATCTCGCCGAGCGCAAGCGACAGAAGCGGCAGCGTGATCCGCGCGATCCCTAGCGCGGGATCGAAGATCTCGGGTGCACCGAAGCACGACCGAGCGAGGATGCCGTGCCGGATGTCAGCCACCGCAACAGGCCGCCCGACGGCGGCACTCGCGATAGCTTCCTACTCGGTGACCTCCAGTGCGCGGAACTTCTCCACTTGGCCAATGCCTTCGCGAATGCGATCGGCCAGTCGCTCCGTCAGGCGAGCCCCCTGCGGTGGCAGCGTCCCCTTGGCCTGGATGAGCAGCACAGGCCCGGTCTCGCCAACGACGACGAGGTCGATTTCCCCACCCGCATAATCGTAGCCGGGTCGGAGGAACCAGGGATGCTCCGCCGCAGGAACTCGATTGCCTGGCTGATGAGCACCGGCTCCAGCTCGTGGGAGACGTGGTTCGCATAGGTACGGGCATCCAGCGTGGAGAAGGCGAAGACGGCATTGCGGAGATGGAGGAAGTTCAAGACTAGGATCGGTGAGAAGACGTAGCTCTTCTCGAAGCGCGCGAAGGGCGGGAACTGGACTTGTAACGGATTTGCGCCGGTCACCTGAGCGATTAGAGCTCGCAACAGGAGACCGACGAGATGATCAAGCATACAGAAGAGTTCAAGCAGGAGGCGGTGCGGATTGCGCTGACCAGCGGATTGCCTCGCGACCGGGTCGCATCGGATTTGGGGATAGGGAAGTCGACGCTGGGCAAGTGGGTGTCGCAGTATCGGCCCAGTGATCTGGTTTCAGCGCCGCAGGCAGATCTGGCACGTGAGAATGAACGCCTTCGCCTTGAGAACCGTGTGCTGCGGGAGGAGAGGGAAGTACTAAAAAAGGCCACGCAGTTCTTCGCGAGCCAAAGGCCGTGAAGTTCGCTTTTGTGCATAGCTGGCGGCACCGGTGGCCCGTCGAACTGCTCTGCCGTGTCATGCTTGTCAGTGAGCGCGGCTATCGATCCTGGCGCTCGCGACCGATCAGCCAACGTGCGCGCACGGATATGAAAGTGCTGGCACATATCCGGGAACAGTATCGCCTCAGCCTTGGCAGCTATGGTCGTCCGAGGATGACAATGGAACTCAAGGAGGTCGGCCTCGCCGTTGGCGAGCGCCGGGTCGGGCGCCTGATGAAGATCAACGGGATCAAGCCAGTCCGCACGCGCAAGCACAAGGTTACGACGGACAGTCACCATCGCTTGGGTGTCGCGGCAAACTGGTTGGACGGTGATTTTGCCGCCGATGCTCCCAATCGGAAATGGGCGGGCGACATTACTTATATCTGGACGTCGGAGGGCTGGCTCTACCTTGCCGTCATTCTCGACCTGCATAGCCGTCGCGTCGTGGGCTGGGCAGTCAGTGACAGAATGAAGAAGGACTTGGCGATCAGAGCGCTGGATATGGCGGTGCGCCTGCGCCAGCTCCGGAAGGCTGCTTTTTTCATTCGGATCGTGGCAGCCAATATTGTTCTTACGACTATCAGAAAAAGCTGCAGGCCTATGGCCTGCGTCCATCGATGAGCGGCAAGGGAAATTGCTACGACAATGCGTCCGTCGAGACCTTCTTCAAATCCCTGAAGGCCGAACTCATCTGGCGGCAGAGCTGGCCGACACGGCGTCAGGCAGAAGCCGCCATCTTTCAGTACATCAACGGGTTCTACAACACCCGCCGCCGACATTCATATCTGGGCGGCATCAGCCCGCTCGCCTTCGAAGCCAAGGTGGCTTAATGAGATAGGTGACCGGCACAAAACATGGGATAATCGCGGCGCGATTCGTCCCGGGCATCAGCATTTTGATATAGCTGACAGGGGTGGTTGCCCCCCGATATGATGGAAAAACGGGCTCACGATTGGCACCGGGCCCAAGCATCGCACGGAGAGCAACCATGAAACAGTATATAGGCTTTGACGTTTTCACTAAAAGATACCGCGATTTCCATTCGTCAGGATGGAAAACGGATCTGGCGCGGCAAGTGCGCATCGGATCCCCAGATCCTGGCGCAGATAGTCCGCAAACACGCCCCGCATGCGGAGCGGGTGGTATTCGAGACAGGTCCATTGTCGACATGGTTCTATCATGCATTAACGGCGGCGGGAGTTCCCGCGGTCTGCATCGAAGCGCGTCATGCGCAGAAAATATTGAACGAGACGCTCAACAAGACTGATGCCAATGATGCTGACGGTCTGGCCCAACTGGCAGAAGCCGGCTTTTACAAGGCGGTCAGGGTGAAGTCGTTCGACGCCATGTTGACCCGCACACTGGTGGGCGCCCGCAACCTGTTGCTTACCATCTCAACGCAGCTGAGCAATCAGATCCGCGGGGTCATGAAGACGTTTGGCATCATCGTTCCCAAGGGTACAGGCCGTGTATTCGACGGGAATGTCCGCGAGCTTCTGGACGGCAGGGATGGCCTGGCACAGATCATATTGCCTTTGCTAGAGGCCTGGCGCGACATCCGCAAGCGCGCCGCAGAACTTGATCGTCAGTTGCTCGCCGCAGCCCGGCAAAGCCAGGCAATCAAGCTGCTGATGACGATCCCGGGAGTCGGGGCGGTCACGGCCGTCTCCTATGCTGCGGCGATCGAAGACCCCGCAAACTTCAAACTTCACGCGCGGTCGGCGCCTGGCTCGGGCTTACCACGCGGCGTTACCAATCAGGCGAAGTGGATTATGACGGCCACATCTCGCGGCGAGGCGACAACCATCTGCGCGGCCTCTTATACGAGGCGGCAACGGTCATTCTCACGCGCACCAGCGCTAGCAACCAGAGCGGCCTCAGAGACTGGGGCCTCAGGCTACGCGAGCGGCTGGGCTTCAAGCGCGCCGCGGTCGCTGTGGCCCGCAAACTGGCAGTCATCATGCACACAATGCTCAAAACAGGAGAGGCATTCAACACATCGGCTGGCGTCACCGCATAACCAATTCACCAGCTTAACTTCTCAGCGCGTCAGCATCTGACGTATTGAGGCGTCCCTGCCGTGGACGTGGGTCAGGTCATTCCGCTTTAACGGCTGCAGCTTTTTAAAGACTGCGCACAAAACATAGGAAGACCTTGCCTGCGGAGACCCATCATGCGGCGGCTTTATGCCGACCGCGAAGACAACCCTGCTCCCGGCATACGAACACCCTCGCGCGACACGCCGCATTGAGAAAAACAAGCACAAGGTTGATTAACGTGTCGACGCAATGCCCGACGCGATCAGCCTTCCCATGCCAACCACGCTTGACTGGAGGGACGCGATTATACAACCCGTTCGGGCTTACCTCAAGTCCGTTCGGGCTGAGCTTGTCGAAGCCCTCCACTTCTCTTCAAGAAGAAGGGCACTTCGACAGGCTCAGGGCGAACGGGGAAGGGGGGGGCGTCAGATACTTTCGCCTCCGACTCACAATTCC
>NZ_JEMV01000104.1 GCF_000588875.1 Sphingobium sp. Ant17
CGCTGCAAACTTCTCGCGGGAATGACCGTAAAGTCCCGGTTTACGGCCTTTGATCTCCGCAAATCGACCCTTTGTAATCCTTCCCGGTCGTCTTTCCATTCCCCGGAAGCGGACGTTCCTGAAAGTCGGTTCGGTCGGTGCGATAGGCGTAAGCGGACCTTCGCTTGTCCCCGCGCGAGATCGAGATCAGTCCTGGCCATCGGCTCGTAGCGTAAAAATGGGACGGTAGACGTCCGCTCGTCTTGGTTCCCACCACCAAGTTCGACCCAACACAGACACTCAAGCATCAACTTGGGACCAACAAAAATGAACCGATTTCCGTAATAAATATACCAAGACACGCAGCGCTCTAGATAAAAGGGCAAAGATAGCCAGATATGTCATTTCGTGGGTTTATCCAACTTTCCGCTACTCCACTAAAATAAGGCTTCCAGATCTTCTCAAATTGAGGGATTACGAGTCGTTTATATTGCTCATCTCCCCTAAGCGCCTTCCACACTTGTCCCGCGTAATTCGCCAACACAAAGTCTATGGCAAGAATCCCGTCCATAGGAGGATGCATTAGTCTCGGTGGATCAAGAAGTAGGGTGTCGCCAAGCCGCTGATGAATCCTCGTCATCCGAGAACCACCAAATTGGAAGTGGTAGAGCGGGTGGATGTCATCAGTATTGTGTCGGTCTTCCTTCTTTACGTCTATAATATGTCGATCAAAATGCCAAGCTGCTTGCAAACTTGCGCCATTTTGCCCTTGGGCAAATTTCTCTAGGTTAACCTCAAGCTTAGTGAATTGGTCGCATATGTCGGCTGAAAATTGCCCGGCCACCGAAACGCTCAATTCGGCCCGAAATTTCTGCAGAGTAGTCGGTAGAGTCCCCTTCGGAACCGGTATGTTGAAGACGAGGTTTGAAATGTCGTAACCCCAACGATCATCCCGCTGTGAGGTATTTGAGCCACATTGATCAGCTGCCCGGCTGATCGGCGACGTATCGACGCAAACTCCGTTGCGCGATAGGATAGTTCCTAGATGCCGAAGAGCTGTCGCTGCTTTCTTGCGGTCATCCCAGTAATTATTCTTAGCCATTCTTCAGGCTCTGCATCAGGTCCTCTATCCGCCCTCTTTCGAACGGATGGATTTCATACCCGTCCGCCTTGTGCAGACGATCGAGGATCGCCTGCACGGACGCATAGACACCGTCTTGCCATTCCCTCCGATCGACGAACAGCTGCACGGCGTCGGCGTGTGAAATTGGCGCCTTCAAGAATTTACATACATACCAGTATCGCCGGTCGTAATCCTCTGCGATGGGAATAGCGGCCTCCAACTTGGGAAGTTTGAGAAGCTTCTTTGACAACGCGACACGTTGCTCAGCCTCCATACGTTGGAGGCCGCCTTCATCGGTTAAGGCAGACCAAGCTTCAACAATCTTGTGCATCCACCAACGAGGCCACGCGGTACCAAACACGCCAGTGTATTTTGCTGGCTTGGCGAACTTGTCGAGCAGCTTTGCCCAGTCTTCAGACTTCTCAATATCGATCCCGAGCCGCGAAGCGAGGGTGCGCTCATCGATCAACGGGCCATTGCCGAAAATGAGATTTCGCAAGATCGATCGCGCAAAAACATGAGCCGGATATGCCCGATCGTCGGCGATTCCCTGAGCTATCCGTGGATCGAGAATCTCGAACGCCGACGGCAGATCTATCAGTCGGCTGTACGGATTCTTGACAGTTTTCGATCGCGTTGCGCTTATCGCTTTGTAGCCGTTTGCCAGATCGATCATCTCGGTCGCTATATTGCTGGCATCTTTGGTGATGTTGACCTTGTAATATTGTTTGTCAAAAAGGTCGTGGCTCGTTTCATCCTTGTCATAGGACAGCTTGAAATTGTCATCGACCGACCAGAGGACCATAGGTCGGCCGCGCCCGTCTTCCGTCATCCTGGTTCGCAACTCTTGAGCAAGCGCCAGCGCGCGGTAGTTGACCCGCTGGCCATCGGCATCAGCTGCACGATCAAGCCGTAGGTCCAGCAGAAGACCATCATAATCAAATTTGGTCAGCTGACGGACTTCCTCATCGAATTTGTATGGCGACCTGATTTCGATTGAAAGATCAGGATGTGCCGCTTCAAGCACCTGGACGATCGGCTTCACCTTCTCAACTTCGTCATCGAGACAGATATATTTAGTAGGCATTTGATGGGATTTCCTCATCGCTTGCCTCTGGAACGAGGACGCGCAAGCAAGTCGAGAACCCGGACTTGGGATCCTGAAGCACGATCTGACCTTCAGCCGTTTCAACGATGTCTCTAACGATTTTCAAACCCATCCCCATTCCTGCAAAGGTCCCATCTTCATCGGAAGCACCGCTCAAAGATGTTGTAGTGAAAAACGCATCAAAGATGCGTTTGGAGTTTGCGGCCGGAATGCCGTCCCCATTATCCATAAAATCGAGGTAGATCATTCCGTCGGCACGGCCGCATTCAATCATAATTTTGCCCTGTACCCCGGCCCGCCTTATGGCTTTGAGTGAATTTGTGAACAGATTTATCAGTATGGATGCCCACTCCGATTTATGCATAGGACGGGTGAAGAGACCATAACCGTCAAAGCTCTTGTCCATCGAAAGTTCGTTTCTTTTGATCTTGGGGGAAACCACACCCAAAAAGGAATTGACTACATCGCGAATTTCGAGAGCAGATACTTCCCGACTGACATTATCACGAACGGTTGCATCAAAATAAGTTAAATACCCCTCGAAATCGGCGAGCTGATCAAATAGTTGCTCGGCTTTTTCAGAACTATTCTCGCTGTCTGAGACGCTCACGGCCAGTAAAGAAACGGAGGCTTTTACTGCCTCCAAGGCAAGTCTAATTTCGTGGGTAAACTCACCGATCGCAAGGCCCAGGCTTGACAGAACTCGGACCATTCCGAGCTCTTCTAGCAGCGCCTCGCCGGTGTCGCCGATCTCGACGACGGATTGGCGAACGGAATCTACAACCTGGGAGAGCGCGATCGCATATTGCGGATTGTCGCGGGCGTTTTTCTCCAATGTCGCCAGCCGAGCCAGAATATCATCGGCTTGCCCCTTGGGGCTACGTTGCTTTTGCCTCGTATCAGTAGTCGTCAAGCGGCGATCACGTGCAGCGGCGATCGGAAGGATCGCGGTTTTTAGAACAGAAGAAACGAACTCCTTCAGTTCGATAAAGGACTCATTTTCTACGAGTCCCTCCCGACTTGAGGTTTCTTCGAACTGCGTGCCATCCACGTCACTGATTTCGACGAAGCCGAGAAAATTTCGGTTGCTATGCGGTGGAAGAACCTTTCGCAGGAGATTGGAAGCATTGAGCTTGAGCCAATCGTCAAATCGTTCCCCATAGGGCAGCACTCGGAAGCCGTTGCGATAAAGTCTGATACCACCGTTGCTTTGAAGCTTTTCGGCCACCTTGGAGCGAAAGGAACGCTGGGTTTCCTTGTCGATATAGTAATACGCCTTAAACTTCACGTCTCGCAGATGAGAAAAGCAGGCGCTCGGATCTTCCTTGGTCGGCCCGATCGGGATCGCTCCTTGGGCAATGTTAAAACGGCCTGACGTTACGGCCCAACTCGCCCGACCCTCGCCATCAACGTTCCCCTCGATCTCCGCCAAGGCATGCTGAAAGAATGCCGTCCATGCATCCGCAAGAACTTCAGCTGCACCATTTCGCTCCCGAACGAATGATGCCAGAAAGCCTGGATCTCCATCTTCCTCAGATGACGTGCTCGCTAAGGGAAAGGGCTGAATCAGTTCGGCAATGTGTCGATGGGAGCGCTCAATTTGTGCCGTTGACCAACTATCTCTGAGGTCGAAGATGCGGAGCATTGTGCCGTGTGCAAAGGGCTTCTCAATTCGCGTGATAGCGATCGGCACCGACACCAAATCGCGCTCTGCGGTAAAATGCTCCCATTCTATTTCTAGCCGCAAACCAAAGCGCGTTCCGGCCGTCGCTGTTTCCAGCACGAGACGACGGCCGAGGCGTTGGGCGGCGAAGCGTCCAATTCCCTTTCGTCCCGCTTTCTGGCGGTTGTACTTGGCCGACAGGGGGGCAGCGACCTTATTTGGCGTGGACAGGCGCATGAAGCCCGCGCTCAACTGCGCCATATCCATGCCAGAACCGTTGTCGAATATATCCAGCGATGTGCTGCCACCCTGCTCACGAAATATCAACTCAACGTTTGTGGCGTCAGCGTCATATCCGTTTTTAACCAACTCGGCGACCGCGGTTTCCTGCTTGGCGACGAGTTCGAGGCCGAGCCTTGAGATATGGCTAGCGTCGACGGAGAAATAGACACTGCCCCGCCCGCCGCTCAAAAGAAGCCCATCAGCCTCACTCAATCTCTCAGAGAGTGTCTGGGCATGCTCATATCCTTCACGAGTGACGACGTAGCGTTCGCGGTCGGCCGTCTGACCAGATTCACGGGCAATGAAGCCCGCGTGCAGGAATTCCGTCGACGCTCGTTCAATCCAGCCAGGTTCTGTCGGCAGCGCAAAATGCTCGGATACCAACTTGAGGTCATAGGTCGGCGGCGAGCTATCCGGATTTCCGCCATTTTCCCCGACCCCGTCCTGCGCCATGCCGACCAACTCAAAGATTAGGATATCGCGAAACTCGTCGTAGCTCAGACGAGCAGCCGGCGGCACATAATAGCTCTTGTAAAGCAGCGACGCGATCTCGGAGAAACCGCTGTTGAGATACACCCAATGGCCACCAGTTAGCTGATCGTCTACTGGCGCACTATCGTGCGAGGCGATGGACTCGACAAAGTTTTCCAAATCCTGCCGCAGATCGTCGATCCAATCAGGCGCATACGTCAAGCCAAGTGCGTCAACGACACGCTTGTAATTGACCATGCCGTCGATGAACGGATGGTCGGTATCATCCATGAGATAATCGGTCAGTCCCGCCATCCCAATGATCGCGAGATCTCGAAAAGCCTTCCAGTCAAGCGACACGCCGCGGAAGTCCGGCTGAGGCAAATTCACCAACTCTGAACCCTCAAAAATCGGAGCAATTCCTCCCTAAGATCACGAACACCTCTCGAAACGCAAGGGCGAGGCTTCAGGTGTCGACACATTAGCGGTGCCCAATGCACGCTGAAAAATTTGTGTGGCTTTGCCAAAATGCTCGCCGCCCGCGATTGCAACGATCTTCTTGGGCCATCACTTAGGCTGCCCGTAGCCAAAGCGACCACCATTCGGGATCGTGCCGACACAAACTTAATAAACAATCCGCCAGTTCGCGAACCTTAGCGTCCCGACTGTCATCGTCGCGCAGCTCGGAGATCAAGGCCAGGCTGTCCGACCGTCCGCCGAGCAGCGGTAAAAACGCATAACCAAGTTGCCCGCGGTCGAACGTCTCATCGTCGTCCAGCATGAGTAGCATTTTGGCGATATCATCAACCTTAAAGGAGTTAAGCGCAATTTGGACCAGTTGCCTAACTTCGTCGTCGACCTTGCCTGTGTAATCACCGATATCGCAATGGCCGAGCAATTTTGCGAAACCGACCGGTATGTCGATGGACAGTGTTTCAGGCGTTCGGCCGTGGAATTCTTCCAACAGGCACAACCAGGTCTCCGCCGCCTGCTTGTGCCTCACGAGCAACGTGCGGACACCAAGAACATGCGTGTGAGGGTCCGATGCCCTTGCCCATTCGAGCGCGGTCGCAAGGGGAATTGTCGGCGCTTGACCCAGCAGCATCGGCACTAAAACATTCGAAAAGTGAGGTACTTCGAAGCGGTTCCATGCCGCCTTGGGGAAGCTGATCGTTGCCCCTCCGATATGACCGGCCCGCTTGCGCGCGCTACATTCGGATTGCAGGTCGATCCAGTAAGCAGCATCCACCTCAGGGTCGTAGACGATGCCCAGCGTGATCAGATCGTGCCGCGCCCAAAAGTCGATATGGCCAGCCGTGGCAGGCAGGTGGCACTTATACTCGGTATTATAGCTTAGCCCCGATTTGACCTGCAACGCCACTTCGCGCGGTTGCACTTCACCATTGATTACGAGGATGATCGTGGCGTCGTGTCCAAAATCATGCTGGAGATTGATTTCCTTGAACAAGGAGCCAGATCGCTCGACAACGACGCGAGCATGATTGATGCCAGCACGTTCGGTTATGAGGTTTTCACGCGTGCGCAAATCCTGTGCCCTCTCAACGTTGCAATAACCCACCCGTTCGCGCGGCGAATTTTCCGCTTTCGGCTATGCGCTCATTGGCCAACGCGCGCTAGCATTGAGGGCTGTAGAAACCGGTGCCGCCGCCTCTAACGCTAGAAACGCTAACTCACCGGCTGAAATGAACAAGGGCTATCAGATGACTGAAGTTCAGCCTCGAAAGTCGGGTTTTTTGGCGAACTGACATCGCCACCGCTGAGTCGGAATGTCGGCTATTCCATTATCACTCCTCGAAAGCCGACTGTCGCGAATGTCCCAGATGCGGCGGTCGGCGCTTGGCAAAACCAACCCATTTCGGTCTTTCAAAGGGGAACTCTTGATTCCCGCAACCGGACTTTTCGCTCCGTTTTCGGGACAATGGTTTTGTGCTCACGGCTCGCACCGATCTTGATCAGGACCACGCTCCTTGCTGCCCTTGTTCCCGCATGGCCTCAATGAACACGCGAACCGCAGGCATAGCCGCCCGACCGGGATCGTAGAGCAGGCTTACCGGCATGGGGGACGGGGCATGATCCGCCAGCACCTCCACTAACTGCCCGTTCGCGATGCGCGGGGCCGATTGGTAGCTCAGCACATTGGCCAGCCCCACGCCCGCCTCAGCAGCGGCGATGGTAGCATCGATGCTGTTGACGATCAGGCGGGGGACCACGTCCACGATACTGTCGCCCCGTACACCAAACGGCCATGTGCTGCCGACGCGCACTCCGCTGCCCAAGATACAATTATGGCTGGCAAGTTCGGCAGGATCGGTGGGTGCGCTATGTTCGGCGAGATAGGCCGGGCTCGCCACGATGGTCTGCCGGACCGAGCCGATCGTCACGGCGCGCAACGTGCTGTCTGCCAGTGCCCCGATCCGCACCGCCACGTCGATACCCTCCTCGATGATGCGGACATTGCGGTCGAGCAGCATCATGCGCGCATTCAAACCCGCGTGGCTCGCCAGCAGCGCATTGATGACTGGAAGAACATGAAGGCGTCCGAACATCACCGGCGCGGTCACATAGAGCTGACCGCGCGGCACGGACCGCCCGCCCATGGCAATCTGTTCCGCCTCACGCAGGTCTGCCAGGATCCGCCGGGCCCGGTCGAGCAAGACGGCACCTTCGTCCGTCAATGACACGGCCCGCGTCGAGCGATGGAACAAAGTCACGTTGAGATGCCGCTCCAGCGCCGCGACCGCGCGGGTGACCGCAGGCGGCGACATATCCAGCGACCGCGCCGCTGCCGCGAAGCCGCGCCGCTCGGCCACGGCGACGAATACAGAGAGGCTCTCGAAGCGGTCCATTATTCCTCAAAATGAAATAGTGAACGTCTATCATCGCCGATTATCGTGCCAAGGGCAACGCGCTATGTCTCCGTCCATGGCACAGACATTTCTCCATACCCTCTTCGGTCCCGGTGCCCGCGCCATGCAAGAGGCAGGAGGATCGCTCGCCTCCTATGCCCGTATGGAAGCCGGCGCGGGGCCGGTCGACGTGCTGACAAAACGCGAACTGGACTTTATCGCCGCCCGCGACAGTTTCTACATGGCGAGCGTGTCCGAGGATGGCTGGCCCTATGTCCAGCATCGTAGCGGGCCGGCAGGGTTCCTCCGCCATATCGAGGGCAATCGCATCGGGTTTGCGGATTATCGGGGGAACCGGCAATATCTTTCCGCCGCACATTTTGCCGCAGACGGCCGTGTTGCGCTGTTCCTGATGGATTATCCGAACCGCCGTCGGCTCAAGATCATCGGCCATGCCCGTTCCAGCGAGGATGCGGCGGATATCGCCGCGCTCATGCCGCAGGGCTATGCCGCCGAACCGGAACGCGCCTTCCTGATCGACGTCGTCGGATATGACTGGAACTGCCCGCAACACATCACGCCGCGCTTTACCGAGGCGGAGGTACGGCGCGCTTCCCAACCCCTCATTGATGAGATCGCGGCGCTGCGTACCCGCATCGCCCAACTGGAAGGAACAGCATCATGACCGGCAAGCTCACTCACGGCATCCATCATGTCGGCCTAACCGTGCCCGACCTCGATCAGGCGCGCGCCTTCTTCTGTGGCACATTGGGTTTCGACGAGGTAGGCGGCGTGCCCGACTATCCCTCCATCTTCGTGTCGGACGGAGCGATACTGCTAACCTTGTGGCGCGCAGCGGACCCGCTGACGGCCCGGACCTTTGATCGGCGCGCGAATATCGGTCTCCATCATCTCTCGCTGGCGGTCGCCGACGATGCCGCGCTGCAGGCGGCGTGGGAGGCGGTGACGGCGCATCCGGAGGTGGTCGTCGATGCAGCGCCCGGTCCCATCCGTCCGGGGGCTTTAACGCGTCACTTCCTCGTCTTCATTCCGGGTGGCATTCGCCTTGAGTTCGCTACGCCCTTTGCCTGAAAGGATATTCCGATGTTGCGCCTGCCCCTCCCGCCTTTCACCCATGAGACCGCGTTGCAAAAGGTTCGTGCCGCCGAGGATGGCTGGAATGGCCGTGATCCCGCGCGCGTGGCGCTTGCCTACGCCGAGGACAGCAAGTGGCGGAATCGGTCCGAGTTCCTTCAGGGGCGGGATGCTATCATCGCCTTCCTGACTGCGAAGTGGAGCCGCGAGCAGGACTATCGGCTGATCAAGGGTCTGTGGGCCTATGACGGCAATCGGATCGCGGTGCGCTTCGCCTATGAATGGCGTAATGATGCAGGTGCCTGGTATCGCTCTTATGGCAATGAGAATTGGGAGTTCGCGACCGATGGTCTGATGGCGCGGCGGATAGCGAGCATCAACGACCTTCCGATCTCCGAGGGGGAGCGCTTGTTCCACTGGCCGCTCGGGCAAAGGCCGAAGAATCATCCCGGACTGGAAGAACTGGGGCTGTAGATTTCACGGCCGTGTACACCGCCAGCCCGCCACAGCCTTCGGTTCCGCTACAAGAGCGCCGGTGCGTTCGCTTCCCAATGCGCTTGTAGCGGATCGGAAGTCATCGACTCTTGCCGGACATTCAACGATGCACCTGCACATTCAAAAAGCGGATATTCGTTTAACAAGGGCTTCTGCCAACGTTGCATCAACCGGATTTGCGCTTGGTCCTGACCTTGGGAGTAGGCAATTCCTGGGATGTGATACGAACAATCTCAGCAAGCCACTCACGGTCATCCCACTTTTCCGCGTCGATCAGGAGGCAGGGCTTTGCACCGGGATATGGAGGGGCATCTTCCGCATCGGCAGCGAATGCCCGCCCTCCAACCGTAGGCTTTACGAATAGGTGGTCGTCGCAGACCAATGCGACCATTTTYCCATCGCAATAAATGCCGAATTCGC
The DNA here is from genome assembly GCF_000588875.1 of Sphingobium sp. Ant17. Lineage (GTDB taxonomy): Bacteria > Pseudomonadota > Alphaproteobacteria > Sphingomonadales > Sphingomonadaceae > Sphingobium. The sequence continues at coordinate 9,504 of NZ_JEMV01000104.1, forward strand.
CAAACATCGCCTTGGCYGAAACGGTGCCGCCGCCTGCCATCTGCTCAACAAGGAATTCAACGGTTTTACGATCGGACGCCATAAGGCGATATCGCCGGTCCTGATGAAAAGGTCGAGGGTCAATCGACCCTTCCAAGACGTTCAGCCGCCGATTTCCACTCATCAAGATCAGACAGGCCGCTTTTCCATCTCG
>NZ_JEMV01000105.1 GCF_000588875.1 Sphingobium sp. Ant17
CGCAAAGCGAAAGTCGCCCTGGCCAGGAAGCTGGCGGTAACATTGCACGCAATGTGGCGTACCAACACGACCTTCCGGGAGGCGGCCATGGCTGATCCAAATCCGAAGCAATACGCTGAACTCAAGCGCGACAGAACGCGTCCCGCTGGGACGCTTAGCGAGGGTGAGATCGTTCCCGCGAGTGCGGCACGGACCGCGCACACCACTTAGATTCACCCTACTTTGAACGCTAACATGCGGCGTCCAGCGCGACGACCGCGGAGAGAACCCTGGAGCCCAGCGCGCGTGACGAACCGCAAAGAGGTCAGCTGTTGACAGTGGCGATTAGAGAACCCCGTGGGACACGATCCCATTGGAACCTTCAAGGTTCTGAGAAGGCGGCCGAACCGGCGTTGACCCGCAAGCCAGGAGACCTGCCCGTCGCAGTCGTTCTTCGTCCGGACAGGGTGTGCCGGTCGAACGAGGATATCCTCGCGCAACGACAGTTCGACCGTGCGTGTTCGCGCGGTGTGGTGTCGTGCGTTCTGCGCTCGTCCCCGCGCCGCGTCGTGCGCGCCCGGTCTTGTCAAAGACGGGGGATTAACGATGCGTAACATTTTACAAACCACTGTGGCCGCATTGGCCTGCCTTCCCATGGCCGTCCAGGCCGAACCCCTGGCGGCGATCGATGCGGGCGGCGTTATTGTCGTGTCGGCCCTGCGCACGCCAACGCCTGTCGACACTGTCGCATCCAGCCTCACCGTGCTCGACAAGAAGGCCATCGACGCATCGCAAGCACCGGTCGTGTCGGACCTGCTGGTCCGCACACCGGGCATCAGCTTCACGCGCAATGGCGGCTATGGCACGGCGACATCCATCCGTATCCGCGGTGCCGAGGGCGACCAGACCGTGCTGGTCATTGACGGGGTGAAGCTGGCAGACCCATCTTCAACCGATGGCGGCTATAATTTCGCGACACTGATGACCGGCGACATCGACCAGATCGAAATATTGCGCGGGCCGCAATCGATCCTGTGGGGCAGCCAGGCGATCGGCGGCGTCGTCAACATCGTGACGGCAACGCCCGACCGCAAGCTGGAGGCGTCCGCCGATATCGAAGCGGGCTCGCGCGATACCGTCAATGCGCGGGCAGCCGTGGGCGGGCGCAGCGGCCCCGTTCACTGGCGCGTTGCAGGGGGGCGCTTCACAACCGAGGGCATCTCCGCGATCAGCCCGCGCTTTGGCGGCAAGGAGCGGGACGGATATACCAACAGCACGCTCAACGGGCGGGTCGGCATTGCCCTGTCGCCCGGTATCTCCGTCGATCTGCGCGGCTATTACGCCAAGGGGCGCGCCGACATCGACAGCGCAGGATCGGTCCCGGACAGTTCGGAATATTCGCTGGTCGAGGAGTGGACCAGCTATGCCGGGCTCAATGCCGATCTGTTCGACGGCGCGCTGCGCAACCGCCTGGGCTTTAGCCGCAGCGAAACGGTGCGCGACAATAGCAATCCGTTGCGGACGGTGCGTCCGCAAAGCTTCGCCGCCAAGGGGCAAACCGATCGGTACGAATATCAGGGCACGCTTGGCCTCGCCCAGGGCTGGACCATCGTCTTTGGTGTGGAACGCGAAGAACAGAAAATGCGCTCCGCCTCGCCTCCCAATAGCCTGGCCAGCTTTACCACCATCCGGGCGTCGGCCGAGATCGACAGCCAATATGCACAGGTCAGGATCGAACCGGTCGTTGGCCTCACGCTTAATGGCGGCTTCGCCATGATCGTCATTCGGCCTTTGGTGGCAATATGGTATTTGGTGGCGGCGCGGTCTGGTCGCTGTTTGACGATCGCACGATCCTGCGCGCCAGCTATGGCGAGGGCTTCAAAGCCCCTACCCTCTACCAGTTGCACAGCGAATATGGGAACAGCGCGCTCGACCCGGAAAAGTCGCGCGGTTGGGACGCAGGGGTTGAGCAGCATCTTTTCGACCATAAGCTGATCCTGTCGGCCACCTGGTTCGAACGGAACACGGACAATCTGATCACCTATAATGGCTGTCCGACAAGCAACCGCCCGCCGCTTTGTCTTGCGCCAGGAACGACTACGCCGCGGGCGGGCTATTATGCCAATATCCAGCGCAGCGAAGCGCATGGTCTGGAAATGGCAGGCCTTGCCCAGATCGGCCGCCTGACCATCGACGGCAATTATAGCTGGATCGTGGCGGAAGACCGGTCGCCGGGCCTCAATTTCGGCAATCAGCTTGCGCGCAGGCCGCGCCACGCCGCCAATGCGACAGCGCGCTATGCCTGGCCGTTCGGCCTCAACACGGCGGTCGCCATGCGATGGTCAGGCGAGACGATCGACACGGCGCGGACCAGTGCCACGGTGACGCCCTTCGTCAACCGCGCTTATACGATCATCGACTTGCGCGCGGAGATGCCGGTGACGCAGACCCTCACCCTGTTCGCGCGGGCCGAAAATCTGTTCGACGACTATTATGAAACCGCGCGTCGCTATGGCCAGCTTGGCCGCAGCATCTACGCCGGGTTCCGGGCGCGGCTGTGATGACCCGGCCCTATCCCCACCCTCGTAAAGCCAAGGAGTGCCTGTCCATGCAGCCTATGTCCCCTGCCGCCGCCCGCAATTTGTGGATCGGATCGATGACCTTCGCCAGCATAGCGACGACGCTGGTGCTGGCCTGCGCCACGCCCTTTCCCGCTCTGGCTGCGCTCGCGGCTCTCTATGTGCCGCGCAAGGCGGGGATCATCCTCATGCTGGCCGCCTGGTCGGCGTCGCAAGCCGTCGGTTATTGCCTGTTGGACTATTCGCTGACGGCGCAGAATGCCGGTTGGGCCGTCACTCTGGCGCTGGCGGCTATCGCTGCCTTGCTGGTAGCTGATCGCATAGTCAGCGCTTTGCCGAACCAGTCCTCCTTTGCGCGGCTCGTCATGGCCTATATCGCCGCCTTTGTCGGGTTCAAGCTGGTCGTTCTGATCGGTGCCGTGGCGATGAACGCAGGCTATGGGGCGTTCACACCGGACATCCTGCTGCGGCAATTTGTCCGTTACGCTCTTATCCTGGGTGGCCTGCGCCTGTTCCAGCTTCTGCTGGAAAGCGGCGGCCTGCTGAGGCGCGATCTGCGGGCGGCGGCCTGACCATGTTGCAAGCGGTCAAGGATGGGCCTGCCATCGTCGCCTGCAACAGCTGTCGCTTCTCCCCCGAGGAGCGGCAGGACGCAAATGGCCTGTTCGGCGGAGGGAAGCTGGTGGAGGCACTGCACCAGGTCAAAGCGAGTTCGAACCGCTATGATGGCGTGGACGTCCAGGAGATGCCCTGCCTTTTTGCCTGCAAGGCGCATTGCACCATCCATCTGCGTGCGCCCGGCAAGATCAGCTATGTGCTTGGGCACTTCCTGCCCGATGAGGCGGCGGCACGCGCCATCCTTGATTATGCGGTTCACTATGCACAGAGCGAACATGGGCAGGTGCCCTATGCGCAATGGCCCGACGGGGTGAAGGGCCATTTCATCACACGCGCGCCGCCCGTTGGCTTTGGCGACATAAGCGTCCAGCTAAACGGGATAGCTTAGACTCGCACCGAAGTTCTGCGGGGTGATTTCGGCTGGGCAGAAGGCAAAGCTCTATCCAGTTTAGGTCGTTGGTCGTTGATTTGGAGGTCCGCGTTCAGGGGAAAAACGGCCTACTCAATTCCGCGATCGAACCAGTCCAGCCTTTCAAAGGGAAATTCCTGATTCGCGCAACCGGGCGTTGCGCTCCGTTCTCGAGACAATGATTTTGTGCTCTCGGTTCGCACCGATCTTGATCAGGACCACGCTCCTTGCCTCCCTTGTTCCCGCATGGCCTCAATGAACACGCGAACCGCAGGCATAGCCGCCCGACCGGGATCGTAGAGCAGGCTTACCGGCATGGGGGACGGGGCATGATCCGCCAGCACCTCCACTAACTGCCCGTTCGCAATGCGCGGGGCCGATTGGTAGCTCAGCAGATTGGCGAGTCCCACCCCCGCCTCAGCAGCGGCGATGGTCGCATCGATGCTGTTGACGATCAGGCGGGGGACTATATCCACGATATTGTCGCCCCCCCCGTACACCCCGGAGATCAAGCCCGGTAAGAAGGGCAAGCTGCCGACCTGTAAAGAATGGCGGACCTACCAGATGCCAGATCACCACCTCCTTCTTAGGTCAGCCTTCAAGGTAGACTTTGCGTCCCATTATTTGGAGGATCTGGAAAAGCCGTAATCCCGATCGGGTCAGCGCCTGCCAGATCGCTTCCCCTGAACGAGCAGTATCTGCACCTTAGCGCCGACACCCCCCTTGCAACGCTGTGTAGATTTGGCATTCTCACTTCCGGCGGCCAGATCCATGAGGACCATGGATCATGCCGAGACTAACCGCACGCGAACGTCTGGCCGAGCTTGAGACGAGACAGCGCAAATCGTCCAACGAGATCGACGCTGCGCGCATCTCCGTGCAATCGCGCTATGCTGCTGTTGTCCAGGATCTGTCGGTAGAAACACTGACTGAACGGAAGTTGCGCGAGCTGCGGCAGCTCTCGATCCAACGTGGTGGCGCAGCAGCCATTGCCGCCCTCAAGCCCCCGCTACCACCCAAAATGCCTGGCAAGAAGTCGAAGCCGCCAAGATAGGCGGTCGATCAGTGATGAGAATGCTGACCTGGCATTATCGCGAAGATCACTGCCTAAACCCATCGCCCAAATCGCAGCACCGTGCCTTGTGTATCGGGGCGGGCGGGCCCGTTGAGGCGCGCTTGCCGCCGATAGGATGTTGCGTCCAAGCCACGCCTTCGATGACAAATTTGTGAAAAGAACATTTCGGTTTAAAACCGACTTGGCGCTGACGTCGCCGCTGTTACTCTTCTCCCGTTCCGCTGAGCAAAGTGACCCCGGCTCTCCTCCACGGCCGGGATGGGCAGCAGCCCGGCAGTGAGCGGACCGATGCGCCAGGATCGCGTCGTCAATTTGGACAGTGTCGCCGACAGGCCAACCCATATGAGGAGAAAGTCATGTATATGTCACCGCGTCTCGCAACCTTTGTAGATGACTGCAGAGAAGTTACGGACGAATTTGCGCTCAAAGCGCTGCTCGGCGAGGCAACGCCCTCGTTGGGTTTCGAGCAATTCGCCCTCGTTGATCATGTGGATCTGATCGGTCCGCCCCACGACACCATGGTGATCACGAGCTACCCTGAGGGCTGGATAGAGCGATCTCTGTTACGCAACTATTATGTCGACGACCCCGTGCATGCGGCCAGCACGAAAACGGTAACGGCGTTCCTGTGGAGCGTCATTCCCGCCATGATCAGGATGACGAAACGACAACGCCACATCCTGGAAGAGGCCAAGCCATTCGGTTTGCGCGAGGGCTTGACCATCCCGGTGCAGGCGGCTGGCGAATATAGGGGAAGCTGTTCGTTCGCAGGACGCGAGACTGTCAGGCCCACCGCCGACCTGTTAGGGGCCGCTCAAGTCATCGGCATGTTCGCGTTTGAAGCGGCGCGCCGTCTGCAGCGAGCGCGATGGGCACCCGGCACGAAAACGCCCGACATTCCCGCGCTCAGTCAGAGGGAGCTTGACTGCATTGCCCTGGTCGGATGCGGTAAGGGCAATGCCGAAATTGGGGGTATCCTCAATATTTCACCGAACACGGTCCGCCAATATATTGAGGATGCCATGCGCAAATATGATGTCTACAAGCGAACCGAGCTGGTCGTGCGCGCCTTGTTCGACGGACAGATTTGCTACCGCGCCCTCAATATCAGAAGGTAGATCTTCCAAAGCCGCACGCTTTGCGTGCGGCACTATCTTCGGTCCCCCGCTCTCCGCCATCCCTCTTTTTGGAGGAATTGTTCCCCCGTCCCTGTTGCGCGACGCTGACTTGCCAACAGGACAAGGGAGCCGACATGATGCAAATCATTCGAGGCGGGAGCCTCCAGGAACAAACCGTTCTTCGATCCATGTATGAGGCGCGCAAGCGCGTCTTCATCGATCTGCTCCGCTGGGACATCCCCGTCCTGGCCGGACGTTATGAAATCGATCAGTTCGACGGTCCATCGACCATCTATCTGATCGCCGCCGAGCGCGACGGCACCCATCTGGGATCGATGCGGCTTCTGCCCACCAGCGGCCCCAACCTGCTTGGCGATATTTTCCCTGAACTGTGCGACCTGGCGCCACCCGCGAGCACCACGATCTGGGAGATATCGCGCTTCTGCCTGTCTCGCGACTTGCGCGCGGCCGAGCGCCGTCAGGTCCGCGATCATCTTGTGACGATGGCGGCCAGCTTCGCGCTTGAGGAAGGCATCGAGAGCTATTGCTGCGTGGCCGACATGCCCTGGTTCAGCCAGATCCTGTCTTTCGGGTGGGAATGTCGCCCGCTTGGCCTTCCAAGGACGCTGGCCTGCGGCATGCTGGGTGCGATGCAGATCATCATCTCGGAAGACACGCCCGCGTTGATGCAAGCCGCCGGCGTCTGGCGCCCTGCCCCCGCTCAATTCGCCGCGGTCGCCGCCGCATAGGAGAAACGACCATGGCACATTTACCCGATACTCCATGTGCAGAGTTTCACGCCGATCTACTGCTCGACCAGGGCTATTGCATCATTCCGCAGGCCATATCCCCATGTGAGGTTACAGCCCTGGCGTGCGACCTCGCCGACGACTTTAGCGCCACCCCGCTTTCGGCGGGGCCATTTTACGGCGACGATACGAAACGCTTTGGCAGTCTGCTCAGGCGGTCAGACCGGACAAGGGATTTCGTCCAGCATCCCATGATCCTCGATATCGTGCAGAAAGTGCTGGGTCCCTGGTGCGATCATTTCTCGCTCAACCTTACGCAAGCGATTGAGCTGATGCCCGGTTCGCGGAAGCAGGTGCCGCATCGCGACCAGGATATGTGGCCATGCAGCCGCCTGGTCGATCCGGCCCTCGGGGTCGAGTTTCTGGTCAATGTGATGTGGCCGTTCACGCCCTACACCCAGGAGAATGGCACAACCCATGTCTGGCCTGGCAGCCATCGGCGCTGCAGCGAGGTGCTGATCGATCCACACGAATCCATCGTCGCCGAGATGGAACCAGGCGCGGCGCTCCTGTTCCTGGGCTCCACGCTGCATGCCGGCGGGGCCAATCGTTCGCTCGCGCCCCGCCGCGGCATGATCATCAGCTACACACTGGGATGGCTTAAGCCTTATGAACTGCAGTGGCTGGCCTACCCGCCCGAAGTCGCCCGCACCTTCGATGCCGATCTGACAGATTTGCTGGGCTACCGCATTCACCGGCCTAATCTTGGCAACCATGAGGGGCGCTGTCCTTCCCTGCTGTTGCGCGATCCGGGGCGGCAGGTCGGCGCGATCGACATGCTCGCCTCCGAGCAGCACGCGCTGATCGACGCTTTCCGGGCTGGCGAATTGCCGAAGCCGGTCACCGGCTGAGCAAAAGCAGGGATAGATATTCGCGTGCATCGACAGGGGATAAAATGCGGCACAACGACGACGATCTGGAAGAGGCCGCAGCGAGGCGGCGGCATAAACGGCTGGAGACGTGCCGGGCACTGATCGAGGAACGTCGTCTGATCGAAAAGAGCCTGGGCAGTCACCTGTGCACCAATCCCAACTGGGACATGCTGCTCCATCTGTACCAGGCCGAGCTGGAAGGTTTTGCGGTCTATCAGTCCGCCCTCTGCACGGTCGCCAACATCCCCCATTCAAGCGCGCATCGGTGGACCGCCAACCTTGCCGTGCGGAAGATATTGACGCGCCGTCCCGACCCGCGCGACAAGCGGCGGATCACGGTTCGGCTGGCGCCGCCAATCAAAAATGCCCTCAACCATATTATGGATGGGGCTTGTGCGGCCGCCGCCGCATTCGTCCATCGTTGCGCCATCGATTCAGATGGCATATGATGCGCGATGCTCAATGCGTGAGGATGATGCAATGCGGACGACCCTTGTGATCGATGATGATGTCATGGCGGCGGCGCGTGCGATCGCCGATCATCAGCATAGTTCGATCGGGCGCGTCCTGTCGGATCTCGCCCGTAAGGCGCTCCGTGCGCCCGAAGCAACGCGCACGCGCAACGGGATCAGTCTCTTGCCAGCCAAGCCTGGGGTCGTGGTGACGCAGGATATCGTCAACGCCCTTCGTGATGAGGCGCCATGACCTACCTTCTGGACGTCAACATTCTTGTCGCACTGATCGACCCCAATCATGTCGGTCACGAGGCAGCGCACCGCTGGTTCGAGGCGGAAGGCAGCAAGGCCTGGGCGACTTGCCCTATGACCGAAAACGGCGTGATCCGGATCGTCGGCAACGTCCGCTATCCCGCAACGCCGGGTTCTCCGGCCGAGGTCGCGACGATCATGGCCCAGATGTGCAGACTTCCCGGTCACAGTTTTTGGCCGGACGATATCAGCCTGCTGACCGCAGACCATGTCGATGCAAGCCAGATCCTGACGTCAGCGCAGGTGACCGACACCTATCTCCTTGCCCTTGCGGTCGCAAATGGGGGCAAGCTCGCGACTTTTGATCGCCGCCTGACGCCCAAGGGGGTGGCCGGGGGCAAGGACGCGATCCACCTCATTGGACATCAGTGATGCGTACCAACCTTGACCACCTCCCAGCAGCCAAGCAGCGAGAGCTCGAAGAGGTCGTGCGCATCTTGTTCGCCGAGTTTCGGGAGGCAACCGAGAATGCGACTGGCCGCAAGAAGTCGGCCCGCATCCTCAAGATCATCCTTTTCGGCTCCTATGCGCGGGGCGATTGGGTCGATGCGCCCTTCGATGCCAATCAGTATAAATCCGACATGGATATCCTGGTCATCGTCAACCAGAAGGAACTGGCCGACGTCGCTGCCTATTGGTCGGTCGCAGAGCAGCGCCTCATCGACGCCTATCTGATCGAGAAGCGCATCCATACGCCGGTGCATTTCATCGTTCACTCGCTTCAGCAGGTGAACCAGGGCCTCAGCCATGGCCGGGTCTTCTTCATGGAAATAGCCGAACAGGGCATCGCCCTCTACGAAGCCGATGATCGCGAACTGGCCAARCCCAAGCCCAAGACGCCGTCGGAAGCAGCRACAGCCGCGCAGGACTATTTCGACGAATATTTTCCTGATGCGATGAGTAATTTTGAGCTGGCCAAAGTGGCAATCGAGCGAGACTTCAAAAAAGCAAGCGGCCTTCTTACTCCATCGTACAGCCGAAGCTCTCTATCAGGCTATCCTTTTAACGCTGACATTTTTACACCCCCGTACGATCACAATTATCGCCTTCCTCCGACTACAGGCCGAAGGTAGAAACCCCCGCGCTTTTTCGATGTTTGGCCTCGGGGCTTACGCAAGGAACGCGCAATGTTTCAGAAGCTGAAGGACGCCTATGTGAAGGCGCGCTATTCTAAGCATTATCAGATCGATCTGGAAGAACTGAACTGGCTGGCTGAGAGGGTAGAGATCCTCGGCCGGATGACACATTCCATATGCACAGCCCATGTCGCGAAAACTTCGCGAAAAAAGGCAGCCCATTGACGCTCTTAGACTGTTATCTGCGCAAAAAGAATTCTACAGCGGAAATGACCAAGGATGGGACATTCGCGACAGTCAGGTTCCGAGCACTGATAA
>NZ_JEMV01000106.1 GCF_000588875.1 Sphingobium sp. Ant17
CCGAGCGCACGCTGGCGGAGACCCGCGCGGCTGCGGTCGATGCGCTCGCCGCCTGGCATGACGCGCGCGCGCGCCTCCAGCGCCTCACCGGCGCCGCTCCCACGATCACGAAAGACTGAGCCCATGAAGATCACGATTTTGCGGGCGACGTTGCCCCTCGCGCTTGTCGCCACGCTCGCCGCTTGTGGCGGCACCAAGCCCGCCGAGGAAAAGACCGAGGCCGAAGCCAAGGAAAGCGCCGAGGCGCCAGAAGGCATCGTCAACCTCACGCCCCAGCAGATCACAACAGCCGGTATCCAGCTCGTGCGTCCGACCATCGGCGGCGGCGGAGCGATCGAGCTGCCTGCGACCATCGAAGGCGACCCGCAGGGCACGCAGGTCGTGTCGGCGGCAATCGGCGGACGCATTGTCGCGCTGACCCGCAACCTCGGCCAGTCGGTCGGACGGAGCGAAACGCTGGCGGTGATCGAAAGCCGCGAGGCCGCCCAGCTCAACGCCGAGGTCGAGGCGGCACAGGCGCGCGCCGTGCTCGCCCAGTCCAATCTCCGGCGCGAGCAGCGCTTGTTCGACGAACGCGTGTCGGCCGAGCAGGATCTAATCGCGGCGCGCACTGCCGCGCGCGAAGCCGATATCGCGCTCAGGCTCGCCCGCCAGCAGGTGTCAGCGGCGGGCGGTGGCGGCGGCTCGCTCAACCGTATCGCGATCCGCGCCCCGATTGGCGGCCAGGTGATCGCGCGCTCCGTGACGCTCGGCCAGACCGTTGCCGCCGATGCCGAGCTGTTCCGGGTCGCCAACCTCTCGACCGTATCGCTGACCCTGTCGCTGTCCGCCGCCGATGCCGGCCGCGTCCGGCCGGGCGCCACCGTCGAAGTGAGCGCGTCGGGCCGGCAAGCCACGGCGCGCGTCACCTTCGTCTCGCCGGTGCTCGACGAGACTACCCGGCTGGTGCCGGTGATCGCGACGCTCGACAATCGCGCCGGCCAGTGGCGGGTCGGCGAGAGTGTGCAGGCGGCGATCCTGCTGGGCGGCGGCCAGGGCGGCAGCGCGATCAGCGTGCCGTCGACCGCGGTGCAGATGGTCGAGAACAAGCCGGTGGTGTTCGTCCGCACGGCCACCGGGTTCCGCGCGGTGCCGGTCACGCTTGGCCAGGCCAATGGCGCCTCGGTCACGATCCTGTCGGGGCTGACCGGCCGCGAACAGATCGCCGCCGCCAACAGCTTCACCCTCAAGGCCGAACTCGGCAAGGGCGAAGGCGGGGACGAGGACTGAGCCATGATCGAACGCATCGTCACCCTCGCGGTCGAGCGCCGCTGGCTCGTCCTGCTGCTCACCGCCATCGCCGCCATCGTAGGCGCCGCCTCGCTCTATCGGCTACCGATCGACGCGGTGCCCGACGTCACCAACAACCAGGTCCAGATCAACGTCCGCGCGCCCGCGCTTTCGCCCGAGCTGATCGAGAAGCAGGTCACCTTCCCGGTCGAGACCGCGCTTGCTGGCATCAAGGGGTTGGAAAGCACACGCTCGCTGAGCCGGAACGGGTTCGCTCAGGTCACGGCCGTGTTCACGGATTCGACCGACATCTATTTCGCGCGGGCACAGGTCGCCGAGCGCATCAACGACGCCAAGGAGCGCCTGCCCGACGGCGTAACCCCCGAAATGGGGGCGATCGCGACCGGCCTCGGCGACATCTATATGTGGACCGTCCGCTATCAGGATCGCGGGCACGACCAGCACAAGCCGGGCGAGCCCGGCACCCAGCCCGACGGCAGCTACATCACGCCCGAGGGCGACCGGCTGGTGAGCGAGGCCGACAAGGCGACCTATCTCCACACCGTGCAGGAATGGATCGTCGCGCCGCAGGTCAAGTCGGTCGCCGGTGTCGCCGGGGTGGATTCGCTCGGCGGCTACGACAAGGAATATCTGGTCGTCCCCGACGTGCAGAAGCTCGCCGCGCTCAAGCTGTCGCTGAGCGAGCTTGCCGCCGCGCTCGAGGCGAACAACAGCGCGATCGGCGGTGGCATCGTCGACCGCAACGGCGAGGGTCTCGCGGTCCGTGCCGATGCGCGGATCGTCAGCACCGCGCAGCTCGCCAGCACGGTCATCGCCACGCGGGAGGGCACGCCGATCCTGCTCGGGCAGGTCGCGGCTGTGCGGCTGGGCCAGGCGATCCGGCTCGGCTCGGCGTCCGAAGCCGGGCATGAGGTGGTCACCGGCACCGCTGTGATGCGAATCGGTGAGAACAGCCGGACGGTCTCGACCGGCGTGGCCGAACGGCTGCGCCGCATCGGCCCGTCGCTGCCGCCCGACATCGTGATCGAGCCGGTGCTCGATCGCACCGACCTCGTCAACGCGACGATCTCGACGGTCGCGCGCAACCTCGGCGAAGGTGCGCTGCTCGTCATCGTCGTGCTGTTCGTGCTGCTCGGCAATTTCCGGGCCGCGCTGATCGCGGCGGCGGTGATCCCGATCACCATGCTGCTGACCGGGTTCGGCATGCTCCAGGCCGGTGTCTCCGCCAACCTGATGAGCCTGGGCGCGCTCGATTTCGGCCTGATCGTCGATGGCGCCGTGATCATCGTCGAGAACGCGCTCAGGCGGATCGCCGATCGTCAGCACCATCTCGGCCGGCCGCTCGATCGCGGCGAACGTCTCGCCCTGGTCGCGCAGGCCGCGCGCGAGATGATCCGCCCGTCGGTCTTTGGCCAGGCGATCATCATCCTCGTCTATGTGCCCCTGCTCACGCTTTCGGGCGTGGAGGGCAAGACGTTCGAGCCGATGGCGCTGACCGTCATCATGGCGCTGCTGTTCGCGTTCGTATTGTCGCTGACCTTCGTGCCCGCGGCGACAGCGATCTGGCTGAGCAAGCCGGTCGAGGAGAAGGAAGGCCGGATCGTCGGCTGGCTACGCCGCCGCTACGAACCGGGACTCGACCAGGCGATGCGCGCGCCCAAGCGGACCTTCGGGATCGCGATCGGCGCGCTCGCATTGGCTGGCGCCGGTTACGCCACGCTCGGCCAGGAGTTCCTGCCGCAGCTCGACGAGGGCAATGTCCTCGTCCAGGCGTTCCGGGTGCCCGGCACGTCGGTCGACCAGAGCCAGAAGATGCAGTTCCAGATCGAGAAGGCGCTGTCGGGCATCCCCGAAGTGCGGGTCGTGTTCTCGCGCACCGGCACCGCCGAGCTTGCCTCGGACCCGATGCCGCCCAACGCCACCGACACGTTCGTGATGCTCAAGCCGCGCGGCGAATGGCCCGATCCGGGCGAGACCAAGGCCGATGTCGTCGAGCGGATCGAGCAGCGCTTGGCGCAGGTGCCCGGGCACAGCTACGAGATCACCCAGCCGATCCAGATGCGATTCAACGAACTGATCGCGGGCGTACGCAGCGATGTCGCGGTCAAGGTGTTCGGCGACGATTTCGCCCAGATGAACACGACGGCCGACAGGATCGCGGCGCTGCTCCGGCGCACTCGGGGCGCGCAGGACGTCAAGGTCGAGCAGACCGAAGGGCTGCCAATGCTCGACATCGCGTTCAACCGCGACGCGGCGGCGCGCCTGGGCGTGACCGCCAGGGACGTGCAGGACGTCGTCGCTGCGGCAGTCGGCGGCCGCGCGGCGGGTGTGATCTACGAAGGCGACCGCAAGTTCCCGATCGTGATCCGCCTGTCGGATGCCGAGCGTGCCAATTTCGCGACGCTCGGCCAGACGCCGGTGCCGACGCCGTCGGGCGCATTCGTGCCGCTCGCCAACGTCGCCGACATCCGCGTCGCCGATGGCCCCAACCAGATCAGCCGGGAGAACGGTAAGCGCCGCGTGGTGGTCCAGGCCAATGTCCGTGGCCGCGACGTCGCCGGCGTGGTCGCGGACGCTCAAGCCGCCATCGCCAAGGATGTTCGGTTGCCCGCCGGAATCTGGCTCGAATGGGGCGGGCAGTTCGAGAATCTCGCTTCCGCGCGCGACCGCCTGATGCTGGTCGTCCCGGCCTGCTTCGCGCTGATCCTGCTGCTGCTCTACGGCGCGCTCGGCAGCGCGCGCGACGCGGCGATCGTGTTCACCAGCATACCGTTGGCGCTGGTTGGCGGCGTGGCTGCGCTGATGTTGCGTGGCATGCCGTTCTCGATCTCGGCGGCGGTCGGATTCATCGCGCTCTCCGGCATCGCGGTATTGAACGGCCTGGTGATGGTCACATCGATCCAGGACCTGATGCGGGCTGGCATGGATCGCGTCCGGGCGAGCCGCGAGGGCGCGTTGCTCCGGTTGCGGCCGGTGGCGATGACCGCGCTGGTCGCCTCGCTCGGGTTCGTGCCGATGGCGCTCGGCCACGGCGCCGGCTCGGAGGTCCAGAAGCCGCTTGCGACCGTGGTGATCGGCGGACTGATCTCCGCGACGCTGCTGACGCTGTTCGTGCTGCCGACGCTCTACGCGTGGCTCGGGCGTCGAGAATTGCCGGCGTCGAAGGTGGCCCATGCCGACGAGTTGCTGCCATATCCTTCCGCGAAAGCAGAGGCCAGACGCTGATCATCCGTATCGGCATCGCGCACCGGGAGCGGCAATCGCTTGGATGACGCGGCAGTCGGCCATGCGCCTGCCCGCGCAATCGCTGCGAGTGCGGCGCGGAAACGAATGTCCGGCACGAATTCCGTTCGCTTCCACAACCCGATAGCCGAAAAATAGGGGTGACTTTGAGTGCGATGAAACCTGCCTTTCGAGCGATGGAAGGTGGCGTGGGCGATTTGAGCCGGGAATGCCTGTTGGAGATTTGCGCGACGGTGGTCCTCGGCGCTCGGTATACGGGGGCACGCTGCCTTTCGCGCTGACCAGAGAAATCTGGACGCTCTATCTGCTCGGATTCAACCAGTCGGTCGCGAGCGGGGTCGGGTTCATCGCGACGGCCGGCGTCTCCGCCGACTTCTCGGGCGCGGGCTCCGAGGTGATGAGCCGGATCGCCGCGTCGATGATCGGCGGCATGCTGACCTCGCCGCTGCTCTCGATGTTCGTTCTGTCCGCCGCCTATTCTGTTGCTTCGCAAGCCGCGACGCGGCGCCCATCTTCCGAAATTACCCCCGCCTCTCAACAAAGGAGATCATCATGAGAGCATTACGCGCCGCACTGTTTACCGCCGCCATTCTGGCCGCTGGTCCAGGCTTCGCCCAATCCATGAGCGGAGATATGAAAGGCATGTCCGGTATGGCGGGCATGGACAAGAAAGCGCCTGCCGCCAAGACGGGGCAGGGTGTCGGTGTCATCACCGCGATCGATGCCAAGGCGAACAAGCTCACGATCCAGCATGGACCGATTCCGGCGGTGGGCTGGCCCGCTATGACCGTGGCGTTCAAGGCCAATCCGCGACGCTGCTTCGCGGCCTGCGGGTGGGCCAGCGGATCGGGTTCGACGTCAAGACCCAAGGCATGGCCGCCGAGGTCACTGCCGTTCGACCGCAATAGGGACTATCTGCGCGAGGCGGGCACCATTTGGGTCCGCCCGCCTCGGCGAGATGTCTTGCAGGAATAGCCTGACCTCATGGAGATCAGTCAGGCGCAGCAAGAAGCGCCTGGACCCGAAAGTTGAATCGGTGGGCACGCTACCGTCCCATAGGAGCAGAACACACAGCAATCTCCTGCCATCGGGCGCAACAAGGCGCCGCAGCCGGTGCAATCGTAGAAATATTGGCAGGCGTTCGTCGGCATCGTTTCCGTCTTCACCGTGCCGCATTGCGGGCAAGTGATGGTCGATTCGAGAAGGGGCGCGCGCTCAGACATAGGCATATCCAAGCCAGAGCAGGATCGCGCCGACCGTCAAGCCGACGAACACCACAACACGTAAGGCAGGTGGCGTGCAGGCGCCGTCGGGTCCACAGGTCATCGCCACGCGCTGTGGCCGCCAGAGCATGATTGCGCCACCGACAAGGCAGAGTGCACTCAAGCCGAGGAGAAGCGTCCGATAGGGAGCTGCGGCAACGGCGATGCCGCTCAGCCACCCCACACTGACGCCAACGGTGGTCAGCAAGATCGGCAAGGCGCAGCAGGAGGCTACGCCGAATGCCGACGCTATTGCGCCGAAGGCGAGTAACAGCGCCCCACGCGCGCTCGAAAAGCGGCCCAGGACATATGGTTTGGACGTCATCGGCGACTCCTTGCGATCAATTGGCTGGAACTCTACCATCTGTAGGAACTACAGACTCAACCCCCCAATTTCGAAAGGCGAGGGGCGGCCATGGAAGCCATCGCGATTGGAGAGCTGTCGCGGCGCACGCGCTGCAACATTGAGACGATCCGCTATTATGAGCGTATCGGACTGCTGCCTATGCCGGCTCGCCGGGGCCGGTACCGCAGCTTTGGTCTCGCGGATGTTGCGCGGGTCCATTTCGTCCGGCGTGCGCGCGAGCTGGGCTTTACGCTAGACGAAATTCGGGCGCTGCTCGGAATCGCCACCGCCGAAGATATGGCATGCGGCGACGCCCGCGAAATCGCGGCTTCGCACCTCCGACAGGTGCGCGCGCGGATTACCGACTTGAGGCGTATGGAGCGCGTGCTTGCCGACACCGTCCGTGCCTGCGACGCCGGCGATCAGGTCGGATGCCCGTTGATCACGACATTGTCGGCTGCCGCCCAATTGGGGCTTAGTCGGCGATGAACTGCCGCACCTGCCCCGAAACATTCAACGACTGACGCGATCCTGGTGGCCAGAAAGGATGCCCGCCGCCAACTCGGCCGCGAACATGACAATGTTGATCGCTAGCGATGCAGTGCTCCGACGCCAAGCGAGACTGGGGGTGGGCCGGCTCTGTCGGTTGCACCGTCGCGGCAGGCGACCTCTTCGGCAGCCGCCTGATCAGTGCTGCGGCCCAGAGCTAACGCATGTCGACCGTAGCATTTGGTTCGACCGGTAGATCGCAGCTGCGGCCTATACGTATATCGAGGCTGGACCTGGGACCGTACTCCGACGCTTGAAGAGAAGTTCTTCCCCTCGCGTTTCGAGCGGTGGTGTCAACATCTATTAAAGGAGGAGAATATGATCAAGAAGTCCATCACGGTTGCGCTGGCCGGAATTTCGATGCTTGCCGCCGTTCCGGCGATGGCTCAGGGTATCGGGCACAGCTTCTTCATGCGTGGCTCGATCGTGGGCGCGGATGCCCAGGGCACGATCGTCTGCATCGGCAAGAGCGATGGCGCCGAAGTCGGCCAGACGCTGGAAGTCTATCGTGTCGTGACCCATCCTGGTCCCTCGAAGGGCGTAGCGCCAACCTACCATCGCCAGCTTGTCGGTCATGTGACCGTCGACCACATCTACGATGATCACTTCGCGCACGTCGCGGTGAAGGATGGGACGCCGGCAAAGCACGACATCGTCGAGCTTCGCCGCAGCAACTGACACGGCCTCGGCATCGGTCGGAGCCGTGGCCGGAGCTGAACCTCCGCCGCCGCTCCGAACGAGATAGCCGAGGGTTCGCACTCAGCTAATGAAAGAGTTCGACATGAAAGCAGTGATGCTTGCCGCAGCGGGTTTGGCCCTGCTATCGGCAGTCCCGGCCGCCGCGCAAGGTATTGGCCACACATGGTTCATGCGCGGTTCGATCGTTGATACCGATGAGACCGGTCCGGTTGTCTGCATCGGAAAAGCCGATGGTGCGGAGGTCGGTCAGGTTCTCGACGTGTATCGGAACGTCCCCGTACCGGGCGGTTCCTATAAGGGCACGGGTCCGGCATTCCGTCGGCAATTCGTCGGTCATGTGAGGATCAATCACATCTACGACGATCACTTTGCCCGTGTGACCGTCGCCGACGGCACACCGGCCAAGCACGACATCGTCGAGCTTCGCAAGAATTGACCGTGCCTCCGGCGACCGGCCGGCAAAAGCTGCCCGACGGCGAGGATGTCGGGCAGTCCGCCGGCTGGCATAGCGCCGGTGGCCTAAACAGGGCCATTCGGGGTCGCAGTAAAACTGCTTGACCCAGGACCACGGTCCCACCGGCATAATCGAGCGGATGTCATGGGTAATTTCAAGATCGGCGAACTGGCCGCGGCCGCAGGCGTGGGGCGTGACACGATCCGCTATTACGAGCGGATGGGTCTGTTGCGTGCGCCTGAGCGAACCGCATCAGGCTATCGGCTGTACAATGAGACGGACCTCGAGCGCGTCAACTTCATCCGCTCGGCCCAGGAACTCGGCTTCACTCTCGAGCAAGCTCGGCAACTGCTGGAACTCAGGGCTTCCGATACCTCCAGTGCGCAAGCCGTACTCGACATCACGCACGCCAAGATCAGTGACACCGAGGTCCGGCTCAAGCGTCTGTCCGACATCCGCGAAATGCTTCGGATGCTTGCCGACGAGTGCCCGGGCGAAGTGCCAGTTTCCGATTGCCCGATCTTGGCCTTCCTGACGGCAAGGCGGAAAGACCAACATAAAAAAACAAAAGACGAAGCGGCGCAGGGTGAACGATCACCGTTATCAAAAGGGGTCTTATCATGACGAAAAAGCATATCATCGCAGTAACAGTTCCGGCGTTACTTCTGGGAGCTGTGTGACCACACGGCCCACTAGTGCACAGGTGGAGAGCTGCCGGGCGATGGAGAGCAATATGGGTCTCCAGACGCCCCATGACCATGGCGAGATGAAGGGCCAGGGCCGCAACCCCATGAATCTCTCGCACGACCGGTGCCTTCAGATTCTCCGTAACGCGCAATGATCTGGTCCGGGCGGCGGAGAGCCGCCCGGACGTTTCCAATGAGAAGGAACAAGCCATGATCGGACATGACAAGACCGTTCTGCCCCTCGTCGGCGGGACCCTGTTGATGGCGCTCGTGCTCTCCGGCTGTGACCGCAAGAGCGATCAGACGGTGCCGCCCGCGGCGAACAGCGTTGCTGCGGTCCCGCTCCCGACCGACACGGCGAATGGCGCTGACGCGGATCCCTCGGACGAAGTGAGAAACCAGGAGGAGATGGAGCGCCATCATCGCCAGGCCATGGACCATGATGCGATGCGGGCGGGGGGCTCGAACGGGAGCGCTCCGGCGACGGACCCGGCGCGACGAACCAGGCCATGCCGATGAAGGATATGTAGGCGCACGAAGGGGACGAGGATGCGCAATCGGATCGGCCTTCGCCGCTGGAGCCTTTGGCTCGCGCTCGCCCTGAGCCTGTCCATGAGCGTCAAGGCACAGGAAGGCGAGGATCATGCCGCCCATCATGGCGGCGGCATTGGCGCCGCCTCGATGCCGGCTGACGGGGCTATGTCCGCCCCGTCGGCGCCGGGATCGTCCGACATGGCGAAGATGATGAACCCCATGATGGACCGCATGATCAACGGCGAGGGAGAGAACGAGCACGGCCACGATTCTCGCCGGGCGGCCTTCTTCTCCCAGCTCCTGGCCTTTCCAGCGCTCGACGAAGCCGCCCGGCAGCGTGTGGCGTCGCAGGCCAGTGAACGGGTCAACACGGGCCTGGCGATGATCAATGCCGCGTCGGCCGACGGAGCGCGGGCGACGACGATCTCGGCACGGCTGGAGGCGGCCCGTCGCATGCGCGAGGGGACGGATCTGTTCCGTGCAGGCTCCGCCGCGCAGGGCGCGATTGGCGGCCTGCAGCCGCCCCGGGAGGTAGGCCTCTCCTGGTTTCGCGATCAGCTCGATCTGGACGAGCCCCCGTCTGGCCACGCCAACCATTGGTTCGGCATTTCCCCTTCGCATCTGCTTCTCATGGTGTTCCTGGCGCTCGTCAGCGCCACGCTGATCGCATTGCAGATGTTTCGCCTGCGGCGGATTGCCGCGATCGTCGGCGGGGGTGCCGCCAAATCGCCGCCATCGGCGGCGCCGGTGGCGGCTCCGGTTGCCGGCAAAC
>NZ_JEMV01000107.1 GCF_000588875.1 Sphingobium sp. Ant17
TGCAGCCCCAAATGCCCCAGCCCCCGCCTCCTCGATCGTCTCGCGAATCGCGGCGATGCGTGCGGCGGCTCATCCTGATCCAGTCCATGGTCGATGCGYGCGGCGAGGTCATGATCGCCCGCATCGACCGCGCCGCCCCGGAAAAGACCAACGCACCCGCGGCAAAAGGCCATGGTGCTGGCCCGCTCCATCATCAATATATCGGGCGGGCCATCGGCCCGGTCGCGCACGATCACGACGGTGGCAGCCGGGCGGCTGCGATCTTCCAAATCTGTCATGATACCGCCTTAGGCGCGCGGGGCGCTGGCGGTAAAGTCCTTCGAGCAACCCCAAAAGGAGGGGTTGGTGGAGCCTAGCGGGATCGAACCGCTGACCTCGTCATTGCGAACGACGCGCTCTCCCAGCTGAGCTAAGGCCCCAAAGGAGCGCTGCCTATAGGCGAGGGATTTGGCCCTTGCAACGGTCTTTTTTTGCACGATCGCTTGCATCGCTGCCTGCCATGGTGCCAGAGCGTTGGCCCCCTTTTCGCCATGAGGCCCCGCATGCCCCACCATCGCCCCTGCTGATCATCTCCAACATCTTCATGACCGTGGCCTGGTACTGGCATCTCAAGGGCGGCATGGACAAGCCGATCCTGCTGGTCATCCTGATCAGTTGGGGCATCGCGCTGGTCGAATATTGTTTCGCCGTGCCCGCCAACCGGATTGGCTATTCGCAGGGGTGGAGCGCGGGGCAGCTCAAGGTCGCGCAGGAAGCGATCGCGCTGATCATCTTCGGCGGCTTCATGGTCACCGTGCTGGGCGAACCCCTCCACTGGCGCCACCTCGCCGCCTTCGCCTGCATCATGGGCGCGGTGGGATTTCTGTTCGTGGGGAAATGAGGGAGCTTAAGGGAGCAGGAGCGAACTGTCGCCATAGCTGTAGAAGCGATAGCCGTTGCCGATGGCATGGGCATAGGCGGCCTGCATACGGTCAGTGCCCATCAAAGCCGATACCAGCATGAACAAAACCTGGTTAGAGGTATTTTTCCTTATAAAATACAAARTGTATAKRGGGCAAGCGGGAGCCACCTTTCGATAACTCCCACCTACTTCCCATTCTGAGCCGAGAGGCTGAATTGCACCTCATCCTAGCAAAAGCATTTTGGTAGGATTGAACCGCTTAGATTGGCGTACCGTCCACCTACATGGCGGGCAGCACAGGCCCTTTCACCTCGGGCATCGCCTCTGCCCAGATTGTGCCCGTAACCTGCGAAGCGGCGTTCACCGCATGCAACAATGTATCGTCAGAGAGGTGTGCATACCGCTCACTGGTCCTGACCTGCGCATGCCCCAGCACCTTTGCCACCACATATAATGATTGCCCTGAATTTACGAGATTGGAGGCCGCGCTGTGCCGAAGATCATGCATACGCACATCGGGCAATCCTGCTCGTCGCCGTGCGTTGTCCCAGGCGTTATAAACGGATGTGAACGGCTTGAGGGTATCAGGGTTAGGGACGATGTATGGACAGGTGTCGAACCGGGGTATCGACTTGAGCACGTTAATCGCGTCGTCCGACAACGGCACATGACGCGGCTTGCCGGTCTTAGTCGTTGGAATTCTCCATGTTTTGCGATCGAACGATACTTCATCCCACTTCGCGTCCAACAGCTCGCGCTTGCGGCAACCAGTGAGCAGGAGAAGGGCAACGATGTAGCGCAACATGAAGTTCGGGCTTTCCTCCACCGCTTCCTTTAGCCGCTGCGTCTCCGCCGCCGTCAGGAAACGCTCGATACGATTTTCGGGATCTTTCTGCTTCACTCCTTCCAGCGGGTTCACCTCCGCACCTGGAAGACCCCACCGTTTGGCCATCCGCATCATGTGCCCCAGAATGACCTGCCATCGGTTCACAGTGGCCTGAGCGTAACCCTCTGCCCGTTTGCCGTTCAGCCATTCCAAAATCTCGGTTTGATTGAGTTCGTTGAGAAGTCTTTTTCCCCATTTCGGAATTACATGCAGACGGAGATATCGCTCATCAATGTCATGGCTACGCTTATAGCTGCGGCTAAATTCCAGATATCGGACGGACAGTTCAGCAATGGTGGGGATGCGACGATTAGCGTGACGTTCTTCCGCTGGATTTTGACCGACCGACACGCGCCCTTTGATACGTATCGCTTCTTTCTTAGCCTCCGCGAACGATATGTCCCCCAAGCTGGCAATCTTATATTGGCGTTGGCGACCGTATGGGTCTTTGTATCGAAGGGCGTAGGTGCCCTGCCCATTCGGTCGCATTTCGATTATGAACCAGAGATAGCCAGATCGAAAAATTTCTCGTTGGCCTCGTGGGGGGGCAATAGAGGGTCGGGATGACGGAAGCTTCCAACTTGATTTTTGGCATGATGGTCCTCGTGAGAAAGGGAAAGGAGGGCTGATCCCGAAACCTCGTTGATGAGGCTCCGGGTGGCTTTGTTTCGGGTAACGAATGGCCTGATGGCCGGGTTCGGCTTGAGCGTTCCGGGCTTGGTGCTGTTCGGCTTTCAAGTCCTGCCAGACGTTCTCGAAACGCTCGATCGGCTGGTCAGGGATGATCGGTAGGGGTTTGCGAGGATGCGTCGAGATCGGCACAATTGCCCACGCTCGGCGCTCCGAATGCGGTGCCTCGACCAGTTGCAGGCCGTTCACGATGCGGTTCTTGTTCCGCCCTAGATAACGACCGAAGCGCGACTGGTTGACATAGCCCCGTTCGACACACGGCAATTCCATGACGGCATCGTACAGATCGCCGCGCTTGTGCTCGTCGATATGCTTGAGCACCTGCCGAACCAGCGTGGGCTTGTCGCCGAAGGCATCACGCCACGCAAACAGCAGGTCGCCAAGCTGCTCCTTATCGGGGTCGTGGTTAATCTGCTGGATTAGGCTAGTGGCGGGATCAGGTTCGCCTAGCCAGATTAGGCTATGACGACATAGGTCCGACCACTGACCGAAGCCCGCAACGTTGGGCACATCGGCCTTGGGACTGCCCGCCGCCTTCCATGCTGCGATGATGGTCAAGGCATCGCTGACATAGCGACCACGGTTCTGACGGACCTCTTCGGCAGGTCGTCCATCATAATCCCGTGTCGCTGCGCTCTCCACTTGCGGCAGGAGGTAGATCGATGCGACACGCCGGGCCATGTCGCGGAGCGGACGGATATTGTTGCCCGTTCCCATGATGAAGCTGGACGCTCGCGCCGTGACGACCCGGCTCGATCCCAGGATGCGTTCCGTGACCGATCCGTTGGTCAGCATCCTGTTCATGGCACCATGCGGCAACCAGTCGGTGGGCATATCATCGAAGCAAACCGCTGCAGGTTGTTCCAGCGCCAGCGACAAGACGACCTTGGTCGCCTCCTCATTGGTGCCGGGGTAGCTCATGTTGCGCGCATCACCCGGTCCGGCAAATGGCGCGATCACCGATGCCAGATAGCTCTTGCCGCTGCCCGGCGAGGAAGCGGTGATGTTGAAGCCGGGGGCGACATTCAGATAATCTCGGATGCTGGCGGTCAGCATGGCACTGCAGACCGTTGCCCTGTCGGCCTCCCCGGCAAACTCAAATTCAACAAGAAGGGATTGCAATCTGCGCAGGGCCTGGAGTGCGTTTTCCTTAGTGAGCATCGGGATGTGGAAGTCGGCTGGATCGAAAGCGGCGTAAATACCGGACCCAGCGGCAAAGCCAGCCTCCGTAACCAGAACGCCATCCCCCCGGCGGAGATGAGGCTGGCGGACCAGTCCCGTCAACACCGGAAGATGTTGGCCCGTCTGGGTTTTCAGCAAATTGCTGACGACACTAGTAGGAACATCGCAACGCCGCCATTCGTCGCTGCGTGCATCGAACTTTTCCCAATCGCAGTCCGCCGAAAGTTGCACGGCGAGCGATTGTTCGGTGACGGGTTCAGTCGTTACATCGCCACTGGCAGCATCCAGCTTCAGTCGAACGATCGATCCATTCGACCGATAAAGGTCATCGCGAAACGCTAGAACCTTCTCTGCCGCCACAACGATACGATGCATTTCGCCTTGCAGGACACGGATCAGCGGCTTGCACCTTGCCGCCTTACGATCAACCTCAAGAAAGTGGAGAAGGTTGCCGATCCGGCGGTGATCGCTGTGGGCGCATGGGCAGAAGAAGCTACCTAGAGGAACAGCTTCGGAGGGCGCATGATAGTAGGCTTCCCTGCGCTCGCCTGGATGGTGTTCATCGGCCCAAGGACAAGTGATGTGATGCGCATTCGCAGAGACGTTATGACGGTACAGGCCACGCTTGATGAGCGCGTCAATGACCGGATTTGTGGTGGGTGCCGGGCGATACACCTCGTCCCCGAGTGGGGCGAGAGGCATGGCGCTGACATCTTCACGGGCCGGGGCGGTTGATGGGGGCGATGAAGGGGAATTGCTGCTCTCCCGCTCCACCTTCCCCCCTTCGGTGTCCTCGCTCGCCGGGAATGTCGGCGCACTGTCTGCCCTGTCATTGGCAAAAGCGGTAACCGGATGGTCGATGCTGGTAGGGATTGGATTATGGGCAGAGACGAAGATTTCGGGCGTCTCGCCATCAATGATGGAGTTCAAGTTCAATACCTTTGTCAGTTCGGATGCGGAACCGAGCGATGGAAGGTATCACTTGCGTGGGAGACATCCGGCAGTGGCATCTGTCGCACACACAAGCCCCCATCGCCGGAAATCCATGATCCGGAATTGGTTGCTAGTGAAAGTGCGAACCTGTGCCGACACGCATTGGTAAGGTGTCACTGCCGGTAAGCGGTGTGCCCAATGATCTTAAACGCCTGAGTCGTCAATAGGCTTTCATCGTCGCTGGATGATCTTGGCCACAACCATCAGTACGACAAGACAGAGAAAGGCCAGAGGCTGTGCCTGGAACAGCCCAGCAACGAACAGCAGCGCCAAAAAGCCCAAGGTCTCTCTTGGCGCGCTGAACAGGCTGTAGATCAATACGCAGAGTAGCAGCAGACTAAGCGCCACAGCCATGGCCTGCGCTGCCGCAAGCACGATGCAAGCCGTCAGCAATATGCCGATCAATCGCACGGTACGTGCTCCCGCAGCATCGCGAGTAGCATGGGATCGATCGTCTCGGCATCCGGCACCAGAACGACGAACGCAAAGCCATCGTTGCCGACGACCGTGAACCATTCGAACCAGCCGTGTTGTCGTCCCGCCCAATCCCAGCCGGGGGAGAACTCGGGATCGCCGAAGCGAGTTTCGGACAAGGGGTTATGGAAAGGCGAGAAGGCGGCTTCACGCTGGAAATCGGCTTCCACGTCTCCCGGTTCAACGACGATAAGATGGGTCATATGCTGGACACCGCAGGCGATGGCGTCGGTAAGGCGGTCGGAGATCAGAGCGTGGAGCGCCATATCGAGCGGCTCGACCAGCACAGCTTCGATCGCGTAGAGATTGGGTAACGAAATCATGCAGTTTTCCTTTCGGACATAAAAAATGCGCCCGAGCCGGAATGGCTGGACGCTTTGGTTCGCTTGGTTTTCTGATTCAGGAACGGCGCGTTTTGGAGCCGATCGGGGCGTGGTATGTCGTACTCTCAGGTGGCGAAGGTTCGGATCAATTCGAGCAGTTGGGGATCGATGCCCGGCTCGTCTGGTACGATAAGGATGAAGCCCGAACCGTCGTCGCACAGGACGAAGGGCGCTTCCCAGAGTGTGCCGTGGTTCTCGATCCACTCCCACGCTGGCGTGAAGCTCGGATCGGGGTATCGCAAACCATCGATTGGGTTCGAGGCGACGGGGAAGCCGATACTCGTCTCGATGGAGGCAAGGCTGTCGCCCGGCTCGATAAGGTAGATACTGCCAAGATCAGACAGTTCGCCTAATTCGAGCAATTGATCGCGCCTGAGGGCCAACAGGCGTTTGAGAGCAGGGTCAGTATGGGTGTCCAACAGGACAGCTAATGCCGCCCATGTACGGATGACGTGCATGGATAGTCTCCAAATGTGAAAAACCCCGGCGTGTTAGGCCGGGGCTTCAGGTGTTGAGAAAGTTGATAAGGACGATCAATCGATCTGCGGTGTGCCTATATTCTCCACTTCGCAGCTATCCGGCACGAGATGCGCACGGATAGTGGCGGTTCGCATTGCACCAAAGGCATTTTCGGCGCGGAAGGTCATCTCGACATTATCGTTGCTTGTGTCCGGCCGGATCAGTTCGGTCCTCACATGCTCAAAGGCGGACGGGTTGTGCAGCGCTTCCCTGACAGGATCTTCCAGAGCCGAAAGACGATGGCCCCATGAAAAGCAGGATTCCAGTTTGGTCATGGTTGCTGCCAGTTCTTCTTTCACGTTCTCCAGGTCGGCTTGCAGCTTGGCGGTTTGCTGACGCGCCTCCGCATCAGCCGCAGCTTTGGCATTTGCGGCGGCATCGAGAGCGGCTTGCTTCTCTACTTGCAATTTCTGTTCGGCGGCAACCTTCGCGCCTTCCGGCGTCCGGTGATACGCCTCCGTCATTAGGCGCACGCAGTTGCCGAACACCAACAGACCAACGACAATACCGACATAGGCGACCAACTTGGCCTTTCCGGGAAGTCGGAAAAACAACGGAGGGCTGTGAAGCGCCGCGACACCTATTACCGCTGCCAGCGCGACCCCGAACAGGATGATTGGTGCGCCCGGCAGACTCAGCTTATCGGCTTCCGTTATCAATATCACTGTCAGCAGACCGAAGAATGCAACGATCGCCCATTGAACGATTCTGAACAGGATAAAGGGTTTCTTCCGGCGGCGATGCTCCGGCGCATTCATGTCATTTTCCATGAGGAATCCTTGTGGTGAGAGGAAGGGGCGCGCAGCGCAGGCGCGACGAAACAGGCCGCAGAAACGCAGCCACTATGGTGTTGAATGATTCATTGTTCTCGCCCCCGCGCTATCGGGGCGACGTTCGGCTAGACCTTGCGCAACCCCTATGTTCCTCTCGGGGCGCGGCCTAAGCCGGATGTTGGAAACCTAGCCACTTGAGCAGGCGCATGCGCCTTTATCGGTAGAACCGACTGGACATGCGCGCATGCCACCCGGCCTCCAAATCTGGCGACCGAGTTCAAGTGACTGAGGTTTCCACGCCCCACCCTCCGGCTTTTACGGAAGGCACAGCGGTTTTGACTGGATTAGGACATCTTCGCAATAGGGCTTGGAACAGCGACAGATTTCGCTGCTCCAGATAAGGTGGTCCAGAGGGCGCGTGCAAAAGTCAGCTTTGCGCCAATTATGGACATTGGCAGCCGCACGAACGTTTTACATAAGCGGTCGCTCTTTGGTTTGAACGTTGATGCCTTGTATCGCGCGGTATCGCTTGTCTTAATCTGGCGATCACGCAATGTTGCGCAATGCCCGCTGTTTCCAAATTCGAACATCTCTGCCGCGCACCACACATGCTTTCTGGTCAGGTGGCTGAAGCCTATGACACGTATGTTGCGAACCTGCAGACGGGAGCTAGCAGCGTCGATGTAAATGGATTGCGGACATGCTCTATGGCAACCACCATCATAGTTGTGGGCGTCATCGGCACTTTCGAGGGGATGTTACAGCAAAGTTTTGGTTGGGCCAATGCGTACCCCGAACTCGACAAGTTGCTGCGAAGTCAAAACCGAGCCGATCTTGCGGACAGCCTTCTCAACTATCGGTTAGCAGTAAACGTCTTAAAGCATGGTGAGGGGCCTAGCTATGATCGACTGCTCGACAAACGAGATGGGGTGGTTGCCGCCCTCCCCAGACGGCACTGAGATGTGCCAGGATAGTGGAATTAGGACCACTGAGCGGAAAGGACGGCAATCGTGTCAAAAGATACAATGATCGGCGTGGACTTGGCAAAGTCCGTGTTTCAGCTTCATGCAGCGTCAATGACAGGCCAACCCAAGTTTCGGAAAAAGATTCCGCGTTCAGCCTTCGCCGCATTTATGGCAGCGCAACCGTCGGCGGTGATCGTGATGGAAGCATGTGGCAGTGCGCATTATTGGGCCCGGGAAATGATCCGGCTTGGCCACGAGGTCAAACTTATCGCACCACACTATGTTAAGCCGTTCGTGAAGCGACAGAAAAATGATGCCGCTGACGCTGAAGCGATCGTAATTGCGGCTCAACGACCAGAGATGCGGTTTGTTGATCCAAAGTCGGAAGAGCAGCAAAGCAGGGCGATTCTATTTCGCGGAAGAGAACGGCTGGTTCATCAACGCACGGAACTGGTCAATGCCGTAAGGGCGGCGCTCTATGAATATGGTCATGTTGTCCCCCAAGGCATAAATCAGCTCTGCAGGATTGCGGACATTCTTGATGAGCTTAACAGCGATTTGCCCGTTTTTGATGCGGGAGGAATGCCGRGATCTATTGGGCACAGATCGCTGAGAAAACTGAGCGTATCAATATACGGACAAAGAAGATCAAAGCGCTGGCGGCTGAAACTGACGCGGCCAAGCGGCTACAGACGATTCCGGGAGTTTTTTTTTGGCCCTTTAACAGCCTTAGCGGTCGAGGCCTTCGCCCCATCAATGGAGAGCTTCCGATGCGGGCGGGACTTCGCGGCCTGGCTCGGTCTTGTCCCGCGACAATTCTCCTCGGGCGGAAAGGAGCGCCTTTGGACGTATTTCGAAAGCGGGTCAGGCCGATATCCGCAGACTGCTTATCATAGGTGCAATGTCCCGTCTGAATTGGATGGGTCGAAGATCGATTCCAGAAAAAWTTCCTGGCTCGCAGATATGCTTGCCAGGAAACCGAGAATGCTTGTGGCAATTGCCCTCGCCAACAAGATGGCCAGAACGATTTGGGCCTGATAAAAAAATGGTAATGAATACAGAATTCCGGCGCAGGCAGCAGTTGCATGATCGGCATGCCAACAAGCTTACCTAACGTCGGATGATGGGGGGTGTGAGAAGGCGACGACCCGAATGGGGCGAAAATGAGCGAACAGATCTGGTTCGGGAAAACCAGTTACGAGGCGTGAGCATSCCAGCTCGAAAACGAGATTTGGACTCGAACCGCAGATCACCATACCGGCCAGCGGCTTCTGAAAACGCCGCAACCAAAGGCCTGACAGAAGACCGCACTCGATCACTCGCTCTTCGGATCAGAAACTTCTTGCATCACGGGCGGCAACCACAGAAGCCTCATTGCCCTTCGCAATCAAGGGCAAAGGCGAAGCCTTTTTTGATGAGGGCGATATATCGGAAGTTGGCGGATTGATAGATACCCGTGGACTATTCCTAAGCCGTTGCGTGGAAATCATTGTCGAAATCCGAAACGTGATTGGGCGGTAAATCCAATTACCAGAGGAAACTCGGCAGAGCGGAATTGCCGAACTGCGCCTGAAACCGTCATTCCCCTTCAATAAGAGAGCTCCCACAAGCGGAAATTCACTGCACTGGTGGCTGCTGACTACACGCGCAAGCATTGACGGTAGATACGGTTGCAGCAATAGAGTTCTGGAAAGGG
>NZ_JEMV01000108.1 GCF_000588875.1 Sphingobium sp. Ant17
GAAACCTTGCCCCCTTGCTCTGACGGCTCTGCGCAGCTCGAGTTCAAAGCCTCGATGGCGTTTTGTCGTATATATGATCCTGCGGACGTCGTCAGGAAACGCAAAGAACGGAATGACCTCAGCCCAGGCGCGACGCCAGCTCTGGCCAATAGCCGGGTAACGCTGACCCCAGGGACCGGCCTCGAATTCGGTGAGTGCCACCTGTGCAGCATCAGCGCTGTGGCGCGGTAAATCTCCTTGAGCGCGGTTGCCAGCCCTTTGCGGTCTTTCCAGGATACGAAGTCCATGGAGTTGCGCAGCAGATGGACAATGCATATGTGGACGGCCTCCGCCTTACAATAGATTTAACAGACTATGACCGATCGCTTGCGTTCATATGTCCGGCCTCAAAGGTGCAGCCGCAAATGACCGCGGGCCAAGATGGTTTCCGCCACATGAGTTCCAAACACGTTTCCGGCATTGAGTAGCCATTGCATCGTACGGAGTGTCTCACGCCCGGAATGATCGATCCCATCTGCGCATTCTATTGCAAGTTCAGGCCTTAGCTCAACACGGGTTCTTGCACATCAGCACCCTTGTTTCGCCAAGCTCTATGCCGCTACCTCGCGTAGCGGAATACTGTTTGCCCGGTAGCGCTCGCCGGTCACCATGAGCTTCCAGGCAATGCGCGCAATCTTGTTCGCAACCGCCACGGCAACGAGCTTTGGCGGCTTGCGCTTGAGCAGTTCAAGTAGCCAGGCGTTTGCATTGTTGCCCTTTCCTGCTCGAACATGCCGTAGAAGCGCGGTCGCACCGGCCACCAGCACACTTCGCAGCAGTTCGTCCCCGGCGCGTGTTATAATGCCAAGCCGAACCTTGCCGCCGGTAGAATGGTCCTTTGGTGTCAGGCCCATCCAGGCGGCAAATTGTCGCCCTGAGGCAAACAGCTCGGGCGCTGGCGTTTTCATCATGAGGAGCGACGCTCCGATTGGACCGACACCGGGGATTTCCGCCAAGCGTCGGCTGCATTCGTTGGCGCGGTGCCATGCCGCCAACTCCGCTTCGACCTCTTCGATTTGGTCCTGAAGCTGAGAATATTCCTTCGCCTGCGCGGCAAACAGCGTTCGCGCAAGCGCCGGCACAGTTGGGTCGATCGCGATACGATCGAGCAGCGTAACGATCCGGCACTTGCCTTGGGCAGCAATCAGCCCGAACTCGGCTGCATAACCGCGGATCGCGTTGACCAGCTGCGTACGGGTGCGGATCAACCGATCGCGTACGCCGATCAGCATGAGCGCTGCCTGCTGCTCGGCAGTTTTCATGGGCACAAAGCGCATCGTGGGTCGGCTCATTGCTTCACACAGAGCCTCAGCATCAGCCGCATCGTTCTTCCCGCGCTTTACATAGGGCTTCACCAACTGCGGCGCGATCAGCTTCACTTCATGGCCGTACGACGTAAGGAGCCGCGCCAGATGGTGAGACGCCCCACACGCCTCAATTGCAATCACCGTTGGCGGCAGCTTCTCGAAAAACGCCATCATCTCGGTACGACGCAGCTTTTTGCGTAAAATTGGCTTCTCGGCGGCGTTGACGCCATGCAACTGGTAAACGTGCTTTGACGTGTCGACGCCAACTCGGATAAGGTGTTCCACGGACGGTCTCCTCCTTGAGATTTGCAACAACCTCAATCTGGCACATTGTGATGCCGTTTGGAGGCCGTCCACACCAACATGTTTGAACGACGGCCTCGGGAAACACGGCTGTGATCGCATCTGGAAAGCCTTTGAGGCCATCGACGACAGCAAGTAGAATATCCTCTGTGCCACGGTTGCGCAGCTCGTTCATGACCCGCAGCCAGAACTTGGCACCCTCGTTTTGCTCAAGCCACAGCCCGAGCACTTCCTTGGCGCCATCGGCGCGGACGCCAAGGGCGATATGGATCGCTTTATTGCGGACCATGCCTTCGTCTCGGATTTTTACCCGGATCGCATCGAAAAAGACCAGCGGATAGATCGCATCGAGCGGGCGTTGCTGCCAGACGGCGACTTCATCGAGCACCGCGTACGTCACCGTGCTGATGAGATCGGGCGACACATCGATGCCGTACAGATCCTGCAGGTGCCCGGTAATCTCCCGGGTGCTCATGCCCCGCGCATACATCGACACAATCTTCTCATCGAAGCCCGGAAAGCGGCGCTGATACTTGGCTATCAGCTGCGGGTCGAAGCTRGACTGGCGGTCGCGCGGGACATCAATCTCCAGCTTGCCGGTCTCGGTCATTACGGTCTTCCGGCCATAGCCGTTGCGCGTGTTRCCGGCACCTTCGCCTGTCGCAAGATGGTGATCCATCTCCGCRTTTAACGCGCGCTCCGTCAGCGCCTTCTTCAGCGAATCCAGCAAGCCACCTTGTTCAAATGCCGCACTGGCAGCGCCTCCGGCCAAAAGCTCGTCGAGAAGCGCATTGGGAATAACGGATTCTTTGCGTCGTGACATAGTGGGACTCCTTGTTACCCATTAAGCCCGGCCACACACGGAAATCCTGACAGTCCCTGCAGGGTGGATAACACCAGTTCCGAGGTCCACCCACGCAGGCCCTCAAGTTCTTCGACCAGCTCTACCGGATCGAAAGGCAGGCGCGGGACGAAATACCCGATGAGGGAGAAACGCAGGCCAGCTACACAGGCCAGCTACACAGGCTTGCGATTACCCACAAGTGGCAAGCTCCGCGCCTATTTGGATATCGACGAGGCGTCGTAGGCCGCGCCAGACAACGGTGTTGCCAGGCGGGGGGTCAGACATCCGCGCAAGATAACCGCCAAGGCGGGACAATTTGGTGAGATATAGCTGGAGCGTTCCCGGCTTTGCTCGGCGGTTCCCGCTATCGGTAACGAGGCGGTCGAGGATTGCAATTTCCGTTGCTGTAAATGCGATCGCCGGATCGGCATCGGGGGCAGCACGTGCCATCATGGTCATCCACATCACGCGCCAACTGACGATACAAAACAGCGCGACAAGGTTGGCTAAACGATCGGCGGTGCGAAGCTTGGCATCTTCAGCACGACATCCTGACTTCAGAATCTTATGAAAAACTTCGATCTTCCAGCGCGTCGAATACCAACGTATTTTCTCGATCGCTGCGTCGAGGTCGGCAACTTCCAGATCGGTGACGAGCTTCCACAGTATCGGCTTCCGGCCCAATGGGACACCGACTTCCGACGCATGGATCACCGTCAGATCGAGCGCCGGGTAGCGTTTTTGCTTCCCGATCGGCGGGCAGACGTGGATTCGTTTGTACCGTATATCAAGGGTTACACGTTCGACCGTGTCATTATCGACCCTCACTTCGATGCTATGCATGCCCGCGCTTGGAGCCTCTTGCATTTCGATTTTCACGGTGTGATCGCCGTTGCCAGCGAGCCTGTCGACAACGGTGCGGACGACGAAGTGAGTGCCGAGATCTTTGGCGAGGCAATAGAGTTCGTAAATGTCGCTCTCTCGATCGCCGACATGGACACACCGATCCGGCTGCCCCAACAGAGCGACTGACTGGCGAAGATTATCGAGCCAACGAACGCTCTCCTTCGCTTCGATCGGAACCCGCGTCGGGTTTATTCTCCGCTTGAGCTGGGCAGTACCCTTGAACTTATCGCGGTTCCAGAATTTGACCGCGGCCAGGCCGAGGGGCAGTCCCTCATCCGTGACAACGAGGCTGGAATGCATAAGTATTCCGCAAACCGCATGATGGCGGAGCCGACCACTCTTGTCGCGACCACTGTTGACGCTTTTGGTGAAACCGATGTCGTGCGGGTTCCGCCGCTGATAGGTGAACTCTGTCGTATCCTGAAGCACCAAGATCGGTCCGTCAGATGCGGCATACCGCGCCTTCGTCGCCTCGATATGGCCTGCAAGGATGTCCCCTTCCTCGACCTTTGGGTTGGAAAAGAACCGATATGCGGCTTTGGTGCTCGCCCAGTCCTGACAGGCCAGAGGAATTGATCCTCCCATTCTGTCGCTCAGGCGGCGAAGCAAATCGCCGAACCGGCGCCCGAGACGAGCATCTCTGAAAGCTGTTTCATCGACCTCGCTGCGCGACCAGTGGTCACCCAAAGGCAGCAGTTTTTTCGCTTTCGGCCTGCATCGCGCACCTCACGAACACAATCACGGTGCTCGTGAATGAATCACAACTGATTCATCCGATTCAACAATTTTCTCTCGGAGACACGCAAGCGATTCAAATACTTGTGGGTAATCGCAAGCCGGTAGCGGCCGCATTGTCGGTCGGATGTAGCCGGCGCATTGCGCGGGCATGGATGAGATAATCAGCGATGTGTTTCCGGGCGTTCGTCGCCTGGATGTATTGGAGACGGGCCGGCGTAGGCGTTGGACCGATGACGCAAAGCAACGGATCGTAGAGGAGGCGTTTCAGCGCGGCGTTTCAGTTTTGACGGTAGCGCGGCGCCATGATGTTGATCCATCCCAGATCTATGATTGGCGCAGACGGCTATTTCCGCAGATTTCCAGAGGGATATCCGGCTTTGCGCCGGTGGTTGTGACCCCTGATTGCCCAGTTCCGTCGTCACGCGGCCAGATGGAGATTGTTTGCGGCAATGGCCGCCGGATCATCGTCGACCGCGACGTCGATGTCGCCGCGCTGCTTCGGGTGCTGGCGGGGCTTGAAGGATGATCCCCGTGCCGAGCGATGCGAAGATCTGGATCGCGCTGGGTCACACAGACATGCGACGTGGCATGCGCGGTCTGGCGCTGCAGGTTCAGGAAAGTCTGAAGCGTGATCCTCATCAAGGGGATCTGTACATTTTCCGGGGGCGCAGCGGATCATTGATCAAGATTTTGTGGCACGACGATTTCGGCATGTCGTTATATGCAAAACGGCTCGAGAAGGGGCGTTTTTGTTTGGCCTTCTGCGAAGGACGGTACGGTGCCGATTTCGGCCTCGGCACTGGCCTGCCTGCTAGAGGGCATTGACTGGCGCAACCCGCAGAAAGCCTGGCGTCCGAGCAAAGTTGGGTAGCATTTTTCTGGCGATTTTCCTTCGGGCTCAGGGCCGATTCTGCTAGGGATTCCGGCGATGGAGACGCTCTCGGCCCGCGATATGCAAGACCTGCGCGAGGCCGTTGCCCGCGCGGATCTGCGCGCCGTCGAGGCAGAGGCCAATGCCGCCCGCGTCCTGGCAATCAACGCTGATCTGATCGCCCGCAACGCCCATCTTGAGCTGCAAAACGAGAAGATGCGTCGCGCGCTGCACGGACCATCTTCGGAGCGTTCGCGCCGCCTGATCGACCAGATGGAACTCGAGTTCGAAGAGCTAGAGGCCACTGCAACCGAAGATGAGATCGCTGCGCAGCAGGCAGCTGCAAAAACGACCACTGTCGAAGCCTTCACACGCAAGCGTCAAACGCGCCGGGAGTTTCCGCCAGGTCTTCCCGTCGAGCGGGTCGTTATTCCCGCCGAGAAGAACTGTCCTTGCTGCGGTTCGGATAACCTGAGCAAGCTTGGCGAGAGCGTCATTCGTGCGCTTGAGACTGTGCCTGCCCAGCACAAGATCATCGAGACCGTGCGCGAGCGCTTTTCCTGCAGATCGTGCCAGACCATCACGCAGCCGCCAGCGCCGTTTCACGTCACGCCGCGCGCCATGTTTGGCCCGCATTTCCTCGCATGCCTTGCGTTCAACAAGTTCGGGCTGCACCAGCCACTCAATAGCCAGCGCGATCGCCTCGAGAGCCAGGGCATCCCGCTCAGCCTTTCGACGCTTGCCGATCAGATCGGTGCGATCGCTGCCGCTGTGAAGCCGGTTTTTCTGCTGCTCGAAGCGCACACGCTCGGTGCCGGGCGCCTCCACGGCGACGACACCACCGTGCCGCGCCTGGCAAAGTACAAGACCGACATCGCCCGGATGTGGACTTATGTCTGCGATGATGCGCCGTTTGCAGGTGGGCGGGCACCGGCGGCACTGTTCTACTATTCTAGGGACCGCAAGGGCGAGCACAGCCGGGGGCATCTCACTGGCTATCGGGGCATCCTTCAAGCCGACAATTATGCCGGCTATAACGCGCTTTATGACCCCGGTCGGGCCGAAGGGACGATTACCCACGCTGCCTGTTGGGCCCATGCGAGGCGATACTTCTTCGAACTTGCCGACATCGCCACCCAGCTGAAGCGTAAACCTGGCAAGCGTGTCGTCATCTCGCCACTTGCGATTGAGGCCGTACAGCGCATCGACCGCATCTTCGCTATCGAGCGCGATATCAACGGCAGTCCTGCCGCCGAACGGCATGCCGTGCGCCAAATCCTGTCAGCCCCGCTGGTCGCGGAGCTGGGTGACTGGATGCGTGAACAGCGCGGGCTGCTCTCCTCTAAGGACGCAGTCGGCAAAAAGATGGATTACATGCTCAACGCATGGCCCGCTTTTACCGCATTCCTCGAAGATGGCCGGATATGTCTCACGAACAACGCCGCCGAACGCGCCCTGAGAGCCATTGCAAGAGGAAGAAAAGCTTGGTTGTTCGTCGGTTCTGACCGTGGCGGTGAGCGCGCCGCAATGATGTACACCCTCATCGCCACTTGCAAACTCAACGATGTCGATCCCCTCTCTGGCTAACCGACGTGCTCACGCGGATCGCTGACATATCCCAGAACCGCCTCCATGAGTTGCTGCCATGGACCTGGAAACACCTGCGCGAAAAGATCGATACCGCTCAGGCGGCCTGATTTGCCAGCAGCGTAAACCCGATCTCACAGGAATATCGGTAGCGATACTCCTATGAGGTCTTACCTCAAAAATGCTGCGCGCCTGCGGTCCACACCGGATGCGTACGGTCATATCGACATCAGCACTTCACTTAATGAGGCAACAGCCGAAGCGCTTGCGGATAAGATACTCGCCGAAAATGAGCATCCCCGCCTGTTTGAGCATCAGATTGAGGGTTTGCTCTGGCTGGACTTCTTCATTGATGGCCCTCCCCTCTGGCAAGTGGTCGCAGACCATGATGCGGTCGATGAACCCATGAAGGGCATCAGCA
This sequence comes from Sphingobium sp. Ant17, assembly GCF_000588875.1. Classification (GTDB taxonomy): domain Bacteria; phylum Pseudomonadota; class Alphaproteobacteria; order Sphingomonadales; family Sphingomonadaceae; genus Sphingobium. The sequence continues at coordinate 7,017 of NZ_JEMV01000108.1, forward strand.
CATCAATCGACTTCAACGAGGGCATCTCAACCGTGGAGGTGCGAGGATGATCGACAGGGGAACAGTTTTCGTCCTGCCCAAGAGCGTGTCTATCGCGCCCAGCAGCACGGCCACCGCTACGAGCGCGTCCAACATGCTACACGACGAGAAGGCGCTTGTATGGCGCTCCACGGGGGTGACAGGGGTAAATCTCGTGCTGTCGCAGACCGGCGCTTGGGATACGATTGCGCTTGTGGGAACGAACTTGCGCGCAACCGATACAATCCGCATTCGTGCTGCCAATGACACCACGACAGTCACGACCGCACCAGCAATCGACCAAACTATTCCGGCTTATTCAGGTGTAGCGAAGGCAACCGGCGGCATGGTGGTATTTCGACTGAGCAGCGCAGTTACCCACACAGTTATCCACATTGAAATAACATCGACCGGCAACCCAGCGGGTTATGTTCAAGTGAGCAATCTGATCCTTGGCACCGCTGTTGAATGGGATGGCATCGACGTAGGCGCGGAAGTCTCATACGAAAATCAAGGCCAGAGCTATCTGAGGAAGTTCCTCACGAAGCCGACTTGGAAGATCAATCTGTCGGGTATGGATACCACTTCATATTATGAGGTGTGGGAGGACTTCTGCTTAGCTGCCAGTGATCGACGCGGCTTTCTATTCATTCCTATCTACGGCGACACTTTCCAGCAGAAGCGCAGCGCTTTCGTGTCGATGGTCGGGGCGCCTAAGATGACGTTCATCACTGGTGACATCTACACCTTGGAACTGACGGTCACGACTATCCAATAAAGGCGCATTTCCATCCTTACCAAAGTGGTAAGTAATGGATGGGAAAGAACTATCTGATCGAAGTCACTCCGGTTAAACCGGACGGCCAACTAGCAACCATTCGTATGTCGCGTCGTGGTGTCAGCAATGCTGGCGTCAATCTCGACAACAAGGAATGGCTACCGCTCTTAGAGACACTACCGACATTCAGTCTCAACCTGATGTCGAGCGGCCAACTTCAAATTCCAACGATCAGTTATGGCGACCTAGAGTTCATCTGCTCAGACGCTTATGGCAATGAGGAATGGTCGTCCTATGACTGGTCCAACGCCTTGGCCTCTTGCTGGTATGGCGAAGATGGCGATCCCTTCTCAGAATATACTCAGGTCTTTGCCGGTCGTGTCAGTGGCTTCAATCGTCAAGAAATCTACGCAAGTGTCGCACTTCTAGGTAGCGAAGCCGATCTTCAACGCCCTGCCTTATTCGATGAATATGAAGGCACTGGTGGCCTTGAAGGCGGTGCCGGGATCAAAGGCACACTCAAGCCGCGCGCCCATGGTTTCTGTAAGACAGTATCGCCGGTTCAGATCGACACTGTGTATCTGGTCTATCAGGTTCACGGCTATGGCCCGATCGCTGGTATCGCAAAGGTCTATGACTTCGCGCAGGAACTCGACACTGCGATTGCGAATGTCTCCACATATAATGAACTGATCGCGCTCGATCTACAGCCGGGTCAATGGGCGACCTGTAACGCTCATGGCCTGTTCCGACTTGGTGGATCGACCGACAAGAAGCTGACCTGTGATGTCATGGGTGCGCTCTACAATGGTGTCTACACGAACACCGTCAAGACGATCACCCAGCAGCTAATTCGTGAAGTCCAGCCCACGGCAGTCTTCGGCACCTTCGGGGCATTCGCCGATGCCGAATGGTGCTTCTACGCCAAGGAAGCGACTTCGGTTGCCGATATTGTCTATCGCGCCATTTATGAAGCTGGTGGCTATCTCATTCCCGATGGCGCTGGCCGTTGGCAAGTTGGTGACTTCTACGCGCCTGTAAATCGTGGCCAGCTTCGCAGCGATCGTTCCACCTCCCTCGTATGAGCCATGAGGAAAAGACCAGCCACAGGCCCGGTCTGGAAAGTCAGCGTCGGTCATAGCCGCTGCTGGTCGGTCCATACCC
>NZ_JEMV01000109.1 GCF_000588875.1 Sphingobium sp. Ant17
GAAGATGTTCATGATCTCAGGGAGTTGCTGACAGCACGGCGTGCCTTGGTCAAAGATCAGATCACGGCAAAGACACGCCTTGCTACAGCAACCAACCCTTTGGTGAAAGACCAACTCTGCCGCCGGATCAATGACATTGACACCGACATCAAAGCCTTGGATGAAGTCGTTGCCCAGATCGCCAAACAGCGTGGAACCCTTGATGAGCGCATCAGGCGTCTGATGACCATTCCGGGGGTCGGCAGATTAACCGCGACCATCTTGGTGATCGACATGCCGGAACTTGGGCATCTCGACAGCAAAAAGATTGCTGCTCTGGCTGGACTTGCGCCCATGACGCAACAGTCAGGCAAGTGGCAGGGCAAAGAGCGGATTATTGGTGGCCGGGCGTCACTCCGGCGGGCAATCTACATGCCTGCGTTGGTCGCCATTCGCTTTAATCACGATCTCCGCGACAAATATCAGCAGCTCGTAAATGCAGGAAAGGCGAAAAAGGTCGCCATCACCGCCGTCATGCGTCGCATCATCGTTCTGGCAAACACGCTGCTGCGTGAAGGGCGTGATTGGCAGCCAAAAACGACCTTGACCAAGACGGATACTCGACCGCCCCGGGAGATGATGATGGCGTTCATCGACGTCCATCGCGAGGATTTGGGTATCGAGCCGATCTGCCGGGAACTGGCAATCGCCCCATCCTCCTACCATGAACACGCCGCGCGTAGTGCCGATCCCGGCAGGCGTCCAGCACGTGCGCAGCGTGATGACGAGATCAGGGAGCAGATCAAGCGGGTCCATGAGGCCAGCTTCGGTCTCTATGGCGCACGCAAGGTCTGGCACCAGATGCGGCGTGAAGGCATCATGGTGGCGAAATGCACGGTGGAACGATTAATGCGCGCCATGGGGCTGGCAGGCGTCCGTCGTGGGAAGAAGACGATCACCACCATCAGCAACCCGAAGGCGCCGTGTCCGCTGGACAAGGTCAATCGGGCATTTCGCGTCAGCCGGCCAAACGCCCTGTGGGTCGTCGATTTCACCTACGTGCATACTTGGGCAGGCTTCGTCTATGTCGCCTTCGTGATTGATGCTTTTGCCCGGCGGATTGTCGGATGGAAGGTCAGCACGTCAGCCACTGCCAGCTTCGTTCTGGATGCCCTGGAGCAGGCGATTCATGCCCGCAGGCCAGATCCCGATGATGGACTGATCCACCATAGCGATAGGGGAGTTCAATATCTTGCGATGAACTATACCCAGCGCTTGGCCGAGGCCAAACTCGTCCCCTCGGTCGGTAGCGTAGGTGATTCCTACGACAACGCCTTAGCCGAGACGATCAACGGCCTTTACAAGGCCGAGGTCATCTGGCGGCAGCGATCATGGCCAAGCGTTTTCGGCCGTGGAAATGGCAACGCTGCGCTGGGTCGATTGGTACAATAATCACCGGCTCTTCGGCCCTATCGGGCACATCCCGCCCGCTGAGGCCGAAGACAATTACTATGCAGCCCTCGAGAACCTCGATATGGCTGCATAGCCAAATGAAAACTGCCTCCTGAAAACCCGGGGCGCTTCATCCTGACACTCCCAAGGGGTGGCGGGAGTAGCTTGTGGCATTTTGTGCCTCGCTGCAGGGCTGATCCAATCAATCCTTTCCTACAGCAGAACAATACCTTACGCTACTCTCACCACCCCTTCAGGCACAGCCCCATGCATAATCCGGGTTAGGTACGTCGCAATGGCGCAATGCTGCGTGCATACGCCTCGGCCTCAACTTTTTTACTTCTCACCCTGTTAGTGTGATTAATTTGGTTTCGGCCCTAACCCTGCCAACCGATGGCCCTGCTTGCACTGCGCGCTACATCAATTATCTTATCGATCTTGACCTTGCTGAAAAACGTCTTTGGTTCTGCACGAGCCAAAACACTCATCGTCGCGACCAAGCGATCTTGAGAATCCAGGACCGGCACCGACGTCGCAGATAGTCCCGGTACGACAGTTCCGCGAGTCTTGGTGAAACCCACCCGCCTAGCTTGCTCAATTTGCGCGGCAAGTTTGAGGTCATCGACGACTACACCCTCAGCCCGCTCGCGTTCGACCCGTTCCCTGGTCTGTTCAGGAGGGCAATGCGCCAGAAAGAGGATCCCCGCCGATGATGTCTGCAATGGCAAGACCGATCCCGTGTGCAGAGATGTAAACAGCGGAATTCCACCATCGATCCAACGAATGACAGTTGGGCCGTAATCGCCCCACACGGAAAGCAAGCCAGTAGTTTTCATTTCTGCCAGTAGATCTTTCAAATGCTCAGCGGCTATTCGCACGGTGTCCAGCCGTGCCATTGCCGCCAAGCCAAGACGGATGGTTAGCCCTCCCAAATAATACCGACCGCTCCTTTCGTCCTGTTCGGCCACCTCGGTATTCACAAAGGAAAGCAAATATCGGTGCGCTTGGCTACGGGACAGACCTGAATGTTCTGCCACTTCGCGGAGAAAGGCCCCTTCACCTCCTCCGGTCTCCACTAAAGCTAGTAAAACTCGTACCCCAACTTCAACTGATTGAATGGATTTTCTTTCATCTTTATCTTCTTTAAACCCATTTCCAGATTTTTCACCAATTTTATTCATATCGTACTCCATGATCTTCCAGTTTTTAAAATATGGTGATGATGAGTGAGATCCTATCCCGTATAATTCATCGGGGGTTGGCGGATGTAGCGTAAGCATCTGATTTAACGTATGATTTGGTTGTCTAATCCGATCAACGTCATTTCAAGAAAGCTACACCCGCCATGGACGATCCTACGCTGCCGCTACCTGGTCTGTCACCTGTTTCGGGCAAGCGGTTGGACGTCAGATTTGACGGCGGTCTGCTATCGTCAGACGGCGGGATTTTGCTGTTGCGCGAGGTGGAGCAGCGCCTTGGCGTTGCGGATCGCATGGCGGCCTGCATCAAAGATCCCCGCGCGCCGGATCTGATCACCCACAGCCTTACCGACATTATCCGCTTCCGGCTGATGATGATTGCGGCGGGTTACGAGGATGGCAATGACGCCTCCAGTCTGCGCGTCGACCCGATGTTCAAGCTGGCCCTTGATCTGGCACCTTCGGATCGCGCGCTATGTTCGCAGCCGACGATCTCGCGACTGGAGAACCTGCCTGATACGCGTGCGTTGCTGGGCATGGGCCGGGCGATGGTTGATCTGTATTGCGATTCCTTCCGCACCGTGCCCAAGCGTATTGTCCTCGACATTGATGACACATTCGATGCCGTGCATGGCGGCCAGCAGTTGCGATTATTCAATGCCCATCATGACGAATATGGCTTCCAACCCATCGTCGTGTTCGATGGCGAGGGCCGCTTCATCACTGCCGTGCTACGCCCGGCCAAACGACCCGGCGGCAAGGAAATCAGGGCTTTCCTGCGCCGCCTGATGCGTGCAATCCGCGCCAACTGGCCAAGAACGCAGATCATGCTGCGCGGCGACAGTCATTATTGCTGTCCCGAGGTCATCGACTGGTGCCGGGCGGGCGGACACGACTTCATCCTGGGCGTCGCGCCGACCTCGACATTGCGCCGCCATGTCACCGATCTCGAAACCAGCACCAAAGCGCGCTTCGAGGCCGCAACCGACGATGGCAAGGTGCGCCGCTTCAAGGCATTCCACGACGGCGCTAAAAGCTGGAGCCGCGTCGAGCGGATCATCGCCCGCGTCGAAGTCGGCGATCAGGGGGCCGACACCCGCTTCGTCGTCACCAATCTCAAAAAGGGCTCGCCCCGCTGGCTCTACGAGCAGGTCTATTGCCGGCGGGGGCAGGCGGAAAATCACATCAAGTCGTGGAAAACCCATCTCGCCGCAGACCGTACATCCTGCACAAAGGCCACGGCCAACCAGTTGCGGCTGTTCCTTCATGCCGGTGCCTACTGGCTTATGTGGGGTCTGCGCACCGCCATGCCGAAACGCTCAATATGGCGCACTGTCCAGTTCGATACCTTGCGCCTGCACCTCATCAAGATCGCTGCCCGTGTCGTCGAAATGAAGACCTTGATCCGCGTCCAATGGCCCACCGCCTGTCCCAACCAGCAGATCGTCCGGGTCGCCCTCGATCGTATCCCTCGCCTCGTTACCTGAACAACGGGCCTGGCCCCAAAAACCAAACCCGTCCCTTCAACCCGCAAGCCTCAACATACCCGACCTTCGGCTCATCCCCGGGAGTGATGCACCGCGCCTGCCTCCAACCAAAAACCGAAATCCTGACGCCCGATCAACAACGCGATGAATTATACGGGTTAGACGCTTTCCCTCAAATGTGGATAGGTCCTTTAATTCCGGGTAGCCGTCAACCTCAGCTCGACTTTGTACGTTTTCGGTCAGGTCCAAGTCCAGAAGATGCTGTTTTCAGCGATATGGTCGAGGGCCTGATCGAGTGGCAAGACGCATCCGCCCATATCGTCAATATCTTCCCATTTTCGCCGGTGTGACCAGTAGCCGAGCCTGACTTCGTCGCGCGTGCCGACAGGCTTGAGGCGGGCGATCGGCGCGTCGGTTTCCAGCAGATAGAGATGGTAAGCGCCTTTGTCCTCGTACCATCCGACGCCGCCGCCGTTGGCCGCGTCGAACGTCTCGATGCGCAGAATGATTTCCTCGTCTTTCATGGTGCATCTATAGCTGCCGTCGGTTCACAGCATATTCGAGTCACCTCGCCGCATGGCAACAGCCCAAGCGTTGCAACGTGCTTCAGTCGGGATTTTCAAGCATGGAATGTTGGACCAGAACAAGGCCGTTATCGGCGATCCCGTCCCCCAGATACTGCGCCAATGGCTGCAGGCATGGCGTCGCTGTTTTACGGCTCCCAGCTGGGAGCATGTACTTGTTCTTGTGATGGGCGGCCTGCTGGCCACGGGGAAACGGACCGTTACGTCTTGCCTGCGTGTGACCGGCCGAGCCGATGCTTCCAACTTTGCAACTTATCACCAGATCCTCAACCGCGCCCGCTGGAGCTCGCGTGCCGTTGCGAGGCGTTTACTGGGCATTGTGGTCGAACGGCTGCCATCGCCGACGGCTGCCACAATCGCTGTCGCCGTAATTGGGCCCACGCCCGGAGCAGTAGCCAGACGCTGGCTGTCCGGGTTGGATTTGTGCCAGGTGACGATCCGCTTCTCCATCTCGCCAAGCTTATCGGTTAGTGTGTCGATGTGCCGGAAAAGACATCGCAACGCTTCTCGCGCTTCGTCCGGGACGACGGTCTTGTCCGAGGTTGCAAGACGCTCGCTCAATATCGCGAGCTGTCGCACGCCCTTGCCCGCGATAAGCCCGTATTCGCCCAGCAGTCCGCGCAGTGCATTGATCGTCGCCGTTCGCTGTCGGACCAACAGGCTGCGGACACGATGTAAAGCCAGAACAGTCTGTTGCTGCTTCGTCTTGATAGGAACGAACCGCATGTTCGGCTTGGCGACGGCCTCGCATATGGCCTCCGCGTCGGCGGCGTCCGTCTTGTTCCGCTTCACTAATCACGAGGTTCCCATAATGCGGAGGAACGCGGCCTGATTGGCGGATTTCTGCCGATTTCATCCATGTTCCTCCGCATTATTTCAGAGTGTGTCGAGCCAGGCGAGCACGCTTGCATCGCGCTTCCAAGGTGGCTGGCCGCCGGGTGTTGTTGGAACGGCGACCTTCTCCAAGGCTTTCCGCTTCGTTTCGAGATTGGCCCTGGCATAGTGATTGGTCGTGTCGAGGCTCACATGGCCGAGCCAGCTTCGGATGACCGTAACGTCGACGCCCGCCGAGATGAGGTGCACGGCGGTGGCGTGCCGGAAGGCGTGTGGCGTCACATGCTTGGCACGCAGCGTTGGCGTTGTTTCGGCGGCGACCCTCGGTTCCGACGCCGGAGCGCGCTTGATCGGGATGTGGAGGATTTCGACGCATTGCGCGATCGATGCGGGATCCTTGGTGGCCACGAAGTGGAAGAAGCTGCGGATCGCAGCAAGCCGGCAGTTGCGCGTGCCGATCGTACTACTGCGTTCATGTTCGGCATGGCTGAGGAACGCGATGACCTCGCTGGCTGTCAGATCGGCCAGTGTGTCAATGACACTGTAAAATTCCCCACTTCCGGGCTCTCCCGCACTTTCGGTGCAACCTGGTGGAATCCCATTGATTCAGCGGAAGAATCTTAAGGAGGTCCTTTCGCCATGCCGAAACGCATCTTGCCGCTCATCCCGGCACCTTTGGTTGTCGATTATGTTCAACAGATTGCCAATGAAGTCGTGGTGCATTGCCGCGCCCGCTCACCTGTCGCTCGGTGCCCCAACTGTCGGCGGGCATCAACCCGTCTGCATAGCCGTTATAATCGGCGTATTGCGGATTTGCCCTGGCAAGGGCGCTCAGTAACGATCCAGCTTCGTGTGCGGCGCCTGCGCTGCGTCAATCAACGTTGCAGGCGTCGCATTTTTGCAGAATCTCTCAGCTCGACTTTGTACGATTAGGTAGCGAAGCATAGTGCTTGAGCCATACGTACGAGGCGGGTTGTCGGAATATAGTGCGTTTCTCGGTGCGGCGGGGAGTGTGGATTAATGTCGCCGACCCAGATCTGGAGGCGGACGGCACCGATGGCGTCACTGAATGTCGGGCTGGTTTTTCGATACCACGCGGCGGAATACGGGGTGCTTTTATTGGTCAGCAGATCGCAGGCCCATAGTGATATAAGAGTGTAGAGACCCAGCAGCGCCGGTGTGGTTCGCGCTATGGCTTTGTCGGTCCACTGGCGCTGTGTCTCGACACCCAGGTGAGCGCGGGTTTCGGCAAAGGTGACTTCGATTTGCCATCGGCGGACGTAGAGGGCGATGATGTCGGCGGGCTCGAGGGTAATGTCGGTACTGAAGAAGGCCTGCGGGTCGCGCTTTCCGTCAGGATCGCGAACCAGGACCCAGCGGACCGGCAAGACCGGGGTGCCGGGCCTGTACCATAGGGCGATGTCGGATGTGATCTGGAGCGTCTTGCCGTTGAGATGGCCATACCAGGCAGAGACGAGAATGCTGGTCCAGCGTGTCGCCGGATTGGCGAGCAGGGTCTTGAGTTTTGGTAATGCTCGCCCTTTCTGTGCGGGGCGCCCATCGTGCGTGCCGTTCGCCCCGCAGGCTGTGCAAACAAGTTGGCATCGAGCCGCAGTCGGCTGATGAGTGTGGCCCGGCGAACAATTGCATGTGCCAGTTCGTGGACAGCAAAGCTGCTGTCGCCAATGAAGATGATCCGCCGACCCGGCAGCCAGCGAGACAGCTGCAGCGCGCCCTGCCGGGCCCAGTCCGTCAGCAATTTATGACGGCAGCCGCGTTGACGGTTCGATCGTTCCGAAGGAGCGAGCAACGTCAAGACTGGCAGCGCCTTGATCAGGCGGGTCCATGACACCGGGGTGAGCACCATGAAGCTGAGCCACCGCAGTCCGCTGGCTTTGACGAAATGGCCGTGACTGGAGCGGACCGGGTCGCGGTAGATACCCCGTGCGGTGATCTGGCGCCCCCATCGCCGCTCAATGGTGTCGTCCATACCGATGACAACAGGGCCCTCTGGCACGAGCCGTTCGACCACGATGCTGAGCAGTCGCCTGGCAACGGCACGGGAGCTCCCGCGGGCACGGTTGAGGATCTGGTGATAGGTTGCAAAGTTGGCAGCATGGGCTCGGCCGGTCACACGCAGGCAAGACGTAACGGTTCGTTTGCCGGTGGCCAGCAGGCCGCCCATCACAAGAACGAGTACATGCTCCCAACTGGGGGCAGTGAAGCAGGGGCGCCATACCTGCATCCATTGGCGCAGGATCTGGGGGACGGCATCGCCGATAACGGCCTTGTTCTGGTCCAACATCCCATGCTTCGAATCCTAACTGAAGCACGTTGCAACGCTTAGGCTGTTGCCATGCGGCGAGGTGACTCGAATATGCTGTGACCTGACGGCAGCTATGGATGCACCATGAAAGACGAGGAAATCATTCTGCGCATCGAGACGTTCGACGCGGCCAACGGCGGCGGCGTCGGATGGTATGAGGACAAGGGCGCTTACCATCTCTATCTGCTGGAAACCGAGGCACCGATTGCCCGCCTCAAGCCTGTCGGCACGCGCGACGAAGTCAGGCTCGGCTACTGGTCACACCGGCGAAAATGGGAAGATATCGACGATATGGGCGGATGCGTCTTGCCCCTCGATCAAGCCCTCGACCACATCGCTGAAAACAGCATCTTCTGGACCTGGACCTAACCAAAAACGTACAAAGTCGAGCTMAGAGSCYGATGWCKAAGTTGAGTGGTATCAGTGGTTAGCTTGACGCTTGCCGCAGTCGTTTGATTCAGGGTTTGCAACAACTTCCGGAGATCAGATGTGGACTGATACCACTCGGGCGCAATATGCCGCGCGGACTGACTTTGCCAAGCGATTTGACCGATGCCGAATGGTCGGTGCTCGAACCGTTCTTGCCGCCACCCTCCCACGTGGCCGTCCGCGCAAATGGCCGCTGCGACGGATCGTCGAGGCGATCCTSTATCTGCTGCGTGGGGGGCTGCCGTGGCGAATGCTGCCGCCCTGCTTTCCGCCGGTCTCGACGGTTCGGCGCTGGTTTTACCTGTGGCGCGATAACAAACTGTGGCTCTCGCTCAATCATACCCTGCTGTTGATGGCGCGTGAAGCGACAGGCCGCGAGGCTTCGCCCAGTGCTGGCGTGATCGATAGTCAGAGCGTGAAAACAACGGAAAGTGGCGGCCCTCGCGGCTTTGACGCGGGCAAAAAAATCAAGGGGCGCAAGCGCCACATCCTCACCGACACCGAGGGCCATTTGGTTCATGCGGTGATCCATACCGCCGACATTCAGGACCGCGACGGCGCGCCGCTGGTCCTGCGTGAAATCATCCACCGCTTTCCATGGCTGCGCCATGTCTTTGCCGATGGCGGCTATGCTGGCGACAAGCTCAGGGAAGCCCTCCGGCGTACCGGCAAATGGACTGTCGAGATCGTCAAGCGATCCGATGTTGCAAAAGGCTTCGTGGTTCTTCCGCGCCGCTGGGTCGTCGAGCGAACACTGGCTTGGCTGAACCGCAACCGTCGGCTCGCCAAGGACTTTGAACAGACCATCGCATCGGCAACTGCGTGGCTGTTCATAGCTTCCATCCAGCTATTCGCGCGTCGCATCGCAAGACTATGAAATTTCATCGGATAATTATGAAT
>NZ_JEMV01000110.1 GCF_000588875.1 Sphingobium sp. Ant17
ACTGGBGTGCGTGCCGTATTTTTCACGGCGAGCGGCGCTCCGACGTTGCTCGGATGGATCGCGGTCTTCGCACCACTCGCCCTCGTCTTTACGCTCAGCTTCGGCATCAACCGGCTATCCGAGCGCACCGTCAAGACATTGTTCTGGACTTATGCGATCCTGATGGGCGTGTCGCTCTCGACAATCTTTCTCGCCTATACCGGCGTGAGTGTCGCGCGCACTTTCTTCGTCGCTGCCGCAGCCCTTCGGGGGGCCTGAGCCTATGGGGTTACACTACCAAGAGGAATCTGTCGGCGTTTTGGAACCTTCCTGATCATGGGCGTCGTCGGCCTGCTCATCGCCATGATCGTCAACATGTTCCTGCGGTCGTCCGCTTTTGGATCTCATCGTCAGCGCGGTTTGGCGTGCTCCTGTTTTTGCGGGCTTTGACGGCTTTTTCGACACGCAAAAGATCAAGAGCGTCTACTTCGAGGTGGCCGGTTCGGAATTCCACGGCAAGGCGGTCGTGATGGGGGCGCTTACCCTTTATCTCGACTTCATCAACCTGTTCCTGTTCCTGCTGCGCTTCATGGGCGACCGGCGGCAATAGGTCGTGTCGGCTCCAGTGCATTATTGGGACACAGATTCACGGTAGGGCCTTAAATACATCTGTCCTGTAAGAAAACTTAGAGCCCGATCCGAAATTAAGTTGAGTGGTATCAGCGGGTTAGCTTGACGCTTGCCGCAGTCGTTGATTCAGGGGTTTTGCAACAAACTTCCGGAGATCAACGATGTGGACCGATACCACTCGGGCGCAATATGCCCGCGCGGGACTGACTTTGCCAAGCGATTTGACCGATGCCGAATGGTCGGTGCTCGAACCTTTCTTGCCGCCACCCTCCCACGTAGGCCGTCCGCGCAAATGGCCGCTGCGACGGATCGTCGAGGCGATCCTCTATCTGCTGCGTGGGGGGGCTGCCGTGGCGAATGCTGCCGCCCTGCTTTCCGCCGGTCTCGACGGTTCGGCGCTGGTTTTACCTGTGGCGCGATAACAAACTGTGGCTCTCGCTCAATCATACTCTGCTGTTGATGGCGCGTGAAGCGACGGGCCGCGAGGCTTCGCCCAGTGCTGGCGTGATCGATAGTCAGAGCGTGAAAACAACGGAAAGTGGCGGACCTCGCGGCTTTGACGCGGGTAAGAAAGTCAAGGGGCGCAAGCGCCACATCCTCACCGACACCGAGGGCCATTTGGTTCATGCGGTGATCCATACCGCCGACATTCAGGACCGCGACGGCGCGCCGCTGGTCCTGCGTGAAATCATCCACCGCTTTCCATGGCTGCGCCATGTCTTTGCCGATGGCGGCTATGCTGGCGACAAGCTCAGGGAAGCGCTCCGGCGTATCGGCAAATGGACTGTCGAGATCGTCAAGCGATCCGATGTTGCAAAAGGCTTCGTGGTTGTTCCGCGCCGCTGGGTCGTCGAGCGAACACTGGCTTGGCTGAACCGCAACCGCCGGCTCGCCAAGGACTTTGAACAGACCATCGCATCGGCAACTGCGTGGCTGTTCATAGCTTCCATCCAGCTATTCGCGCGTCGCATCGCAAGACTATGAAATTTCATCGGATAATTATGAATCAGGCTCTCAAAGATGTGGTGGCACGACGTGGCCGGCGGACCCAGCGACTTGGCGAAATTCAATGATGTGTTGGACTTGCGCTAGGCCGTGTTGACAAAAAGGGATTTTCAACCGGCCCAAGTTCTGATTCATATGTGGACGCCCCCTATGGCAAGGGCTTTTTGTCGGGACGGGTTTGATCGGTTGCTTTCATATGTCCGGCCTATTTGTGCGGGCGTGATTTGACCGCTGGCCCTGATGGAAATCCGCCGGTGAAGTCCCTGATCAAGTTGGCGCGCTTTTGAGGCGCATTGAATCAGACGGGTTGGTTTCACCATTGGCTCGATCGTTACTCATCATCGACTGCCATTACCAATTCGGGTGACCTGATTTGATCAGGCCAAATGCGCGTAGGGCTGATAGGCTTCCTTCCTTGTCAGCACGACCCAGGCGATCCGGGCCAGTTTGTTGGCAAGCGCTACGGACACCACCCTGAATGGCTTCTTCTCGCTCAGCTTCCTGATCCAGTTTGCCATGGGCGTGGGCTTGTCCTTGACGTGACGCATCACGCAGTGGCGCCTACAACGAGCAATCGACGCAAGTATCGATCGCCTTGCTTCGATATGCCGCCCAGCCGAGCTTTGCCGCCGGTCGAATGTTGCTGCGGGGTCAGCCCCAGCCACGCGGCGAACTGCCTGCCCGAGGTGAACTGATCGGGATCGGAGACGGTCGCGGCGATAGCGGTCGCTGTGATGATACCAAGGCCGGGGATGGCGGCGAGCCTGCGGCTGGCTTCGCTCTCGGCATGCCATTTGGCGATTTGCTGGTCGAGCAGCGCAATCTCACCCGTCAGCGCCGTGATCTGGCGGACCAGCGTTTCCAGCGCGGTGCGGGCATAGGGCGGTAATCCGTCACGATCGGACAGCGCCTGCTCGGCCAAGGTCGCAAGATGTGCAAGCCCGGGATTTGCGACAAGACCGAACTCTGCCAGATGCGCCCGCAGCGCGTTCGCTGCCATAGTCCGTTGCCGCACCAGCAGCGACCGGGCGCGATGGGCCATCAATATCGCTTGCTGCTCGACCGTTTTTGTCGGCACGAACCGCATCGTCGGGCGCTGTACAGCTTCGCATATGGCCTCTGCATCCAGCGCATCACTCTTGCCGCGCTTGACGTAGGCCTTCACGTACGAAGGCGGAATCAGGCGAACTTCGTGCCCCATGGCGGCGAGTGTCCGTGCCCAGTAATGCGCCGTTCCGCACGCCTCCACGCCAATCAGACATGGCGGCAGCTTCGAGAAGAAAGGCAACATCTGCTTCCTGTGCAACTTCTTCACCAGCACCGCAGTGCCGGTCTCATCGATGCCATGTGCTTGAAAGACGCTCTTAGCCAGATCCAGCCCAACCGTTGTGATCGTCATCGTAAACGCTCCTGTTCCTGCTTCGGGTGACCGACCGACAGCATAGCGCCGGTCAGTGCGGGGGCGTCCACATCATCAAGGCTGCTCTTTAAGGAGCAGTCATGGACCGTGGGGACTTGTCGGATGCTGAGTGGGAACTGATTGGCCCCCTGCTGCCATCCGAGCGGGGGCGCTGGGCTCGACCATCTGGCGATAATCGGCGTTTTCTCAACGGCATGCTTCATGTGCTGCGGGTCGGCTGCCCCTGGCGCGACATGCACGAGCGCTACGGCAAGTGGAACTCCGTCTATGTGCGGTTCCGACGCTGGGCCGAGCAAGGCGTTTGGGATGCGCTGTTGCAAACGCTGGTTGATTTGGGCCTGACCGATGACTGGCAGCACATGATCGATAGCACCACGGTTCGCGGCCATGTCTCGGCAGTAGGCGGAAAAGGGGGGCTCTTGCGCAGGCTTTTGGTCGATCACGCGGCGGCTTTACGAGCAAAGTCCACGCCCGCTGCGACAATCAAGGACTGCCTATCGGGTTCATCCTGACTGGCGGCGAGGCTTCAGATTACGCTGCCGTGGATGAACTGATGGCCCTGCCGTTGCCCAAACCCAAGGCATTGCTGGCCGACAAGGGTTACGATGGCGACCGGTTCCGCGAAAACCTGCTCATGCGCGGCATTTTGCCGATCATCCCACCCCGGTCGAACCGCAAAGTGCCGGTCCATCCCGACTATCGGCGCTACAAGGATCGCAACCGCATTGAGCGAATGTTCGGCAAGTTGAAGCAACAACGCCGCATCGCCACCCGCTATGACAAACCGTCCTGTCGTTCGAAAGCTTCCTCAACCTCGCTGCTGCACGGATATGGCTGAAGTCTTTTGTCAACACGGCCTAGGCGGCGAGGCCGGCGCCCGATTGATCGACAGGCTCGGCATGCCTGCTAGTGAAGCGCCCCGGGTTTTCAGGAGGCAGTTTTCATTTGGCTATGCAGCCATATCGAGGTTCTCGAGGGCTGCATAGTAATTGTCTTCGGCCTCAGCGGGCGGGATGTGCCCGATAGGGCCGAAGAGCCGGTGATTATTGTACCAATCGACCCAGCGCAGCGTTGCCATTTCCACGGCCGAAACGCTTGGCCATGATCGCTGCCGCCAGATGACCTCGGCCTTGTAAAGGCCGTTGATCGTCTCGGCTAAGGCGTTGTCGTAGGAATCACCGACGCTACCGACCGAGGGGACGAGTTTGGCCTCGGCCAAGCGCTGGGTATAGTTCATGGCAAGATATTGAACTCCCCTGTCGCTATGGTGGATCAGTCCATCATCGGGACCGGGCCTACGGGCATGGATCGCCTGCTCCAGGGCATCCAGAACGAAGTTGGCAGTGGCTGACGTGCTGACCTTCCATCCGACGATCCGCCGGGCAAAAGCGTCAATCACGAAGGCAACATAGACGAAGCCCGTCCAGGTGTGCACGTAGGTAAAATCGACGACCCACAGGGCGTTGGGCCGGCTGACGCGAAATGCCCGATTGACCTTGTCCAGCGGACACGGCGTATTCGGGTTGCTGACGGTGGTGACCGTCTTCTTTCCACGCCGGACGCCCGCCAGCCCCATGGCCCGCATCAAT
Source organism: Sphingobium sp. Ant17 (assembly GCF_000588875.1). Lineage (GTDB taxonomy): Bacteria > Pseudomonadota > Alphaproteobacteria > Sphingomonadales > Sphingomonadaceae > Sphingobium. Next base: position 4,624 of record NZ_JEMV01000110.1, read on the forward strand.
CGTTCCACCGTGCATTTCGCCACCATTGTCAACGGCACAGTAATTTTCCCCGGAACGGACAAAGTAAAATTCCCCACTTTGCGGTTTGAGGTTCAGGAGCCGGGCATCGGTACACCTCCATCTTTTGGCGGTCGGCCGCGGCGACGAGCTTCTGTCGGCGCCGGCGGGGTGGTCCGGGCGGTCGAGCGCACATGCTCGGGTAGTAGATCTGCATGTCGCCTGAGGCGATAACTCGAGCCATCGATCTGGATGACGATGGCGTGATGCAACAGGCGGTCGAGCAGCGCGGTGGCGACGACGGGGCTGCCGAAGATTTCACCCCATTCGGCAAAGCCTCGGTTCGAGGTGAGGATCATCGCCCCTTTTTCATAGCGCGCATTGACCAGCTGGAAGAACAGATTGCCACCACCGGGTATGACCGGGAGGTAACCGATCTCGTCGACGATCAGCAAAGATGGCCTGCAGTAGAAGCGGATCCTCTCGCGCAGCGAGCCCTCCCGTTCGGCCTTGGCAAGCGCACCGATCAAGTCCGCACGCGTGATGAACGAGACGCTTTTGCCGGCTTTGACGGCTTCCAGACCGAGTGCGCTGGCAAGATGGCTCTTGCCGGTGCCGGGCGGCCCCAGCAGGTGGACGACCTCGCAGCGCGCGACGAAGTTCAGTTCGGCAAGCGCCAGGATGCGGGTGTAGAGGGCGGTGACAAACCAGGCCAATGGAACGCCAGCGATTTGCTGAGCGTGGCGGTTTAAAAACCAGCCATTGGATAGGTTGCTCCTTTTAAGGGGGGTGGCCGGGGATGTTTGCCGTGGAGAGCTACGCCGCCGTTCGGCACTTTGTTTTTGTTGAAGGTAACAGCCAGCGCGAGGCCGCGAAGGTCTTTGGACTGAGCCGCGAGACGATATCGAAGATGTGCCGGTTTTCTCTGCCGCCCGGCTACACGCGGACCAAGCCTGTCGCGAAGCCGAAGTTGGGGCCGCTGCTGCCAGTGATTGACGCGATCCTGGCAGCGGATCGCATTGCGCCTGTGAAGCAGCGGCACAGCGCCAAACGGATATTTGAACGTCTGCGCGACGAGCATGGCTTTGGCCGTGGCTACACTGTCGTAAAGGATTATGTCCGGCTGTGCCGGGCGCGGGGACGCGAGACGTTCGTGCCGCTGGCGCACCCGCCAGGACATGCGCAGGTGGATTTTGGGGAAGCGGTGGGCGTGATCGATGGTGTCCGCCGGAAGATGCACTTCTTCTGCATGGACCTGCCGCAATCGGATGCCTGCTTTGTAAAGGCCTATCCAGCGGAGACAACCGAGGCCTTTCTGGACGGGCATGTATCGGCGTTCGCCTTCTTTGGCGGTGTGCCGCTGTCGATCCTCTATGATAACACGAAGATCGCGGTTGCCAGGATCTGCGGCGATGGGAAGCGCGAGCGAACACGCGCATTCACCGGGCTCGTCAGCCATTATCTTTTTACCGATCGCTTTGGTCGGCCTGGAAAGGGGAACGACAAGGGGAAGGTCGAAGGCCTGGTCAAGCACGCCCGATCGCACTTCATGGTACCGATCCCACATGCGCCCAGCTTCGATGACTTCAATGATGAGCTGTTGGATCGCTGTCGGGCCCGTCAGGAAGAGCGGGCTGGCCGACATAGCGAGACGATCGGCACACGGCTCCTGGCCGATCTGGCGGTGATGCGGGCATTGCCAGCAGGGCAGTTCGAGCCGTGTGAGACCAGGGCTGCTCGCGTATCGTCGACCGCCCTGGTGCGCTACCGGACCAACGACTACTCGGTGCCGACCCGGTACGGCTTCCAGGATGTCATGGTGAAGGGCTTCGTCGACACGGTGGTCATCCTATGTGGCAATGAGGAGATCGCCAGACATCCGCGCTGTTATGGTGAGGCCATGTTCGTGGCGAACCCGCTGCATTATCTGGCGCTRATCGAGACCAAGCCCAATGCGCTCGATCAGGCCGCCGCGCTGCAGGACTGGGCYCTKCCGCAAGCGTTCCAGCATATGCGTCACCTCCTTGAGGCGCGYATGGGCAACAAGGGCAAGCGCGAGTTCATCCAGATCCTGCGCCTGTTGGAGGCGATACCGATGGAGATCGTCACCTTCGCGGTGAACGAGGCGATCTGTATCGGYGCAATCGGCTTCGATGCGGTCAAGCAGATCGCGCTGGCGCGCATCGAACGGCGGCCCGCCCGCCTGGACCTGGCAGCCTATCCCCACCTGCCGAAAATGGACGTGAAGACGACGCGTGCCGCCGACTATGCCGCGCTCGTGCCCCAAACATCTCAGGAGTTGGCGGCATGAACCAGGTCGCAGAGGACAAGATGCCGACCGGCACCATGGCGGGGACGCCGCAGGTTCTGCTCGCGCATCATCTCAAGCAGCTCAAACTTCCTACAGTGCTACGGGAATATGAGAAGCTGGCCCGTGAATGCGCACGCGACGGGGTTGATCATAGCCGATACCTGCTTCGCCTCATCGAACTTGAGCTGATCGATCGTGAGCGCCGCACTGTGGAGCGCCGGATCCGGGCTGCGCGGTTCCCGGCGGTGAAAAGCTTCGACACGTTCGACTTCACGGCCATTCCAGGCCTCAACAAAATGCTCGTGCTGGAGCTGGCACGCTGCGAATACATCCTGCGGCGGGAAAATATCATCGCGCTGGGCAATAGCGGCACCGGCAAGACACATGTAGCGCTCGCGCTGGGACTGGCGGCTTGCCAGAAAGGCTTCACGGTCGCGTTCACGACCGCCGCTGCCCTGGTCAACCAGCTGATGGAGGCGAGGGACGAAAAGCGACTGCTCAAGATGCAGCGCGATCTTGCGGCGGTGAAGCTGCTGATCGTCGATGAACTGGGCTATGTTCCCCTCTCGCCCACAGGCGCTGAACTGCTGTTCGAGACCTTCTCGCAGCGCTATGAGCGGGGATCAACGATCGTCACATCCAACCTGCCGTTCGAGGACTGGACGCAGGTCCTGGGATCCGAGCGGCTCACCGGCGCGCTGCTCGATCGGCTCACGCACCACGTCAGCATCCTGGCCATGAACGGCGATAGCTACCGCCTTAAGCAGTCCGCCCGCCGCCGTGCTGCCGGGGCGGAGCAAAACCAGGCCACTCCGGTCGTCGACCCGGACACTGGCGAGATCACCGCCACCTGATCAATGACGAAAACGATATGAAGAGGCCCCGATCGGGGCCTCTTCATATCGTCAGGCCCGCATCAACAGTGGCCTGCTTTTACTCCGCCCCGGTGGCCTGGAATCTGACCGCCGTTGACAATACAGCGTAAGCGCCAAAACATCTCTTTCAGCTGCACGGTGTGAATGCAGCGGAACAGCCTGCGTGGCGACAACTACGATGGCCGGTTGAGCGGCAACTATGATGGCCGGTAGGATCGGTTGTCTGGGCTGATCGTAGGGAGGGGCGTAGCCCCGACCGGAGAGCGGACCAGACAACCGATGGCGATCTTTTTCCCCTTCTTTCGGGGGGCTGATCGGGGCTGTGGCGGGCGGTGGTATCGGAACACTCATCGAACAACGAGCGATGGGTTTGCGATGCCGGGCCACCACATTTCCGATCAGCAGGTATTTCTCTTCATGACCCATCGTCGCCAACACACCCAGGCCGTCGCGGCTGCCAAGGCCGGTATCAGCGAGCGCAGCGCACGCCGGATCGAGAACGATCCGCAGCTTCCGTCCCCAGAAAGAAAGAAAGGAGCGCCAYTGGCGCACCCCGCGCCGATCCGCTCGAGCCATTCTGGCCACGTATAGAGGAGTTGCTCCAGATCGACGGTATCATTGCCGTCACGGTCTTCGAGACGCTCCAGGACGAGTTCGGCGAGGATGCTGTTCCCGATGCGATACGACGAACACTGGAACGCC
>NZ_JEMV01000111.1 GCF_000588875.1 Sphingobium sp. Ant17
GCCGGGGAACGGAAAACGCGAGGCCTCAAGAGCGGCCCTTCGACAAGCTCAGGGCGAACGGAAACATATACCTACCCCCGAAAACTGGCCTTCATCGCCAATTCCCACGGCCCCCCGCGATAATACCAGGCAGCCAGCCCGGCGATCGCGAAAGGGCGTGGCACAAAATCCGCCCGCAACTGCTCCGCCAGCGCTTTCGCCTCGGCAGGCGCAACCTTGTTCTGCACCGTCACATGCAGCCGGGGCCGCGCCTGGTCCTGCGGCGTCAGAAGGCCGGTAAACGCCTCCGCCAATTCATCACGCATGGCCGCCAGGTCCGGGCTGTCGATGCGATACGCAACGCCCCGCCCCAGCATCATGACCTCGCTCAGCCGCGCCGTCGGCGCGGGGCCACGACACAAGGCCTTGAGCCGATCGCTCACCTCCCCCAGCACCGAGGGCGGCAAATGATGGAACAGCGTGATATGCGCGGACAGGACATTGCGTTCGGGCGGAAAATGCGCACGGCGCAGTCCGTCCGCCCAGGCGAAGTCCGCCGCCCCCATCAACGCGCTGACGATGATGGGGGCCGGTGGGGCCAACTCAGCCAGCCGGATGGGCCTTCAGCCATTCCAGCACAGGTTCGGGCTGGGTCTCGCCATAGGGGTCTTCATCTTCGCCGCTATCGTTGATCCCCGGTTCCTCGAACCAGGCGACGATCTTGCCGTCTTCCACGACCATGGCATAGCGCCAGCTGCGGTCGCCAAAGCCCAGATGGTTCTTCTTGATCAACATGCCCATGCGCCGGGTGAAATCCCCCGACCCATCGGGCAGCAGCTTCACATTGTTGAGGCCCAGCTGCTTGCCCCACTGGAACATGACGAAGGCGTCGTTGACGGAGATGCAATAAACATCATCGATGCCGACCGCCTTGAAATCATCGTAGGAGCGTTCGAACGCCGGGCATTGCTCGGTCGAGCAGGTCGGCGTGAAGGCACCGGGAAGCGAGAACACGACGGCGCGCTTGCCCGCAAACAGATCGCCGGTGTGGACATCCTGCCAGCGAAAGGGGTTCGGCCCTTCAACGCTGTCGTCGCGCACCCGCGTCTTGAGCGTCACATTCGGTACGGTTCTTCCCAGCATAGCGCGTCTCCAAATAAGGGCCGCCACCGTTGCGCGGCGGCGATCACCATATGGTGACTATGTGACGGTACGGCAATCGCACGACACGCAATCGCCGTCGAGAAAATCGACGGTCAGGCGTCAAAGTTCGCCGCGCGACCGCCGGATTTCAAACCATTTGCGCACATTTTCATTATGCTGCTGATAGGTGTCGGCGAAGATGTGGCCGCCCTTCCCGTCCGCGACGAAATAGAGCGCCTTGGTTTCGGCCGGATGCAGCACGGCGAGGATGGAGAGCCGCCCTGGATTGGCGATCGGCCCCTTGGGCAGGCCGACCATCGCATAGGTATTATAGTCGTTGACGTCCGCAATCTCCGACTTGCGGATGCGGCGGCCCAGCGGCTTGCCGCGCGTGATCGGGTAGATGATCGTCGGGTCGGCCTGCAGCATCATATTGGTGCGCAACCGATTGCTGTAGACGCCCGCCACCGTCGGCCGTTCGGCGGCAACGGCGGTTTCCTTCTCCACGATGCTGGCCAGGATGATCGCTTCCTTGGGCGTTTTGGCGATCGTATTGGGCGCGCGTTCGGCCCATAATTTGGCCAGCGCCTCGTCCATCGCCGCCTGCATGCGTTTCAGCACGGCGGCGCGCGGCTCGCCCTTGTCGAAAGCATAGCTGTCGGGAAGGACGCTCCCCTCCTCCGGCACCGGGATATCCCCGGTCAACTGGTCGTTCGCCATCAACCGCTCATGCACCAGGATGGAGGGCATGCCTTCGGGAATGGTGATCAACCGCGTCAGCGTCTTGCCACCCTGCAGGATGGAGAGAATATCGCTGTTGCTGGCCCCGGCGGGAATGACGAACTCCCCCGCCTTGATCGGGGTGCCCGCCCCGAAAATCTTGGCGCGCGTCAGGAAGGCGTCGGCCGACCGCACCGCACCCGCCTGCTTCAACAGCACGGCGGCATCGGACAGCGTCGCCCCGTCGCGCACGACGACGCTGACATCCTGGGCTGCCGGGCCCTGTTCGGTCCAGCCCGCCACGAAGCGAAAGGCGATGAAGGCCGCAACGGCGAGGCCGATCAGCAGGACGATACAGCCCAGTCGTTGCTTCGGGCCAGTGCGGTTGCGCTTCGCCATAATGTTCTCCTGTTCCCCGGCGAAGGCCGGGGTCCAGTTCAGATCGCCTTCATGATGAGCGACGCGTTGGTGCCGCCAAAGCCGAACGAATTATTCAGTACCGCGCGCACCTTGCGCTCCTTGGCGACATGGGGGACGAGGTCGACGCCCTTGCAGCTTTCGCTCGGTTCATCGAGGTTGAGCGTCGGCGGCACGATGCCGTCGCGCATGGCGAGGATGCAGAAAATGCTTTCCACCGCACCCGCGCCGCCCAGCAAATGGCCGATCGCCGACTTGGTCGAACTCATCGACATTGCGCCGATCTGGTCGCCGAACAGGCGGCGCACCGCGCCCAGTTCCAGTTCGTCGCCCATCGGCGTCGATGTGCCATGCGCGTTCACATAGTCGATGTCTTCAAGGCTAAGGCCCGACTTCTTGAGCGCCATCTGCATCGACCGGAATGCGCCGGAGCCTTCGGGGTGCGGGGCGGTGACATGATAGGCATCGCCCGACAGGCCATAGCCCAGCACTTCGGCATAGATTTTCGCGCCGCGCGCCTTGGCCCGCTCATATTCTTCCAGCACGACGACGCCTGCGCCTTCGCCCATCACGAAGCCATCACGGTTGACGTCATAGGGACGGCTGGCGCGCGTCGGATCATCGTTGAAATTGGTGCTGAGCGCCCGCGCCTGCGAGAAACCGGCGATGCCGATAGGGCAGATCGCGCTTTCCGCGCCGCCCGCCAGCATGACGTCGGCATCGTCCATCGCGATCATGCGCGCGGCGTCGCCAATCGAATGGGCGCCGGTCGAACAGGCGGTGACGACCGCATGGTTCGGCCCCATCAGGCCATATTTGATCGAAACCTGGCCGGAAATGAGGTTGATCAGGCGACCATGGACGAAATGCGGGCTGACCCGGCTCGGCCCCTTGGCGGCCAGCACCAGCGATTCGCTCTCGATGCCCGGCAGGCCGCCGATGCCCGAACCGATCGAGCAACCAGCGCGCAGCCGCTCCTCTTCGGTCATGTTCAGCAGGCCCGCGTCGCGCAGCGCCTCGCTCGCTGCGGCGATGCCGAAGACGATGAACAGATCGACCTGGCGCTGGATCTTGTGATCCACCTCCAAATAAGGGTCGAAGCCATATTCATGCTCCTTGGGCTTCACTTCGCAGGCGATCCGGCACTTATAGTCGGTCGGGTCGAACCGCGTGATGGTCGCCGCGCCGGATTTGGACGCGATGATGTTCTTCCATGTGGTTTCCACATCCCCGCCAAGCGGGCTGACCATGCCAAGGCCGGTTACGACGACGCGACGCATATATTTGCTCCGAAATAGTCTCTTTGACGCATTGTCTGCCCGGTCGATCCGACCCGCAAACGCTGCACCAGATACGAAAAAGCTCCCCGCGCTCCGGGGTTACCGGACAGGAGGAGCCATTTCCTAACACGAAAGGCGGCCCGCATGTGCGGGCCGCAAAACGCCTTACTGCTTGCTGTCGATATAATCGATGGCATCCTTGACGGTGGCGATCTTCTCGGCCGCATCGTCGGGGATTTCGACGCCGAATTCTTCTTCGAACGCCATGACCAGCTCAACGATGTCGAGGCTGTCGGCGCCCAGATCGTCGATGAAGCTCGCGTCCTCGGTCACCTTTTCGGCTTCCACGCCCAGATGCTCGACGACGATTTTCTTTACGCGATCCGCGGTCTCACTCATGAGTGGTCCTTCTTAATGGGTATCGTTGGTGGTTGTGAATAACCGTTAAGGCATTGCCCTAGTGCCATGCGCCGATAGAGGCAAGAGGCAAGGCCGCCAAGTCCTTTTCATTCGTGCGCGGCAGAGATTTTACGCGGGAAAGGGATTGGCGCGTCCCGTGCTGCGCCCCTCGCGATAATTTTCGGCGCGACGGACCTATTAGAACGCGCCCAGCCCCCTCACCGGCAATAGCCCTCCTGCCCCGCAACCACGATCAGGCAGTCGGTCTTGTCGGCGAGATATTTGAAGCCCGTCTCCGCGCCGGTGCCGGGCCGGATCGTCAGTGGCTTGCCGTCGCGGGTGAAGCGAATCGTCGCATCCTCGGCCATGCCGACATAGGTGCCCTGCCGGTCCAGATTATCCTTGTTGGTCAGGGCATAGCTGCCCGGCCTGCCATCGGGCGCGGGCTGAATGTCGAGGAACAGCCCCTCTGGCCCCATCCAGCGGCCGATCCAATCGTCGGTCGGCAGGCGTCCGACCGGGCCGTCCGCGCCATTGATGGCGTCGGTGTCCTCGATCGTCTCGACCGTCGGCGCGCTGGCCGTGGCGTTGGCCGCTTCGTTCGTGTCGGCGGCAGGGGTGCAAGCGGTCAAAAATGCGCCGACGAGCAGGAAGGGCGAAAGGCGGCGGGTCATCGGTCGATCTCCTTGGCTATCACGGACAAAAGCAGCGACACGGCATATTCGATCCCCTCCCCGTCAGGACGTCACCTTGCCAGCGCGACCGTCTGTCGCCAATACGCCACGGGGGGACAAGATCATGAACCACAGGATGCAAAAGCCCAGGGCCAGATTCGTGCGCGAAACCCCCGACGTGCGGCGTCAGGCACTCATCGAGGCGACGGCCCGCTGCCTCGCAGAAAAGGGCGTCGGCGGCACGTCAGTACGGGCAATCTGCGCGCAGGCGGGCGTGTCCTCTGGCCTGCTCACCCATTATTTCGACGGGGTCGATGCGCTGATCCTCGCCACCTATGTCGATGTCGGCGCCACCGTGTCCGCCGCGCTGGACCAGGCGGTGGCGGCGGCGGGCGATGACCCGCGCGACCGGCTGCGCGCCTGCCTTCAGGGCAATTTCCGCGCCCCCATATTGGACCCGGACCTGCTAGCCACCTGGATCGCCTTTTGGAGTCTCGTCAAGAGCGACCCCGCCGTCGCCGCGCTCCATGCGCAAATCTATGCCGCCTCCCGCGCCCAGCTTGAAGCCCTGTTGCTGGCCGCCGTGCCGGAAATGCCGCCCGCCCGCGCCCGGCTCGCGGCGATCAGCCTCACCGCGCTGGTCGATGGCCTCTGGCTCGAACTCTGCCTTGATCCCTCGACCTTCTCGGCGGAAGAGGCGCAGGCGATGGTCGAACGCGCGATGATGCTGGCGCTTGGCCAATGGCGCGGCGACTGGGTCGATCAATCCGATCGGCTGTGATCGCTTTTCTCACTCACCCCATCCGAGAAAACCAATTTCCCTCGACTCGGCCCTGTCCCTACATGGGTGTCTGCAACAGCAACCCACATAAGGAACTGGACAGCCCATGGCTCTCATCAACACCACCATCAAGCCGTTCGCCGCGACCGCCTATAAGGAAGGCAAGTTCGTCGACGTCACTGACGCGGACGTGAAGGGCAAGTGGGCGATCTTCTTCTTCTACCCCGCCGACTTCACCTTCGTCTGCCCCACCGAACTGGAAGACCTGGCCGGCATCTACCCGACCCTCCAGGGCTTGAACGTCGAAGTCTTCTCGGTCTCGACCGACACGCATTTCAGCCACAAGGCTGGCACGACACCTCGCCGGCCATCGGCAAGATCAACTATTATATGCTGGGTGACCAGTCGGGCACCATCACCAACAATTTCGACGTGATGCGTCCGGGCGTCGGACTTGCCGATCGCGCCACCTTCCTGGTTGATCCCGAAGGCGTGATCCAGTTCATGGAAATCACCTCGGAAGGCGTCGGCCGCAACGCGACCGAATTGCTCCGCAAGGTGAAGGCAGCGCAATATGTCGCCGCGCACCCCGGTGAAGTCTGCCCGGCCAAGTGGGAAGAAGGCGAAACCACGCTGGCCCCCTCGCTCGACCTGGTCGGCAAAATCTAAATAACGGTTCCCCTAGCGGGTCGCAAAGTGGCTCGGAGTGGAACCCCTCCTCCGCTCCGAGCCATTTTTGTATCTATCGAAGGACGATTATCCCATGCTTGACACCACCCTGACGCAGCAGCTCAAGGCCTATCTGGTCAACATCCGTGAGCCTATCGAACTCGTCGCCTCTCTAGGTGACGATGCCAAATCCCGCGAGCTGGGCGAACTGCTCGGCGAAATCGCCGCTTTGTCGGACAAGGTGACCGTTGTCACCGGCACCGACAAGCGCGTCCCCAGCTTCATGATCCGCCGCGCAGGCACCGATATCGGCGTGCGTTTCGCGGGCCTGCCGATGGGCCATGAATTCACCTCGCTGGTCCTCGCCCTGCTGCAGGTCGGCGGCCACCCGGCAAAGGCGGCGCAGGACTTGATCCAGCAGATCAAGGACATCGACGGCGACTTCGCCTTCGAAACCTATTTCTCGCTCTCCTGCCAGAACTGCCCCGACGTGGTGCAGGCGCTCAACCTCATGAGCGTTCTCAACCCCCGCATCAGCCACGTCGCCATCGACGGCGCGCTGTTCAAGGAAGAGGTCGACAGCCGCAAGGTCATGGCCGTCCCCACCGTCTTCCTCAACGGCGAACCCTTCGCCAGCGGCCGGATGGAACTGGAACAGATCGTCGCCAAGATCGACAGCGGCGCCGCCACCCGCGCCGCCGAAAAGATCAAGGCCCAGGAACCCTTCGAAGTCCTCATCGTCGGCGGCGGTCCCGCTGGCGCAGCGGCGGCCATCTACACGGCGCGCAAGGGCATCCGCACCGGCGTCGCGGCGGAACGCTTCGGCGGCCAGGTGCTCGACACGATGGATATCGAAAACTTCATCTCGGTCTCGCGCACCGAAGGGCCAAAGCTCGCCTCCGCCATGGAAGCGCACGTCAAGGATTATGACGTCGAGATCATGAACCTGCAAAAGGCGGCGAAGCTGATCCCGGCCCGCACCGAAGGCGGCTATCATGAGGTCGTGCTGGAAAATGGCGCCTCGCTGAAGGGCCGCACCCTCATCCTTTCGACCGGCGCGCGCTGGCGGCAGATGGGCGTGCCCGGCGAAGAGGAATATCGCAACAAGGGCGTTGCCTATTGCCCGCATTGCGATGGCCCGCTCTACAAGGGCAAGCGCGTCGCGGTGATCGGCGGCGGCAATAGCGGCGTCGAAGCCGCGATCGACCTCGCCGGGATTGTCGCCCATGTGACGCTGATCGAATTTGACAGCCAGCTCCGCGCCGACGCGGTGCTGCAACGCAAGCTCGCCAGCCTGCCCAACGTCAAGATCATCACCTCGGCGCTCACGTCGAAGGTGGATGGCGATGGCGACCGCGTCACCGGCCTGTCCTACAAGGACCGCAACAGCGGCACCGAACATGACGTCGCGCTGGAAGGCATCTTCGTCCAGATCGGCCTCGTCCCCAACACCGAATGGTTGAAGGATGCTGTCGCTTTGTCCCCTCGCGGCGAAATCGAAATCGACGCCCGCGGCGAAACCAGCGTGCCGGGTGTGTTTGCCGCAGGCGATTGCACGACGGTCCCCTACAAGCAGATCGTCATCGCCATGGGCGCAGGTTCGACGGCAGGCTTGTCGGCGTTCGATTACCTGATCCGCCTGCCCGCGAGCGAAGAGGCCGCGCAGGCGGCGTAAGGCCGGGCGCGATGCGCGGGGTTTGAAAAAACGGCCGATCCGGCAACGGGTCGGCCGTTTTTCCGTTCAAACGCAGAATCCCCAGCGCGCTGGCAAATTGCGTGTTTCAGAAAGCTGGGGCATAATGGCGCCATGAAAAAGGCCGAAGCGATCACCCGGTTGAAGCCCTTCGAACGTCGCCTGCGCGCGCGCGGCATCAACGCGCTATACCTGTTCGGATCGACCGCTAGGGACGAAGCCAGCCCAGCCTCCGATCTCGACCTGCTCTACGACTATGACTCGGCACGGCAATTCAGCCTGTTCGATCAGGCCGGGGCCATGCTGGAACTGTCCGATGCGCTCGGCACCAAGGTCGACCTAGTGTCACGCATCGGCCTCCGCCCCCGCTTGCGCGCGCGTGTCGAGGGCGAGATGGTCCGGGTCTTCTGATGGCCGGGCTGCTCGATACGCTGGACGATCTGGCGTTGCTGATCGCGCGAGCCGAAAAATCGGTGACGAGGCTGAAATACGCGCAGCGGCAGTTATCAAAAGGATAGCGCGACTAAAGCCAAACATTGAATGCAGTGGCAATTTTTGCCATACATACCGACGAACTTTGATGGAAACCTGTAGGTCATGTTCCCCGGCGAAGGCCGGGGTCCAGTTCAGAGCGTGGAACTGG
>NZ_JEMV01000112.1 GCF_000588875.1 Sphingobium sp. Ant17
GCTGCAGGGGCGGATGCTCAAGGCCGCCCTGGCCGCAGGCGTGGACATAAGGCTGAACGCCCCCGTCAGCCAGATCATCATCGCCGATGACGCCGCGACCGGCGTCGAAACGAAGCGGGATGCAAGGCCTGGCGTATCGGCGCGCGCTTGGTATCCTCATCAACGCGGGCGGATTCTCGCAAAATCAGGCTATGCGCGATCGCTATATGCCCGGCACCAGCGTCCTATGGTCACAGACGCCCGAAGGCGATACCGGCGACATGCACCAGGAACTGGAACGGATCGGCGGTCTTTTGGCGCAGATGGACCAGCTGGTCGGCTATCAGATGACGCCCGCGCGTTGGGATCRAACCTATGTCGCACCAGGCGCGCAATCGATGACCGGCAAGCCCCACGCCATATTGGTGGACCAGAGCGGCCAGCGCTATATGAACGAGGGCGGCAGCTACGAACTTTATTGCGAAACCATGCGCAAGCGAAAACGCGCTAGTCCCCCGCCATCCCCAAAGCTGGGGCGATCGTCGACCGCAACTATGTCGAACTTTACGCCATCGCGGGCAAATATATCGACAAGACAATCCCCCGACGGCTGGATCGAAAGCGGCTATCTCCACACCGCCAACACGATCGCCGAACTGGCCAGCAGCATCAAGGTCAATCCCGCTACATTGAACGCCACCGTCGCCCGCTGGAACGGCTTTGTAGCTAAGGGCGTGGACGAGGATTTCCAGCGGGGTGCCCGCGCCTATGACAATTGCGGCTTCGTCGGCGATCCCTTTTCCGCCCAAAGAGCCCTGGGCGCGATCGACAAAGGGCCATTCTACGCCGTGCCGGTCGTGCCCGGCGATGTCAGCACCTATGGCGGCGTCGTTACTGACGCGTGCGGGCGTGTGATCAAGGCCGAAGGCCAGGTGATCGCTGGGCTCTATGCCACCGGCACCACCACCGCATCGGTCATTGGCAATGTCTATGTCGGCGCGGGGGCCAGCATCGGTCCTTCCCTGGTCTTCGGCTATATCGCCGCCCGCCACGCCGCGGGGCTTGATAATCAGCCTGATCGGTAAAGCGCGCCGGTCGGGACAGAAGATAGGGCAGGGCTGGCGAAGAGATACGTGATTCGCCGCCATCGGCATGGATCAGCGACACCCGTCCGACCCCCGGCGAGGATACCACCGCCACCACGCTCTCCACCCATTGGTGCAGCATCGCGCGGGCATGGTCCAGTTCCTCTCCCTGCATCGTCGCTGCGCCCTCAGCCTCCAGCTCGGCTTCCAGTTGCAGTACCCGGTCCGTCCGCTCGCTGACGTCGCGCTTGTCCTTGGTCATAAAATCCTTCCTTTCTCGTCGAGAATGCCCCCCGCGCGCGCCGCGCAAAGGGCAGCGCGCGCATATCGGTGGGGCGAAATGGCTATGTGCTTCGGGGCATCAACGCCGCCTTCCGGGCATTGGTCCCAGCCTGCATCGACATATCGCCCCGGCGAGTTGACCCTCGCCCCGCAACGGCCAATGCAGGGGCATCCCATTGGCCATCTGAGGACTTTATGGCAGAGCTGAGCAACGCCCCGGCGCCGACCCCGGACCAGCTGGTAGACATCTACCGGCGCATGATCCGCATCGAACGCAATGATGACGCCATCCGCAAGACCATCCGGCTTGGGCGGCTCGTCATGCCCTATTATTCCGCGCGCGGTCAGGAAGTCATCCCCGCCACGCTCTCATCGTTGATGACGGACGACGACAAGATTTGCACCATCTATCGCGGCATCCACGACATGGTGGCCAAGGATATGCCGCTGCGCCCGCTCTGGGCCGAAATTGCCGGCCGTGTCCATGGCACCTGCAAGGGGAAGGGCGGCCCTATGCACCTCACCCACCCCGAAAGCGGCGTCATGGTCACGACCGGTATCGTCGGTTCCTCCATGCCGATCGCCAATGGCCTCGCCTGGGCGGCAAAGCTGGACGGGTCGCGGCGCGTCACCATCGCCTATTTCGGTGACGGCGCGTCCAACATTGGCGCCTTCCATGAATCGCTCAATCTCGCGTCCGTCTGGAAGCTGCCTGTGATCTTCGTGTGCCAGAATAACGGCTTTGCCGAACATACGCGCTACGAAAACGGCACCTCGGTCGACTTCATTTCGAAGCGCGCGATCGGCTATGGCATGCCCGGCCATACGGTCGACGGGAACGACCCGCTGGCCATGTTCGCGGCGGCCCATGACGCCATCACGCGCGCGCGTGATGGCGAAGGCCCGACCCTGCTAGAATGCAAGACCTTCCGCTTCCATGGGCATGTGCTGGGCGACGATGACAAATATATGACCAAGGAAGAAAAGGCCACCGCGATCGAAAAAGACCCGCTGCCCGCCTTCAAGGCCTGGCTGATCGACCAGGGCCACGCGACCGAAGAGACGCTGGCCAAAATGAAGGCGACGATCGAAACCGAGATCGAGGACGCACAGGAGTTCGGCCTCGCCAGCCCCTTGCCCTCGGTGGACGAATTGCGTCGCGATGTCTTTGCGCAGGAGATCCCGGCATGAGCGCCAAGAAGATGAACAGCCTCCAAGCCGTAAACGCAGCCCTGCATCAGGCCATGGCGGAAGATGACAAGGTGATCGTGCTGGGCGAGGATATCGCTGACCGGGAAGGCGGCGGCGTCACCGGCGCGACGGCGGGCCTGTCGACCAAATTCGGTGATGACCGCGTCAAATCGACGCCCATTTCCGAACAGGCGATCATTGGCGCGGCAATCGGCGCGGCGCTGGCGGGCTACAAGCCCGTCGCCGAAATCATGCTGATGAACTTCACCGCCGTCGCGATGGACATGATCTTCAACCATGCCGCCAAGCTGCGCTTCATGTCGGGGGGGCAAAGCACCGTGCCGATCACCATCCGCACGCTGACTGGCGCTGGCTGGCAGACGGCAGGCCAACATGCCGATCATCTCGAAGGCTGGTTCGCGCACGCGGCCGGGATCAAGGTGGTCGCGCCGTCCAACCCGGTGGATTATAAAGGCCTGTTGCTGTCCTGCATCCAAGACCCCGACCCGTGCATTTTCATCGAATCTGCGGGATCGCTCTTCATACCTGCCGAAGTAGCCGACGATTCTGGCCCCATTTCCTTGGGCAAGGCGCGGGTGGTGCAGGAAGGGACCGATGTCACCATCGTCTCCTGGTCCTCGCAGGTCATCCGCTGTCAGCAGGCGCTCGCCCCCTTGGCAGAGGCTGGCATTTCGGTCGAACTAATCGACCTGCGCACGGTATCGCCCTGGGACAAGGAAGCCGTGCTGGCGTCGGTTGCCAAGACAGGGCGTGCGGTGATCGCCCATGAAGCGGTGCGCCATTTCGGACCCGGCGGCGAAATCGCTTCGACCATAGCCGAAGAACTGTTCGGTCAGTTGAAGGCCCCGGTCCGCAGGCTTGGCGCGCCTTATTCGCCGGTGCCCTTCGCCAAGGTGTTGGAAGACGCTTATATCGTCTCGCCGGAACGGGTGGTCGAAACGGTCAAGGCCTTAATGTCCTGACATAAGCAGGGGACCAGTCCGCTGAGGAACGGTGCCCTTTTTATACCGGTCCATCAATTGCCGGATGGTGTGCGGTTCGACAGGCCCAACGCCAAAACGATCGCATCAATCTGCGCAACATTGCCGCGAACGGATTCAGCTCTGTCTTTGCGAAGCGGCTGCAAATCTGCTGCTCCACCTCCATCGCCTTGGCTACGACCGCCTCATATAATGCGCGTTTATCGCCCCTTAGCACCAATAGATGCGGTCGCTAATCGGCGGCGTTGGGATGCGCGCGATCAGGCCCTTGGCCGCGCGGCTCACCTTGACCTTATACATCGCGCGCGGATGCCGGTCGCCCGCTCCTCCTTGCCACTCCACTCTTGACAAGAAACCCGCTAATAATCAATATACCGATGAGTAGATAGGAGACGAATGGGTTTTATGCTGACGGAAACTCAGACGGCCATTCGCGATACGGTGCGCAGTTTCGCGCAGGAAACCATCCGTCCACATAGCGTGCGCTTCGAGTCGGAGGGCGGCTATCCGCCTGCATTGTTTGAGGAGATGGCGGGACTCGGCCTATGGGGCATGACAGCGCCGGAAAGCTATGGCGGGGCGGAGACGGACACGGTGTCCTACGCGCTGGCCCTTGTCGAACTGGCGGCGGCGGATGGGGCGCTGTCCACCATCGTTTCCATCCAGAATTCGATCCTCGTGTCCGGCCTGCTCAAGGATGGCGATGAAGCGCAGAAGGCGCGTTTCCTGCCCGACCTGATCGGTGGGCGGACCATTGGTGCCTTTGCCCTGACCGAGGCCGATGCCGGATCGGATGCGTCCGCCGTGCGCACCCGCGCGACCAAGGTCGAGGGCGGCTGGCGCATTAACGGATCCAAACAGTTCATCACGTCGGGCAAGATTGCCGGATTAGTGATGGTCGCCGCCGTGACCGATCCCGATGCAGGCAAGAAGGGTCTGTCTGTATTCATCGTACCGACCGACCGGCCCGGTTTCAGCGTCGACAAGGTCGAACATAAGCTGGGGCAGGGCGCGTCGGACACCTGCGCGCTGCGGTTCGATGATATGTTCGTCAAGGATGATCTGCTGATCGGCCAGCCGGGACAGGGCTATCGCATTGCGCTCGCCAATCTGGAGACGGGGCGCATCGGCATCGCCGCGCAATGCGTCGGCATGGCGCAGGCGGCGCTGGAGATTGCGGTCGCCTATGCCAAGGAGCGCCGCAGTTTCGGCAAGCCCATCATCGAGCATCAGGCGGTGGGCTTTCGCTTGGCTGATCTCGCCACCGAATTGGAAGCGGCGCGGCAACTGGTGCTGAACGCCGCGCGTGTCAAGGATGCGGGCCTGCCATGCCTGACCGAAGCATCGATGGCGAAGCTGTTTGCGTCGGAAGCGGCCGAACAGATCGTGTCGGGCGCGCTCCAGACGCTCGGCGGCTATGGCTATCTGGAAGAATATGGTGTCGCCAAAATCTATCGCGATGTGCGCGTGTGCCAGATTTACGAGGGCACGTCGGACATCCAGCGCATGGTCATCGCGCGCAGTCTTTGAGAGGAATTGATATGCAGGACGATCCGGTAGTCATCGCCAGCTATGCCCGCACGCCGATGGGCGGGTTCCAGGGTGCCTTGTCGGGCCTCAAGGCCACGGAACTGGGCGCTGCAGCGGTCAAGGCGGCGGTCGAGCGGGCGGGCGTTTCCGTCGATGCAGTCGATCGCATCTATATGGGCTGCGTCCTGCCAGCGGGTCTGGGGCAGGCGCCGGCGCGGCAGGCGGCATTGGGCGCAGGCCTTGGCCTCAACACCGAAGCCACCACCGTCAACAAGATGTGCGGATCGGGGATGCAGGCCGCGATCATGGCGCATGAAGCGCTTAGCTCTGGCGCGGTCGATGTCGTGATCGCGGGCGGGATGGAGAGCATGACCAATGCCCCCTATGTTTTGCCCAAACATCGCGGCGGCGCGCGGATCGGCCATGATCGCATCATCGACACGATGATGATGGACGGGCTGGAAGATGCCTACGAACCGGGCAAGGCGATGGGCGTGTTCGCCGAGGAAGCTGTGCGCGATTATCAGTTCACCCGTCAGGATCAGGACGATTATGCCATCCGCTCGCTCGAACGCGCCAATGCGGCGATCGGCAGCGGCGCTTTCGTGCGGGAAATTATGCCGGTGACGGTCAAGGGCCGGGGTGGCGATACGATCGTCGATACCGACGAACAGCCGGGCAAGGCACGGCCGGACAAGATCCCCGGCCTCAAGCCCGCCTTCGTCAAGGATGGCACGATTACGGCGGCCAACGCCTCGTCCATTTCGGATGGTGCGGCCGCGCTGGTGATGACGCGCCAGAGCGTCGCCGACAAGCAGGGCATGAAAGTCGTCGCCCGCGTGGTCGCGACCGCAGGGCACGCGCATGCGCCATCCAAATTCACCACGGCACCGGTTCCGGCGATGCGCAAGCTGCTGGAAAAGGCAGGCTGGTCGGTGGACGATGTCGATCTATTCGAGGTCAACGAAGCCTTTGCCGTTGTTGCGATGATTGCGGCGAAGGAATTGGGCATCCCGGCGGAGAAGCTGAACGTCAATGGCGGCGCGACCGCTTTGGGCCATCCGATCGGCGCATCGGGCGCGCGCATCGTTGCGACGTTGATCGGTGCGCTGGAAACGCGCGGGTTGAAGCGCGGCGTTGCCAGCCTGTGCATTGGTGGTGGCGAAGCGACGGCGATGGCGATCGAGCTGGTCTGATAGTTTAGGGGTTGGACGTTATGGATATCAACGGTTTATCGGCCATTGTGACGGGCGGCGCTTCGGGCCTTGGCCGGGCGACCGCGACGATGCTGGCGGCGCAGGGCGCGAAGGTCGCGATCTTTGACCTCAACGAGGAAGCGGGCCAGGCCGTCGCGGCGGAACTGGGCGGCGTCTATGTGTCGGTGAATGTCGCTGATGACGCCAGCGTCGCGGCCGGTCTGGACACGGCCGAAGCCGCGCATGGCGTTGCGCGCATCCTGGTCAATTGCGCGGGGATCGCCCCTGCGGTCAAAATCGTGGGCAAGGAGAATGCGCCGCATCCGCTTGATGTCTTCGCCAAGACGGTCACCGTCAACCTGATCGGCACGTTCAACGTCATCTCCAAATTCTCCGCGCGGCTGGCTGCGGCGGAAGAGATTGACGGCGAGCGCGGTGTCATCGTCAACACCGCTTCGGTCGCGGCCTATGACGGGCAGATTGGGCAGGCGGCCTATAGCGCGTCGAAGGGCGGCGTCGTCGGCATGACTTTGCCGATCGCGCGCGACTTGGCGCAACATAAGATTCGCGTCATGACGATCGCGCCGGGCATTTTCCTCACCCCCATGCTCGAAGGCTTCCCGCAGCATGTGCAGGACGCGCTGGGCGCGCAGGTGCCGCATCCCAGTCGCCTGGGTAAACCCGCCGAATATGCGCAATTGGTGGAGTCCATCATCCGCAATCCGATGCTGAATGGCGATGTCATCCGGCTGGATGGCGCAATCCGCATGGCGCCGCGCTGATGGACGGGATCGCCTTTACCGTCGAGAATGGCATCGGGCGGATCATGCTCGACCGGCCGGAGGCTGGCAATGCCATCACCCTGCCGCTGGCGCGCGCGCTGCTGGCGGCGGCGATCCGCTGCCAGACCGACGCGGCGATCCGCTGTATTGTGATAACGGGCAGCGGTCGTTTATTCTGTGCGGGTGGCGATGTGCAAAGTGCTCGCGGSCGCTGGGATACGCCCGGAAGTCTTGAGCGAACTGATCGCGACACTTCATGCGGCGATTGCACGGCTGGCGCGCGCGCCCAAG
Source organism: Sphingobium sp. Ant17 (assembly GCF_000588875.1). Classification (GTDB taxonomy): domain Bacteria; phylum Pseudomonadota; class Alphaproteobacteria; order Sphingomonadales; family Sphingomonadaceae; genus Sphingobium. Next base: position 7,338 of record NZ_JEMV01000112.1, read on the forward strand.
CCGTTAGTGACGCTGGTCAATGGCCCGGCTGCGGGCGCGGGGTTCAGCCTGGCGATGCTGGGCGACGTCGTGATCGGAGCGCGGTCGGCGCATTTTACCGCGGCCTATGGCGCGATTGGCCTGACGCCCGATGGTGGCCTAAGCTGGCTGTTGCCGCGTCTGGTGGGCTTGCGCAAGGCGCAGGAGATCATCCTGACCAACCGCCGGATCAAGGCGGAGGAGGCCGAGGCGATCGGGCTGGTGACGCGGATTGTCGATGATGAAGCGTTGGCCGACGAAGGCCTGCGCGTCGCCACCGCGCTCGCCGATGCGCCGATGGCGGCGCTGGCAGCCAGCCGCGCGCTGCTGGCCGATAGTTTCGAAACCGGGTTGGAGACGCAGCTGGACCGCGAATTGCGGAGCATGGCGGCGGCAGGCGCGGGACGGGAAAGCGAAGAGGGGCTGAGCGCATTGCTTGCAAAACGCCCCGCCAATTTCAGGGGAGTTTGAGACCATGGCCGACGCCTATATCGTAGAAGCCGTCCGTACCGCCGGTGGCCGTGCCCGCAGGGGTGGCCTGATCGACGTGCATCCCGCCGATCTGGGCGCGACCATCCTCAATGCGCTGGTCGATCGCACGGGCGTCGATCCCGCCGCGATCGAGGATGTCATCGTCGGCTGCGTCAGTCAGGCAGGCGAGCAGGCCTTTGCCTTTGGCCGCAATCTGGTGCTGGCGTCGAAGCTGCCCGACAGCGTGCCCGCCGTGACGATCGACCGGCAATGCGGTTCTTCGCAACAGGCGCTGCATTTCGCGGCGCAGGCGATCATGTCCGGCACGCAGGATCTGGTGATTGCCGCGGGTGCGGAAAGCATGACGCGGGTGCCGATGGGGTCCAACTATCAGCTTCATGCCGCTGCCGGTGTCGGCATCGGGCCATGGCCCAAAAGCATCCAGAACCGCTATGGCGTGGCCGAGTTCAGTCAGTTTCATGGCGCGCAGATTGATCGCCCATAAATATGGTTTCACCCGCCG
>NZ_JEMV01000113.1 GCF_000588875.1 Sphingobium sp. Ant17
GCGACACCCCAATGGCCCGGTTCGGCGAACCCGAGGAACTCGCCGCAGATAACTTGCTTTTCGCCTCTGAGGAAGCGTCCTATATCACGGGCAAACTCTATTCGTTGCAGGCGGAGGGATCGGATAAGAACTGTGGATCGGCCCTTTAATTGCGGGTAGCTGTCAACCTGAGTAGTGCGGACGTCAGGGTCAAGGTCCTTTTCGAGGTCAGAGCCTCATGATGGTTTCGGGCGAGGGCCTCTATGTGTGCAACGATGTTGGCCAAGGCCTCAACAGCCGATCCAGCGAGGTCACGATCACCGCCGTCCTGACGACAGCACCACTGTTGGTGTGGACGCTCTCCATACGGCGTAATGATGCCAGTTATGCCTTTAGCCCGGATTATTCATGGCGCTGTGTCCGAGGGGTTGGCGGGAGTGGCGTAAGGCATTGCTTTGCTGTAGGAAATTTGGGTGTCTAGACCAACCTGCAGCGAGGCAGAAAAATGCCACAGGCCACACCCGCCAGATGTAAGGATAGCGCGCCCGTTTTTTTCGTTTCCAGCGGTTGGGCGCAAGAAAGTCACAGCCGCCTTTGACGGTGGTCGGCTGACCTCGGACGGCGGGGTATTGCTACTCGCGCAAGCTGAGCGCGAGATGGCAATCTGCGGGCGACCTGCAGCTTGCATTGCCGATCAGCGGGATCTGAAGCGCCCCGGGTTTTCAGGAGGCAGTTTTCATTGGGCTATGCAGCCATATCGAGGTTCTCGAGGGCTGCATAGTAATTGTCTTCGGCCTCAGCGGGCGGGATGTGCCCGATAGGGCCGAAGAGCCGGTGATTGTTGTACCAATCGACCCAGCGCAGCGTTGCCATTTCCACGGCCGAAACGCTTGGCCATGACCGCTGCCGCCAAATTACCTCGGCCTTGTAAAGGCCGTTGATCGTCTCGGCTAAGGCGTTATCGTAGGAATCACCGACGCTACCGACCGAGGGAACGAGCTTCGCYTCGGCCAAGCGCTGGGTATAGTTCATGGCAAGATATTGAACTCCCCTGTCGCTATGGTGGATCAGTCCATCATCGGGACCGGGCCTACGGGCATGGATCGCCTGCTCCAGGGCATCCAGAACGAAGTTGGCAGTGGCTGACGTTCTGACCTTCCATCCGACGATCCGCCGGGCAAAAGCGTCAATCACGAAGGCAACATAGACGAAGCCCGTCCAGGTGTGCACGTAGGTAAAATCGACGACCCACAGGGCGTTTGGCCGGCTGACGCGAAATGCCCGATTGACCTTGTCCAGCGGACACGGCGTATTCGGGTTGCTGACGGTGGTGACCGTCTTCTTTCCACGCCGGACGCCTGCCAGCCCCATGGCGCGCATTAATCGTTCCACCGTGCATTTCGCCACCATTATGCCTTCACGCCGCATCTGGTGCCAGACCTTGCGTGCGCCATAGAGGCCGAAGCTGGCCTCATGGACCCGCTTGATCTGCTCCCTGATCTCGTCATCACGCTGCGCACGTGCTGGACGCCTGCCGGGATCGGCACTACGCGCGGCGTGTTCATGGTAGGAGGATGGGGCGATTGCCAGTTCCCGGCAGATCGGCTCGATACCCAAATCCTCGCGATGGACGTCGATGAACGCCATCATCATCTCCCGGGGCGGTCGAGTATCCGTCTTGGTCAAGGTCGTTTTTTTTTGGCTGCCAATCACGCCCCTTCACGCAGCAGCGTGTTTGCCAGAACGATGATGCGACGCATGACGGCGGTGATGGCGACCTTTTTTCGCCTTTCCTGCATTTACGAGCTGCTGATATTTTGTCGCGGAGATCGTGATTAAAGCGAATGGCGACCAACGCAGGCATGTAGATTGCCCGCCGGAGTGACGCCCGGCCACCAATAATCCGCTCTTTGCCCTGCCACTTGCCTGACTGTTGCGTCATGGGCGCAAGTCCAGCCAGAGCAGCAATCTTTTTGCTGTCGAGATGCCCAAGTTCCGGCATGTCGATCACCAAGATGGTCGCGGTTAATCTGCCGACCCCCGGAATGGTCATCAGACGCCTGATGCGCTCATCAAGGGTTCCACGCTGTTTGGCGATCTGGGCAACGACTTCATCCAAGGCTTTGATGTCGGTGTCAATGTCATTGATCCGGCGGCAGAGTTGGTCTTTCACCAAAGGGTTGGTTGCTGTAGCAAGGCGTGTCTTTGCCGTGATCTGATCTTTGACCAAGGCACGCCGTGCTGTCAGCAACTCCCTGAGATCATGAACATCTTCACCTTCTATGCCTTGAGGGGTCAAATCCAGAACAATCCCCATGCGAGCCAGCATTTTGGCGTCAACGCTATCGGTTTTGGCCAGTCGGCCGATAGCCTGTGCAAATCGTCGCGCTTGTTTCGGATTGACCTTGATGAAGGGGTGCCCCGCCAAACTGAGATATCGCTCAAGCCCACGATGATAGGCACCGGTCGCCTCGAAAACGAACAGTACCCCATCATTCTCGCCCAGCCAGGCGCATAGCTGAGCGAAACCTTCAGCCGTATTAGGCAGGCTGAGCGCTACGTCATGGGAGTGCCAGAAAGCGTCCAGACGGTCTTTCGACACATCGATTCCGATGGTATCCTTTGCCATCTTTTCTATCCACCTTTGCTTGTCGTTCGGGCCCGGAGCCCACGTATCCGTTCAGGTCGTAAGAAAAGACAGGGACTCGCCAAACTCGACCGCGGTCCTGCAAGACCAAGCTCCGCACGGCGCCGCCCCCGCCACCACCCGGCACCGCAGCTGCGGTGCCGGGTAGTGGCTCCCTTTTGCCTCAGGAGCCAGGGATTCTCATAAGACAAGCTCCGCCATCGCAAAATACGCAGATGCCTTGCGCAAAATCTCGTTGGCCCGGCGTAGTTCCTTCACTTCGCGCTCCAGCAATCTCAGGCGTTCCCGGTCATCCGCCGCCAGCGCCGCTGGCCCCGCTCGTCGGCTCGCCTCCTCGCGGCACCACCGGCGCAGCGTCTCCAGCGAGCAGCCGATCTTCGCCGCGATCGACTTCATCACTTCCCATTCCGAGCCGTACTCGGCCCGCTGCTCCACCACCATACGAACCGCCCGCTCGCGGACTTCAGGTGAAAATTTGTTGGTTGTCTTGCTCATAACGGATGCTCCTTCTCACAAGTTGGAGCCTCCTGGAAACCCGGGGCGCTTCAATGCTTGGCGCGCGCTAGCCGACGTTAGTTATGCGGAGTCGATATGGGAACAGCCGAGCACAATTACTTGCCCCTTTCGCGCCGACGCTGCATAATCATGGTCAGCGCATAGTTGCGCTTATGTGGAGCTCCACATAAGCGTAAAGGGATTTCGGGTCTTGCAATGCTGGCCCAGACCGTGCTGCGACAGAAGCCGGCCAGTGGTGCCGTATTCGCCTTTCGGGGACGGCGCGGCGACAGGCTGAAGCTGCTTTACTGGGATGGTCAGGGATTTTGCCTCTATTACAAGATCCTGGAGCGCGGCCGTTTTCCCTGGCCCTCTGCGGCTGACGGGGCGGCGCGACTGACATCGGCCCAACTCGCGATGCTGTGGGAAGGGATCGACTGGAGGCGTCCGAACTGGGGTGCGCCGCCTACACGCGCGGGGTAACTTTTCTTCTACGAAAGCGGCTGTTTTGCTAGGCTTTGCAGCCGTTTTCCTGTAGAAAAAGCCATGCTGAACGCGGCATCAGATCTTCCCGAAGACCCGGCCCTCCTCAAGGCGCTGATCGCCCAGTTGCAGGCCCAGAACACGAAGCTGACGACGACGCTGCGCGCCCATGACCTAGTCGTCCAGGCACTGCGTTTGCAGATTACCAAGCTCAGGAAGCAGGCTTTCGGCAAATCCTCCGAGAAGATCGAACGCGAGATCGAGCAACTCGAGTTCGCTCTCGAAGATGTGCTTGTCTCGATCGCACAACAGGGCCTCGTGACAAGTGACCAGGACGATTCCGAGGCGCAAGCGGCGGCCGCGTCTGCCGAGACCACCCCTGGGCCGCGTCCATCTCGGCGCCCACGCGTCTCGGCGGATACGCCGCGCCAACGCCACGAACTTGACCCCGGCAGCACCTGTCCGGAGTGCGGCAGCGAGCTGCGTCTCGTCGGCGAAGACGTGAGCGAGATCCTCGAGATGATCACGGCAAAGCTCCAGGTCATCGAAGTCGCCCGCCCGAAGAAGTCCTGCCGTTGCTGCGAGAAGATGGTCCAGGTGCCAGCCCCGAGCCGACCGATCCCCGGCAGCATGGCCGGAGGAAGTCTCCTGGCTTACGTGCTGATCGCGAAGTTTGACGACCATTTGCCGCTGTACAGGCAGAACGAGATCTTCGCGCGCATGGGTGCCGACATCCCACGCAGCACGCTGGCCGATTGGTGTGGTCGCTCGATGCGGATCCTGCAGCCGGTAATCGATCGGATCGAGGCCTCGGTCCTGGGTAGCGACATCCTGCACGCCGACGACACACCGATCCGCGTGCTGGCTCCGGAACGACGCGCCAAGGGTATCGGCAAGGGTGTGATGCAAGGCCGGATCTGGGGCTATGTCTGTGATCAGCGGCCTTGGGCCGGCACCGCGCCGCCTGGGGTCGTCTACCGCTATGCGCCCAACTGGAAAGCCGAGCACGTGCTTGCTCACTTGGGCAGCGCAAGCGGTATCCTGCAAGCCGACGCCTACAAAGGCTATGCGAAGCTCTACGAACCCCTCGCGGATGGTGAGCCTCGCTTCCAGGAAGCGGCCTGCTTTGCGCATTGGCGACGCGATTTTCATGACATCTGGACGTCGCAAAAATCCGAGATCGCACACGAGGCGCTCGAGCGTATCGGGCAACTCTACGACATTGAGCGCAAGATCGCGGGCAAGCCTGCCGATATCCGCCGGGCAGTACGCCAGGAGCTGAGCCGACCGAAACTCGAGGCTCTGCATAGCTGGGCCGAGAAGCAACTCACCCGTATCTCGACCAAGGGAGACCTGGCAAAGGCCTTTCGCTACGCCCTGGGGCGCTGGCACGCCTTCAGCCTCTTTATCGACGATGGACGCGTCGCCATCGACAACAACGCTGCCGAGCGGGCTGTCCGGCCCATATGCCTGGGCAAGAAGAACTGGTTATTCGCCGGCTCCGAAACAGGCGCCGAAACCCTCGCCCGCGCCATGACGCTCATCGAAAGCGCCAAAATGAACGGCCTCGATCCACAAGCATACATCACCGACCTGCTCAATCGCATCCACGATCACAAGATCAACAGGATCGACGAGCTGTTACCCTGGAACTGGGTGCCGCGCACCATCCCGCAAGCACTGGCCGCCTGATGGCCGCTGTCACTTCCTTCCTCACCCTCGACTATGTCGCCAGGATACTCGACGAGAACGTGGAGTTGCTGGAAGCCATCGTTTCAAACGACGACAACCTCACCTACGGCGCCATCGTCAGCGTCCACACCGGTCCGGACGAGGCCATCACCGCGCTGACTGATCACGGCGTGGAAGAACTGACGGACATGCTCAGCGGGGCGCGTCTCACGACCAAGGCCTGGCACCAATTCCTCGATGACTTTATCGACGATCCCGAGCTCGCCGCGCGCTTCAAGGCCCATAAGCTGCGGTAACAATCGGACGGTTACGAAGGTTCCATCGTCGCGCAGGGTACAGAACCAACGGTAAACGGTGCGCCATGGCGGAAAACTGTCGGGCAGAAGCCGCCATGGGCATCCTGCCCGCAGCAAGTAGAAAACGGCTTCAATAATGGCCCCCATCGGCCAGCGCCATCGTCGCCCGCAAGAGCATGGCGCAGGCAGATACGGCTCGATCAAATGCCATTCCGCGTCGGTAAGATCACTTCCATAGCGAAGCTGCTCGCGGCTATGATGCGCGCGGGCGGGCGGGTTCCACATGATGGCTTCCAAGGTTGGTGTCGCAACCCCTCGGAATCACATTGAAGCCTGATCGTCCACCGTTACGACGCCGTTCCGACACAGCCTCTTAGCTCGACTTTGTACGTTTTTGGTTAGGTCCAGGTCCAGAAGATGCTGTTTTCAGCGATGTGGTCGAGGGCTTGATCGAGGGGCAAGACGCATCCGCCCATATCGTCGATATCTTCCCATTTTCGCCGGTGTGACCAGTAGCCGAGCCTGACTTCGTCGCGCGTGCCGACAGGCTTGAGGCGGGCAATCGGTGCCTCGGTTTCCAGCAGATAGAGATGGTAAGCGCCCTTGTCCTCATACCATCCGACGCCGCCGCCGTTGGCCGCGTCGAACGTCTCGATGCGCAGAATGATTTCCTCGTCTTTCATGGTGCATCCATAGCTGCCGTCAGGTCACAGCATATTCGAGTCACCTCGCCGCATGGCAACAGCCTAAGCGTTGCAACGTGCTTCAGTTAGGATTCGAAGCATGGGATGTTGGACCAGAACAAGGCCGTTATCGGCGATGCCGTCCCCCAGATCCTGCGCCAATGGATGCAGGTATGGCGCCCCTGCTTCACTGCCCCCAGTTGGGAGCATGTACTCGTTCTTGTGATGGGCGGCCTGCTGGCCACCGGCAAACGAACCGTTACGTCTTGCCTGCGTGTGACCGGCCGAGCCCATGCTGCCAACTTTGCAACCTATCACCAGATCCTCAACCGTGCCCGCGGGAGCTCCCGTGCCGTTGCCAGGCGACTGCTCAGCATCGTGGTCGAACGGCTCGTGCCAGAGGGCCCTGTTGTCATCGGTATGGACGACACCATTGAGCGGCGATGGGGGCGCCAGATCACCGCACGGGGTATCTACCGCGACCCGGTCCGCTCCAGTCACGGCCATTTCGTCAAAGCCAGCGGACTGCGGTGGCTCAGCTTCATGGTGCTCACCCCGGTGTCATGGACCCGCCTGATCAAGGCGCTGCCAGTCTTGACGTTGCTCGCTCCTTCGGAACGATCGAACCGTCAACGCGGCTGCCGTCATAAATTGCTGACGGACTGGGCCCGGCAGGGCGCGCTGCAGCTGTCTCGCTGGCTGCCGGGTCGGCGGATCATCTTCATTGGCGACAGCAGCTTTGCTGTCCACGAACTGGCACATGCAATTGTTCGCCGGGCCACACTCATCAGCCGACTGCGGCTCGATGCCAACTTGTTTGCACAGGCCTGACGGGGCGAACGGCACGCACGGATGGGGCCGCCCCGCACAGAAAGGGCGAGCATTACCAAAACTCAAGACCCTGCTCGCCAATCCGGCGACACGCTGGACCAGCATTCTCGTCTCTGCCTGGTATGGCCATCTCAACGGCAAGACGCTCCAGATCACATCCGACATCGCCCTATGGTACAGGCCCGGCACCCCGGTCTTGCCGGYCCGCTGGGTCYTGGTTCGCGAYCCTGACGGAAAGCGCGASCCGCARGCCTTCTTCAGTACCGACATYACCCTCGAGCCCGCCGACATCATCGCCCTCTACGTCCGSCGRTGGCARATTGAGGTCACATTTGCCGAAACCCGCGCGCACCTGGGTATCGAGACACAGCGCCAGTGGACCGACAACGCCATAGCGCGAACCACGCCGGCTCTGCTCGGATTCTACAGTCTCATCTCGCTCTGGGCCTGTGATCTTCTCAACAGTACCAGCACACCGTACGCCGTCTGCGCAGAAGAGATTGTTAAGTAATA
>NZ_JEMV01000114.1 GCF_000588875.1 Sphingobium sp. Ant17
GGCTTGCCGCGTGCATCCGCCGATCCTCGCGACCAGAGCCGCCGTCACCCCAGATCTCGATGATATTTTTGCGCGCGCGCATATTGGCGATCGCCTGCGGCTACGAGGATGCCGACGACCTCGACACGCTGCGCCACGACCCCGGGTTCAAAACTGGCGCTCGGCAAGCGACCCGACGGTCCGGTCGGGCTGGCGAGCCAACCGACGATGAGCCGTTGGGAGAACGCGCCGACCACGCGCGAGCTGGTCCGGCTGACCGGGACACTCATCGACATCTACTGCGCGAGCTATCCGACGCCGCCTGTGGCGGTCACGCTCGACATCGACGACACGGTCGATGTCGTTCACGCATGCAGCAGCTGTCGTTCTGGAACGGTCATCACGCGGAGCGCTGCTTCCTGCCGATCCACGTCTACGATACCGCGACCGGGCGTCCGGTGGCGATGCTGCTGCGGACTGGCAAAACGCCCTCCGGCACCGAGGTCGCCGGCCATCTCCGGCGGCTCGTGCGGCATATCCGCCGCCATTGGCCCGACACCCGGATCACGCTGCGCGGCGATAGCCATTACGGCCGACCCGAGCCGATGGCGTGGTGCGAAGCGAACGGCATCGACTATGTCTTTGGCCTGGCTGGAAACGCTGCTCTTCACGCCAATCCGGTCATCGTGACCCAGAGCGATGCCTGCGCCACCGATCGCGCAACGCGCCAGCTTGTCGAGCTGCGCCGCTATGCCGAGATCCGCTATGCCGCGAAAAGCTGGGGCACGTGCAAGCGCCGGGTGGCGGCCCGTATCGAAGCGAGCGCGCTCGGCCTTGATGTCCGCTTCGTCGTCACCTCGCTCGCCGAGGGCAGCGCCGAATGGATTTACGACACGCTCTACTGCGCCCGCGGCCAGGCGGAGAATCTGATCAAGCTGCACAAAAGCCAGCTCAAAAGCGACCGCACCTCCTGCCGTTCGGCCAACGCCAACCAGATGCGGCTAATCCTCCACACCGCTGCCTACTGGCTGATGTGGGCGGTCCGCAACGCCATGCCAGCGACCGCCGCGCTGCGAACTGCCGAGTTCGCCACCATCCGTCTGCGCCTGCTCAAGGTCGCCGCACGGATCGTGGAAACCGCCAGCCGCATCCGTGTCGCGTTTGCGACCGGTTGCCCCGATGCCGCCCTCTTCCGATCCATCTCGCTCACCCTGCGCGCCGCCGGACCCTGAACAACGCGGCAGGCGCCGCTGAACAAACCCTGTCCTTCAACCCCGCAAACCACCCTCAACACGCGATGCAAAAGGCGCCTCGGCCAGCCGCGTCTTCGCCTCAAGCCAGCCCCCCAGCGCCACTGCCCTCAGGCCACCACTGAATAGGACGGGCTAACACGGCATGGAGATAGGCATGAAAAGGATAGTCCTTGTATCGATTGGCGCAGTTGTTGCCGCGCTCGCGGTCCCGGCCCATGCCGAAGAAGCAGACAAGCGTTGGATCATCCGTGCCCGTGCGATCCGGGTGACGCCGACCGAGAAGACCGGCCCGATCCTTCCGAGTTTTCCGACCGCCCATACGGCGGTGACAAACAGTTATGCGCCAGAAGTGGACTTCACCTATATGGCGACTAGGCACATCGGTGCCGAACTGATCCTGGCCACGACGAAGCATCACATCGAAGGACGCGGCGCGCTTGACGGGCTCGGCAAGGCAGGACGAACCTGGGTGCTTCCGCCAACGCTCACGCTTCAATATCATTTTGCGCCCAACGCACATATTCGGCCCTATGTCGGCGCGGGCGTCAACTACACGATCTTCTATTCGGAAAAGGCCAGCAATGCGCTCCAGTCGGCTATTGGTGACACGAAGCTGAAACTGAAGGACAGCTTCGGCTATGCCCTGCAGGCCGGCGTCGATATCGACATTACCCCTCGCATTTTCCTCAACATTGACCTCAAATATATCGACATCGATACCACGGCCCGTCTGACGACGGGCAGTCTGATCAACCGCGAGCGTGTCCACCTCGACCCTCTGGTGCCTGGTATCGGCATCGGCATGCGGTTCTGAGCAATGCAAGCCGCCACGAACTTGGTCCCACCGATGGGTTGGTACATGATCGACGAGATCGACCTGATCGCGCTGCTCATCGACCACGCCGAGCTTGCCTGTCTTTGCGATATGCTGGAATCGGTTGCGGGCGCTCTGCCGACCCTTCCGGAAGAAGATGACGCAGCCTGGGTTTGCCACGAGCTTGAGAACCGGCTTCCCACCCATGAAGCTCGAGAGCGCAGGTTTTTGGAAACCGTTTTCGCCCCACGGACGATGCCGAACGGCGAAGCGGTCATTGATCGTATGCGCTGCCGCAGCGCGTCACAGGTTGTGCAAGCGCAGGACCTCGTCGCGGCTCTCCGGCCTGGATGCTCTCCACTGCCTGCAACAACATTGGGATATATGCTTCGCTGCTTCTTCGAAGCGTGCCGGGCCGATATGGCGTTCGAGGAACTGGCGATCCTCGGGCTCGCGGAGCAGCGTCTTACGCCCGCGGCACGAACACTATTGCGCGACAGCCTCGGCCGGCGCTGTCGCGCCTAGCGGCCACGATCATTCAGGCAGCGTCGGCCATTCGCCTGAGCGCGTCGCGCTTGAGTATCGTCACCGCGCGACCGCCCGGCAGGGCAATCACGCCGGCCATCTTGAGCTTGGTCATTTGCCGGCTGACCGTTTCGATGGTGAGGCCCAGCACATCGGCGATTGCGCCTCGGGAAAGAGGAAGATCGAAGGTTACCGGTCCATTGGCGCTGGCGCTATAGCCCCCGATCCTCTCGAAAGTTTGGAGCAGAAAGTCTGCGATCCTCTCGCTGGCACTTTGACGACCGAGTAGAAGCATGCGCTTGCGCGCATCGCTCAGCGTATCGAAGGTACGGCGCAGGAGAGCCTGGGTCATCCCGTTTCGCGTCGACAGAAACCCTTCGAAATCGGACTTACGAAAGGTGCAGATTTCCGCGTCTCCCAACGCCGTCACTGTGAATTCGAAGCTGCCCACGAAGGGCTGTCCCACGAAGTCCGACGGATAGAGTAAGCCGACAATCTGTTCGCGGCCGTCGGCGGTCAACGCGCTGACTTTCAGGATGCCCGAAAGGACGTTCGCGCAACGACGGCTCTCCTCTCCTGCCCAGGCGATCGATTCGCCGCGACGTAAACGGCGGCGCCGGCCAAGCTTGTGCAGCGTGATGAGGTCTTCACCGGCAAGCGTTCCGCACAAAGAGTCCCGGCGAACCGCGCAATCCATGCAAACAGATGTCGGAAACCTCTCCTCACCATCGGGCCAATCCAAGGTTGTGCAGCTACCGAGCATCTTCATCCCCACTCACGCATCTACGCCGGCGGAGTTCAGGGTTCAGGCCGGCAACGGTTTCCGAAAGCTCAGTTTCGTCCGGCACCGTCTCCCCATTGGGCAAGTGGACCTCGTGCCAGATGCCGTTGAGGAGACTGAAGCCGACCGCGAGGCCGAGCCCGAGAACTCAAGCGAAATACCATGTGGCGATGTGCCTGCTATCAGTATTAATCCGGATGCGTGGGAATGACCGCGGTCGTTAGACGCCCCCACATGATCTTGTAGGCCCAGGCGGTGCCACAGGACGCCGTTCTGTTCGCCGAGATGACCCGGGACAACCTGCTGCTGACCCTCGAGGCCGTGGCCGATGCCGAGCTATGGGCCATGTTGCATGTCGCCGTGATCGATGATCGACCGGTAGCACTTCTGGATGGCCTCAACACTGGGTCGGTGAGAATGACATCGGACTTTCGGGTGGAGAGCGCCGGCGCCTCTCACTGGGTCGCACCTATCTCGCTCCTGTGCATGGGCTCCTGCGGGAGAACCTCAGAAGGCCTGGATCATGAAAGCGCGTTTGGTGGTCGAATGGCTGGACAAGAATCTGAATGTGTGACCGGCAGCGTCTGATTCTCGTCAGCCACCGCCTGTCCCGCGCAAGCGATCGGGCGATCGAAGCGCTCCACATTCTGGCGGGACACCAACTGGCCGCTTCGTCAGTGATGTCCATCGTTGCGTAATTTCCCCAAGGGCGAGCCATCGTGCGGTAGGGTAGCATTGCAGCTGAAGGAGTCGTTCGATGGCTGACGCGGCAAAGGGGCATGCCCGACATGTGGCGATCCTCATCCATCCCGATCCACAGAGCTTCAATGCCGCCATCGCACACGCCTATTGCGAGACAGTTCGGGAATGCGGGCAAGAGGCAATCCTGCGTGATCTCTATGCGATGAAGTTCGATCCGGTACTCAAGAACGAAGAACGGCCCGACAGGCGTGGTTTCGAGATCGCGCCTGACGTGCGTGCCGAACTCGAAGCCATCGAAGGTTGTGATGTTGTGGCGCTCATCTATCCGATCTGGTTCGGCCTGCCGCCGGCCATGATGAAAGGCTACGTCGATCGCGTGATCGGCGCGGGCGTCACGCCGCATCAAGTCCAGGATGGCGCAGGACGAGGCCCGTTGACCGCAGGCCATATGATCACGATCACGACATCGGGCGCCCGCGACGCATGGCTGGACGAACAAGGGCAGTTGGACTCGCTGCGGGAATTATCGAGCCGATATCTCTTCCGGGCCTTTTCGATGAAATCGGCTGACTATCTTCACATCGGCAGTATCGTCGAAGGCCTGCCCACACGCTTCATCGACGAGCATCTTTCCGATGTCCGTGAGCGGGCGCGCAAGATCTGCGCGAGGCTTGCCGTGGAACAATATGGCGCTGCGGCTCCGCCTTCGATCTCGGACGGAAGTTGAACGACACCATCCTAGGCCGGATCGACATTCATCGTAACCAAATCATGGCTGCGGCGAGATGGACGAAGCCGGTGAAGTGGCTGGCACGTCGATCATAGCGGGTAGCGAATCGCCTGAAATGCTTCATACGCCCAAAGCATCGTTCGATCTGATTGCGATGCTTGTAGGCGGCTTTGTCGTGGGGGATGAAGACCTTACGGTTTCGCTTGGAGGGGATCACCGCCTCGGCCTTCATGCCGGCGATCAATTCGCGCAAGTCGTTGCTGTCATAGGCTTTGTCGGCGAGTACCGCCTTGGCCTTCTGTCCTTTCAGAAGATCGGCAGCGGCGGTGATGTCGTGCGCCTGGCCAGCCGTGATCCGGAAGCGCAACGGCCTTCCCAACGTGTCGGCCAGCATATGGACCTTGGTCGTCAATCCACCTCGGGAACGCCCCAGCGCCTGGTCCTTGGCCCCCCTTTTCCGGTCGCTGCCTGCTGGTGGGCGCGAACGATGGTACTGTCGAGCATGAGGTAGGTGTTGTCCCGGTCGGCTGTGAGCGTGTCGAACACCCGTTCCCAGACACCGCTATGGCACCACCGGCTGAACCGGCGGTGCACTGTCTTCCAGCGACCATAGCGCTCCGGCAGGTCACACCAGTGTGCGCCCGAGCGCAACACCCATAAACAACCGTTCACGAACAAGCGGTTATCCGACCCTGTCCGCCCGGGATCGTTCGCCTTGCCGGGCAGCAAAGCCGCGATCTTCGCCCACTGTGCTTCGTTCAACTCGTATCGCTTGATCCCCATCGCCAGCTCCGCGCTTCAACACGGGGCCTCATGAATCAGACATCTTTCACTTAATCTGGAGGGTTCTGTGAGGTCGCGCGGCGATGATCGTCGGGCTTGGCGCGGTGCGCGACCTCATTGAAGCCGGATTGAACTAACCCGCTGACGCGGCCACGCGCTATGGGATTAGTGTTGCTCCGCCCGGTGCTGGCGACTGGCTTTGGGTAACGCGATGCGCTCTCGGCGGTGGTCGTGACACCGAACCGCCGGTGTTGGTCGAGGCGATCGACGCGCCGACCGGCATTTTGGGTTGGGTCGCCGGATGGACGCCTGCTCAGCGGGTGGATCGGCAAGATACCGGACACGGGGCATCATCGCGTCCGTCGAGGCTGATATCGCGACGCCGTCAGGATCAATGTTCGGATCGAAGCGCGAGCTCATGACGTATCAGGCGGCGGTCGTGGCCGGGCCCGCCAATGTGGCAGTGTGGCCGTGATGCGTAGAATGCCGCCGCAGCAGGGGCAAACGGTTGGGTCAAAGCGCGGAAGCGACCTGGTGATCTCACCGGTCGCGGCGGTTGGCGCGGGCTGCGTCGCCACCAGAAGTTGCCGGATGATCGCGAGTCGAGCCCGGCGGCAGCCATTGGCGAGGAAGCCATAATGCCGGATGCGATGGAAGCCGTCGGGCAGGCAATGGATCAGGAAGCGCCGGATGAACTCGTGCGGATCGAGTGACATCAGCCTTGGCGCGTTGCCGCGTCGATAATCGCGCCATCGGAAGGTCACGTCTGTGTCGTTGGCGCTGACCAGGCGGCTGTTGGCGATGGCGACGCGGTGGGTGTAGCGACCGAGATAGGCGAGAACATGCTCGGGCGAGCCGAATGGCGGCTTGGCAAAGACGATCCAGTCCTTGCGACGAAGCTGTCGCACCAATCCGGCAAAGGCTTCGGCATCATCGAGCCCGGCGAGCGTGCCCGAAAAGCGTAGCTTGCCGGCCAGATGAGCGGCCTGAAGCCGTTCGAGGAACAGCCGCCGGAACAGGCGGGAGAGCACATGGACCGGGAGAAAGAAGCGCGGCCGACAGGCGAGCCAGCGTTCGCTATCCACGAGCGCGCCGCCGGGAACCAGGCAGTGGATATGCGGATGATGCGTGAGCGCCTGCCCCCATGTGTGGAGGATGGCGAGGAAACCGATCTCGCCGCCAAGGTGTCGAGGGTCGGCCGCAATGGTCTTCAGCGTCGCCGCCACCGCATCGAACAGGATCGCATAGACGGCCACCTTGTTGTGGAAGGCGATCTCGGCGGCCTCCGCCGGCATCGTGAACACGACGTGGAAGTACGGCACCGGCAGAAGATCCGCCTGACGATCGGCGAGCCATTGCTCGCGCGTCGTGCTCTGACATTTTGGGCAGTGTTGGGTTGGACGGCTCCCAACGGCATCGTGATGTGCCAGGATGAGGTCGTTGAAACACTCACATGAAGGAGCCGCCCGTGACAAATATTATCCGCATCGGCATCGACACGTCAAAGAGCGTTTTCCAGTTGCATGGCGTAGATGCTTCGGAACGACCGGTGTTACGCAAGCAGCTGAGCCGCCGCGAGATGATCAGGTTTTTTGAAAAGCTGCCGCCGACGGTCGTCGCGATCGAGGCCTGTGGAGCTTCCCACCATTGGGCGCGGCTGTTGGGTTCGTTCGGTCATGAGGTGAAGTTGATCGCTCCGCAGTTGGCCAAGCCTTACGTGAAGCGAGGCAAGAATGACGCACTGACGCCGAGGCGCTGTGCGAGGCGATGAGTCGCCCGACGATGCGCTTCGTGCCAGCGAAGACCCCAGACCAGCAGGCCGCGCTCATGCTGGTAGGCATGCGCGCACGTCTGATTAAGCGGCGCACTCAGCTTGCGAACGCAATCCGCGGGTTCGCGGCCGAGTTTTGGCGTGACCACGGCAACCSGGAATGTGCAGGATCGAGCCCCTTGCTTGAAAACGATAGCCCGCGGATGAGACAATCCCCAGCTTTTGGCGCGTGA
>NZ_JEMV01000115.1 GCF_000588875.1 Sphingobium sp. Ant17
GGGGCATACCTACTCGCTGACAAAACAGCGAAAATCGCTGTTTCGTCATATGGCGTTTGCAGAAACCGTTTATATCCGCGTGCTCACAGTGAGGCAATCGAGGTGCGCTAGAATATGGTCGAGATCAGGATGTCTTTTTTCAGGGGCGATGATCTCTCCGAAGGTCTCTAAAGAAGTGCGAGACGGGGGTTCTTCTTCCTCACGTTGAAGTATCTGCGCTGGATGGACGCGAAAGGCGGGTACGAAAAATACCGCCAGATGCGGGGCGTTCTATCTTCAAATGTTACGCCCAAGGCACTCCTCATGAAAACACAGCCATCTTAAGCGGATTATCGGCATAGCGATGGAGCCACCGGGGCAGAATGGAGGCTCTTCCGAAGACATCATCTATACTGAACAAGCAAAATGGACTGATGCAGATCGCAGACAGGTTCGGAAAGATTGCTCAAGCCTGGGCATCATGGGTAATTTGAAGCGGAGGAACTATCGCGGCAAAGAGTACCCTGAGGCCAATAGAAGCAGCACATTGCAATCGACTGGAAATCGCAAACAGCGTCGGATGGACGCGGCCCGTAAGAGAAACGGCTAAATGGCTTATCCAGGGGTGCGTCAGCGCTTGGATCGCAAATCAATGCAAGCCCGCTTCCTCTTTTGAGCCTTGTCGCGACGCGGCAAGCAATCCGGGGGCGGTGGCCGACTGGCAGCTATCTACCCCTGCCGCCCGGTAAGCCGACATTCCGCAATCGGCCAGTTCCGACCAAGGCAAAAGCATGCTCTTTCCCATTCACCCCATATCCTTTGGTGCAGCGCAAACCCCTTTGCGCGCGCCTCGCGCGGATTGTCCCTTCTCAAAACCCTGCGCCCGCCCCATTTGTCAGGGCGATCGGCCGATGGCCTTGCCCAATTAGAACAAATCTGGAACAACGCCCCACATGAGCCTTACCCACATATCCGTCCGCGGCGCGCGTGAACACAACCTCAAGGGCGTCGATGTTGATCTGCCCCGCGACAGCCTGATCGTCATCACCGGGCTTTCGGGGTCGGGCAAATCCTCGCTCGCCTTCGACACCATCTATGCCGAGGGGCAGCGCCGCTATGTGGAATCGCTCTCCGCCTATGCGCGCCAGTTCCTTGAGATGATGCAGAAGCCCGATGTCGAACATATCGAAGGCCTCAGCCCCGCGATCAGCATCGAGCAGAAGACGACCAGCCGCAATCCCCGCTCCACCGTCGCGACCGTCACCGAAATCTACGATTATATGCGGCTGCTCTGGGCGCGCGTCGCATTCCCTACAGCCCCGCGACCGGCCTGCCCATCAGCGCGCAGACCGTCAGCCAGATGGTCGACCGCGTGATGCTCCTGCCCGAAGGGACGCGCTTCTACCTGCTCGCCCCCGTCGTGCGCGGGCGCAAGGGCGAATATCGCAAGGAACTCGCGGAGTGGCAGAAGGCGGGCTACACCCGCGTCCGCATCGACGGCGAAATGATGCTGATCGAGGACGCGCCGGCGCTCGACAAGAAATACAAGCATGACATCGAAGTCGTCGTCGACCGCCTCGCCGTCGCCCCCGACATGGGCACGCGGCTGGCCGACAGTTTTGAGCAGGCGCTCAAGCTGGCGGATGGGCTGGCGTTCGTGGATCTGGCGGACACGACTGTCGCAGAATTGGGCGCCGCCCCCACCCCCGTTCGCCCTGAGCCTGTCGAAGGGCCGTCCTTATCTTCGGAAGAACAGAGCAAGGCTTCGACAAGCTCAGCCCGAACGGAGAAAAAGCTCAAAGGCGCAGGCATCCCCGCCAACCGCATCGTCTTTTCCGAAAAATTCGCCTGCCCCGTCAGCGGCTTCACCATTGCCGAGATCGAGCCGCGCCTCTTCTCCTTCAACGCCCCCATGGGCGCCTGCCCCGCCTGCGACGGGCTTGGCGAGCGGCAGGAGTTCGACCCCGAACTCGTCGTCCCCAACGAAGCCTCTCCCTCAAAAAGGGCGCGGTCGTCCCCTGGGCCAAGTCCAACCCGCCCAGCCCCTATTATATGCAAGTCCTCGGCTCCCTCGCCAAGGAATTCGGCTTCTCGCTCGACACCCCCTGGGCCGACCTGCCCGGCGAAGTGAAGCTCATCATCCTCCACGGCACCGGCGGCAAGCCCGTCACGCTCAAATTCATGGACGGCCGCAAAAGCTATGAGGTCAAGAAGGCGTTCGAGGGCGTCATCGGCAACCTCAACCGCCGCCTCCTGCAAACCGAATCCGCCTGGATGCGCGAGGAACTGAGCAAATACCAACGCGCCCAGCCCTGCGAAACCTGCCACGCGCGCGCCTCAAGCCCGAAGCGCTCGCGGTCAAGATCGCGGGCGAGGACATTTCCCTCTCCACCCGCCGCTCGGTGGTGGACGCGCTCGCCTTCTTCACCGCGATGCCCGCCAAGCTCAACGACCAGCAGAACCAGATCGCCCGCGCCATCCTCAAGGAAATCGTCGAGCGCCTCGGCTTCCTCAACAATGTCGGCCTCGACTATCTCAACCTCGACCGCACCAGCGGCACGCTGTCCGGCGGCGAATCCCAACGCATCCGCCTCGCCTCGCAGATCGGCTCCGGCCTCTCCGGCGTCCTCTACGTCCTCGACGAACCGTCGATCGGCCTGCATCAGCGCGACAATGACCGCCTGCTCGTCACCCTGAAACGCCTGCGCGACCTCGGCAACAGCGTCATCGTCGTCGAGCATGACGAAGACGCCATCCGCCACGCCGACTATATCGTCGACATGGGGCCGGGCGCGGGCATTCGCGGCGGCGAGATCGTCGCGCAAGGCACGCTCAAGCAGATCCTCAAAGCCAAAAACTCCCTCACCGCCGATTATTTGAACGGCACCCGCCGCATCGAAGTGCCCAAGAAACGCCGCAAGGGCACCGGCAAGAAGCTGACCGTCCACAACGCCCGCGCCAATAATCTGCGCGGCGTCACCGCGTCGATCCCGCTCGGCACCTTCACCTGCATCACCGGCGTCTCCGGCTCCGGCAAGTCCAGCTTCACCATCGACACGCTCTACGCCGCCTCCGCCCGCGCCCTCAACGGCGCGCGCATCCTGGCCGGCGCGCATGACAAGGTGACGGGCCTCGAACATTGCGACAAGGTGATCGACATCGACCAGTCGCCCATCGGCCGCACCCCCCGCTCCAACCCGGCCACCTATACCGGCGCCTTCACCAACATCCGCGACTGGTTCGCGGGGCTGCCCGAAAGCCAGGCGCGCGGCTACAAACCCGGCCGCTTCAGCTTCAACGTCAAGGGCGGCCGCTGCGAAGCCTGCACCGGCGACGGCCTCATCAAGATCGAGATGCACTTCCTCCCCGACGTCTATGTGACGTGCGATGTGTGCCACGGCGCGCGCTACAATCGCGAAACGCTGGAGGTGAAGTTCAAGGGCCACTCGATCGCCGACGTGCTCGACATGACGGTCGAGGATGCCGTCGAATTCTTCAAGGCCGTCCCCCCCATCCGCGACAAGATGGCCATGCTCGCCGAAGTGGGCCTTGGCTATGTCAAGGTCGGCCAGCAGGCCACGACCCTGTCAGGCGGCGAAGCCCAGCGCGTCAAACTCGCCAAGGAACTCGCGCGCAGAGCCACCGGCCAGACGCTCTACATCTTGGACGAACCCACCACCGGCCTGCATTTCGAAGATGTCCGCAAACTGCTCGAAGTCCTCCACGCGCTGGTCGACCAGGGCAACAGCGTCGTGGTCATTGAACATAATCTGGACGTCATCAAGACCGCCGACTGGATCATCGACATGGGTCCAGAGGGCGGCGTCAAAGGCGGCGAAGTCGTGGCCGAAGGCACGCCGGAGAAGGTGGCGAAGGAGCCGCGCTCCTTTACGGGACATTATCTTGCGCCGTTGCTGGGGTTGGAGAGTGTGGCGGCGGAGTGATTACTCCGCCAAAGCCTCTTCTATCATCGAAACAAAATCTGTCGTATCCGCAAAATAATTTCGGAATGTCACTCGCATATTATCGAATGAGTCGGCTCTTACCAAAACAACATCTGCCACATTTGACATTTTTTCTTCCAAGGCATTGTATCTTTCTATGGCCCTAAAAACGTTATCATACGGATGAACTTCTAATACGCTTTGGTTTTCATCTTCCATTTTAACATATGGAAAAACAAGTACGTTATTTTTCTTGAAGTCTATGTCGACAACTTTTGTATTTACGCTGCGAAAAAGACCCACAATCCTTGTCTTCTGTTCGCAGTCATTAAAACCGTCCTTAACTTCTTGAATAGTCAAATCCGGCAGGCATGATACACTTCCTTCATATTGCCTGGCTATCAATTCACTCGCAAAACGAAATTGATTAATTAACTCTTGGCTACCTTGTCCAAATTTTGGTTTATTCATAGTAAGAAGGCCAGCGACCTCAACGGCTGTAGACCAAGCGTGTTGAGCGTATGTTCTAAACTGAATTTCGACATTCAGTCCATTCCAAGTCTTGCCGCCCTCTGATCGCACATCATACTCATAAACCTCATGGATACCACGATATCCGTCTGACTTGGGATTGACTAAATAATTCCATCTTTCTTCATTATCTGCGCCTCGTCTTTTATGATTGAAATTTGCGTTATGAAGACTATTCCTAAATATCAAAAGATCTTCAACAGTCTCGAATATTATCCTGCAACCAGCGATGTCATGCATCCTAGCTGGACACCCGCAAAAACCGGCACTTTGATGCTTCCGTTGGGGTAATGGCGGCATGACC
Source organism: Sphingobium sp. Ant17 (assembly GCF_000588875.1). GTDB lineage: Bacteria > Pseudomonadota > Alphaproteobacteria > Sphingomonadales > Sphingomonadaceae > Sphingobium. Next base: position 4,759 of record NZ_JEMV01000115.1, read on the forward strand.
GGGGCACAGGGCGCTTTGGCGGGCGGCTTTTCGGTCGCCGGATGGGACATTTCATGACCTTTTCCGGGGTTCAGGGCAGACTCATGCTGTGACGGCGCGTCGTTCATGGAAGATCAGGCGGTCGAAGTTATAGGCCAGATTAGCCAGTGTGAGTTTCGCCTCGGCCCGCTTGATGCCGATGGTGCGGATAAATAGCCCGAACCGGTTTTTCTGATGCGCAAACACATGCTCAATCCTAGCCCGGATCGCCGACTTTGCGGCATTGGCGCGGGCGGTGGCCTTGGGCATGGACTTTCCTTTGGGTTTTCGCCGGTGGATGCGACTGGTCAGCATGCGATCGGCCAGCCATATTTCGTTCGTTCTGGAGCGGTATGCAGTGTCGGCCCAGACCTCGCTGCTGCTATTTTCCGCGATCACATGACGTAACATGCGCCCATCGGCGTGGGCCGCCGATGTGACCTCCCCGGCGCGAATGAACCCGTACCGGCGGTCGATGCTGATATGGCTTTTATATCCGAACACCGGCAAGGCAATCATCGGTAGAGGCTTGCCATCCTTGTAGCGCACCTTCCCGCCGATCTTGAGCGTCCAGCGCGCATCGGTGTCCTTCTGTGCCGCCTTGGCCGGATCATCGGGCCATATATCCTGCGCCGACTTTCCATCCTTGATGGCCTGCCGTTCGTCATCGGTGTTGCGCTGCTTGGGCGCTGGCACCAGGCTGGCATCGATGATCTGGCCCGACATAGGGATGTAGCCCTTCTTGTGCAGTTGCCAGTCGAAGGCCTTCATCACCCGCTTGAGCGTCCCGGTCTCCGTCATCCGGTTGCGAAAGTGCCGGATCGTATTCTCGTCGGGGGTGCGGTCACCCAGCGCAAAGCCCAGAAACCGCATCCAGCTGAGCCGGTCCCGGATCATATACTCCATCCGCGCATCGGACAGATTATGCTGGGTCTGCAGGATCAAGATTTTAAACATGGCAACGGGATCGAACGGCGGGCGACCGCCCTTGCTGCCATCGCCATAACCCAGTCCCTCGACCAGCCAGACCCGGAAATACTCAAAATCCACTGTCCGTTCCAGGATCTCAAGCGGATCGCCGTGGCAGCTCAGCATCTCAAGATGGTCGTTCAGGCTGAAAAGAGACTTGGGGTCCATGGCTCGTCACCTCCAATGGCTGCCCAATCAATGAATCACGAATAACCTAAATCCGCCAGAGTTTTTGCGGGTGTCCAGCTAACTAATCAAATTGGCACAAGTCGCAACCTATGTCCGGGTCGCTGTCCGCTTTGCGGAATGGCTTGGGGTCCGGGCCGCGCCCGAACCCCCAACCCGTCCAGGCCCCGCCGCGTCCCCGCTAAAGGCCCGAAGACCCCGGAACCGCGCCCAACCTGCATCGTGCCCCGTAATCGCATCGCCGCTGACCGTGGCTTCGCATTCCAGCGTCATCGGCATCGGCATGGTCATTTCCATCTTCCAGGTCAGGGTGTCGCCCGCGACCTTGCCATCGACCACGTCCAGCGACCCCATCATCCCGGCAAAGGTGCCGTTGAACCGG
>NZ_JEMV01000116.1 GCF_000588875.1 Sphingobium sp. Ant17
TCTCAACAGCAGCTGAGCAATCGAGATCCGCGGGGTCATGAAGCGTTTGGCATCGTCGTTCCCAAGGGTACAGGCCGTGTATTCGACGGGAATGTCCGCGAGCTTCTGGACGGCAGGGATGGCCTGGCACAGATCATATTGCCTTTGCTGGAGGCTGGCGCGACATCCGCAAGCGCGCCGCTGAACTTGATCGTCAGTTGCTCGCCGCAGCCCGGCAAAGCCAGGCAATCAAGCTGCTGATGACGATCCCGGGAGTCGGGGCGGTCACGGCCGTCTCCTATGCTGCGGCGATCGAAGACCCCGCAAACTTCAAAACTTCACGCGCGGTCGGCGCCTGGCTCGGGCTTACCACGCGGCGTTACCAATCAGGCGAAGTGGATTATGACGGCCACATCTCGCGGCGAGGCGACAACCATCTGCGCGGCCTCTTATACGAGGCGGCAACGGTCATTCTCACGCGCACCAGCGCTAGCAACCAGAGCGGCCTCAGAGACTGGGGCCTCAGGCTACGCGAGCGGCTGGGCTTCAAGCGCGCCGCGGTCGCTGTGGCCCGCAAACTGGCAGTCATCATGCACACAATGCTCAAAACAGGAGAGGCATTCAACACATCGGCTGGCGTCACCGCATAACCAATTCACCAGCTTAACTTCTCAGCGCGTCAGCATCTGACGTATTGAGGCGTCCCTGCCGTGGACGTGGGTCAGGTCATTCCGCTTTAACGGCTGCAGCTTTTTAAAGACTGCGCACAAAACATAGGAAGACCTTGCCTGCGGAGACCCATCATGCGGCGGCTTTATGCCGACCGCGAAGACAACCCTGCTCCCGGCATACGAACACCCTCGCGCGACACGCCGCATTGAGAAAAACAAGCACAAGGTTGATTAACGTGTCGACGCAATGCCCGACGCGATCAGCCTTCCCATGCCAACCACGCTTGACTGGAGGGACGCGATTATACAACCCGTTCGGGCTTACCTCAAGTCCGTTCGGGCTGAGCTTGTCGAAGCCCTCCACTTCTCTTCAAGAAGAAGGGCACTTCGACAGGCTCAGGGCGAACGGGGAAGGGGGGGCGTCAGATACTTTCGCCTCCGACTCACAATTCCGGCGGGTTTTCGTCCGGGTCGGCGCGCTGGAGATAGTCGACATAGTTGTGGAAATATTGGTTGCCGCGCTCGTTGCGGCCGAAGATGACCGATTTGACCGCGCCGGATTCCAGACCCTTTTGCACTTGCAGGCCGACGCCATAATCCTCGTCATTCACGACATCGCGCAGCCAGTCCATCATGCCTTCGATCGCGGCAGCGTCCGCCTCGTCCTTGGGCGGCTCACGCCGGATGAACATCAGGTTGGTGATGTTGTTGCCGGGCGTGTCGCCGGGGATGAGCTGGGCGACCTGGGTGATTTCGGGCGCGAAGAAGATGGAAATGTTGGGGAAGATGGTGCGGACGAAGTCATAGCCTTCATTCTCATGCTCGCCCCAATCGGCGCGCGGGATCGCGCCCAGCGCCTCCTTGATCCGCACCTGCGGATAGCCGACGCGCATATGCGGACCGAAGGCGGTGAAGTGCATGATGTTGCTGAAGGTGCGCGGATGGATGGTGGTGGGGTGCGCGGCGGCGAAATGATAGCCCTCCAGATAGCCGTCATAGGCGATCTTCCAATTGGGGCCATAGATGCGCCGCGACCCGCAATAATGCCAGTCGCCAAGGCCATAGGCATTGAGGTCATCGAGCATGCCACCCAGATGCGCGGTGATGTCGAATTCCAGCCCCGGCGTCAGGCAGATCCAGATGATCCCGCCCGCCTCCGCGACGGGCAAGGCGGTAAGGTTGCGGTCCTCCTTGCAGATGGGGCCGAATTTCTGCGGTTCGGCGACGCCGATCAGTTTGCCGTCATTGCTGTAGGTCCAGGCATGATAGGGACAGGAAAAGCGCTTGGCATTGCCATGGCCTTCGGGCTTGAGGATCATGCCGCGATGGGTGCAGACGTTCAGCATCGCTGCGACCGTGCCATCGCTCTTGCGCGTGATGAGGACAGGTTTGCCGAGCAATTCCATCGCCTTGTAATCGCCCGGATTGGGCATTTCGGCGGTCAGTGCGGCAAGCAGCGGCAGCTTCATGAAGATTTCCGCCTTTTCCCGCGCGAAATAGGCGGGGTCGGTATAGGCGGTGGCGGGCACTTCCATCGTGTCGGCGGCGCTGTGGGTGGTGCCGGTCTCGACATATTCGAGCATCTTTTCGGCTTCCTGGCCGATGACGTCATGATAGCCCATTGCAAACCCTCTCTCATGGCATAGCCGGTTGGCTTTGGCGTGCAGCATAGCGCGTGCGCCGCCCTGCCGGAACTCGGTAAGGTGATAGGTAGGGCGGCAGGGCGCGGCGGGGACTCTGACTAGCGCTAGTTGCACGGTTTACCATAATGGCCAGTCTGCGCGCCAAACAGTTCGATAAGAGGATAGCTGGCGCATGATGATCGATCTTCAAGGCAAAGTGGCATTGGTGACCGGGGCGGCGTCCGCCAACGGTTTGGGCTTTGCGGCCGCGCTCAAGATGGCGGGCCAGGGGGCGGGCCTGTTCCTGACCGATCTGGATGGCGCGGCGGTTAGCGCGCGGGCCGAGGAACTGCGGTCGCAGGGTTTTTCCGCGCAGGCGATGGCGCAGGATGTCACCGACGAAGCCTTGTGGACCAAGGTGATCGAGGCAGTGATCGCCGCCTTCGGCAAGATCGATATATTGGTCAATAATGCCGGTATCGCGGTGCTGCGACCGATGAGCGAGATGACGTCGGCCGATTGGCACAAGCAGATTTCGGTCAATCTCGACAGCGTGTATCTGGGCACCAAGGTCGCCGTCGATCAGATGCGGGTACAGGGGCATGGCGGGTCGATCGTCAACCTGTCTTCAATCGCGGGGCTAGTGGGCGTGCAGGGCACGGCCGCCTATGCCGCCAGCAAGGGCGGGGTGCGGCTGTTTTCCAAGTCGGTCGCGTTGGAAACCACGCGCGACAATATCCGCGTGAACACGGTGCATCCCGGCATGATCTGGACCGACATGCAGCAGGTGGCGATTGCCGATAACAAGGATATATTCGACCAGATCGTCGCCACCATTCCCATGGGCCGCATGGGCGAACCCGCCGACATCGGGTCGATGGTCGCCTTCCTGGCGTCGGACGATGCGCGCTACATCACCGGATGCGAATTTGTCGTTGATGGGGGGATGGTCGCGCAGTGATCGCGTCGCTATGTTTGAACAAGCGACCAAGGATTCGGCGCGCCGCATTTGCGGCGCAGCCGGGCAGGCGAGAATTTAGGAGAGAGAGTGATGGCTGAAAGCGATCCCCGGATCAAAGGCGCACCGCTACCGCGCTGCCCCGGCACGAGCGTCCGCGACCTGATGTTGGCGGACACCAATCCGGTGCCGGAATATCTCTACACCGACGAATATGAAAATCTGGGGTCGGACCCGATCCCGGCCAGCCGCTATACCAGTCCCGAATTTTTCGAGCTGGAAAAGCAGAAGATGTGGCCGCGCACCTGGCAGTTCGCGGCGCGGGAAGAGGAATTGCCGGAACCGGGCGACCATGTCGTCTATGAGAATGTCGGCAAATCCTTCCTGCTGATCCGGCAGGAAGATGGCTCGGTTCGGGCCTTCGCCAATGTCTGCCTGCATCGGGGGCGCAAGCTCAAGACCAGCGATGGCTGGTCGGCCGAACTGCAATGCCCGTTCCATGGCTTTACCTGGAATAATGACGGGTCGATCAAGCAGATTCCGTGCCGCTGGGACTTCTCGCACCTGAAAGACGAGGAGATGTCCCTGCCCGAAATCAGCGTCGGGCGCTGGGCGGGCTATATCTTCCTTCGCGAGGCGGCAGACGGGCCTACGCTCGAAGAGTTTCTCGCGCCCATGCCGGAGCATTTCAAGCGCTGGCGGCAGGAGGAATGCGCGACGGCGATGTGGGTGGGCAAGGTGGTGCCCGCCAACTGGAAGGTGGTGATGGAGGCTTTCATGGAAAGCTGGCACACCGTCGTCACCCATCCGCAATTGCTGCCGTTCACTGGCGACGCCAATTCGATGTATAATATCTATGGCGATTATGTGAACCTGACGGTGACGCCGTTCGGCACCATGTCGCCCCATGTCGATCCGACCGACAAGGCGGAACAATGGATCGTCGATGAGTTCGTCAAATATAATGGTCGGTCGTCCGACAATTATGAAGACAAGGAAGCGGCGGCGGGCGGCTATAATGTCAAGGTGCCAGAGGGCGTCACGGCGCGCGCGGCATTGGGGGCATCGCTGCGCGATACCACCACCGCCATGTTCGGCCATGATGTCAGCTTCGCGTCCGACGCGGAGATGATGGACGCGCTGCTCTATAATGTCTTTCCCAATTTCAGCCCCTGGGCGGGGTTCCAGCCCAATATCGTCTATCGCTGGCGGCCGTGGCATGATGTCGATCATTGCCTGATGGAGGTCCGCGTCCTGACCCGCGTGCCACCAGGGCAGGAGCATCCCAAGGCACCACCGATGAAATTCCTGTCGGTCGATCAAAAATGGACCGAGGCGCCGGAATTGGGGATATTATACCAACCTGCATTGATCACGACCCACGTGCCCATTTGCGGCGTCCAATTGTCATGATGCGCCAGGGCTGATCGATCAGCCTGTTCCAGGCTTCGCAGCAAAGGTCGACGATGTTGTCGTGGGACGTGAAGATGCGGTTGGATAGCCAGTTATCGCGCATGAACTGCCAGATATTTTCGACCGGGTTGAGTTCAGGACATTTTGGCGGCAGCGGAACGATGCTGATATTATCGGGTACTTCCAGCTTCCCGGTCATGTGCCATCCGGCCTGATCCATCAGCAGCACGCCGTGGGCACCTGGTTCGATAGCGAGCGATATCTCCGCCAGGTGCAGCGACATGGTCTGGGTATTACAGAAGGGCAGGACCAAGCCAGCGCTTACCAAGCTCAGGCAGATAGCGCCGAAGATGTAGGCTGATTTGGTCCTCTGATCCTTGGGCGCTGAAGGCCGGGTGCCGCGCCTGGCCCAGCGGCGGGTGATCTTGTTTTTCTGGCCGATACGGGCCTCGTCCTGGAACCATACCTCTATGGGCGTGTCGCGCGGGAGAGCGGCTTTGATCTTTGCCAGCTCGGCTGCAAAGCCCCCTTTTGAAGTCCTCCATCGCATATTCGTTCTGGGCATGGTGACGTGGGCGTGCCGTCAATTTCACATAGCCCAGCTTTTTCAACTCTCGCCCTACGGTCGTTTTCCGTCAGAGACACCCCAAATTCGTCATGAAGCCACCGCGCCAGGTCGATCAGCCGCCAACGCACAACTCCATGGATCGCTGGTATCGGTCCACTTTCAACGACCTCCGCGAGCGCTTGGCGCTGGGTATCATTCAGCAAGGGCGGCTTGCCTGGGGCCTTGCCGTCAAGGAGACCCGCTGGACCTCGGGCGTTGAACCGCACCACCCAATCCCGCACGATCTGCAGGGTTACTCCGCCGATGCGCGCGGCATCGCTGCGGTTCGCGCCATCATAGATTTCCGCCAAAGCTAGCAGTCGGCGTCCCTGGTTCGCGCTCTTTGTCGTCCGCGCCAGTCGCCTCAAGCCCGCTGCATCAAAGTCGTCTCGCAATCCAATCGCTGCACCCATGACAATGCCCTCCAACCCGAAGACATAGATTCATAGTTTCGCCGCTTTGCGAATCCCCCACGTGAGTCAGCATCACGGACCGATGGTATGACTTGGCGCATCGCAACGCAGCCCTCAAATTCGCCTTCCCGATCCGCGAGCAGAACGCATCCGTTCGGTGGCGCATACTTCCCCGGCAGGTTGGCGAATTCGGCATCGTTGTTTTGATAATCGAGATTCACCGGGGAATTGGCGATAAACTCACGCCAAATGCTCAGCACCGCCGCTGTGTCTTCAGGAAAGATCGCGTGTCGAATGATCGTCATAGCATGAATATCATGCCGAAGATCTTGGCTGCGATAAGGCGTGTTTTTGAGGACATTGTGGTGATGCGGGGACAACCCCGCCTGACGCCAATCACATGGCG
>NZ_JEMV01000117.1 GCF_000588875.1 Sphingobium sp. Ant17
GCCTCGTCCAGCGGTCTTAAGCCTTAGCGGACAGTCGCGATGAGCCAAGGAAATGCCGCTGTCGGCAATTGAGGATCGAAACCCGTCGGCTGAATGGCAACGAAGGGGTCGATATGCCTGAGGTTAAATGCCACGTTCAAATTGCGGGAGAGCAGCCCAGCTTTAGCTCAGCCGGTCATGCGCAACCGGCGATGCAGATAATTGTCGTCGAAACCAGCGATCTGAACCAGTTTTACCGGATCGAGAATAGTAACGCTACCGCGCTTCAGCGCCATTGCGCCTGCCAGCCGTAGATCCTTCAGCACACGATTGATGTGAACTGCAGTCATGCCAAGGGCATCGGCGAGAACGAGTTGGGAAAGGGGCAGGGAAAATTCTTCATCCCCAGTCAAACCGATATTCCGTGCCCGAAGGTAAAGTTCGCAGATGAGATGTGCCACGCGCTCAGTCGAACTGCGTCGACCCATACTGACGATCCAGGCGCGCATGACACTTTCGTCCACTAGTTGCGCAGAATACATCGCTTTCGCTATGTTTGGATGATCACGCATCATAGTCTCCATGTCTGTTTTTAGAGACCGTTGCGACCGTCGCGGGCCCGTGATTGCCTGAATACCGTGATCCATTTCCGCAAGCAGCTTGATATGCAAGTCGCAGGCGTCGCCCGGCATCAGAAACGCCATTATCTGGCGCGTACCGCTCGGCAGGATTTTATAACGGCAGACCCAACCGTCCAGAACCACAAACATCGGCCCCGGCTCATCGCCCTCACGAATTAAGTCCTGCCGGGGCGAATAGCGGCGAGGGTGCGAGGTAGCGTTCTCGATTATTCGGACATCGCTGGCTGTAAGTTCAGCCAACCCGCCCAATTTTTTTACAAAAGGGTTAGCCATGGGCTGTCCTACCCCCGCTAGGTCTAATTTGATATTGATGAATGTTGTTGTTCAATATTATTGTATGTTGTTGTTCTTATTGCCACCGCCCTGTATCAGCTCGGTATCGTTGGCAGGCTTCACCAGGCGTCGGCGGCTGAAAGCGCAGATATGCTTTCGCCTGTACCTGAGGTTTTATAATGCCCCACAACGACAATTATCCAGCAAAGCCGGGCGGTTCCCTATCATCACCGGATGCACATGGTCCTGCAGCCTTGCTACTTATTGAAAGCCTGATCCACGGACTTTGTGAAAATGGAACGCTCCTGACCTATGAAGCAATCGACATTGTGGAACGGGCAGTCAGTGTACAGCGTGATCGGGCTGAGGCGACAGATGGCTCCAACGCACAGATGTGGGAGTCGCATGTGCTCCTTGCATCTATCGTATCCTCACTCAGAGTTGACGAAGACAAGCCCTGAACCGCCCCGGCTTTCCCTGATGCATTTTCAATTCAGTCTTGCGACCATACTGAAGTTCTCAATGGCCGCATAGTAGTTGGCTTCGGCTTCGGCGGACGGGATATGCCAAATGGGGCCGAATTGGCGGTGTCAACGAGCACCGAAGATTCCGCAAAAGCGAGCATCCAAAATTCCTTAGTTTGGCGGGACGATTTGTGCCGGTGATCAGCGGTGATGGAGATCGGGCTTTTCCTTTGCGGGCGGGCGGCTGCGGCGTTTCGGCAAGGGCGGCGGGTTGATGGACGGTGCAGGGCGCGCATGCTCGGTAAGCAGGTCAGCGTGCTGTCGCTTGCGATAAGCGAAGGGCCAAAGCCAAGGGCTGATGCATCATCAAAAGCGTTGACAACAGGCTGCAAGCGACCGACCATTTCGGTTGTTTCATCACGCATGGCGGGCGTCCCCACAAAAGGAATGTCCAATGAACGACTCGACCTGATCACCGCGCATGCCGCCCGCAACGGGCTGCCGCGCGGTTGCGCGAATGAAATTTGGCACAAGGTGAGACAAAAACTTCACTGATCGCGATCCGCGACGCGTCTCACGCCAATATTCGCCATTATCCGCTCACGCACGCCTGCTGCCGCCAGCGTCCACCGACATTTGAGAGCATGACCGTGTTGACCCCGACAGGTCTCTTGTCCGGGACGGCAAGGCATTGAATGCTCGTCATCGGGGGCGCGTAACATGCTGTGAAGAGACTGTCCCGATGACCAATAGTGATCGCATCATTCGCCTGAAAACCGTTCTGGCCCGCACGGGCCTCTCTCGTTCCACCCTCTATCGCAAAATCGCTGACGGTACATTTCCCGCGCAAATCAAAATCAGCGTCCATGGCGCTGGATGGCGGGAGTCGTCCGTCAATCTGTGGATCGCCGATCCCGTGTCCTACAGGGCCGACAATGACAACTTGCCTTCGCGCAGGGAGGGCGGCCATGAGAAAGGATGACGATGAAGCCCCAGACCATCGCCTCGTTGCCGCGAACGACAATGGCGTTGTCACCGGACCGCCTGACATGGATGTAGAAGCGGCGCTGACCTGCATCGCAGAGGCTATGGGTCGGCACATCGCCCGCCAGCATATTCGCGCCCGTACAGCGGCCAATGACAATCCGCCCTGGGTGACTGAAGGAGAGTAAGCGCGATGGCAATGTGGGTGGCACATATGCTCTAGTTGAGTATCGACTTTTGTTGACACTGTTCGGTGCTCTGATAGTGTAGAGCAAATACCACTAAAAGGAGGCGCGCGATGCGTGTGCAGGTCAAGAAATGGGGCAACAGCGCCTCGGTGCGGATACCCGCATCGGTGATGGCTGCTGCTGCTTTGCACGTCGATCAGGCGGTGGATGTACGGGAAGAAGGTGGCCGCGTGGTGATCGAGCCGATCCGAGCGCCCGTCTACGATCTCGATGAATTGCTATCGGCAATGACGCCCGACACCTTTCCCGATGATGTCGATTTCGGCGCTCCGATCGGCAAGGAAGTCTGGTGATGCCTGCCTGGGTGCCCGATAGCGGAGACATCATATGGCTCCATTTCGATCCGCAAGCGGGACATGAACAGGCTGGTCACCGTCCCGCCCTCGTCCTATCGCCCGCGCGCTATAACGGTCAGCGTGGCATGATGCTATGTTGCCCGATGACAACGCGGATCAAGGGCTATGCCTTTGAGGTTGTCGTCAGCCACGATCCGCCAAGCGCTATCCTGGCGGATCAGATCAAGAGTCTCGACTGGCGTGCCCGCAAGGCCAGCGCCAAGGGGAAAGTATCGGCCGAAGTGCTCGCCGATGTTCGTGCCAAACTCAAGGTGCTGCTGCAAATCTAGCCTATCGGGGAGATACTCATGACCCGCGTTGCCCTCTACGCCCGTTATTCCTCCGACCAGCAGAGCGCCGCGTCGATCGAAGATCAGCTTCGCATCTGCCGCGAGCGGGCGGCCAGCGAAGGCTGGCATGTTGTTCAGACATATTCGGATGCTGCGATCTCGGGGGCCAGCATGATCCTGCGGCCTGGCATCCAGTCATTGGTGCAAGACGCACGGGCAGGTCTGTTCGACATGGTGCTGGCCGAAGCCCTGGATCGGGTCTCGCGTGACCAGGCGGACGTTGCCACGCTCTACAAGCAACTCCAGTTCGCCCGCGTGCCGCTGGTGACGCTGTCAGAAGGCGAAATTTCCGAACTGCATGTCGGTCTCAAGGGCACGATGAATGCGCTGTTCCTCAAGGACCTCGCCAAGAAGACCCATCGCGGCCAGCGCGGCCGCGTGGAGAAAGGCTTTTCGGCAGGACCGGTAGGCTATGGTTATCGCACGGTGAGGCGGCTTTCCAGCGAAGGTGAACTGGTGCGCGGCGAATGCCGGATCGAGCCGAGCGAAGCGCCAGTGGTCGAGCGCATCTTTCGCGAGTTCGCTGCGGGCAAGAGTCCCCGCGCCATTGCTCGCGACCTCAACGCCCAAGGGATCGCTGGTACTTCCGGACGGCCATGGAGCAACACTACCGTGACCGGCAAGCGTTGCCAGGGCGTGGGTATTCTCAACAATGAACTCTATGTCGGAAAGCGGGTCTGGAACCACAAACACTATCTCAAGAATCCGCTGACGGGTCAGAGGGTAGCCCGCACCAATCCCCAAGCCGAATGGGTTCGGGTAGAGGTTCCGCATCTGCGGATTGTAAGCGACGATCTATGGCGGGCTGTGAAGCAGCGACAGGATGCACTTACCGACAAATATACCCAAGCCACGCAAGCCAGCCGGATGCATCTTGGCAGACGCCCGGTCCATCTGCTCTCGGGACTTATCGAATGCGGCCTTTGCGGCGGCAAGGTCGGCGTGGCGGTCAATGGGCGCTATGGCTGCTTGAACCATCATCGCCGTCAAATCTGCGCCAACAACCGGACCATTCGCCGGGAAGTGCTGGACCAGCGGGCACTTGCGGGCCTTACCGAACGGCTTGTGTCGCCCGACAAGGTGCAGTCCGCCGTTGCCGCCTATGCCGAGCATATCAATCGCGAGAATCGGGAACAGCGCGCGCAGGCTGAAGGCGATCGTCGTGCGCTGGAGAAGATCGATCGGGCCATTGCCGGGATCATGAGCGCCATTGAGGACGGACTGTATCAGCCTGCCATGAAAGCTCGCATGGCAGAGCTTGAACGAGAGAAGGGCAACATGGCCGCCCGCATTGCTCAGCTACCGCAACCCATTGCCGATGTGCATCCTGGCATCGCCGAAATCTACAAGCGGGAAATGACGCGGTTTACACAGGCGCTCGAAGACCCCGAAACACGGCTTGATGCCTCGCAGGCCATTCGGTCGCTCATCCACCGGATCGTCTTGCATCCTGGCGAAAAGCGCGGGGAAATACATGCCACGCTACACGGTGCCTTAGTGGGCATTCTAGATTTTGCTCGGGAGACTTCCGGTCCTGCTACCCTTGTTACAACAAAGGCGGCTTCGAGTTCGCGGGAGAGGGTTTGGTGAGGGTCTGTCTTACTGTCTGGCAAACCCTCGCAAAAAAGCCCTCACCGACTACGACTAGGGCAGCAAGCTGCCAAGTCTTCATAGCCTCTCCCGCAAAGGCGGGAGAGGGGCACAATATTAAATCGCCGCCCCGTCACCCCCCCCCCCTGAGCAAMCCCCCACAGCCGCATCCCCGCTCGAAACAGGTACAAGCACACCCCGCGCCGCCTGCCCCGCGCGCACTATCGAGCCCGCCGTCGCGATCGATCAGCAGCCTTGCGTCATCGCGCGCCGGGTCGATCAGCGCGGCCATATGTTCGGGCGTCGCCAGCTTCAGCGCTGCCTCGCCCGATTGCCGCGTGCCCAGCACTTCGCCCGCGCCGCGCAGCCGCAAATCCTCCTCGGCGATCAGAAATCCGTCATTCGTCTCGCGCATCAGCGCCAGCCGCGCGCGCGACGTCTCGCCCAGCGCATTGCCCCGGATCAGCAGGCGGACCGACGGCTTGTCGCCGCGCCCCACCCGCCCGCGCAACTGGTGCAACTGCGCCAATCCGAACCGATCCGCCCCCTCAATGATGATCAAGCTGCTATTAGGCACGTCGACGCCGACCTCGATCACCGTGGTCGCGACCAA
>NZ_JEMV01000118.1 GCF_000588875.1 Sphingobium sp. Ant17
ACTTCGCGCACGCTACATACTCTCGCACAATCGTGATGCCCCCGGTGAACCATGCTCATCGCGCAGCCGCTCGAATATCCGTCCTCCCGTATGCCGCTGCTTGGAATGCACTGTACGATCATCGATCAATATCTGATCAATGATCTCGGTGAACCCCGCCAGCTTCCGGCTGTATGTAACTCCGCATCGCCCGTGCTGCGGGGGCTCCGGGAAAACCAGCATCTTGTCGACCGTTGTTGTCGAATTAACTACCCAAAATACGCCGCTGCGGCCCGGGCGGCTCATGCCGTCAATAAGCACGGCATGGCGAACCTTCTGATAAAGCTCCACTCTCTTCACCCTCCGCCTCCGCACAAAGCAAGGTCTAGCAGAAGTGGCCCTTTTTAATCCGGTGCTACCGCCAATGAAGGCCCCTTTTTATTACCAGTGTTCTATATCGGATAGACCAAATACGTGGAAGCACAGAGGTATCGAGCTCAGCCCGCCGCGACAATAGCTTCAGCCCGCCATTCTTTTGTTGCCGCACGCTGTCAAGATATTGGCCTGCGGCAAGCACCTGGGTGATGCCACTGTCTTTAGGCGTCATGAACACGGAAAAGTTAGACCGCATTTCCAAAGTGGCTGCATCGGTTCGATGATAGCTGGTCAATTGAACGAAATGACGTGTACGATAGTCCTGGAATGTGCCGACCCAAATGTCATTTACGAAAGTGACGCGATCCTCGAGCCTCGCCCGGCAGTCGTCGTACATAAAGCCAAGGGCAAGTCCGTGCTCTGAATTTTCCGCCGAACGGCAGAAATACGACGCGTTTTCCTCGTCCGCGTAATTATCTAGCCATCTCTGCATATCTTTGCTATCAAGCGCGTGGGCATCCGCTAGCAGCACGGCATTGAGCGCCGCTTCAAGCGACATATCTGTCTCTATCATGCCGCCGCCCTCTCAAAACCCATGACCGACCGATAATATTCCCAGCGCGGCAGATTGCCGCTCTCGTCGTTTTGAAGGAACTCCGATTCTAGCTTCAAAGGGTCATGCACTCCCTTTTGGAAGATGGCAGAGCCGGGCGTGTGATTTCCGATATGGATGCGATGGAAAATCGAGGCATCTTCCATGCTGATCAGGCCGCATGGCCCCAGCAGGTTTGAACTTTGCCGCAGTCTGTGCCGAACCATGTCCTCGTCGTCATCCTGATGTGCGAAATAGACGTAGTGGACCTCGACCGTCTCAGCATCGATTGGTGTCGCAAAGCGCAAATTGATGACATCCAGATGCTTCGTCGAAACAAAGGTGGGAAAGAGAGAAACGATCCGTGAGCCGACCGCAGGATCCTGCCCTTTGAATTCGATCAGCGATTTGTCTTTGAGCACGGTGGGCCCGTGTGCCACAGAAAGCGCAGATTCGAAACAAATGTGGCCGCGTTTTGTTGCTGTAAACTGGCGACCGTTGCCACCTTGCCAGTTAAGCATCTTGAACGCCTGATGTAGCAATGGGGCATGATAGCCATCATTGTCGGTGTACGACTTCCAGTTCGTATCATAGCGAACTTTTTGGTAGCCGAGCAGTTTGAGACGCCCATCGCCTGCTAGCAGTTCGCGCAACGTATTCTGCGAATCTCCAAGATATGCCAATAGTGACTCGGTTTCTGGTGAGAGCGTGACGAAAACAAGCCCAAAAAACTGTCAAACCGCGGCTGGGCAAGCGGATAGTCTGCTTTGTTGAAGCCGGGAAGAAATTCCCGAGGGTTCGGACAGCCGGCCAGATTGCCTTTCGAATCGAACAGCCAACGGTGATAGGGGCATTCAAATTCGGTCTTGTTGCCCATGACCGCCGTTTCGAGTTGATTGCCGCGGTGCGAGCACGCGTTATAAAACACCCGCACCACGCCCTCGACGTCGCGCCCGATAAGCAGTGGCACACCGGACAATCGGTATGTCTTGAAATCACCCGCGTTAGGCAATTCACTTTCATGAGCGATCGGATGCCATTCAGTACCGTGGAAGATACGCTTGACCTCTTCCGCGTATATGTCCTCTCGGACGAAAGCCTCTTTTGGAACTTCATTGTAGTTTTTTGGCCAGGATAGCTTAATTCCGGTCATTGCTCTCTCCCAGTTATCACGCTTATCTTATTTCTCGGCTTCGAGCGCTCTGCCGAGATCCGCCAACATAATGCCCGATTTACGGCCACCTTCGAGGAATGGTTCGGGGCATAGATGATAGGGCGGGCGCGCCGGACCAGCTTTCATCCACCCACCTGCATTCATCCGCGATGTTGTACGTTGCGAAGTCCTTGAAACTCCCATTAGGGAACAGCGGCGCTGCGGTAGGACCGAGCAGCGCCTGAAAGGCACGTGCCTCCTTCCAGTTACCGGTCGCGCGCGCGTTCAACACAACATCGCGCAAGGTAGTAGTCATCAACGGGCAACATACAGCACCACTCGACCAGAATGCGTCGATCGAATCGTTCATGCGGGCTGCAGCATAGTAGTCGAAGTCGATCGGCAATAGCTTGATGCGGCCGCGGATCGTTGCAAGGTCTGCCAGTAGATTGCCGACACCGATATATTTCGCTGTTACGACCTGAGGAATATCAGCCACTCGACCCCAGAACGAGCGCGAAAATTCGAATTTGAAGGCTTCGGGATTGGCATAGATCGCTATGTTCATCTCTGGTACGGCTTCAGCGACATCCTTGTAGAACTGGACTGCAACCTCAAGGCTTGGCGTGCAACACACAGGAACTCCAAGCATTGCACCATCCGCACCGAGCTCTAGTGCTTGCCGGGTCAACGTTACGGTGTTGCGGGTGTTGAGACAGGTTGTGCTGACAAATATTGGCACTCGACTGGCTGCGGCATCAACCAGCGCCTTTATGAAATCGAGCTTTTCCCCTTGAGTCATAGTCGCCGCTTCGCCAAGCGTCCCCATGCTGAGTATCCCGTTTATACCCGCCTCTATCAGGCCATTTACAACGCGAGCAGTTTCATCGAGATCTACGGTATTCGTCGCTCTCCAATCCGACGCATTATCCTTCGCCGGAGTGGGAATAATCGCCCACGCACCTGTCACATCACTAGGGGTCATAAGTCTATGGGTCATCTTCGTGGCTCCCAACATTTGGTCCGATGATGCAGCCGAGCGGCTGGACGTTATTCATTGTGTAATGCTTTGCCTTGCATGACGCAAGGCGAGAAGATAAACAAGGGCAACGCGATACGGCTTTTCGGTTCGTTGCGTGAGCTCGCTAAGGATGGACGCCCTAATTATGACTTCGACAAGACGGTTCGATAAACAAGTCGCAGTCGTGACGGGAGGAGCGCAGGGGATCGGGCTGGCCACAGCCAAACGCATGGCGGAAGAGGGGGCGATCGTAATCGTCGCCGACCGGGCCGTTGAAGCTACGCGGGCTGCGGTCGAACGGCTGCAGATCAGTGGCGCGAATGTCCACGCCGCCAACTTCGACCTAGAGACTTGCGAGGGGGCCGTCCAACTGTACCGGCTGGTTGCCGATCGCTTCGGAAGAATCGATGTGGCGGTTCATAACGTTGGCGGTACTATTTGGGCCAAACCCTACTGGGACTATACCTCCGACGAGATTATAGCTGAAATAAACCGGTCATTGTGGCCGACTCTTTGGTCCTGCCACGCCGTTTTACCCTTTATGTTGTCAGCCGGGCGCGGTTCCATTGTCAACATCGGTTCTGTCGCCACGCGCGGCGTAAACCGGGTGCCGTATGCTGCGGCCAAGGGCGGGGTCGCTGCATTGACTGCCGCTTTATCGCTGGAACTGGAAACGAGCGGAGTTCGCATCAACTGCGTTGCGCCGGGCGGTGTCAATGTGACGCGGGTAACGCCACGCGATCCTGCTCCGATGACCGATGCTGTGAAATCAGGGTTTGTAAAGGTCATGGAGCAGACCGTGCGCGACACCCCAATGGCCCGGTTCGGCGAACCCGAGGAACTCGCCGCAGCAATTTGCTTTTTCGCCTCTGAGGAAGCGTCCTATATCACCGGGCAAACTCTATTCGTTGCAGGCGGAGGGATCGGATAAGAACTGTGGATCGGCCCTTTAATTGCGGGTAGCTGTCAACCTGAGTAGTGCGGACGTCAGGGTCAAGGTCCTTTTCGAGGTCAGAGCCTCATGATGGTTTTCGGGGCGAGGGCCTCTATGTGTGCAACGATGTTGGCCAAGGCCTCAACAGCCGATCCAGCGAGGTCACGATCACCGCCGTCCTGACGACAGCACCACTGTTGGTGTGGACGCTCTCCATACGGCGTTAAATGATGCCAGTTATGCCTTTAGCCCGGATTATTCATGGCGCTGTGTCCGAGGGGTTGGCGGGAGTGGCGTAAGGCATTGCTTTGCTGTAGGAAATTGGGTGTCTAGACCAACCTGCAGCGAGGCAGAAAATGCCACAGGCCACACCCGCCAGATGTAAGGATAGCGCGCCCGTTTTTTCGTTTCCAGCGGTTGGGCGCAAGAAAGTCACAGCCGCCTTTGACGGTGGTCGGCTGACCTCGGACGGCGGGGTATTGCTACTCGCGCAAGCTGAGCGCGAGATGGCAATCTGCGGGCGACCTGCAGCTTGCATTGCCGATCAGCGGGATCTGAAGCGCCCCGGGTTTTCAGGAGGCAGTTTTCATTGGGCTATGCAGCCATATCGAGGTTCTCGAGGGCTGCATAGTAATTGTCTTCGGCCTCAGCGGGCGGGATGTGCCCGATAGGGCCGAAGAGCCGGTGATTGTTGTACCAATCGACCCAGCGCAGCGTTGCCATTTCCACGGCCGAAACGCTTGGCCATGACCGCTGCCGCCAAATTACCTCGCCTTGTAAAGGCCGTTGATCGTCTCGGCTAAGGCGTTATCGTAGGAATCACCGACGCTACCGACCGAGGGAACGAGCTTCGCTTCGGCCAAGCGCTGGGTATAGTTCATGGCAAGATATTGAACTCCCCTGTCGCTATGGTGGATCAGTCCATCATCGGGACCGGGCCTACGGGCATGGATCGCCTGCTCCAGGGCATCCAGAACGAAGTTGGCAGTGGCTGACGTGCTGACCTTCCATCCGACGATCCGCCGGGCAAAAGCGTCAATCACGAAGGCAACATAGACGAAGCCCGTCCAGGTGTGCACGTAGGTAAAATCGACGACCCACAGGGCGTTGGGCCGGCTGACGCGAAATGCCCGATTGACCTTGTCCAGCGGACACGGCGTATTCGGGTTGCTGACGGTGGTGACCGTCTTCTTTCCACGCCGGACGCCCGCCAGCCCCATGGCCCGCATCAATCGTTCCACCGTGCATTTCGCCACCATTGTCAACGGCACAGTAATTTTCCC
The DNA here is from genome assembly GCF_000588875.1 of Sphingobium sp. Ant17. GTDB lineage: Bacteria > Pseudomonadota > Alphaproteobacteria > Sphingomonadales > Sphingomonadaceae > Sphingobium. The sequence goes on from NZ_JEMV01000118.1 coordinate 5,338, forward strand.
CGGAACGGACAAGTAAAATTCCCCACTTTGCGGTTTGAGGTTCAGGAGCC
>NZ_JEMV01000119.1 GCF_000588875.1 Sphingobium sp. Ant17
GTGCGGCTGGCCGTGCCTTCGCGCTTGCCGGTCATGCGGCGGCTGGGGTCGATCGGCGGCAGATCCGGCCCGACGCGCGACAGGAAGATGCGGGTCGCCTGCTGCACCTCCTTGATGAAGCGCAGCGCGCGATAGGCGAAGGGGAGGGCGAGGTCAGGATGCCCCTGGCGCAAATGCACTTCGGATTGCCACATTTCATCGACGGCGTTTTTTGAGGATGGCGCGGGTTTCGGGGTCGAGGCTGGAGGCTGGGCTGTCGTCGTGCGGATGGCCGTAATCGGCCAGCACATCTTCGGCGACGCCAAAGCCCGGCGCGGGCTGGCGCGGGGGGCCATGGTCATGGCCGTCGCCGTCATGATGGGTTTCCGCGTCGGCGGTGGGGAGTTGGGGCTGGGCCGATTCCTCGCCGCCCAGAAACTGGCTGTAGCGGCCGCGCAAAATCTGCTGGTCGGTGCCGATGCTGGCCGAACGGGCGAGATAGCGGTCGGCGCTGAGGCGGGACTTTTGTTTGAGCAGTGCTTCGGCGTCGATGATGATCTGCCGCTGGCTGCGGAAATAGGCGGGCAGGACGGTGTTGACCATGCCCTCCAGCCCGCTGCCGTCGGGTTGCTGCGCCGATGGCCAGCGCAGGATGAGGCTGGGGCTGCGCGCTTCCTGCGGGGCGGGGCTGCGATTGTCGCGCACGACGAGTTGCACGACCATGTCGCTGCCGGGGCCAAAGCCCAGCGCTCCGAAATCGAGGCGGGGGGCGAAGCGGCGGTTGCGCGCGGGGCCGCTGCCGCTGACGGCAATTTCGCGCTCGGTGAAGGTCACATTTTCGCCCTCGCCGATCGCCAGCGTGATGCGGAGCCGGGCGCTGGCGGCCACGCCATAATCGTCGGTCGCGGTAAAAGTAGGGGACCAGTTGCGTTGGTCCGGCGATATCATCGTCAGATTGGCCTTGGGGCGGATTGCCTTCACCTGTGGCGGGGCGTCGGGGATCGTGTCGATCCGGTGGAGCGGCGGGGTGGGGCCGCGTCCGGCGGCGGGATCGACGCGGTAGAGGAAGGCGGCGTCGGCCGTGCGGCTGGCGATCCAGTCCGCGCCATCGCGTCGCAGCGCGAGCGGCTGGCCGCCCAGCATCAGCAGGCGTGGGACGCGGGCTTGCGGATCGAAGCGCAAGGTCCATTCGAGTCGCGACCCGTGCGGCACGCGGGCGTCGAGCGATTGGGAGTCGCGGACGGGCAGGCCGGTATAAGCGGGCGGGAGGATGCGGAGATTTTGCGCGACGAGGCGCGGGATGCCCGGCGCTGCCGCGACGCCTTCGCTGGCGGGGGCGAGCGTGGGTGGGCCTTGGCCGGGACGGGGCCAGAGCAGCGCGAGGGCGATGATGATCAGGGCGACGATGGCGGTCAGGGCGATGCTGCGCCGATGCCAGTCGGGGGCCAGGCGGTCGGGCGTGTCGGCGTCGATCCGGGCGGTCAGGCGCGCCTGTTGCAGCCGTTGGAGCGGGCCGAGGGTGGCATCGTCGGCGAAGAGCAGCGCAGCGCTGTCTTCCATGTCGGGGCGGCGGGCATCGAGTGTGCGGATCAGCCAGTCTTGATCGAACCGGGCCGCCATCCGCAGCACGATGAGCAACGATAGGGTCAGGCCGATCGCGATGGTGGCGATCGCCGCGCCGATCCCCGCCAGCCGCCAGGCCACGGCACCAGCACTGATCGCCAGCGGGATGCCGATGGCGATGGCGTTCAGAAACGCGCGTGTGCGTGCGGGCGCCGTCCATTGGTGGGTGAGGGCGGTGGCGCTCATGGCGATACGCCCCGGCTGCGGCGGGTGGCGAGCCAGCGTTCGGCGATCAGCAGCAGGGCGATGAGCAACGCCAGCCAGGGGCGGAGCGGTTCGGGCTGCTGGTCATAGGTGCGTCCACCGGGGAGCGGCGCATAGTCGGCGGCGGCGACGCGCGTGGGCGGCGAGAGGGAGGGGGCGAGCAGGGGACGCAATTGCGCGGGGAAATCGCCGTCCAAAAGGACCGGCATGTCGGCGGGGCGTAGCGGTCGGGTGAAGCGGAGCCATCGGCCCGCGCCCAGCGGTGCGCCCTCGACCAAGGGCACACCCAGCGCATCGCGCCAGTGCGGCGTCGGGGTGCCTTTCGGGGCGGTGGCATCGCTGGCGATCAGGCCGTGCCCCCCTGCGTGATCCAGTCCGTGACGCTGTCGGGCAGGGTGCCGCCTGCGAGCCAGATCAACACATGCTGCCGGTCGGGCAAGGGGCTGTCGATCGAGGCGCTGTCGATGGTGCGCCCGGTCGGTTGCCAGCTCATCGCGGCGGCGCGCAGATAGCGTAGGGCGGGGCGATGTGCGGCATCGAAGCGGATCGCGACGGTTGGGGCGGGGGCGGCTGCCGTGGTGGGCGCGGGCATGGTGCCCGGCACGATGCGCCAGTCGACCTTGTGCGACAGGTGCAGGCGGGCGGCATCCGCGCCGTCGATGACCTGCGGCGTGAGGATGGTGAGCGGGGTTCCGGCGGGCAAATCGGCGTCGAGCTGGCGGATCAGGCTGGCGACGGGCAGGGGGCCGGTGGGCGTGGCATCTTCGATCGGCGGAAAGCCGGGGGCGAGCCAATGGACCCGCGCATCCGTAAACTGCGCGCGATCGACCTGCGCGCCGGGGACGACCGCGACATAGGGCGTATCGTCCCCCGCGCCCGACAGGACAGGCTGCGCCAGCCACAGCGCGACCAGCGCCAGCAGCAGGAGCCGGAGCAGCAACAGCGGCCATTCGTCGAAGCGCAGGCGTGAACGGGGGCGCGGCTTTGATCGCAACCAGCGCAGCGCGGCGAAGTCGGTCGGCAATTGCTCGCTCTTGCGCGCAATATGTATGGCGAGCGGCACCAGCAGGGCCAGCAACGCCGCCAGCGCGGCGGGAAAGAGCAGGCCGACACCCATGGTCAGACCGCCGCGAACAGGCGGCGCAGCGGCAGGTCGACCGGCTCGTCCAGCATATGCGCGACATGGGTCACGCCCGCCGCGTCCAGCCGGGCATGCAGCGCGGCGCGCGCTTCGCCGAAGCGGGCCAGAAACTCGGCGCGCAAGGCGGCGCCATCGGCGAGCAGTTCTTCGCCGGTTTCGGGATCGCGAAAACGATAACCGCCGCTGAAGGGAAAATCGCGCTCGGCGAGCGTCAGCATCTCGACCACCAGCGTTTCACGCCCGGCGGCGGCCAGCTTCTCGACCAGCGCGACCGCGCCCTCATCGAAACAGTCGCTCAGCAGGATGACCAGATCATGCGCGCCGATCCGCTCCCACACCGGGGCAAGCTGCTCTTCGGGCGGGAAGCCGGTGGCGGTGCGCAGCGCCAGCAGGTCGAGCAACAGCCGGTCGCGCTGGCGCAGGCCCGTGGCGGGGGGGAGCAAAGTGAGGCCCCGGTCGCCCAGGGCCATCAGGCCGAACCGGTCGCCTTGCTGCATCGCCAGTTCGCCGATCGATGCGGCCATCGCCTTGGCGGCGTCGAAGCGGCTATAGTCGGGGCGGCCCGCATCGGCCTGGCCCATCGACGCGCTGGCGTCGATGAGGATCCAGACCGCGACCGGGCTTTCGCGCTCGGCTTCCCGCACGAAGAATTTGTCCGACCGGGCATAGAGTTTCCAGTCGATCTGGCGCAGTTCGTCGCCCGGTTCATAGGCGCGATATTGGGCGAATTCCAAACCCGCGCCCCGGCTGTGGCTTTGGTGCAGGCCGATGCCATGCTGCCCGACCGCGCGCCGCGTGACGAGGCGCAGGCCTTTCAGCCTGCGGCGAACATCGGCGGGGATCAGGTCGGCCATGGTGCGCGATCAGGCGAGCGGCACGGCGCGCAGCAGCGAGGCGATGACATCATCGGCGCTGCGCCCCTCGGCCTCGGCCGCGAAGGACAGCAGCAGGCGGTGGCGCATCACCGGCGCGGCCAGCGCGACGATATCGTCACGGGTGGCGGCTAGGCGACCCTGCAACAAGCGCGCGCCTTGGCGGCCAGGATCAGCGACTGGCCCGCGCGGGGGCCAGCCCCCCATTTGACGTAGCGGGCGATGTCATCGGGCGCGCCGTCGCCGGGGCGGCTGGCGCGGATGATCCGCGTCACCCAGTCGAGCAGCTCGTCACCGAAATGCACGTCGCGCACCAGTTTCTGCAACGCCAGCACTTCTTCCCCGGCCATCACGGCGGGGACGGTGCCGGGCTTGGACCCGGTGGTCTGCGCCAGGATCGCGCGTTCCTCCGCTTCGCTGGGATAATCGACGCGGATGTGCAGCAGGAAGCGGTCGAGCTGCGCTTCGGGCAGGGGGTAGGTGCCCGCCTGCTCCAGCGGGTTCTGCGTCGCCAGCACGAAGAAGGGGGCGGGCAGGCGGTGGGTGACGCCGGCATAGCTCACCGTCTTTTCCTGCATCGCCTCCAGCAGTGCGGCCTGCGTCTTGGGCGGGGTGCGGTTGAGTTCGTCGGCGAGCAGCAGGTTGGTGAAGACCGGGCCGGGCTGGAAACGGAAGCTGCGATGGCCGGTGCCATGGTCCTCCTCAAGCAATTCGGTGCCCAATATGTCGCTCGGCATCAGGTCGGGGGTGAACTGGACCCGGCGGAAGTCGAGCTTCAACGCTTCGCCGAGCGAGCGGACGAGCAGCGTCTTGCCGAGGCCCGGTACGCCTTCGAGCAGGCAATGGCCACCGGCGAGCAGGCCGATCAGCAATTGTTCGACCACATCGGCCTGGCCCACGATCGCCTGACCGATCGCCGCGCGCAATTGGGTAAGCGCGGCAAGGCGCGTCTGGATGTCGGCTTCGGTGAGGTCGGTCATGTATATCCTAACTTAAAGGTCGTCATCCCCGCGCAGGCGGGGATCCATCTCTGGCGCTATCTCTTGGCGCGCTGGTGGGAGATGGGTTGCCGCCTTCGCGGGAATGACGAAGACAAAGAGCGGTACGAGGATCAAACCGACAGCGCATACATCACGATATTGACCGCGAACTTGGTGTTATCTTCGGCCAGGAAGCGTTTGTTGCGCCAGTGATAGTCCCATTCGCAGCCATAATCCTTGTTGCTGTAGAGAACGCCCAGTCGCCCATTTACCTCTATCCCCTTGAGATAATCATGGACGAGGTCATCGCCCCAGCCGTTGAGTTCGAGGCCGGTATTGGGCGGGCCATCGAAGGTGAAGAAGCTGCGATAGAGGCCATGGTTCTTGGGCAGCGTCTTCATCGCCTTGGGCCCAAAAATCTTGGCCATCTGTGCTTCGAACGAGCGGGCGAACAGGCCGTCAATGTCGTGATTGCAATCGTCCACCATTACGAAGCCGCCATTGCGAACATAGCGTTCGAAATTGCGCCGTTCGGCGGGCGAGAACTCGACCAGCTTGTGGCCGGCGAGATAACAGAAGGGCGCGGTCAGCATCTTGGGGTCCGACAGGGCCAGGACATGCTCCTTCGGATCGACCCGCAAGGTCGTATAGTCGATCAGCGAGGTGATGACGTTGGACGGCATCCGCTGATCGACATCCCAGTCGCCTGAATCATAGCGCAGGCGGGTGAACCAGAAATCATAGCCCCCGGCGGCCGCGAGCGGACGGGCCAGCATGGCGCTGGCCAGGCCACCTGCCATCAGCCGGAGGAAATCATTGCGGGTCATGCGCCGAACATTGCCGATGCTCCCCTGGAAGGGGAGGTGGCTGGCGTAGCCAGACGGAGGGGTGTCGCGCTATC
>NZ_JEMV01000120.1 GCF_000588875.1 Sphingobium sp. Ant17
GCGTGCGGCAGGTGCGATGCCAAGACGATCGGCCCCCACCCCGGCCCCTCCCCTGAAGGGGAGGGGAGCAAGGGCCTTAATTCCCATGATGCGCTCCGTGCCCGTCATGGTCCTGCTGGCCAGGCGCTTGGTTGCCTTGCTCTGCAGGGGTGCGCTCGGCAGCCGGGGTCATGCCGGCGGGCTGGGCGATCTCGCCCTTCTTGCCGGGTTCGACCGGGTGATAGCCGCCGACGTCGATCGTGCCGTCATGGCGCAGGCCCTTGGTGTCGCGGGCCGATTCCTTGCCCGCGCCGCCGTGCATGTCGGTCATCATGATCTCATCCATGCAACGCTTGCCCGGTTGCGCGCACATGTTGAGCGCGGCGTGGAACAGGCGGGGTTCGATCCCTGCGAAATACATGGGCTTCACCTTCTCGCTCGGCTGTTCCAGCTTGACATAGGTCGCGCGGTCGAGCGTCGCGCCGCTGGCCTTCACGCGGGCGACCCACTGGTCGAACCCGCCCTGATCCATGGCGTGGAACTTGAAGCGCATGTTGGAGAAGCCTGCACCCGAATAGTTGGCGGAGAAGCCGTCGAACTTGCCGGGCTTGTTGGCGACGGCGTGGAGCGTCGTCTGCATGCCCGGCATCGCATAAATCTGGCCAGCAAGCGCGGGCACGAAGAAGCTGTTCATGATGGTGGAGGAGGTGATCTTGAACTCTATCGGCTGATCGACCGGCGCGGCCAGTTCATTGACCGTCGCGATGCCTAGTTCGGGGTAGATGAACAGCCACTTCCAATCCATCGCCACCACTTCGACCTGCAGGCGCTTGGCCGCCGGATCGACCTTGCGCGCCGAATCGATGCGTTCGATCGGGCGATAGGGGTCAAGCAGATGGGTGCTGGTCCAGGTCACCGCGCCAAGCGCGATGATGATCAGCAGGGGTGCCGACCAGATCAGCAGTTCCAGGCTGGTGGAATGATCCCAGTCGGGATCATAATCTTCCGCCTGCGCCTTGGCGCGATATTTCCAGGCGAACCAGCCGATCGTGCCCATGACGGGCAGGACGATCAGCAGCATAAGCGCGGTCGATATCAGGATAAGGTCGCGTTGCTGCATCGCAACATCGCCCGACGGGGACATGACCACCCAGTCGCATGCGCCCAGCGGCAGCAGCAGGAGGGGAGCGAATCGGCGCAGAATTGCGCGGCTTGGGGCGGGCGTGCGAGCGATCATGAGGCTCGTCTAGTCCGGAAAATTCCGGGGTGACATTGGACCTTTTGTCCTATCCCTGTGCGATGGCGAAATGGGGCATGGGTATATTTGACCACCTGAATGATTCGCCACGCAGCCTTGTACGGCGACCAATCGTTCCTGCAGCATGAAGGCCCGTTTCACGCCATGACCTCCGCGACGACCACGCCCGGCCCTGACCTGGAGACCAACTCCACCCAGGCGGAACGCGACATGCGCAACCTTCACGCCCATGACGGCAAGAAGATCGCGCCGGGCGAAATCGCCATCGGCGTTATCATCGGCCGGACGTCGGAATTTTTTCGACTTCTTCGTCTATGCGATCGCATCGTGCATCGTCTTTCCGGCGCATGTCTTTCCCTACCTTTCGCCATTGCAAGGGACGCTCTGGTCCTTCGCCATCTTTGCGCTGGCGTTTGTGACGCGGCCGATCGGGTCGCTGATCTTCATGGCGGTGGATCGGCAGTTCGGGCGCGGCGTAAAGCTGACGATCGCACTGTTCCTGCTGGGCGGATCGACGGCGGCCATCGCCTTCCTGCCGGGCTACGAGACGATCGGCCATTGGTCGGCGGTGCTGCTGGCGCTGTTCCGTGCGGGGCAGGGCGTGGCGCTGGGCGGGACATGGGACGGGCTTGCTTCCCTGCTGTCGCTCAACGCGCCGCAGGCCAAGCGCGGCTGGTATGCGATGATGCCGCAATTGGGCGCGCCACTGGCGCTGATCGTGGCGGCGGGGCTGTTCGCTTTCTTCCTGTCCACCCTGTCGACCGCCGATTTCCTCAGCTGGGGCTGGCGCTATCCCTTCTTCGTTGCCTTTGCGATCAACGTCGTGGCGTTGTTCGCGCGGTTGCGGATCGTGGTGACGGAGGAATTTGCGCGGCTCTACGAAGCGCGCGAGTTGCAGCCTTCGCCGGTGATCGAAACCGTGCGCAGCGAAGGACGCAACATCGTCATCGGGGCGTTCGCGCCGCTGGCCAGCTTTGCGCTGTTCCATATGGTTACGGTGTTTCCGCTGTCGTGGATCGCGCTTTACACTGACGAACCGTTGGAACGCTTCCTGATGATCGAGGTGATCGGCGCGTTCGTGGGCGTGCTGGCGATCATCGTGTCGGGCTTCGTCGCGGACATGATCGGTCGCCGTCGCCTGCTCGGCTATTCGGCCATCGGCACGGCCTTCTTCGCCGTCGCCGCGCCGTTGCTGCTCAATGGCGGCGACCTTGGCGAAGTGGCATTCATGGTGATCGGCTTCATCCTGCTGGGCCTCAGCTTTGGCCAGTCGTCGGGCGTGGTGGCGTCCAATTTCAGTTCGGCGACGCGCTATACCGGATCGGCGCTGACGTCGGATCTGGCCTGGCTGGTGGGTGCTGGGTTTGCGCCGTTGGTGGCGCTGCTGATCTCGACCGAGTTCGGTTTGGCAGCATCGGGTGCCTATCTGTTGTCGGGCGCGGTCGTCACCGGCTTTGCGCTGTTCCTGAACAAGGGGCTGGCGGGCCGGGACCGCTAAATCGCGCGGCGCATTCGGGCGAGTGCTCTGCGGTCGAACCAGCCGGTGAGACCGGAGCGCGGGCGGAAGCGGGGGAGCCAGTCGGCATAGAGGCTGGCAAGGCGTGGGGGCAGGCCATCGGGTCCCTCCCGCGTCATGATGTCCGACACGATCCGGTTCTGAAAGAAGCGCACCGAATAGCTTATCAAACGTTTATATTGCATCGCCCAGGTCGAGGGGCGGGCGAGGCTAACCTGTTCACACAAAAATCCTGCTGCGTCGCAGGCAAGCAGACGGTCATGCTGCCAGTCGGCATCGCTGGCGAGGTTGGTGTGCGCCCAGGCGGCGACCAGGCCATCGTCGCCGATCAGATCATCGGGCAGGCGCAGGCCGCGCGCGCGGATCGCGGCGACGAACGGTCCTGACAGGGCGTAGAGATCGCCGAACAGGCCACCTTCGATCTTGAGGTTGTGGCGGTAGAAGTCGGCCATGCGTCCGTTCATCGGCATGCCGGCGCTGGCATTGGCATGCGGGTGCGTGGCGAGGTCCGCGACCAGCGCGTCGATCGACCCCGCAACGATCTGCGCATCGCCGTCCATGAAGATGACGGCCTCTTCCGTCCCGGTCAGCAGGTTGTGGACCATATGGTTCCAGGTGCGCGACTTGCCGCCAGCCTTTATGTTGTGGACGATGACGTTGGTGCGTCCGCCCGCCGCCGCCGTGGCGCGGGCGACGGTGGCGTCAGTCGTGCCGTTGACCAGCACATGGAAATACGTGTCGGGCCGGTCGAGCGGCAACGACGCCAGGCAGGCACCGATCCGGCGCTCCTCCTGATGGGCGAAGATGGCGACGGCGACGGCCATGGCGTCTAGCGGAAGTCCCAGCCCTGCTGGCCATGCTGCGCCAGATCAAGACCATCGGCTTCCGCCTGTGCGCTGGCGCGCATGGGGATCAGCATCGAGACGATCAGCGCGGCGATGGCGCTGCCGACCATGGCCCAGAGCGCGACGATGAGGAGGCCGATGGCCTGCGAGATCAGCGCGCTGGCGAGGGTAATGCCGATGTCGAAGCCAACACCGCCCATCAGCGGCAGAGCGAAAACGGGCAAGAGCAGCATGCCGATCGCGCCGCCGAGGCCATGGATGGCGAAGACGCTGGCGCTGTCATCGACATGGCGGGCCACAAAGGGTTGGGCGAGGCGGCAGACGAGCGCAGCGATCACGCCGATCAGCATCGCGCCGCCGGTGCCGACCAGCGCGGCGGAGGCAGCGATGGCGGCGATCCCGGCCAGGGCACCCGACACTATGCCGGTGGTGGTGGTCCGCTTGCCCAGCACATGGTCGAGCAGCGCCCAGGTGAGGGCAGCGGCGCAAGCGGCGAAATGATGGTTGAGCAGAGCGGTCGCGGCATCGTCGGTCGCGCCGAGCGCCCAGCCGCCGACCATGCCGGACAGGCCGACCCACAGCAGCGCCCCGCCTGCAAGGCTAAGTACCGGCGCATGGCCGACCATGGCGGGATCGCGCCTGCGCCCGACGATCAGCGCCAGCGCAAGGGCCGAGAAGCCAGCGACGCCATGGACGACCAGGCCGCCGGCAAAATCCATGACGCCAAGGTCAGCGAGCCAGCCGCCGCTCCACACCGCATGGGTAACCGGCGCATAGACGAGCAGCAGCCAGAGAGGCGCGAAGCCGAGGAACCAGCCGATCCGTGCCCGTTCGGCGACCGCGCCGACCAGCAGGCAGGCGGCGAGCAGGGCGAGCGTAAGCTGAAAGAGGACGAAGGCGGATTCGGGGACCGTCAGCCCGTCGCGCAATTGCGCGAGATTGGCGAGCAGCAGGTTCGCGCCGCCGCCTAGCCAGGCGCTGCCCGGTGCGTAAGCGAGGCTATAGCCCGCAATTGCCCAGGTCAGCGACACGGCGGCGATGACGCCTGCGCCCTGCGCCATGACCGAGAGCGCATTGCGGACATTGACCTGCCCCGTATGACGCAGCATCAGCCCAGGCAGGGCGGCGAGCAGGACCAGCAGTGCGCAGACCATCATCCAACCGGTGTCGCCGCTGTCAGCAACGGCGATCTGTGCATGGGCGGCTTGCGGCGCGGCCAGCGCGCCGATCAGGGGCAGGGTCAGAACAAAGCGCATCGGCAATCCCGGCAATCCAAATAGGGGTCTGTCCTAGCGCGAACAGGGTAAAGTTTTCGATAAGCGCGCTAGGCTATGAGCGGACGATGACAGGCGCGTGCAAGGCTGTTAAGCAAAAGCCATGCGGGGTTTGCTGTCTTTCTTTGCGGCGGTCATGATTCTCCTCTCCATGGGGATGGGAACGCTCGCGCATGCGACCGAGGCCTTGGGCTGTGTCGAAGATGAGACCAGCCTGTCGACCAGCGCGGCCGACATGCACGGCGACCTGCAGCCTGGCGACGCCGATAACGGCCTGCCGCATCATCATGGCGGTTGTCATGGCCATCATGTCGGCACGGCGGGATCGCGCCTGGCCTTCGATGGGACGGTGGCGACCCGCGATCGGCTGACGATACCCGTGGTGCAGCGCCTGTCCGCCATCGAACCTGCCCGGACATTGCGCCCACCCATCGCCTGACATTGACCGAATAGACCGCGTTCGCCCGGCGTCGCGGTTCCTTTTCCGTTGATTTCAGGAATTCTTTTTCATGATACGCATCATTGCGGTCTTTCTGGCCGCGTCCTGCTGCACCAGCGCCTTGGCGGCGCGGGCGGAGGAACCCTCCTTCACGCTGGCGCAGGCGCTGGAGCGCGCGGGCGCGACATCGCCCGCCATCGAA
>NZ_JEMV01000121.1 GCF_000588875.1 Sphingobium sp. Ant17
ATATGTGTTACGCTCCGCCACCCAACTGCCCCGACAACGCCCCCGCAGCTTCCACCAGCGCCTCCTGCAAAGCTCCCAAGTCGCGCCCCAGCGCCGCCCCAATACCGATCGCCACCAGCGCATGAACCGGCCGCCCCGCACCCTTCCACACCGGCGCGGACACCACCGTCACGCCCGCGATATATTGCCCCTCATCCACCGCAAAACCCTGCGCGCGGGTCTGACGCAACTGCGCCATCCAATCGTCGAAGGCAGGCGGGTCATCCCAGCGCAACTGGTCGAACCGCGCCTTTAACACCGCCTCAGGATAGTCGCCGAACGCCGCGATGCAGCGCCCCGTCGCGCTGATCAGCGCCGGAAAGCGGCTCCCAACCTGGGTGCTGAGCTGAAACCCGCTGCCCGACTGCGCCATGGCGACGACGATCATATGATCCAGGCCCACGGCTTGCACCCCTAACATGGTCAGCCCAAAACGCTGCGCCAGCCGGTCGAGCAGCGGTTGCGCGAGATCGTTGAACGGATCACGCCGCAACCAATGCCGCGCCAGCGTAAGCACGCCCGCCTCCAGCGCATAGCGTTTGGTGTCCACGTCGAACGACACCAGCTCCTCCTCCGCCAGCGCGCGCAGAACATAGAGGCAGGTGGACGGCACCAGCCCCAATTCCTTGGCGATCGCCTGCACGCCCAAAGGCCGGTCGCTCCGTCCCAATAACCGCAGGATCGCTGCCGCGCGGGTTATCGCCGGGGCCTTACTATCCTTCACCGCCGCCGCGACCTTGCGGACAGGGGAGGGGGAACGCGCGCGGATCGGTTCACTCATGCAACAGGCCTCCATCGCTCCGGCGATGGAGCATTATATTCAATATATAGAATATTGTTCGCGATTTACAATGAATGAGTCGCCATGACATGCAGGGGCCATCATGACGAAGGCGGCTCTTCCGCCATTCGACAGAGTGAATGGACGGGACGGATGGCCAAACTCACCGACTATAGCAGCTATGCCGATGCGCAGGCCTATGCGACGTCTGACGCCCCCTGGGATCTATTCAACGGCGACCGCGATCATCTCAACATCGCGCATGAATGTATCACCCGTCACGCCGATGGCAGCGGCCGCGCCGCCGTCCGCATCGCCCATGCGGATGGCCGCGATGAAATTCTCAGCTTCGACACGATTTCGGCCGGTGCTGCGCGCTTTGCCCATTGGCTCGATGCGGAGGGGGTTCAACCTGGCCAACGCATCGCCTTCATGCTCGAACCCTCGCTGCCCTTCTATGTCTGCCTGTTCGGCGCGATGCAGACCGGTGCGATCTCGGTGCCGCTCTTCACCCTGTTCGGTCCCGATGCGCTGCGCTTGCGCGTCGATGACTGCAAGCCGACCATCCTGATCACCAATCTGGAAAAGGCCGACCTCGCCCGCAGCATGAACGGCCCCCGCGTCATCGTCGCCGACGACGGCCTGCTGGACGACATCGAAAAATATCCCGCGACCTACACGCCCAAGACCAGGGCGAATGATCTGGCGGTATTCCAATATACGTCCGGCACGACGCGCGAACTGCCCGAAGCGGTCAAGCACAGCCACCGCGCGCTGGTGACGTTGATGTTCGCCGCGCTCTACGGCACCGGCATCCGGCCGGGCGACGAATTTTTCTGCCCCTCCTCGCCCGCCTGGGGTCATGGCCTGTGGCACGGCACGCTCGCCCCATTGGGGCTGGGCGTGACCACCGGCACCTTTGCCGGCCGCTTCGATCCCGTCCGCCTCATGCAGGCGCTGGACGATTACAAGATCACCAACATGTCCGCCGCCGCGACCCATTATCGCATGATGAAGAATAGCGGTAAGGCGGAGGACTTTGCCTTCCACTTCAAGAAGCTATCCTACACCGGCGAACCGATCGACCCGGCAACGCTCGACTTCATCGATACCTATTTCAAGGTGCCTGCCTGCTCCATGTACGGCACGACCGAAATCGGCGTGGTCCTGGTCAATTATCCCGGTGCGGACGATTTCACCGTCAAGCCGGGCTCGCTTGGCAAAGCCGTGCCGGGCCAGAAATTGGAGGTCCAGCGGCCCGACGGCACACCGTCCGCCCCCGGCGAGATCGGCGAACTGATGCTGTGGCGGCGCGACAGGTGGGAAAGCACCAAGGACCGCGCGAAGATCGACGAGGATGGCTATTTCAATCATTGCGGCCGCGCCGACGACGTCATCATCTCGGCCGGCTGGACGATGAGCGCGGTTGAGATCGAAAACACCCTGCTCAAACATCCCATAGTGCTGGAATGCGCCGTGATCGGCGTCCCCGATCCGCAGCGCGGCCAAGTGGTCAAGGCGTTCGTCATCGCCAATGTCGATGGCAGCGACGCCTTGGTGAAGGAACTCCAAACCTTCACCCGCGAAAAGCTCGCCCAGCATGAATTTCCCCGCGTCGTGGAATTCGTGACGGACCTGCCCAAGACCCCGGCTGGCAAGGTCCACCGCAAAATCCTTCGAGAACGCGAGGCTGCAAAAGCGGCTGAACTCGTCAACTGACCATTAGGAGAAGAAACATGGCAACTTTGGCGGAAGCCCCCACCAATAAATTCCCCAAGATCACCGAAGAAGGCCTGGACGACCTGCGCAAGCGCATCGGCGTCAAGATCGAGAATACGGTCGAACCGTGGAATTATGAAGCGACCCGCGACGCGATCCGCCACTATGCCCATGGCATTGGCGACGACAATCCCTTGTGGTGCGATCCGGCCTATGCCGAAAAGACCAAATATGGCTCCGTCGTCGCGCTGCCCAGCTTCCTGTTCACCACCAGCCGCATCATTTCGGGCTATTGCGGTGGCCTGTCGGGCGTCCATGCCATGTGGGCGGGGGCAGACTGGACCTGGCACAAGCCGGTGCTGCGCAACGACACGATCCGCACTGAGGCCTATCTCAAGGACTTGGTCGAACATAATACCAAGTTTGCCGGGCGCAGCTTCCAGCAGATCTACCATGTCGATTTCTTCAACCAGTCGGGCGACAAGGTGGCCGAAGGCGATAGCTGGGTCTTCCGCACCGACCGCGACGAAGCCCGCGAACGCGGCACGAAGTACACCGAAGCGCGTGGCCGCGTAGAGCAGTATACCGAAGAAGAGCTGGCTGAATTCACGCGCTTGTACCAGGAAGAAGAAATTCGGGGCTCGGTGCCCCGCTATTGGGAAGACGTAAAGGTCGGCGACGAACTGCCGCGCATGATGAAGGGACCGATGACGGTCACCGGCTTCATCTGCTATGCGCAAGGGTGGGGCGGCCTCTACATCCGCGCCAACAAGCTCGCCAACCAGATGCAGCAGGCGCATCCTGGCCTGGGCATCCGCAACCGCTTCAACGTGCCGGATTGCCCTGAGCGCGTCCACTGGGACGAAGCCTTCGCGCTCGAAGTCGGTGCGCCGGGGGCTTATGACTATGGTCCAGAACGTTGCAGCTGGCTGACCCACCATATCACCAACTGGATCGGTGACGATGGTTTCCTGACGCGCAGCAAGTGCCAGATCCGCCGCCACAATCCCGATGGCGACGCGATCTACATCGACGGCAGCGTCATCCGCAAGTTCGAGGAAAGCGGCAAGCAATATGTCGAGATCCAGCAACAGGCGACCACCCATCGCGGCGAAGTCTCCGCCTTCGGCACCTCGATCGCCGAATTGCCCAGCAAGCCAGCCTGATCCTGTAACGGGGTAGGAGAGGGGGCCGCCGCCGCAGTGATATGCAGCGGCGGCCCTTTTGCGTTGCGCCCGCGCCGCTAGGATCGGGCCAGAGTGAGAGAGAGGACCGCAAAATGTATGAGATGCGCTTCGACGGCCGGGTCGCCGTCATTACCGGGGCAGGCCGGGGACTTGGCCGCGCCTACGCGCTATTGCTGGCACAACGCGGCGCAAAGATTATCGTCAATGATCCGGGCGTATCGATGCAGGGGGAGGGCACCGACGCCACGCCCGCCCAGGCATTGGTCGAGGAAATACGCGCCGCCGGGGGGCAAGCTGTCGCATCAACCGACAGCGTCGCAACGCCCCAGGGCGGCCAGGCGATCATCGACACTGCCATCACCCATTATGGCTGTATCGACATCCTCATCCACAACGCCGGCATCGTCCGGCGCGGCTCGCTCCATGACCTGAGCTACGCCGATTTCGAGACGGTGCTGGACGTGCATATGCGCGGTGCCTTCCACGTCGTGCGCGCCGCCTTCCCGCATATGACGGCGGCAAATTATGGCCGCATCGTCCTGACCGGTTCCATCAACGGCCTCTATGGCAATGCAGGCGTAGTCAATTATTCCATGGCCAAGGCCGCGATGACCGGCCTGTCCAACGTCGCCGCGATCGAGGGGGCGGCGCATAATATCAAGAGCAACATCATCCTGCCCGGTGCCGTCACCCGCATGGCCAACGGCCTCGACACCAGCGCCTATCCGCCGATGGACCCGGACCTCGTCGCCCCCACCGTCGGCTATCTCGCCCATGAAGATTGCGCGGTTACCGGCGAAATGTTGATCGCTATGGCCGGCCGCGTCGCCCGCGCCTACACGATGGAAACCAAGGGCGCGTTCCGCCCCGACTGGACCATCGAACAGGTCGCCGAAAATCTCGACACCATCCGCGCCACTGACGATGCGCTTCATTTCCCGCCGGTGCCGGATGGCCACATGGACCATCTACGCTATTGTTTCGCCATGGCGCGAGCGGGGTAAAACCCTTCATCCTCCCCCCATGGGGGAGGTGGCTGGCCGCAGGCTAGACGGAGGGGTGTCACCCTATCGATAGGGTGACACCCCTCCACCACTGGCTACGCCAGCGGTCCCCTCCCCCTACAGGGCAGGGCTATCGCATATGACCAAGCATTGAGAGAAGGAATGCATCGTTCCAGCCCGCCCGTTTGATTTTGCCTTTGATTGATCCCTTGTCCGGGTGGGTTCTCAAGATGTTGAGCGCAAGTTTCCTGATTAGCGCGAGGTTTTGCGGGGCATAGTCCTTTCGGCTTCGCGCGGCGTCTTCCTCGAAGGCGACGTCGAGCACCCAGTGCAGTTGGTTTTCGATGGTCCAATGCGCGCGCGCGACTTCGATCAGCCGTTTGGCGGTCAAAGGTCGGGACAGAAGGAACCAGCGTTTGACCGGTGGCTCGTCCCGACCAGCGTTGCGGCGGCACGTTTCCACTTGCCCCACCGCCGCGATGCCGGGGGAAGTCGAGGGCTTCGGCGGCACCACGATCGCGTGTCG
>NZ_JEMV01000122.1 GCF_000588875.1 Sphingobium sp. Ant17
CGGACCTCGCCGGACGCGCCAGCGTGCAGGTGGTGGAGGCTGATGCCGTCGTGCGCGACCAACTCGCCGCCCGCACGCTCCAGGCGCTGCGCCAGGCCAGCGAAGTTGGCGCTGCGACCCCGGTCGATCCCGCCGCGCTTGCCGACCAGTTGCGGCCCTGGCTGGGCGAGGATGCGGCCAGTGCCGATCTGCCGGTGCCCGCGCTGATCGACGTTACCCTGACCCCTGGCGCGACGGAGGCGAAGGTCGATCGGTTGCGTCGCCTGCTCGGCACCCTCTCGCCCAGCCTGCGGATCGAGCCCCATGCCGCGTTCCTGTTGCCGCTCGCCGGACTGCTGACGGCGCTTGGCTGGCTGGCGGTCGGCGTCGTCGTGCTGATGACGGTCGCAACCGGTGCCGTGGTCGTGCTGGCGGCGCGCGGCGCGCATGACAGCCATCGCGGGACGATCGACGTGCTGCACCTGATGGGATCGACCGATGTGCAGATTGCCCGGCTGTTCCAATGGCGCATCGGCCTCGACGCGCTGCTCGGTGGGGTGCTGGGCTTTGCTTTCGCGGTCGTCGTGCTTCTGCTGATCGGCCTGCGGCTCAGCGCCACCGGCTCCGATCTGCTGGGGGCCGTTACCCTCCACGGGACCGACTGGGCGCTGCTGGCGCTGCTGCCGGTGGCGGGCGTCCTCCTCGCCGTCCTCACCGCCCGCTGGACGGTGCTGCGCGCGCTGGGCCGCGCGCTGTGATCGTCCGCTTGTTCGCCGTCAGCCTGTTGGGGTGGATGCTGGGCTTCATCTGGTTCGCGGTCCTGCTGCCCCAACCGCTCGACAGCCGCCCGACCGACGCCATCGTCGTGCTGACCGGCGGGGCGGGGCGGATCGACCGGGGCATCGCCTTGTTGCAGGCCAAGACCGCCAAGCGGATGCTGATTTCCGGCGTCGACCGCTCCGTGCGGCCGGGCGAACTGGCCGCCGAATATGATACGTCCGTTTCGCTGTTCACCTGCTGCATCACGCTCGGCCGCGAAGCGATCGACACACGGTCCAACGCGATCGAGACCGCCCGCTGGCTGGAACGGCGGGACTATAAGACGGTGCGCCTCATCACCACCGACTGGCATATGCGCCGCGCCGCGCTGGAGTTGCGGCAGGCGTTGCCCGAGCGGGTCGCGATCGTCTATGACGCGGTGCCCAGCCGCCCCAGCCTGACGATATTGGTGCGCGAATATAATAAATATCTGCTGCGGCGCGGGGCCGCGCTGCTTGGTATCTGACAAAGGCGCAATCTGCTCATGCTTACCGCGATCCGTTCGCTCGTCTTCACGCTGATCTTTTACCCTGGCAGCCTGTTGTTCGTATTGGCCGCGCTGTTGTTCGGGTTCAGCGAGGAGGCGGTGCTGCGGATCGGGACGGGGTGGAGCCGGTTCCATCGCCTGTGCGCGCATTGGCTGCTGGGGCAGAAGGTCAAGGTCGTCGGCGACCTGCCGCTTGGTCCCTATCTCTATATCGTCAAGCATGAATCCATGTTCGAAACGATCGACATGCTCTGCCTGTTCGATCGTCCGGCCGTCGTCGCCAAGCGGGAATTGCTCGACATTCCGCTCTGGGGCCGCGTCGCCCAGCGCTATGGCCTCATCCCCATCGAGCGCAGCGGCGGAGCGAGCGCCATGCGGGTGCTGCGCGCCGCCGCACGCGAGGCCAATGCGCAGGGGCGGGCGGTGTGCGTCTTCCCCGAAGGCACCCGCGTCCCCCATGGCGAAGCGCCACCGCTCAAGGCCGGTTTTGCGGGCCTCTACGTCCTGCTCGGCCTGCCCGTCGTGCCGATTGCGATCGACAGCGGCCGAGTGTCGCCGCGCGGCAAATTCCTCAAACGATCGGGCACCATCACCTATAAGGTGGGGGAGATCGTCCCGACCGGCCTCGACCGGCGGGAGGCCGAAACCCGTGTCCATGCCGCGATCAACGCGCTGAACCCGCCATCCGCCTTGCGTCAGTGAGCGCGGCCGAAATCCGGCTTGGCGTCATCCTGCCCCTGTTCGATGATCGAGCGGCGAATATCGCGGGTGTGGGTGAACAGGTTGAACAGCGCGTCGCCGTCATTCCAGCGGATCGCCCGTTGCAGCGCGGATAGATCCTCCGAAAAACGCTGCAGCATTTCCAGCACCGCATCCTTGTTCGCCAGGAACACGTCACGCCACATGGTCGGGTCGGACGCCGCGATCCGGGTGAAGTCGCGAAAACCGCCGGCCGAATATTTGATCACTTCGGACTGGGTGACATTTTCGAGGTCACTGGCGGTGCCGACGATGGTGTAGGCGATAAGGTGCGGCAAATGGCTGGTCACCGCCAGCACCAGGTCATGATGCGCCGGGTCCATCAATTCGACATCCGCACCGACCCGCCGCCACAATTCGGCGACGCGCTCGACCGCGGCCGGATCGGCATCGGCGGGGGGCGTGACGATGCACCAGCGGCCCTTGAACAGCGTGGCGAAGCCGCTTCCGGCCCGCTATTTTCGGTCCCCGCGACAGGATGGGCCGGGATGATCGTCCGCCCCGGCAGCGCGGCGGCGAGTTGCGCCAGCACGTCGGCCTTGCACGACCCCACATCGCTGACGATCGCATCGGCGGGCAGATCGTCGGCGATCTCGGCGGCCGCCGCGCCCATCGCGCGGACGGGCACGCACAAGATGACCAGATCCGCGTCGGTCACCGACGCGCCCGCCGTGTCGGTGACATCGTCGCACAGGTCGATCCGCCGCGCGGTGTCGCGCACCTGCGGGTCGGCGTCATGGCCCGTCACCCGCACGGTGGGCATGTTCGCCCGGATCGCGCGGGCGAGCGAGGAGCCGATCAGCCCCAGGCCGATGATGGTGACGCGAGCGAAGGGCAGCATCCTATCAGGCCGCTTCCGCCATGGCGCGCAGCTTGGCGGCGACGGCACGGGTCTGCGCCTTGGTGCCGATGGTGATGCGCAGGCCGTTGGGCAGCCCCTGGCCGGGCAGCCAGCGGGTGGCATAGCCTTCGTCCCACAGGCCTTTCATCGCGGCTTCGGCGGTCAGCTTGCCGTCGAACAGGATCAGCAGGAAATTGGTCTTGCTCGGCACGACGCGCAGGCCATGGTTGGACAGCGCACCGACTTCGCCCGCCAGCCATTCGCGCCAGCGCGCATTGTGCGTGCGGCTCGATTCGACCCAGGCGCTGTCATTGATCGCGGCGACGGCGGCGGCCTGGCCTGCGGTCGTCACGTTGAAGGGCGCACGGATGCGGTGGAGGATGTCGATCACTGTGGGGCTGGCATAGCCCCAGCCGATCCGCTCGGCCGCCAGACCATAGATTTTCGAAAAGGTACGCGTGACCAATATGTTGGTCGCGCTCTTCGCCAGCTCCAGGCCGCCATCATCCTCGCCCGCGTCGAGATATTCGGCATAGGCCTGATCCAGCACGAAAAGGATGTCGGGGCGCAGGCCCGCATGCAGCCGGGCAATCTCTTCGCGGCTGGTCATCGTGCCGGTCGGGTTGTTGGGATTGGCGAGGAACACGACCTTGGTCTTGTCCGTCACGGCGGCCAGCAGCGCGTCGACGTCGGTCGCATAATCTTTGTCGGGCGCTACGACCGGGGTCGCGCCAACCCGGCGGGCGGCGATGTCGTAAACCGAAAAGCCATAGCGCACATAGAGGACTTCATCGCCCGGACCGGCATAGGCGGAGGCGGCGATGTGCAGCAGTTCGTCGGAGCCTGTGCCGTAGATCACCTGCGCCGGGTCCAGCCCATGCACCGCGCCGATCGCCTCGCGCAGCTTTTCCGCGCCGGGGTCGGGATAGGTGGCAAGGTCAGCGGTGGCGGCGACCAGCGCCGCGCGCGCCGCCGCGCTTGTGCCGAGCGGATTTTCATTGGCCGACAGTTTGATCAGCGGGCGGCCATCATCGGTGGCGGATTTGCCGGGGATATAGGGCGAAATGCCCAGGATCCAGTCTTTGGGAGCGGGATATGTCATGGCACCGCGCTTTAACGCCTTCCGCGCCAAAGGCAAAGCGGCAGAGCGAGCGGGGGTTTGGCGGGCGTTCAGGGTCACAGGATGAAATTCACACCGTTGCAGGATGTATTTTCGGGGCGGATTCGCGTGAATGGTAACGGGGAAGTCACTATGATGTACCCGCGACGCGCCAGTGGCGCGACAGCGACGCACCACGAACGCGACAGCGACGCGACGGGTGCGCGGCGTGAGAGGCGGAGAAGGGCGTCGGCAGTGGACGGCGGACTGGCGCATTACCGAGGATAGACCAGAGAAAATCCTACATTGGAAGTGGGGAGGATGCTGCCATTTGCACTGTTGCGCAAAGCCCAACCTCACCCCCCTCCCGCAAGCGAGACTTGCTCAGCCGCAGGCGAGGTTAGTCGCGGCGGGGTCGATTTTTCGCGTATCTGCTAATGACCATATACGGTCGCGCATTGGACGCATATGCTGCAACAATGAAGCGGTTCGGCACAGTCTTGTATCTCTTGGCGCTGACAGATTGCGGTTCATTGGAACGCCAAAAGCGTTCGTACTTCATGGACAAAATTGAAGCGACCGCCAAACTCCCCAAAGGATGGGAAGGCATATCTAATTATCACAGATACTATGCGTACAGTCCGTCCGAGAATGGCCAGAAGTCGGTTGAGGCGCAATTCGTCCTCAATGAGCGACCTGGGCGTGAATGGGTGGAATACGAAGATCTCCCCATAGGGATAGACGCAGGATGCACCGTTATATCCGTGACATTCGATGTAGCCAGTGATCGCGTTGCGTCAGCATTATGCAACGGCACCCCGTAAGCCACCTGACTGCTCAACGCCTTTTGCCGTTATGCCGGCTTTCGGGGGTGACAGCGTTTAAGGGGGAACGTTTGCTGCTTGACCTCGTAATGCCCGCGCTATCGAGGGCGTCTCTATTGCATCGTGCGTGGTTGGGTTGGGAGATGGGTTCCCCGCCTTCGCGGGAATGACGGGGGAATGTTAGGCCACTGCTGGCTTACACCACCGGCGTGACCAGTACCTTACCCGCAAAATACGCGTCAAGATTAGCCAGCACCA
>NZ_JEMV01000123.1 GCF_000588875.1 Sphingobium sp. Ant17
CCGCCTTATGCAAGAGGGTGAGGTGACGCGCGAATGGACCCGTGGCCGCCGGGCTCTTATGGTTTAATGGCGTTTTTTTTTTTTTGGGAAACAAGCTGTTGTTGGAGATGCCGGGCTTGCCCTTATGGCGCTCGGGGCTACTAGTCTGTTGGATCGCTGCCTTCACCTCCATCGTGTGGCGTTGCTTGGGCGCAGGAACTAATACCAACCTGCATTGATCACGACCCACGTGCCCATTTGCGGCGTCCAATTGTCATGATGCGCCAGGGCTGATCGATCAGCCTGTTCCAGGCTTCGCAGCAAAGGTCGACGATGTTGTCGTGGGACGTGAAGATGCGGTTGGATAGCCAGTTATCGCGCATGAACTGCCAGATATTTTTCGACCGGGTTGAGTTCAGGACATTTTTGGCGGCAGCGGAACGATGCTGATATTATCGGGGTACTTCCAGCTTCCCCGGTCATGTGCCATCCGGCCTGATCCATCAGCAGCACGCCGTGGGCACCTGGTTCGATAGCGAGCGATATCTCCGCCAGGTGCAGCGACATGGTCTGGGGTATTACAGAAGGGCAGGACCAAGCCAGCGCYYACCAAGCTCAGGGCAGATAGCGCCGAAGATGTAGGCTGATTTGGTCCTCTGATCCTTGGGCGCTGAAGGCCGGGTGGCCGCGCCTGGCCCCAGGCGGGCGGGTGATCTTCGTTTTTTCTGGCCGATACGGGCCTCGTCCTGGAACCATACCTCTATGGGGCGTGTCGCGCGGGAGAGCGGCTTTGATCTTTGCCAGCTCGGCTGCAAAGCCCCCCTTTTTTGAAAGTCCTCCATCGCATATTCGTTCTGGGGCATGGGTGACGTGGGGCGTGCCGTCAATTTTCACATAGCCCCAGCTTTTTTCAAACTCTCGCCCCTACGGTCGTTTCCGTCAGAGACACCCCCAAAATTCGTCATGAAGCCACCGCGCCAGGTCGATCAGCCGCCAACGCACAACTCCATGGATCGCTGGTATCGGTCCACTTTCAACGACCTCCGCGAGCGCTTGGCGCTGGGTATCATTCAGCAAGGGCGGCTTGCCTGGGGCCTTGCCGTCAAGGAGASCCGCTGGACCTCGGGCGTTGAACCGCACCACCCAATCCCGCACGATCTGCAGGGTTACTCCGCCGATGCGCGCGGCATCGCTGCGGTTCGCGCCATCATAGATTTCCGCCAAAGCTAGCAGTCGGCGTCCCTGGTTCGCGCTCTTTGTCGTCCGCGCCAGTCGCCTCAAGCCCGCTGCATCAAAGTCGTCTCGCAATCCAATCGCTGCACCCATGACAATGCCCTCCAACCCGAAGACATAGATTCATAGTTTCGCCGCTTTGCGAATCCCCCACGTGAGTCAGCATCACGGACCGATGGTATGACTTGGCGCATCGCAACGCAGCCTCAAATTCGCCTTCCCGATCCGCGAGCAGAACGCATCCGTTCGGTGGCGCATACTTCCCCGGCAGGTTGGCGAATTCGGCATCGTTGTTTTGATAATCGAGATTCACCGGGGAATTGGCGATAAACTCACGCCAAATGCTCAGCACCGCCGCTGTGTCTTCAGGAAAGATCGCGTGTCGAATGATCGTCATAGCATGAATATCATGCCGAAGATCTTGGCTGCGATAAGGCGTGTTTTTGAGGACATTGTGGTGATGCGGGACAACCCGCCTGACGCCAATCACATGGCGGGCGTCGGAATTGGCCTGTTTGTCGCGCATGTAGTGGCGGGAGCGGGGCTTCCCGTACGTTCCGCCAACGTGCTCGCTTTCCCAAAAACGATCATGTTCCGGAATGGCCGGGATCGGTAGTACCGTCAGCTAGGCTCGACGGTCGCTTGGAGGCGGTGAACGGTCAGGTTAGAAAGCTTCGTACGTCTGACATGAAGCGATCAAACTGATCGTGATGAAGCCAATGGCCCGCGTTTTCGTACTGGATCAACCTAGCATCTTGGAAATGTTCGATCCGGCCATCCTTAGCGGGGCTGCTGAAAAAACTGTCCTTGCCCCACAGGAGGAGCACTGGACATTTGATACCTTCCCAAAGTGCAGCCACTGCTTCGGCGTCCAGGTCAACCACGGGCCAGACGTTAAGGTAGTTATCGAACTTCCAGCTCCAGCTTCCGTCCTCGTTGCGTGATGCGCCATGGACGGTAAGATGGCGCGCCTGCTCATCTGTCAGGAAGCCGTTCTCGTTCTTCATCCGTTCGTATGCATCGCGCAGCGATGCGTATTTGCGGGGAACACGAGCGGAAGCATTGCGCTTGTCTTCGATCCATTTGTGAAACTGTGGCAAGGGGGCGGCCTTATCCTGCACCCAACGCACATCAAGTGAGGGACCCAACCCTTCAATGTTGATGAACTTGGCCACCTTGTCTGGGTACAGACCGGAGAATCGGGTAGTGATTGCACCGCCGAGTGAATGAGCAATGATTGTGACCTGATCATGCCCCAACGTGTGCACGAGTTGAGCGAAATCGTAGACGAAAGCGTCCATCCCGTAGTAGCCCTCGGGCGACCACTCGCTGTCCCCATGGCCGCGCAGGTCGGGACAGATTACATGCCAATCGTGCCGCAATTCCTCCGCCACCCAGTCCCAGCTCCGGCAGTGATCACGCCCACCGTGCTGCAAAATCAAAGGTGGCGCGTCGCTGTTGCCCCAATCCACATAGTTGAGCCTCAGGCGCTGAGACATGAAACGATTTGAGTTAGGGCCAGGGGGCGTAATCATGGGCCGTTGCTTGAAGCGTGCTACCGATGCCGTCAACCATCCGAAGCAGATTACGCAAGTAAAAAACTATCTTCGAATTTATCCCACAAACGAACGTGCAACGAGAATAGGTCGTGTCCCGGCGCGTGGTGTAGGTTTTGAGGGTAGCGAAGCTGACCGGACGCGCGCTCATCGATAAAGCGCTGTAGCGGCCGGTCAGTTTCGCGGGTGGTCACCGGCGAACTTCGGATAAGTTTGGGTTGCGAAGCTCAACTTACGGAGACCTCCGATGACCAATGACAAGATGGACCTGCACGCTCTGGTTGGGAAGACAGCCGACGGCGATTTTCTACGCGACATGATCGGCTTTGCCGCGCAGCGGCTGATGGAACTGGAAGTGGGCGGTGCGACCGGCGCTGCCTATGGTGAGAAAGATCCTGAGCGCCTCGCGCAGCGCAACGGCTATCGGGGATCGGGGACTGGGGAGACGCGAGCAGGGACGGTCGAGCTGCGGATCCCCCAGCTGCGCAAGGGAACATATTTTTCCAGGGTTTCTGGAGSCCCCGCCGTATGGCAGAGAAGGCACTGACGGCCGTCATCCAGGAAGCTTATATCCAGGGGGGATCTCGACCCGCTCTGTGGACGATCTGGTCAAAGCCATGGGCATGAGTGGGATCTCAAAAGAGCCAGGTCAGCCGACTGTGCGTGGAGATCGACGAGCGGGTGAAGGCCTTTCTCGATCGTCCGATCGAAGGCGACTGGCCCTATCTCTGGATGGACGCGACCTACATCAAAGTGCGGCGAGCCGGTCGCATTGTCTCTGTCGCGGTCATCATTGCCGTTGGCGTTAACAGCGATGGCCGGCGCGAAGTGCTCGGCATGGCGATCGGTCATTCCGAAGCTGAGGTCTTCTGGACCGAYTTTCTACGCAGCCTTGCCCGTCGCGGTCTGCGCGGCGTGAAGCTGGTGTCTCCGATTCCCATGAAGGCATAAAAGCTTCCGTCGCCAAAGTGTTCAGCGCCACCTGGCAACGATGCCGGGTTCATTTTATGCGCAATGCGCTGGCGCATGCTGGCAAGAGTGGGCGCAGGGTCGTGTCGGCGTTCATCGCCACCGCCTTCGCTCAGGAAACGCCAGAGGCTGCAAAGGCCCAATGGCGTAGCGTCGCCGATCAACTGCGCCCCACCGTGCCGAAACTCGCCGCACTGATGGACAGCGCCGAGGAGGATGTGCTGGCTTATATGACCTTCCCTGCCCARCACCGCACSAAGTTGCACAGCAACAATCCGATCGAGCGGCTCAATGGCGAGATCAAGCGGCGTACTGATGTTGYCGRCATCTTCCCCAACGAAGAGGCGATTACCCGTCTCGTCGGCGCTATCCTTCTGGAACAGAACGACGAATGGGCCGTCCAACGCTGCCGCTACATGACACTTGAGAGCGTCTCAGGTTTAAGCGATAATCCYATCATCACGTTGCCTGCCATGGCAGCATGATCAATCCGGCTTAGCCGGAGGTCGCTGTGGCTATCCCAGCGAACCTACACCACTTAACGTAATCGCCACACTCGACCTCCGCTTTGTTGCGGTAGGATGTCATTGCCGCTTCGGCGCTCGGCCGGAGTCGAACGTGGAGGACGTTATGGGAGTTTTTGCAGCACTGGATGTGTCACAGGAGGAGACGGCGATTTGCCTGGTTGGGGCGGAAGGTGAGATTCTCGCGGAGGCGAAGGTGCCGACCTGCCCTGACGCGATAGCCGACTGGCTAGCGAAGCGCGCCGCGGATGTCGAACGGGTGGGAATGGAGACAGGTCCCCTTGCCGTCTGGCTCTGGAACGCGCTGACGAAGCGGCGTGTCCCGATCATTTGCCTGGATGCGCGTCACGCTAATGCGGTCCTCAAAATGATGCCAAATAAAACCGACAGACATGATGCTCGCGGCTTGGCTCAGATTGTCCGCACAGGTTGGTTCAAGGCTGCCCGGATAAAGAGTCATGAGGCCTATGTTAACCGGGCGATGCTGACAGCGCGCGATACGCTGGTTGGCATGCGTGTGAAGCTTGAAAATGAGATCAGAGGGTTGCTGAAAAACGTTTTTGGCGTGATGTTCGGAAAAACGGGGTTGGGGGGCTTCAAACGCCGTGCGACGGAGATCATCACAGGCGAGCTGGCAGTCGCACCGGAGCTCATACCTATCTTTGAAGCGTTGATGCACGCCCGGAGTGAAATTCTAGCCCGTATTGCCGCTCTCGATGGCAAAATCCGGGCGGTAGCCAAACAGCATGGTACGGTACGTCTTTTGATGACAGCGCCGGGAGTCGGACCGATCACCGCGATGGCGGTAACTGCAGCATTCGACGACGCCGAACGCTTCAACCGATCTTCCAGCGCGGGCGCTTATCTCGGTCTGACGCCAAGGCGC
>NZ_JEMV01000124.1 GCF_000588875.1 Sphingobium sp. Ant17
GCGCGACGTCACCGCGATCATGGTGCAGACCGGGTGGCAACGGTCGCTCTCCCGTACCGCAGACCATCAGACTTCAAACACCCCAGAGCGTGTCCGGGGATCTCTCCGCAACGGCTAGCAGGGGGTGCCAGCGGCAAACGTAACGAAAAGTAAAGCGGGTACCTCCGGTAACGGCACCGGATCGCTGAGTGGCAAGCTGGGAATGGATATCTCTGATCGGGGGAGCTGCGACCGTTTTCGGCACAGTCGTCGATGGACATCGTGAATTACGATGTTCGTGAGGTCATCGCGTCGGCAGAAAAAAGCTGCTGCCCCGTTCGGACGCCCCCGAGGAAGCATTTTGCAAAGGAATTTGAGCGACGGCGTTCTCGGCAATCAAGGCCTTCGAAATCGCTACTTAGAACAAGCAGATTCTGGTCGCGGTACCATGCAGGTTACCGCCCCTCTGACATCGATGGAACAATCGTCGATCTTGAGTTCAGGTCGATCGTTATTGGATCGAGATAAGGGTCCAGCGGACGGAGACCCGAGCTTCAAGGAGCGCCGAGATCCCTAATGTTCATCTTTCTACGAGCCGATATGTCTATGGTGGATACTCCCAGATCGTATATCAAAGGGATCTGTGTAAGGATCGATCATAGGTCTTTGCGAAGGTGGGCCTGGCGTTATCACCCATTTCCCGCATGCGACCTTGGCTTTGAGGAAGCCATATCCCAGCACGGCTATCACCGTGATCGGATTGAAGACGATGATGAGCAGCACCATGGTGTTGGCCACGGAGCTATTCACTCGGTCATACGGGATGGTTATCATGATCTCGAGACCAATCCAGTACAGCAGCGCCGTCACCCAGTAGAGTTTCGCGTACCATGGCCGCCAAAACCAATCGGCAGCACGCGGCGATGGCGAGCCTGCCTCATCTGTTCTTTCAACGTGATCAACATCCTGCATCTGCAGAGCCTTTCCATCTGGAAAAATAACACAGGTTCATCCGACTGGAAACCGATCCGCCCTGATCACCGTGGACCGATCGCCCATGGCCACCGCAAGTATCTTGCCCCTTTTTCCTCCCCTCCTCCACCGAGCTTTGTTTACGGTTCTACCAAATGGACTTACTTCAAATCCTGGACACGGCCGCGATGAAGAAGAAGCGGCCCAATCGAGATGCACCTCCCAGTCTTTCTGCCGAAGCGGATGCCGCCATCCTTCGACTTGCGCGCCTCCTGGGCCGTCAGATCGCGCGTGAACTTGATCTGGAGCGACAGCAACGAGAAAAGCGCACGGACGTCCCGCCCAAATCGTGGGAATGAGGGACTTGTCCCTGCGTTTGCATCATCTTGTCCCCGCCGAAAGCGAAGCCGTTCATAAGTCTGGATGATGTACCAAGATTTTGACGACGCGAAAAGCAAACGCAATGGGAGGGATCACACATGAGCTATGCAATCCATCCGCTTTCGGCGTTAGCGGAGCAGGCTGCGTTTTGCGGTTGATTGCGGCCCGCTTTTTGGCAAGCTCTGGGACATTCGCGACAGTCAGGTTCGGAGCACTGATAATGGGATAGCCGACATTCCGGCTCAGAAATACCGATGTCAGTTACCGCCAACATAGCGGTCGTTTGCGACACTTCGCTTGGCCGTCCGAATTGGCCATTCATTAATGCAGCTAATCGGAACTTAGGATAACGGAACCTACGCCCAGATCTGGGCACTCTCGCTGTCGAAAAAAAAAAGCGTAGCCAGTGCTCGATCCAGAGGTTCGCTGATATTTTGCGAGGAGGCCATCGAGTTCCTTCAGTTTTTCCCCCATTGGGCTTGTATACACCGAAGTACACCTTCTTGGCGGAGGATCCGAAGATCGCGCGATAGATGTGCGCGTCGTTCTCGTCGGCGCTATGGCCATACACGAACACCGTTGCCGGGTTCAACACGAGCATGTCATAGCAGTGGCGCAGATACGCGACGGAGTTGATCCTTCGCATCTTCTGGGCGCTGGACCCTTCCGCCACATAGAGTGGGAATCGCCTCCCTTTGCCGATGGCATCGGTGATCGTCGCAATGACACCCGATCCACGATCGATAGCCTTGTAGACATCACCGATTTTGTCCTCGAACAGGTGAAGGCCGCCGTGGAGACTGTAGATGTGACAATGTGCAGATTCTTTGAATGGTCCATGAAACGCACCTTCTGTTGTCCCAAGTCCAAATCCATCTTTCAGTACAGATTTTTCGAGGTTCACCCAGTAGAGGAGCAGGTCATAGTTGAGCGAGAAAACGGTTTGAAAGTGAGATAGGAAAGCGGAACTACTAAGGTACTTGAGACCGAGGTCCTCCCGATGCGCGGGATGCGTGGAATTTACAGCCGCTACAAGCGCCTCCCGCACCTTTTGCGCATCGGCCTCGATCTCATCCGCATGGGCACCGTGCCCGTAAGCGCGCTCGACCAAAACCGCACCTTCGAGTGATCGAACCACAGCCTCGAAATCGACGGTATTCAATATATCGAAAAGGTCCCGGATTGGGGTCCCGGAACCGAGCCCCGATTTGTCGAGCAGGTTTCGATAGCTGAAATACTCGGCGGAAAAGCCGTTGCCGATAAGCAGCGCCCGATCCTCGCCATCCGTACGCTTTAGCGCTTCCTCAAAGTCGATTAGATCGGGCATCACGGCTCCTCGTTCGTACCTAACTAGGTCTTGCCCACAAACAAGCCGAAGCCAACGTCGCGGCGCGGGATACCTTAGTTCGTTGATATCACCATTGTCAGAGCGAAATGCACCGTCGGTAGAACGGACTCACGTGTTCGCGGACTAGGTCAACGATTTTTTCAGAGCCTGATCCGGGTGGAAGGCATGATTGCCGCTGCGATCGACGGCAGCGCGGTACTTGTCACGCACAGGGCAGAGGATTTCTTCCCGATTTTTCCGCCCGGATTTCGCTTGGGTTTGTGAGGGCGGCCGGTTCGCCGCCCGATCAGGAGCCAAGCCCAATGACCCATATTGTCTTCATTGCCGTCCAGGGTCACGACCGCCTCGTCGAGGTCGACCTGCCCGAGAACGCCTCTATCGAGATCGTCCACGCCACCGTCAAGGCGACGGGCATCGAGATCGACCAGGAGTTCATCCTCTTCCACGACGAGGACGACGAGCCGATTGAGTGGCAGGGCCACAAGCGCCCGCACCGCATCAAGCACGGGGCGAAGTTGCACCTCGCCCGTTGCCGCAAGATCGACGTCACTATCCACTATCTCGAGCAGACCAAGCACCACAGCTTCGCCCCCGGCGCCCGCGTGCGCCGCGTCAAGACGTGGGCTGTCGACCACTTCAAGCTCGCCAAGCGAGATGCCGCCGAGCACGTCCTGCAGGTCTGCGGCGGCACCGATCGCCCGCCGACCGACACGCCGCTGCACAAGCTGGTCAAGCACGGACACTGCGAGCTGTGCTTCGATCTGGTCCCCGACATCCGCGTCGAGGGCTGAGATGAACGCGCCTGTCCGCCCAAGCCAGCTGCTGCTCGAGCGCGACTTGGCCGTACCGGAGTTCCGGTGCGGCCAGTTCGACGGGCGGTGGCGCGTCATTTCCCAGGGATGGCCTCACGTGGTCATCGCCGTGTCTGCGGCGCCACGCCCGAACTCGCCCACCGAGTTCGGGCTGCGGTTCGAGTGCAGCGGCTATCCCCAAGTTGCCGTCACCGCGCAGCCTTGGAACCTCGCGACCGACGCTCCGCTCGCGGCGCACCTTTGGCCGCGCGGCAAGCTGATCCTGCCCTCGATCTTCCGGCCCGATTGGCAGGGGGGCACCTGCCTCTACCTTCCCTGCGACCGCATCTCGATGAACGGACACGACGTCTGGGTGAACCAGCACCCCAACCGCCTGTGGCAACCCAACCGCGGCATCATTTGCTATTTGGAGCAAGTCCATGACCTTCTCAATCAGGACGATTACACGGGCGCTCTTGCGGCGTAACCGCGGCATCCGCTTCGGGCCAGAGATCTGGATCGGCGTGTTGGCCGAACTCGATCGACGCGGTGAACGCGAGCACGAGGCCGGCGCGTTCCTTCTCGGCGCCCGCTCGGGCGACCTTCGCGAAGTGCAGGACGTCGTCTTTTACGATGACCTGGACCCGGCGGCCTACAGCTCTGGCGTCTGTATCCTCCACGCCCCGGCGTTCGCTAGGCTATGGTCGATTTGTCGGGCACGCGGCCTCACTGTCGTTGGCGACATGCACACCCACGGGGAGGGTGCGTTCCAGAGCGAGGCGGACCGCACCAATCCGATGGTCGCACGCGAAGGCCACATCGCGATAATCGTGCCGAACTTCGCTACGGGCCTCCCCCCACGCGAGACGCTCGGTGTCTTCGAATACCGCGGCGACCACGCTTGGACCGACCATTCCGGCGCTCCCGCGCGCCGCTTCCTGTACAACGACTTCTGGAGCAAGTTCCTATGACGACCGATCCCGACCGCCTGCACCGCACGGCGAAATACTTCATGGACAACGGACGGGCGGCAACCGCCGAGGACGCGCTCGACATGCTTTCCCGTTTTGGCATGACTATCACCGTCGACGCGGCGAGCGCTACGACCCTTAACGGCCAGATCGCGCTGCTCACCCTAGTCAACGCGGCCCGGCGCACGATGCTCGGCGGTATCGAAGTCGAGGGCGTCGGCGACCAGCCCGTTGTGACCGCCCTCTCGACCGAGATGACCCTCGCCGCCGCAGTCGCGGCGCTGGGCGGAACCTGCGTCGGGCGCACGCGCGACGACTGGCCCAGCGCGATCATCGGGGACGCTGCGCCGCCGGACGGTCCTGCACCGGCGTGGCGCCTGCGGTGGGCGG
>NZ_JEMV01000125.1 GCF_000588875.1 Sphingobium sp. Ant17
TTGGAGATTCGCAGAATACGTTGCGCGAACTGCTAGCAGGCGATGGGCGTCTCAAACTGCTCGGCTACCAAAAAAGTTCGCTATGATACGAACTGGAAGTCGTACACCGACAATGATGGCTATCATGCCCCATTGCTACATCAGGCGTTCAAGATGCTTAACTGGCAAGGTGGCAACGGTCGCCAGTTTACAGCAAMAAAAAAAAAACGCGGCCACATTTGTTTCGAATCTGCGCTTTCTGTGGCACACGGGCCCACCGTGCTCAAAGACAAATCGCTGATCGAATTCAAAGGGCAGGATCCTGCGGTCGGCTCACGGATCGTTTCTCTCTTTCCCACCTTTGTTTCGACGAAGCATCTGGATGTCATCAAATTTGCGCTTTGCGACACCAATCGATGCTGAGACGGTCGAGGTCCACTACGTCTATTTCGCACATCAGGATGACGACGAGGACATGGTTCGGCACAGACTGCGGCAAAGTTCAAACCTGCTGGGGCCATGCGGCCTGATCAGCATGAAGATGCCTCGATTTTCCATCGCATCCATATCGGAAATCACACGCCCGGCTCTGCCATCTTCCAAAAGGGAGTGCATGACCCTTTGAAGCTAGAATCGGAGTTCCTTCAAAAACGACGAGAGCGGCAATCTGCCGCGCTGGGAATATTATCGGTCGGTCATGGGGTTTTTGAGAGGGCGGCGGCATGATAGAGACAGATATGTCGCTTGAAGCGGCGCTCAATGCCGTGCTGCTAGCGGATGCCCACGCGCTTGATAGCAAAGATATGCAGAGATGGCTAGATAATTACGCGGACGAGGAAAAACGCGTCGTATTTCTGCCGTTCGGCGGAAAATTCAGAGCACGGACTTGCCCTTGGCTTTATGTACGACGACTGCCGGGCGAGGCTCGAGGATCGCGTCACTTTCGTAAATGACATTTGGGTCGGCACATTCCAGGACTATCGTACACGTCATTTCGTTCAATTGACCAGCTATCATCGAACCGATGCAGCCACTTTGGAAATGCGGTCTAACTTTTCCGTGTTCATGACGCCTAAAGACAGTGGCATCACCCAGGTGCTTGCCGCAGGCCAATATCTTGACAGCGTGCGGCAACAAAAGAATGGCGGGCTGAAGCTATTGTCGCGGCGGGCTGAGCTCGATACCTCTGTGCTTCCACGATATTTGGTCTATCCGATATGAGAACACCGGTAATAAAAGGGGCCATTCATTGGCGGTAGCACCGGATTAAAAAGGGGCCACTTCTGCTAGACCTTCGCTTTTGTGCGGAGGCGGAGGGTGAAGAGAGTGGAGCTTTATCAGAAGGTTCGCCATGCCGTGCTTATTGACGGCATGAGCCGCCGGGCCGCAGCGGCGTATTTTGGGATTAATCGCAACACGGTCGACAAGATGCTGGTTTTCCCGGAGCCCCCGCAGCACGGGCGATGCGGAGTTACATACAGCCGGAAGCTGGCGGGGTTCACCGAGATCATTGATCAGATATTGATCGATGATCGTACAGTGCATTCCAAGCAGCGGCATACGGGAGGACGGATATTCGAGCGGCTGCGCGATGAGCATGGTTCACCGGGGGCATCACGATTGTGCGAGAGTATGTAGCGTGCGCGAAGTTACGCAGCCGTGAGGTTTTCATTCCGCTGAGCCACAGGCCGGGCCATGCACAGGTAGCCTTCGGCGAGGCGGGCGGGATCATCGGCGGCAAGCTGACGCGGTTCCATTATTTCGTAAGCGCGAAATTCCGCGCACCTGTTCGGTTGAGTGACGCGGTGTGAAGGATGTGTCCACCAAGGAAGAGGTGGACACATGGAGATGGCACCGATGGGCTCCTATGGGCTCGAGGTTGTAATACCATCCGTCCGTGATGCTGACACACGTGGGGGATTCCCAAAGCGGCGAAACTATGAATCTATGTCTTCGGGTTGGAGGGCATTGTCATGGGTGCAGCGATTGGATTGCGAGACGACTTTGATGCAGCGGGCTTGAGGCGACTGGCGCGGACGACGAAAGAGCGCGAACCAGGGACGCCGACTGCTAGCTTTGGCGGAAATCTATGATGGCGCGAACCGCAGCGATGCCGCGCGCATCGGCGGAGTGACCCTGCAGATCGTGCGGGATTGGGTGGTGCGGTTCAACGCCCGAGGTCCAGCSGGTCTCCTTGACGGCAAGGCCCCAGGCAAGCCGCCCTTGCTGAATGATATCCAGCGCCAAGCGCTSGCGGAGGTCGTTGAAAGTGGACCGATACCAGCGATCCATGGAGTTGTGCGTTGGCGGCTGATCGACCTGGCGCGGTGGCTTCATGACGAATTTGGGGTKTCTCTGACGGAAACGACCGTAGGGCGAGAGTTGAAAAAGCTGGGCTATGTCAAATTGACGGTACGCCCACGTCACCATGCCCAGAACGAATATGCGATGGAGGCCTTCAAAAAGATCCCATGATGAGAGTTGGATAGCGGTCTGAGGGAGCTCAGAGTCGGTTTGCTACCAACCACTCTGAAAGGATTTGCCATGTCAGCAGACCCCATCTCGCAGCTTGCCGCCATCCGAGTTGATCTTGGCGCAATTTTCGTTTCGCTGGAACTGTCGAAATCGACCTGGCTGGTGACCTCGCTGTCGCCGAGCACCGAGAAGATGTCCCGTCACTCCGTGCCAGGCGGCGATATGCCAGCGCTGCTCGCATGTTTGGATGCCTTGCGCGACAAGGCAGAAGCCCGCGAGGGCCAGCGCTACCCGGTGATCGCTATTCAGGAAGCGGGGCTCGATGGCTTTTGGATTCATCGCGCCCTGGCGTCGGAGGATTGGGTCACCAGCCATGTAGTCGACGCCGCTTCGATTGCGGTCTCGCGCCGGCACCGGCGGGCAAAGACCGACAGGATCGACGGCGAGACGCTGGTTCGTACCCTGATGGCCTGGATGCGCGGTGAGCCGAGGGTGTGCTCGATGGTTCGTGTGCCAACAGTCGAGGAAGAGGACCGTCGGCGGATCGGACGAGAACGCAAGACGCTGGTCAAGGAACGCACGCTTCACACGAACCGGATCAAAGGCCTGCTCTTCAGTGTCGGCATTCGGGGTTATGAGCCGAACCGACGGGATCGGCGTGAACGCCTGGAAGAACTGCGGACGGTCGACGGCAAACCCTTGCCCTTGCATCTCAAGGCGCAGCTCAATCGTGAGCTCGACCGTCTCGAGTTGCTCTGCGAACAGATCAAATGCGTTGAGGCCGAGCGTGACGACATGGCCGAGACTTCGCCACAGGCGATGCTCGCAATGCTCAAGGGCATAGGCCCAGAGTTTGCGAATGTCCTCGCCAGCGAAGGGCTGTTCCGGCATTTCGACAACCGGCGCCAGATCGCAGCTTATGCCGGCCTTGCTCCCTCGCCATGGCGCAGCGGCTCGATCGATCGCGAGCAGGGCGTCTCGAAGTCTGGCAATCCACGCTTGCGCACGACGATGGTTCAAGCCGCATGGCTGTGGCTGCGCTATCAGCCGGACTCGGCTTTGTCCCGCTGGTTCCAGGAACGCGTCAGCCGCAACGGCGGACGCGGCAAGAAGGTCGCCATCATCGCACTGGCACGCAAGCTGCTCGTGGCCTTCTGGAAGTACGCCATGAGCGGTGTCGTGATCGAGGGCGCCGTCATGACGAAGGCCTGATCAACATACTTCATGTGACCCAATCCCCGGGGCACTGATCAGCCCCAATGGATCCAGGCGAACGGACCGTAAGCCCCCCTGGCCGCAACAGCCGTCTCAAAAGAATGGTCCCGTTCTCCTGAGCCCTGCCCCGAACGCGGGATTATGGTGCTGCCGTCTCGAACGGCGACCGGATGTGAGGTTGTACAGGCGAGGCGTGTTCGCCGGTACTCGTAACTCGGCTCAGCTGGATATCATTGGCAATTGGACGGACTGCTAAAATGCTTTGTCACCCCATTGACCGGAGAAACATCATGTGAGGGGGCTTTGCAACCCAGCTGGCAAAGATCAAAGCCGCTCTCCCGCGGGTCGTGTCCCGGCGCGTTCTCTAATCGCCACTGTCAACAGCTGACCTCTTTGCGGTTCGTCACGCGCGCTGGGCTCCAGGGTTCTCTCCGCGGTCGTCGCGCTGGACGCCGCATGTTAGCGTTCAAAGTAGGGTGAATCTAAGTGGTGTGCGCGGTCCGTGCCGCACTCGCGGGAACGATCTCACCCYYGCTAAGCGTCCCAGCGGGACGCGTTCTGTCGCGCTTGAGTTCAGCGTATTGCTTCGGATTTGGATCAGCCATGGCCGCCTCCCGGAAGGTCGTGTTGGTACGCCACATTGCGTGCAATGTTACCGCCAGCTTCCTGGCCAGGGCGCTTTCGC
>NZ_JEMV01000126.1 GCF_000588875.1 Sphingobium sp. Ant17
TGTGGCCGCGCCCCAGGCGTGAACCAGGCCGCTGGCCGGCGCGTGCGCCGCCGCCGGCTGCGGAATGACGCATCGAGGACTTGCCGCCGCTGGCCTTGCCCGCCTGCTTGAGCACCTTGGAAACGAAGCTCTGGCCCTGGCCCTTGCCCCGGTTCTTCGGGGCTCTGGGGCGCACGCGGAAATCGTCGTCGCGGCGGTCGGTCATGGCTGCGCTCCTCGCAAGCTACGGCGTGTCCTGTCGTGCAAAGCACGCGGACATGCCTGCATTGGCGCGACCCTCGCGCCCCAAGCGGCACGGCGGCAAAGCCGCTGCGTGCCGCACCACCCCCACGTGCAGACTGGCTTTCGACGCGGCCCGGTGCCGCGTCCTTTTGTCTTGCCTTCCGCCTTTGCCCTTCGCTGTCGCTCCGGGCGTCGGCGGCCCGGCAGCGCTGCGCTGCTTGCAGCCAGCGCGCCGGCGAACGCGGCAATGGCCGCAGGCCGGGCGCGTTCGAGGCAAGACGCCTGCACATTGGAAGGCAGCGCGAAGTGCGGCGCGGATGCGCTCGCACTGCACACGCGACGACATGCGGAAAGCCACTGGATCGACACGCCCGATGGCACGATGAGATGCACTGCAACGCGCAGCGAGTCGGCGGCCATCATGGGCGTGTCTCCAGCCAGATCGGGCGCGCAATGCCGATCACGGCGGATGCGCTGACCGGGCCGAAGTAGCGGCTGTCGAACGATGCCGGATTGGTCACGCTCAACAGGAACAGTTCGCCCGGTTCAAGGCGGCGGCAAAGCTGTAAGGATGGCAGCGGCCGGCCCAGCCGATCAGCAGGCAGCACGGCGGCCGAGGGCACGCCGTCGATGCGTACCTGACCGGCGACGATGCAGACGTGTTGCGGCGCCACCGCACCCACACGTTTGAGTAGCGGAATGTGCGTCGGCAGATAGCCACGCTGCGCAGCCAGCGTGGCAGCCGTGGCCGGCAGCGGCACCAGCACGATGCTGTCCACCGACAAGGGACGTGGCAGCGAGGCGGTGCGCGAGTCGAACGGGTCGATGCGATACCAGCCGACCGCTACGCTGTCGGACGGGTTGTAGGTCAGACGCGGCAGCGGCGACACGAAAGCCGCCCAGGCCAGCGCAGCGAAGCCGATGGCGGTCAGTGTCGCCACGACGATGCAAGCGCGCAGGCGCGAGCGAAGACGCGGCGCAACGGCAGGTGCGTTTACCGTAGTGGTCGGGGCGGTCATGGCAGCACCTTGCCGGCCAGCCAGGCGGCGTGCCGCTCGCCGGTGTATTCGGGTAGCGCAAGGCGAGCCGCAAGACGGTTGCCCAGCGTGCGCCAGTACGCGGGCGACACGTCGATGGCGGCGATGCCCTGCGCCTCGATGCCGTCGATGCGCTCCAGCACGGCGCGCACGTTGCGTCGCCTTCGGTGTGCAGCAGCAGGCGCGCGCCAGGCTGCACGCCGGGGATGCGCTGCGCCGCGTCCAGTGGCGTGCAAGTCTGCATCACCATGAGCTGCCAGCGCACGGTGCCGTAATCGTTGGCCTGCCAGCGGATGCGGCAGAGCATCGCGCCCGGCAGGAACACCGCGCAGCGCCGCCAGTCGTCCAGGCGCAGCGTGCGTGCGGGTTCGCCGAAGCGCAGGTAGAGCTTGAAGCGGTGTTCGAGGTAGGCTAGCGAAACGCGCGTCAGCGGCACGTTGCCGGCCTGCCCGGCGAGTGCCGAAAGCGCAGGCAGCAGCGTAGCCGGTGCCGCGTTCGCGGCAGGCAAAGCGAATGCGTTCATGGTGTGTTCTCCGACGGAAACTCCCGCTCCAGCAGGCCGCGCAGGAGGTCGGCCACGGTCACGCCTTGCGTGAAGGCCGACACCTTGATGCGCGCCCGCATGGCGGGCGTGATGTCGAGCGTGAGGCGGGCCGTGTAGAGGTCGCCTTTGCCCAGCGCGTCGGCATCGCCCTGACGAATCCACGCCTCGGCGTGCGGATTCGCGGGCGGACGTGCGCCGATGCCGACGCGCTTGCCCGTGCCTTTGCTGTGGGGTGGTTGCTGCGCTGTCATGTCGGCCACCGCAGCAGTTCGTCCACCAGGGCGGTGATTTCGCGGGCGGCGGCGCTGTCGGTCGCTGTCTCGCGTGCGAGCCGGCCAGCGGCAACGCTGTCAGCGAACACGATGCGCTGACGCACTTCCGAGCGCAGCGCGGGCAGCGGCTGTTCTGCCAGCGATTGCCGTGCCTCGCGCCCGATGATGGTGGTGCTGACGCGCCGGTTGATGACGAAGGCCGCGCGCAGAGCAGGCCGGAACACCTGCGCCTCGCGGATCAGCGCCACCATCTCGGCGCTGGCCCAGAGGTCGTAGGGGCTGGGCTGCACGGGGATCAGCACGCGCTCGGCCGCCAGCAGCGCGGAGCGCGCCAAAGCGGCAATGCGCGGTGGCCCGTCGATGATGACGTGATCGGCCCGCCTGGCGAGTTCTGGCGCTTCCTGATGCAGCGTCTCGCGGGCAAGGCCCACGGCGCTGAACAGCCGTGGCAAGCCTTGCTGGCTTCTGCGCTGCGTCCAGTCTAGCGATGAGCCTTGCGGGTCGGCATCGAGCAGCACGACATGCTGGCCGCGCAGCGCCAGTTCGCCGGCGATGTGGGTGGCGAGCGTGGTCTTGCCGACGCCGCCTTTCTGGTTGAGCAGCGCGACGATCATGGCGTGGCCCTCCACACTGGAAAGCCAGGCTTTGCCTGCGGTGCAAAACGCTGTTCGCCGTGCCGTTTCTCGGTTGTCCACCGAAACGGCGCGCTTCTACTAAAAGTTATGTATTTCTTGTTAGGGAAGTTAGAGGGGCCGCAAACGCGCGCCGTTATTGGCTTTCCGGTGTTTTCGTACTCCTGATAGCACGATAGGCGTACTCCCGATAGCACGATACCCGGTACTCCTGATAGCACGAGGCCGTCCACACCTTTTCCCGCACTTATCCCCGTGCCGTATGCAGCACGGGCCGGAAGGTCAGCAGTTCTTGTCCGTCGTCCGGCATTCGCTCGATGCCCAGGACATAGCCGGGCAGCGACTGTCGCGCCACCAGGGCGCGCAGGTCGTAGGCGAAGTCGGAGAAGCGCGCCGCGCTGCCCGACTTGCGGTGCAGGTGCTTGAAGTCGAATTGCCAGCCGTGTTCCTGCCGCCCGCCGTGCTTGCGCACCAGGCGGTACAGCCAGCGTTCGATGCCACCCTTCAAGCGGAAATAGGCCGGGTCGATGGTCAGCACCAGGGCGGCGTCCAGCACGCCCGCATAGAACCAGTCCGGCAGGATCAGTTCGATGCCCAGCGGCGTGCCGCTGGGGTCGGCCAGC
The DNA here is from genome assembly GCF_000588875.1 of Sphingobium sp. Ant17. GTDB lineage: Bacteria > Pseudomonadota > Alphaproteobacteria > Sphingomonadales > Sphingomonadaceae > Sphingobium. The sequence goes on from NZ_JEMV01000126.1 coordinate 3,331, forward strand.
TCGCGCCATTCGTTTACCCACGAAAAGCGGTGCAGGCGTCGCCCGGTGGTTTCGCGGATGGACGTGGCCACCGTGGTCGATTGCAGCCGGTCGAGCGCGGCTTTCAGCCGCAGGTAGTCGTTGAGCGATGTGCCGCGCCCGATGAACCGCAGGATCTCGTAGGGTGTGGCGCGTATCCAGCGCGACGGGCGCAAGCCTGCGTCGCGCGCCTCCACGATCTGCGAGGCGGCCCATATCAGCACGTCGGCATCCCATATCGTTGCGATGCCATGCTCGGCCGTTCCTTCCACGCGGATGGTGATGCTGCCGGCGCGGAAGTCGATCGGCACGGTGCGCCGCGACTTCGCCAGCGAGAAGAACGGAAAGGCCATCAAGTCCTGGCTGTCGCGTGGTGCCATGTCGCCCGGCAGCGCGCGGAACAGGTCGAGCTGTTCGCGCTGCAAGGCTTGCCCTGGCGGGCTGGACATGGCGACGGCCACCCACGCGCCAGCGATCAGCGGCCATCACGGTAGTCGCCCGCGTGGCGTTCGGCATATTCCGGGTCGGACGTCGCCTCGTAGCTGCGCTGGTCGGCCCAGGCATCGAGGTCGGACACCGCGTACATGACGCGGCGGCCGAACTTACGGAACTTCGGGCCGCCGCCGACCACGCGCTGTTTCTCCAGCGTGCGGGGACTGAGGCGCAGGTACTCGGCGGCTTCGTCGTTGGTCAGGTAGCGTTGGGGCTGCGCAGGCGCAGCGACAGCAGCGGCGGCAGGCCGCAAGGGAGCGGGTCGCATGGGATGAACCTCCATCAAGCCCGGCCGCACCACGCGGCCGGATAGAGGCACTTTCAAGAAAGCGCGGCACCCCGCGAAGGGACGATCTGCGGGGGACGCGAAACGTCCCCCCTACTGCAACCGCAGCGGCGGAAGCTGTGCCAGGCGGCGATAGCCGCCGCGCATCAGCGCCTCGCCACGGCGCACCAGCCTGCGCACGCGGGCGCGCAAGGCGCTGTCAGTGTGCCAGTCGGCGGCGACGGCATCGGCACCGAACAGACCTTCGGCCATTTCGCGCAAGGACGCGCCCGCCAGGGTCGCGTCGAGCGCCTGGAGCGTATGCAGTTCCAGCAGCGCCGCCGGCGTGGGCCGG
>NZ_JEMV01000127.1:0-2500 GCF_000588875.1 Sphingobium sp. Ant17
TATGACCGACTTTCGTCTCTGCTCGACTTGTCAGTCTCGCAGTCAGGCGGGCTTATGCCATTGCACTCTAACAGACGGTTTCCAACCGTCCTGAGCCCACCATCGCGCGCCTCCGTTACTCTTAGAGACCGCCCCAGTCAAACTACCCACCACAGAGGGTCCCTGTACCGGATAACGGTACGAGGTTAGACATCAGAAAACAGCAGGGTGGTATTTCACCTATGGCTCCACATCAAACTGGCGTCGATGCTCAATCCCACCTATGCTACACAGCTCTTTCCTAATGCCACTCTGAAGTTGCAGTAAAGGTGCACGGGGTCTTTCCGTCTAACCGCGGGTACTCCGCATCTTCACGGAGAATTCAATTTCGCTGAGCATATCCTGGAGACAGTGGGGAAGTCGTTACGCCATTCGTGCAGGTCGGAACTTACCCGACAAGGAATTTCGCTACCTTAGGACCGTTATAGTTACGGCCGCCGTTTACCTGGGCTTCAATTCAGTGCTTGCACACCTCCTCTTAACCTTCAGGCACCGGGCAGGCGTCAGGCCCTATACGTCGTCTTGAAGCCGACTTAGCAGAGCCCTGTGTTTTTGCTAAACAGTCGCTACCCCCTGGCCTGTGCCCCCCATAAGAGCTTGCGCTTATATGGGGCCTCCTTCTTCCGAAGGTACGGAGGCAATTTGCCGAGTTCCTTCAGGATACTTCTCTCAAACGCCTTGGTATACTCTACCATTCCACCTGTGTCGGTTTAGGGTACGGTCTATACGGAGGGGCTATTTCCTGGGACGATTTCACAGCCTGGAGCAATCCAATAAGCCCAGACCATTTACACCATCCGTCACACACCTCCAGGCCCACGAATATTAACGTGGTTCCCATCGACTACCCCCTTCGGGCTCGTCTTAGGGGCCGGCTTACCCTGCTCAGATTAGCTTTAAGCAGGAACCCTTGGAATTTCGGCGACAGTGCATCTCACACTGTTAATCGCTACTCATGTCTGCATTCGCACTTCCGATACCTCCACGACCCATTACCAGATCGCTTCAAMGGCCTACGGAACGCTCCGCTACCGCGTGATCGTAAACGATCACACCCTAAGCTTCGGTGCATCACTTTTAGCCCCCGTTACATCTTCGCCGCAGGATCTCTTATTTAGACCAGTGAGCTGTTACGCTTTCTTTAAAGGATGGCTGCTTCTAAGCCAACCTCCTGGTTGTTTTGGAAATCCCACATGCTTTCCCACTTAGTGATGACTTGGGGACCTTAGCTGTAGGTTAGGGCTGTTTCCCTTTTGACGACGGACCTTAGCACCCGCCGTCTGTCTGCCGGACTAGACTCGTTGGTATTCGGAGTTTGGTTAGTGTTGGTAGATCTCGCGACCCCCGCAACCATCCAGTGCTCTACCCCCAACGGCAATCATCCGACGCTCTACCTCAATAGATTTCGCGGAGAACCAGCTATTTCCCGGCTTGATTGGCCTTTTCACCCCTAAGCACAACTCATCCGACAATTTTTCAACATTGAACGGTTCGGTCCTCCAGTGCGTGTTACCGCACCTTCAACCTGGTCATGCATAGATCGCCGGGTTTCGGGTCTAATGCATCAAACTCTATCGCCCTATTCAGACTCGCTTTCGCTGCGCCTACACCTAACGGCTTAAGCTTGCTTGATACACTAAGTCACAGACCCATTATGCAAGAGGTACGCGGTCAGATCTCAAGGATCCTCCCACTGCTTGTAGGCATCCGGTTTCAGGTACTGTTTCACTCCCCTCATCGGGGTGCTTTTCACCTTTCCCTCACGGTACTGGTTCACTATCGGTCATGTACGAGTATTTAGGCTTGGAGGGTGGTCCCCCCATGTTCAGACAGAGTTTCACGTGCTCCGCCCTACTCGAGTCCTGATGCTTTGCTTTCACATACGGGGCTGTCACCCGCTATGGCGTGCCTTTCCAGACACTTCTGTTAACTAAGCACCAGGCACTGGCCTGGTCCGCGTTCGCTCGCCACTACTAACGGAATCTCGGTTGATGTCTTTTCCTCCGGGTACTGAGATGTTTCAGTTCTCCGGGTTCGCCTCACCAAAGCCTATTTTATTCAGCTTAGTGATACCTTTCCCATTTAACACGGGGCCAGCATTGCTGCTGGACCAGTCTTAAATGGTGAAGGTGGGTTGTCCCATTCGGAAATCGCGGGATCAAAGCTTGCTCACAGCTCCCCCACGCTTATCGCAGCGTGCCACGTCCTTCATCGCCTGTACATGCCAAGGCATTCACCAGATGCCCTTACCTCACGCTTGAGAGTCCACACCACCAACGACAGCACTGGAAGATGATCAAGTGCTTGAATGTCGTTCGATACGGTATGGTTATTAAACTCAGCCAGATAATCATTTTAGTGTACGACTTGTCGATCGACCTTCATCCGCCCAGCCTTGCGGCCAAACGCATAAAAACCAATCCCATGTCGCCACGGCATCGATTAAAAAACCCATTCACAA
>NZ_JEMV01000128.1 GCF_000588875.1 Sphingobium sp. Ant17
CCCGCCCATCGACGCTGGTGATGGCGCAGGTCAAATCCAGTATCAGGCTTTCTTACGGATAGAACAGGTTTCTGAATGGGCGAGGAGGGGATAGATTAGATCAACCTCGCGTTTTTACTCTTGCACGCATTGCAGACTGGATGGTTTTTGACGCCATACAATACTCTGTCCACCTGGAAGCAATTTCGGGCAAAGACCAAAGGGCGATGTGCTGGATCGATACCAACAGATTTGCCCTCCCTTCGGCCCTAAGCGTCCCGATTGCGGCTTTGATAGTTCCAGAAACTGCGTGAATCAAAATCATCATAAACTGCTTTTCAAGCAGCACGTCCGCGCTCGGCTCGCGCGAGTGAGAGCGAGCCTAGTAGCAACGAGGCGTCCAACATCTGGTTCGGGGAAGCGCAGTTATGTCTTTTGATCGCGTCTAAAATTTTTGTATAAATTTCTAAGTGTAAACTGACGCAGCTTATCGAGCATTTCCTTCTTCTCCCCTAGCTAAGCCTAGAAGAAGCAAGTTAACAAAAGATACTGGTCCCATTGTTGAAGCCATCGAATGGCTCTGGTAAAGCAAATGCACCAGCTGTTAGGGGGATGGCGATAGGGCGGATCTATGCCCCGCACTCGCACGCCCGCCGGCCCCTTCCGCTATTTCAACTCATCACCGGAGGTATCCTGCTGGTGGTGCTGATGTATGTCCGCTACCCGCTCAGCCGGCGGAACGTAGAAGATCTGCTCTTCGAGCGCGACATCGATATCTGCCATATGAAAGGCTTTTGCCACTGGTGCTGGCACCTTGATGAGATGTACGTCAAGATCAGCGGCGAGATGGTTTACCTCTGGCGCGCCGTTGACCACGAGGGCGAGATACTCGAGAGCTATCACCTACGTCGAACTGGAACAGATGGTAGTTCTCGAACAGCACCGCAGCTTGGATCGCTAGGTGCACCGCCTTTAGGCTGTTTGTTAGAGGCAGTTCTACCCTGCGCCACACAGCAGGATCGCTATCAATAAGGGAGAGGTGGCCTGGGAAATCTGGACATTGAGATGAGTGGATTTTCTGCCTGACGGCGGCCAGGATGGCCGCGTGACAGGAGTAGAAATGAGCAAACGACCACGCCGGAATCACAGCCCGGCTTTCAAGGCGAAGGTAGCATTGGCTGCCGTGAAGGGGGAGAAGACGCTGGCCGAGTTGGCGCAGCAGTTTGACGTGCACCCAAACCAGATCACGACGTGGCGTAGCCAGTTGCTGGAGGGCGCGGCCGGGGTATTTGATTCGGACAATGAGTCGGCAACGGCCGAGCCGGCGATTGACGTGAAGACGCTGCACGCCAAGATCGGCGAGTTGACGCTGGCGAACGATTTTTTGGCCGGCGCGCTCGGGAAGGCCGGTCTGTTGCCGAGCGCAAAGCGATGATCGATCGTTCGCACAGTTTGCCGTTGGCGCGGCAGGCGCGGGAACTGGGGATCAGCCGGGGCAGCGTCTATTACCTGCCCAGACCGGTTTCGGAGGCTGATCTGGCGATCATGCGGCGCATCGACGAGTTGCACCTGGAATTTCCGTTCGCAGGCAGTCGCATGCTGCGCGATCTACTGCGGCAGGAAGGCATGAAGATCGGCCGCCAGCATGTAGCTACGCTGATGAAGAAGATGGCGATCGAGGCGATTTACCGCCGCCCGAACACTTCAAAGCCGACGCCGGGGCACAAGGTATATCCCTATTTGCTGCGCAAGCTGGCGATCGTACGGCCCAATCAGGTATGGGCGACCGACATCAGTTACATTCCGATGGCGAAGGGGTTCGTCTATCTCGTGGCTATCGTCGACTGGTTCAGCCGCAAGGTCCTGGCCTGGCGGGTGTCGATCACGATGGAAGCCGACTTCTGTGTCGAGGCACTGGAGGAAGCTCTGGCGCGCTTCGGCAAACCGGAGATCTTGAACACCGATCAGGGCAGCCAATTTACGAGCATGGCCTTCACCAGCGTGTTGCTCCGCGAAGAAATCGCCATCAGCATGGACGGTCGGGGCGCATGGCGCGACAATGTGATGGTCGAGCGCCTGTGGCGCTCGGTGAAATACGAAGAGGTTTATCTGCACGCCTACGGCGGGGTCAGCGAAGCCCGATCATCGATCGGTCGGTATCTGAGCTTCTACAATAGTAGGAGGCCGCATTCGAGCCTTGCTGCCAAGACGCCGGACCAGACCTATTTTGACAACCTGCCCATGTTGATGGCAGCTTGAATTTGGCCGCCGATATGGGGCGTCACTCTGGTCGGCTACGCCCTCCCGACATGACGCCCCATATCGGCAGTTCGATGAAACCGGCAGACGATCCACTTAACCGTTGCAGATCCCTGTTCAAATCAACCCGGCCACCTCTATATAGTGCGGTTCTCGGTGCGGCGGGGATTGTTGATTAATGTCGCCGACCCAGAGCTGGAGGCGGACGGCGCCGATGGCGTCACTGAAGGTCAGGCTGGTTTTTCGATACCAGGCGGCGGAATAAGGGTTGCTTTTATTGGTTAGCAGATCGCCGGCCCATAGCGATATAAGAGAGTAGGGACCCAGCAGCGCTGGAGTCGTTCGCGCTATGGCTTTGTCGGTCCACTGGCGCTGTGTCTCGACACCCAGGTGAGCGCGGGTTTCGGCAAATGTGACCTCAATCTGCCACCGCCGGACGTAGAGGGCGATGATGTCGGCGGGCTCGAGGGTGATGTCGGTACTGAAGAAGGCTTGCGGCTCGCGCTTTCCGTCAGGGTCGCGAACCAAGACCCAGCGGGCCGGCAAGACCGGGGTGCCGGGCCTGTACCATAATGCGATGTCGGATGTGATCTCGAGCGTCTTGCCGTTGAGATGGCCATACCAGGCAGAGACGAGAATGCTGGTCCAGCGTGTCGCCGGATTGGCGAGCAGGGTCTTGAGTTTTGGTAATGCTCGCCCTTTCTGTGCGGGGCGCCCCATCCGTGCGTGCCGTTCGCCCCGCAGGCTGTGCAAACAAGTTGGCATCGAGCCGCAGTCGGCTGATGAGTGTGGCCCGGCGAACAATTGCATGTGCCAGTTCGTGGACAGCAAAGCTGCTGTCGCCAATGAAGATGATCCGCCGACCCGGCAGCCAGCGAGACAGCTGCAGCGCGCCCTGCCGGGCCCAGTCCGTCAGCAATTTATGACGGCAGCCGCGTTGACGGTTCGATCGTTCCGAAGGAGCGAGCAACGTCAAGACTGGCAGCGCCTTGATCAGGCGGGTCCATGACACCGGGGTGAGCACCATGAAGCTGAGCCACCGCAGTCCGCTGGCTTTGACGAAATGGCCGTGACTGGAGCGGACCGGGTCGCGGTAGATACCCCGTGCGGTGATCTGGCGCCCCCATCGCCGCTCAATGGTGTCGTCCATACCGATGACAACAGGGCCCTCTGGCACGAGCCGTTCGACCACGATGCTGAGCAGTCGCCTGGCAACGGCACGGGAGCTCCMGCGGGCACGGTTGAGGATCTGGTGATAGGTTGCAAAGTTGGMAGCATSGGCTCGGCCGGTCACACGCAGGCAAGACGTAACGGTCCGTTTCCCCGTGGCCAGCAGGCCGCCCATCACAAGAACAAGTACATGCTCCCAGCTGGGAGCCGTAAAACAGCGACGCCATGCCTGCAGCCATTGGCGCAGTATCTGGGGGACGGGATCGCCGATAACGGCCTTGTTCTGGTCCAACATTCCATGCTTGAAAATCCCGACTGAAGCACGTTGCAACGCTTGGGCTGTTGCCATGCGGCGAGGTGACTCGAATATGCTGTGAACCGACGGCAGCTATAGATGCACCATGAAAGACGAGGAAATCATTCTGCGCATCGAGACGTTCGACGCGGCCAACGGCGGCGGCGTCGGATGGTACGAGGACAAAGGCGCTTACCATCTCTATCTGCTGGAAACCGACGCGCCGATCGCCCGCCTCAAGCCTGTCGGCACGCGCGACGAAGTCAGGCTCGGCTACTGGTCACACCGGCGAAAATGGGAAGATATTGACGATATGGGCGGATGCGTCTTGCCACTCGATCAGGCCCTCGACCATATCGCTGAAAACAGCATCTTCTGGACTTGGACCTGACCGAAAACGTACAAAGTCGAGCTGAGGTTGACGGCTACCC
>NZ_JEMV01000129.1 GCF_000588875.1 Sphingobium sp. Ant17
CAGCGGCGGCAGGTGCGAAAGCGCGTCGCCATCGGCCGCGCCGCCCCGGAAATAGTGGTTCGCGGCCATCAGCGCGGGACGGGGCGTGGCGTTGGCCGCCGCCGGGARGGGTAGGGGGGCTCCAACGCCCAAGAAGCGGGCGGCGGCGGCCTGCATGGGGCGCTTGTCCGCCTCCATCGCGAAGGAGGGCTGAACCGCCAGCGCATAGCGGCGGATCAGCCAGGGTGTGTCGCGACCAATGGCAGCGACGGGCTGCTGAGGCAGCAGCGCAAAGGGTAGCGAGGCGAAAGCACCCGTCGGCACGATCCGAAGCACATGCGCCTTGCCCAGGGTCGCGCGGATGGCAGGCGTGAAGATCTGGCCATAGAGGGTGTGGGCGGCGGGCAGGTCCATGCTGCCCGGCGTCATCGTCGCGCGCAGCCGATCGACCTGCGCGACCATCGCGGCGCGGCTCATCGTGGCGCGCTCGACCCGTGCGCCGGTGCGGCTGATCGCCAGCAGATAGACATGGCCAAAGGCGGGCGTGACCGCCAGCAGCGCCTCATCCTTGCCAAGCCCTGCCTGCACCTGCGCCAGATCGGGCTTCACCCCGCCGCGCGCTTCGGCCCAGCGGGGATAGTCGTGGCCGATCGCGGCGCGCAGGTCGTTTACTTCGGCATCCAACCGGTCGCGCGCTTGGCGGGTGGCGGCGACGTCGCCTGCGGTCGCCAGCGCCTTGAGCAGTGCGCGGTCGGCGGTCTGGAGTGCGCGCACCTTGTCCTGCAGCGCGCGAACCCGCTCGCCCAGCGCTGGATCGGCGACCAGCCTTTCGGTGACGAGGCGGTTGGCCTGCGCGATCTTCGACCCCGCCAGGATCGCCATCGCGTCGAGCGCCAGCGCCGCGTCCTGGCTGTCCGCCGCTATGGCAAGGATCGAATCGAGCGCGGCGCGCTGTTCGTCGGCCAGTTCGCCATCGTCGTGCAGATTCTGCTCGTCGCGCAGCAAGGTCGCGAGCCGGGCCGCAGCGGCGGTGCGGGCCGGGTCGCCATCGGCCCAGCGCTGCATCATCGCGGCATTGGCCAGCGCGAAGGCGGGGCTGTTGTCGAGCGCGGCGGTTTCGGCGGCATAGTCGCGCGCGGCCGCCATCGCCTTGTCCTGCCGTTCCAGATCGAGCAGCACCGGGATCAGATGGGGATAGACGCGCTGGCCCATATCGCGGTCCTGCGTCGTTTCGGCGCGCACGCGGGCCAAAGCGGCCTCCAGTTTCGTGGCGGCCTCGTCCGGCCGTCCGCTGGCCTGATCGATCAAGCCCTGGAAAGCGAGCGCCCGAGCGGCTTGCGGGCTGGCCTCGCCTTCAGCGGCGCGAAAACCTTTTTCTGCTTCGACATAGAGCGGTTCGGCGTCGGCATAGCGCTCCAGCGTCAGGAAGATGCTCCCCAGATTATACAGGCCGAAATGGAAATAGGGACTGTTGGTCCCCACCGTCTCGCGCTTGATCGTCACCGCCCGCTGCAGATAGTCGAGGCTTTCGACCCGGCGTCCAGTCCGCGACAGAATGAGGCCCAACATTTCCAGCGCGCGGGCGTAGCTGGGATGTTTGACATCCACATGCGCGGTTGCGACCTCGACGGCCAGGCGGGCATGATGTTCGGCGTCGCGATGGCGATCGGCGCGCAGCAACATCTGCGCATAAGTATAATAGGAGGCGACCGTATCGGGATCATGCGGGCCAAGCCCGGTGATCCGCGCCTCCATGCTGCGCTTCTGCGCCTCCACCGCATCGCTGTTGCGGCCGAGGCGCGAATAGGCTTGTCCTAGCGAGAAAGCGATGTTGGACTTGAGCATATAATCGCCCTTGTCCAACGTCTTGGGATCGACCTGCGCGAAATGGCGGTCGGCATAGGCGCTGCCTTCCGCCAATGTCTGCGCGCCGGTCGCGACATCGCCGTTCACGGACTGGATATAGCCTTTGATCGACAGCCCCTGCATCCAACTGATCGGATAGGCATCATGGAAGGGGGCGAGCAGCGCCAGCCCCTTTTCCGCCATCGCCAGCGCCTGGGGATTCTTGCCTTCGATCTGGTCCATCGACGCCAGGTTGATCGTCGCCACGGCGGCGAGCGGGTGGGGCAGGCCGTTGACCTTGACCCGGCTGGCGGCTGCGGCCAACTGGTGCCAGGCGTCGCGCGTGGCCGGACCCATCGCCTTGTCGAAATCATCATTCTCGAACAGCGTCGTGCCGCGTGTCTCCATCGCGCGCAGATCGGCATAACGGGCATCGTCGCGCTCAAAACCGCGCATCGCGTCCGGCGCGGCCAGCACCGGTGGGGCGGCCAGCGCTAATAACAGACTGATCGCGCGCGTCGAAAGCCTCATGCCCATGCCCCCAAGGATTCCCCGGCGTCAGCATAGGCGCGCGGCGCAGTGCCGCGTCAAGTCACAACCGCAGCCGTTACGATCCTTGCGCCAGCGTCAGGCGCCAGTCCCAGCGCAGCGGATCGCCATCCATCACATCGACGCCCTGCGCGATCAGCGCGTCGCGAATCTCGTCCGACAGGGCGAAATCCTTGTCGGCGCGAGCAGCGGCGCGGCGCTCCAATTCCGCCTCGATCGCGTCGGGAGTGATGACGGCATCCTTGGGCTGCAGGCGCAGGTCGGCACGGCCAAGCGTCATCAGGTTCAGCCCCAGCGCCGCGTCGAAAGCGGCGATCAGGCACAACTTTTCATCCACCGGGATTTTCTTGATGGCGATCGCTTCTTCCAGCAGCGGCAGGGCGCGCGGCGTCATCAGATCGTCGGCGATCGCCGCGTCAAACTGTTCCAGCAAGGGCACCAGCTTGGGGTGGAGGTTGGCGCGCAGATAATCGAGCCGTGGCGATTGCCAGGTCACGCCCTCGGCGCGGGCCTTCAGCCCTTCGACGCCCATCACCAGCCGCTTCAATCGGGTCAGCGCGGCCGCCACGCCCTCGGCGCTGAACTCCAATTCGCTGCGATAATGGGCACCCAGGCAGAGCAGACGATAGGCGAGCGGATGCACCCCCGCGTCGATCAGCGAGAACAGGGTGGTGAAGCCGCCCTTCGACTTGCTCATCTTGCCGCTGCGGTCGACCAGGAAATTATTGTGCATCCACCAGCGCGCGCCGGTGAAGCCGGGCTCAGCGTCGGTGCAGCCGCAATAGGCCTGGTTCTGGGCAATCTCATTGGGATGATGAATTTCGCGATGGTCGATGCCGCCGGTGTGGATGTCGAACGGATGGCCAAGCCGGGCCAAGCTCATCACCGAACATTCCAGATGCCAGCCCGGCGCGCCCTTGCCCCAGGGACTGTCCCATTCCATCTGCCGCTGCTCGCCGGGCGGCGATTTGCGCCAGATGGCGAAGTCGGATGCGTTCCGCTTGCCCGCGACCGGATCGATCCGCGCATGCGCCGCATCGTCGCGGCCGCCTGCCAGCGCGCCATAAGCGGGCACGCTCGAACTGTCGAAATAGAGGCCGCTGTCTAGCTCATAGCAATGGGTCGGCGCGATCTTTTGCGCAAATTCGATCATCTGCGGCACATAGTCGGTCGCGACGGTCCATTCGCTGGGCGAAAGGATGTTGAGGTCGGCGATATTCTGCTTGAACGCCTGGGTATAATGGGCGGCAATGTCCCAGATGCTCTGCGCGCTGGCGCGCGCCGCCGCCTCCATCTTGTCATCGCCCGCATCGGCATCCGACGTCAGATGGCCGACATCGGTGATGTTGATGATATGAGTGACCGACAGCCCCTTCCACAACAAGGTGCGGCGCAGCGTGTCGGTGAAGACATAGGCGCGCAAATTTCCCAGATGCGCATAATTATAGACGGTCGGCCCGCAGCTATAGATGCGCGCATGGCCGTCCTCGATCGGCGCGAACGGTTCGATCGTGCGGGTCAGGCTGTTAAATAGGCGCAGCGGCGCGGTGATATGCTGATCGTCGGACATGGCGCAAAGCGATGGCGCGAAGCGGCGCGGGGGTCAACAATAAGAAATCCTCCCCTGTAAGGGGAGGGGGACCACGAAGTGGTGGAGGGGTGTCGC
>NZ_JEMV01000130.1 GCF_000588875.1 Sphingobium sp. Ant17
CGGGGTAAGCTATATCGAGGGCAAGGCACGCTTCGCAGACGGTGCGCTGATCGTTGACGATGTGCCGATAAAAAGTCGGCAAGGTCATATTTGGCGATGGGTGCGCACGCCGCCGTGCCGCCGATTCCGGGGGATGGACAGCGTGCCCTACCTAACCAGCACATCGGCGCTRGCGCTGGATCGCYTGCCCAAATCGCTGCTGGTGATCGGTGGCGGGGTGATYGGGGTWGAACTGGGACAGATGTTTTCGCGTCTGGGCGTTGATGTCACCATCTGCTGCCGAAGCCGCCTGCTYCCCGAAATGGACCCGGAAGTGAGTGCCGCGCTRAAAAAACTATTTGGAAGCCGAGGGCGTGCGGGGTTTTGCGCAGGTGTCGGCTATCAGCGTATCGCCCCAAACACAGAGCGGGGGTCGAATTGACCTGCGAGGGGCATCGCGACACCGTCGCGGCGGAACAGGTGCTGATTGCCACCGGACGCCGACCCAATAGCGACGGGCTTGGGTTGGAGGAGCGCGGCATAGTGCTTGCCCGTAATGGTGGAATCGTCGTCGATGACCACCTCGAAACGTCGGTCTCAGGCATTTACGCGGCGGGCGATGTAACGGGACGGGACCAGTTCGTCTACATGGCCGCCTATGCCGCAAAACTGGCCGCGCGCAACGCGGTGACGGGCAACCAATACCGCTACGACAATTCCGCCATGCCATCCGTCGTTTTCACTGACCCGCAAGTCGCCAGCGCAGGCCTCACTGAAACTACAGCACGGGCGCAAGGCCTGGACATCAAGGTTTCGCTGCTCCCGCTCGACGCTGTGCCAAGGGCACTGGCAGCACGCGATACGCGGGGTCTCATCAAACTGGTTGCCGACAAGGCAAACGACCGTTTGCTGGGTGGCAGATCATGGCACCCGAAGGCGCGGATTCGATCCAGACACTGGTGCTGGCGATCAAACATGGCATGACCACCCTGGAATTGGGTGCAACGATATTTCCTTACCTGACCACTGTGGAAGGCCTCAAACTGGCGGCCCAAACGTTTGATAAGGATGTCGCCAAACTGTCTTGCTGCGCCGGGTGATTGCTCGGGGATCAATCTACAACGAATAGACACCCTCCAGCGCGAGCCGCTTTGGTGTTAATTTTGTCGTTCGACTCAGCGGGAGAGCAAAATGGCACGGCGCCGACTTCTGACCGGAGACGAGCGACAGCGCCTGTTCGATCCTCCTGTCGAGGAAATCGCGATCATTGGGCATTATACCCTTTCCGCGGAAGATGTTGAATTGGTTGGGCGCCGCTATGGTCCAGCAAATCGCCTCGGTCTGGCTGCACAAATCGCTTTGATGCGACATCCCGGCTTTGGTCTGCAACCCGAGATCGGGCTTCCCGACGTCATTCTTCAGTACCTCGCGGCACAGTTATTCGTCGATCCTTCCTCCTTCTCTGCATATGGTCAGCGCGCGCAAACCCGTACCGATCATGCCGATCTCGTGGCGCGTTATCTTGCATACGCCCGTTTTCGACGCGGCGACCTGGCACTTGCCCTGAATCTTGCCGCGCAAGCCGCCGAGTATACAGACAGAGGTGAACCGATTGTTCGCGCCCTCATGGTTGGCCTGAAGGGTGAGCGGTTCATTCTTCCGTCAGGCGACACGCTGGAACGCGCCGGTCTTGCTGGCCGGGCACGCGCACGCAAAGCTGCCGCAGCCGCAATCGTCGAAGGCCTCAGCTCTGCTGAACTGACACGGCTAGACGAACTCGTAATCAACAACCCGGATTTCGGCATGACGCCGCTGGCGTGGTTGCGTAATTTCAAAGAAGCCCCGACTGCGGCCAATATCAATGGCTTGCTTGAGCGCCTGCGCTATGTTCGCGGCATAAGTGTCGACCCGGCAGTTGGGGGCGCCATTCCGGAATTCCGCTTTACCCAGTTTCTCCGCGAAGGCGGCGTGGCACCGGCATTCCTCCTGTCGGATTACAGTGTCAATCGCAGGCGGGCGACGTTGACGGCCGCAGTGATCGACCTTGAGGCCAGACTTGCCGACGCGGCGGTCCAGATGTTTGACCGGCTTATCGGCGGCATGTTCACGCGTGCCCGACGTGGGCGCGAACGTCGCTATCAAGACAGCATTCAGTCGGTGGGGCAACTTATGCGGCTGTTTGGTGCCACAATCACAGCACTTGATGAGGCTGTCCAGAATGGCGGCGATCCGTTCGAATTGATTGACGAAGCGGTGGGCTGGCACCGACTTGTTGCGGCAAGGGCCCAAGTCGATGCCCTTGCTGATCTTGCCGGCGAGGACGCACTGGTAACGGCAACCGAGCGTTACGCCACGCTACGGCGTTTCAGCCCAGCATTTCTGGACGCTTTCGCGTTCAAGACATCGGGAAGCGGATCGGCACTACTCAAGGCTATCGATGTCATTCGCGATGCGAACACACGAAAGTCGCGCGACCTTCCCGATGGCGTTCCACTGCCATTCCCCAATCGGCAATGGAAGCGCCTCATCACCGAAARCGGCCGTATCGACCGCCGACGTTATGAAATTGCGATCATGGCAACCTTGCGYGATCGTTTGCGCGCCGGTGATGTATGGATCGAGGGAACCCGCAACTATCAGYGCTTCGATGCCTATTTGCTGGGTCGGCGCGACGCCGCCAAAGTGGCSGATGYGCTTCCGTTCGATTCAAATGCTGCRTCCTACCTCGCTGACCGGKCACGAAATCTTGACTGGCGGCTGCGCCGATTTGCCAARCAGTTGAAARCAAACAAGCTTGAGGGAGTGTCGCTCGAACGAGACCGGCTCAAGCTTCAGAAAATGCCGCCTGTCACCCCACCGGAAGCTGAAGCCCTCGATCGYAAGCTCGATACCCTGCTTCCCCGCGTGCGCATCACCGAGCTGCTGCTTGAAGTCGCCGAACGCACTGGTTTTTTGAACGCATTCCGTGACCTGCGTTCAGGCAAGGAGCATGACAACCCCAGCACGGTACTCGCCGCAATTCTGGCTGACGGCACCAACCTCGGGCTGGAGAGGATGGCCAATGCCAGCGAAGGCGTCAGCTATGCCCAGCTCGCATGGACCCACAACTGGTACCTTTCCCCCGACAATTATCAGGCCGCACTGGCCATGATTATCTCAGCCCACCACGAGTTACCCTTCGCGCGGCATTGGGGTGCTGGCACCAGTTCGTCGTCCGATGGCCAGTTCTTCCGGTCGGGGCGGAGCCGTTCGGGGGCGGCGGACGTCAATGCCAAATATGGAACCGAACCTGGCGTGAAAATCTATTCCCACCTTTCCGATCACTTCGCATCATTCGGATCACGGATCATGTCCGCGACGGCAGGTGAAGCGCCCTACGTGCTCGACGGCCTTGTCCTGGGCGCTGGCAACCTTCCGTTGCATGAGCACTATACCGATACCGGCGGCGCGACCGATCATGTTTTCGCACTCTGCCACCTGCTCGGGTTCCGCTTTGCGCCCCGACTGCGCGATATTGCCGACCGCAAACTGGGTTCGATCGCTGCGCCATCGACATACAAGGGCATCGAAAGCCTGATGGGCCGCACCATCAAAACCGCAGCGATCGAGGCTGATTGGGATGACATCGTCAGGATTGTCGCCTCAATCAAGGATGGCACGGTGGCGCCGTCAGTAATCTTGCGAAAGCTTGCCGCCTACAAACGCCAGAACAGGCTGGATTTTGCATTGGCTGAACTGGGCCGTATCGAGCGCACTTTGTTCACGCTCGATTGGCTYGAACAACCGGAACTGCGMCGTGCCTGTCAGGCCGGTCTCAACAAAGGCGARGCGMGGCACACGCTTGCCGCCGCCATCTATACCAACCGGCAGGGCCGGTTCACCGATCGCTCGCTGGAAAATCAGGAATTTCGYGCATCTGGGCTGAACYTGCTGATCGCGGCGATTTCCTACTGGAACACGGTCTATCTCGACCGSGCCGCCMAGCACCTCAACGCYGTCGGCACRACGTTCGATGCGGCACTGCTYGCGCACCTKTCTCCGATGGGCTGGGCGCAYATCAGYCTGACCGGCGATTACCTCTGGGARCAGGCMAGGCGACTTCCMGCAGGTGAATTCCACCCACTCAACGAGCCAATGGCGCGGTTGAAGCGTGTWGCGTAGCCSATGTTCCGCTTATGTCCGAGAAATCGTTGTCTGGCGMACAAAACCTTTGAGGGTGACGCCCCAGTACGGGGACAGACTCTTCCGTTGCCCGCGCCTTGTCAACTGAG
>NZ_JEMV01000131.1 GCF_000588875.1 Sphingobium sp. Ant17
GCCACACGGCGGCGCGTTTCGCGGGCGCGAAGCTGACGCCCATGTCGCGGCGCGTGACCATCAAGACGCTGCTGGTCAATCACCAGCGTGCCAGCCCGCAATCGCTCGCCAAGCACCTGCGCTACATCGAGCGCGACGGCGCGGGCCGCGACGGCGAACCGGGCCGGGCCTACGGGCCGCAGACCGACGAAGCCGACCTTGACGCCTTCAAGGAGCGGGCCGCCGACGACCGGCACCATTTCCGCTTCATCGTCTCGCCCGAGGACGGCGCCGAACTGGACGACCTTCGCACCTACACCCGGCATCTGGTGGACCGCATGGAAGCCGACCTGGGCACGCGGCTGGATTGGGTGGCGGTCGATCACTGGAACACCGATAACCCGCACACCCACCTGATCGTGCTCGGACGTGACGACACCGGCAAAGACCTCATCATCGCCGGCGACTACATCGCCCACGGCTTCCGCCATCGCGCCGCCGAACTGGCGACCGAATGGCTGGGGCCGCGCACCGAACTGGAGATCCAGCAGACCTTGCAGCGCGAGGTGGAACAGGAGCGCTGGACGAGCCTCGACCGCACCCTGCAACGCGAGGCCGGCGAGGATGGCCGGGTGCAGATCGAACGCTTCAACGAACCCCGGCTGCAACGCCAGCGCCTGCTGCTGATCGGCCGCCTGCAACGCTTGCAGCGCCTGGGCCTGGCCGACGATACGCAGCCCGGCACCTGGGCCGTCCATGCCGATGCGGAGAAGACCTTGCGCGCATTGGGCGAGCGTGGCGACATCATCCGAACGATGCAACGTGCCATGAGCGGTCAGCCGCGCGAGCTGGCGGTGTTCGAGCCGGGCCAAAATGCAGATGGAAGCGGCCGCAGCATCGTCGGTCGCGTGGCTGGCAAGGGGCTGGCCGACGAGCTGCAC
Organism: Sphingobium sp. Ant17; assembly: GCF_000588875.1. Classification (GTDB taxonomy): domain Bacteria; phylum Pseudomonadota; class Alphaproteobacteria; order Sphingomonadales; family Sphingomonadaceae; genus Sphingobium. The sequence continues at coordinate 921 of NZ_JEMV01000131.1, forward strand.
GACGGCGGCTATCTGGTCATCGACGGGGTGGACGGCAAGGCCCACTACGTCGCGTTGAACGCCCGCGACGAGCTGGCGAACTATCCCACCGGAGCCGTGGTGGAGGTACGCGGTTCCAACGAGGTGCGGGCGGCCGACAAGAACATCGTCGCGCTGGCGAGCGATGGCCTGTACCGCGCCGATCATCACCTGGCGATCGAGCAAGGCCGAGCCAAGCCCGGCCGCGACCCGCAGGAGGTCGTCGCGGCCCATGTCCGCCGACTGGAAGCCCTGCGCCGGGCCGGCATCGTGGAACGTGTGGCTGATGGACTATGGAAGGTGCCGGACGACTTGGCCGAACGTGGCCGCCAGAACGACGCACAGCGCCTGGCGGCGTGGCGGTGGAGCTGAAATCGCACTTGCCCATCGAGCGGCAGGCCCGCGTGATCGGCGCGACCTGGCTGGACCAGCAGTTGATCGGTGGCGGCAAGGGGCTGGGCGATCTGGGCTTTGGCGGCGAGGCGAAGGAAGCCTTGCAGCAGCGCGCCGACTTCCTTGAAGAACAGGGGCTGGCCCAGCGGCGTGGGCAGCGGGTGATCCTCGCCCGGAACTTGCTGGGGACGCTGCGGAATCGGGAACTGGCAAAGGCCGCCAAGGATATTGCCGCCGAAATCGGCCTAGCGCATCGGCCCGTCACCGACGGGCAGCGCGTGGCTGGCATCTACCGGCGCAGCCTCATGCTCGCCAGCGGGCGCTACGCGATGCTAGACGACGGCATGGGGTTCAGTCTGGTGCCGTGGAAGCCGGTGATTGAACAGCGACTGGGGCAGCAACTTGCCGCGACGGTGAGCGGTGGCGGCGTGGCGTGGGAAATCGGACGGCAGCGGGGAATGGGCATTGGCTAATGCTCGAAGAGTCTCAGCCACATAACCCGGCAGGCTGTCTAGAGATATGCCGAGGCAGTTGTGAAATTCTTCGCTGCATATCTTCAACGGGTTGGATCTATGGCCCGGAAGCGGCCATCCAGATAGACGAGTGGATCGGCATATGCAGATGTGAGCACACGCTCGACACTGGCCAGCATTACCGAGTGGGTGCCGACTGCATGGTGTTCAATCAGCTCACAGAACAGCGAAGCCTGCGCCCCTTGCAGATAGGGCAACCCATTGACTTCATCAAATCGCCAGGCTTCATGATCGAAACGGTCGGTCCCCGTGGCGCTACGGCAGTGCACCGCAAGTACCTCCTGTTCTGCGCGGAGTACATTGATGCAGAATCGTCGAGCAGCCAGCAGCGGCCCATGGATACGGGTTTGCTGACCAATGCACACTAGAACCGTGGGCGGCTCCAGTGAGACTGATGTGAATGAACTGGCGATCATTACGTGTCCGTGGCCATCGGGAGCGATCGACGTGATTAGCGTCACCGTGGAGGCCACGCCGCGCATCGCCTGCCTCAATTGGGCAGCAATCAAAGGGTGTTGGGACATGTAGGTGTGCTCAATCATAGGTTACGGGTGCGTTTCACGCTTGGCCCAACCAGGGTGCTTTGTCAGCAAACCCAACATCTCGTCCATCGCGTCATAGGAGCGTTTGAGCGTGCTGTATGGATTCCCCCCGACCAATGTGCCGTCATAGCCGACGGGGCCGGTATAACCGAACGACTTGGCAAGTCCAAGAAGTGCGAAGTTGTCGAGTTCTCCTGCATCGAGCGCCTCGAAAGTGGCAATACGACTCCAGCCAAGTGGGCTGCGGGTTGCGCCGCTGAGAGTCAATTCCCGCATGAAGGGTGTTGACGCCATTAACGCTGGCGTCGGGTCTACTGCCTGATAGCCCTCCGTCGGGCTGCCTGCATTGGTTTCGTAGCCATACCAGTGATAGCTTGGAAACACGATGCCGAGATTCGGATGGTTCACGACCGAGCAGATCTGTGCCGCAATGGAGTAATGATCCATCCAGAAGCCCAGATGAAAATACAGCAGGATGTCAATTCCGCGCCGTGCGCAAATCTCAAGTGCCCGACCAAGGAAGTCCTGCAATACCTTGTCGTCCGGTGCCTTTCGATGATTTGAACCGTGGCCTGCCGTCCTGATTCCAAGATTGACAGCCTTCACGCCTTCCATCTCCTCAAGCATCCGCAAGAGTCCTGCGTTGATGGGATGCTGTGGGCCCTGATCCAGGTCGATCACCACATACACGCTAAAGACCTCCAAACCGAAACGATCTTTCACGGTGGATAGACGCTTTGCGGTTTCCCATCGGCTCCCTGACCAGACGGCATAGGTCAGGCCGTCATAACCGATGTCAGCCAGCATTTCGCATTGGACATCGAAGGCATAGGTACCAGCCGAAGAAGTAAAAGCGAGATCCCAGGCAAAAAATTTTATGACCGTGCAGCATCCTGCGCCTCCTCCAAATGGGCAGTAGCGTGCGCCGGAAAGTGCGGTACGACATGCTCGCCAAGTTCCTGAACAATCTCATGCGCCGGACGTGTCGCGTATTTCAGGTTGAGGCCAATATGATTAACCCCAATATCGCGCAAGCGGCTGAAGTAGTCAGTAAAGAATCGGTGACCAGCCCGAAACCCGAGGAAGATGGGCGATGGGGGTTCATCGGGATTCTCCGACAGGTCAATATAGAAGGATTGCGTGAAGGGTTTGAATCTTGGTGTCAGCGACCGCCAATTCTTGATTGTCATGGCTTGCTGCGCGATATTTTGGGGATAGTAAAGCCAGCCATCCCCATGCTCGGCAATCCATTCGACCGACTGGCGTGAATGACCAGTCACCATCACGGGAATGTCTCTCAACGCCGGTTTCGGCAGCGTATCTGCACCCGACAAGTTCACTCGGGGCGTGGAGATTTCCGGGAAGTCCTCACGCCAGGCTTGACGCAACACAGTCAATGCTTCTTGGAACAACGTGGCTCGCGCATCCATTGTCTGACCGAA
>NZ_JEMV01000132.1 GCF_000588875.1 Sphingobium sp. Ant17
GGCGATGCGCCSATGAAGGTCGGCAAGGTCATATTGGCGATGGGTGCGCACGCCGCCGTGCCGCCGATTCCGGGGATGGACAGCGTGCCCTACCTAACCAGCACATCGGCGCTRGCGCTGGATCGCTTGCCCAAATCGCTGCTGGTGATCGGTGGCGGGGTGATYGGGGTWGAACTGGGACAGATGTTTTCGCGTCTGGGCGTTGATGTCACCATCTGCTGCCGAAGCCGCCTGCTYCCCGAAATGGACCCGGAAGTGAGTGCCGCGCTGAAAAACTATTTGGAAGCCGAGGGCGTGCGGGTTTGCGCAGGTGTCGGCTATCAGCGTATCGCCCAAACACAGAGCGGGGTCGAATTGACCTGCGAGGGGCATYGYGACACCGTCGCGGCGGAACAGGTGCTSATCGCCACCGGACGCCGACCCAATAGCGACGGGCTTGGGYTGGAGGAGCGCGGCATAGTGCTTGCCCGTAATGGTGGAATCGTCGTCGATGACCACCTCGAAACGTCGGTTCCAGGCATTTACGCGGCGGGCGATGTAACGGGACGGGACCAGTTCGTCTACATGGCCGCCTATGSCGCAAAACTGGCCGCGCGCAACGCGGTGACGGGCAACCAATACCGCTACGACAATTCCKCCATGCCATCCGTCGTYTTCACYGACCCGCAAGTCGCCAGCGCMGGCCTCACTGAAACKACAGCACGGGCGCAAGGCTGGACATCAAGGTTTCGCTGCTCCCGCTCGAYGCTGTGCCAAGGGCACTGGCAGCACGCGATACGCGGGGTCTCATCAAACTGRTTGCCGACAAGGCRAACGACCGTTTGCTGGGYGGCCAGATCATGGCACCCGAAGGCGCGGATTCGATCCAGACACTGGTGCTGGCGATCAAACACGGCATGACCACCCTGGAATTGGGTGCAACGATATTTCCTTACCTGACCACTGTGGAAGGCCTCAAACTGGCGGCCCAAACGTTTGATAAGGATGTCGCCAAACTGTCTTGCTGCGCCGGGTGATTGTTCGGGGATCAACCGGCAACGAATGGCCTCCCTCCAGTGCAAGCCGCTTTGGTGTCAATTTTGTTATTCGCCTCAGCGGGAGAGCAAAATGGCACGACGCCGACTTCTGACCGGAGACGAGCGCCGGCGCCTGTTCGATCCTCCTGTCCAAGAAACCGCGATCATTGGGCATTATACCCTTTCTGCGGAAGATGTTGAATTGGTTGGGCGCCGCTATGGTCCAGCAAATCGCCTCGGTCTGGCTGCACAAATCGCTTTGATGCGACATCCCGGCTTTGGTCTGCAACCCGAGATCGGGCTTCCCGACGTCATTCTTCAGTACCTCGCGGCACAGTTATTCGTCGATCCTTCCTCCTTCTCTGCATATGGTCAGCGCGCGCAAACCCGTACCGATCATGCCGATCTCGTGGCGCGTTATCTTGCATACGCCCGTTTCGACGCGGCGACCTGGCACTTGCCCTGAATCTTGCCGCGCARGCCGCCGAGTATACAGACAGAGGTGAACCGATTGTTCGCGCCCTMATGGTTGGCCTGAAGGGTGAGCGGTTCATTCTTCCGTCAGGCGACACRCTGGAACGCGCCGGTCTTGCTGGCCGGGCACGCGCACGCAAAGCTGCCGCAGCCGCAATCGTCGAAGGCCTCAGCTCTGCTGAACTGACACGGCTAGACGAACTCGTAATCAACAACCCGGATTTCGGCATGACACCGCTGGCGTGGTTGCGTAATTTCGAAGAAGCCCCGACTGCGGCCAATATCAATGGCTTGCTTGAGCGCCTGCGCTATGTTCGCGGCATAGGTATCCACCCGGTAGTTGGGGGCGCCATTCCGGAATTCCGCTTTGCCCAATTTGTCCGCGAGGGCGGCGTGGCACCGGCATTCCTGCTTTCGGATTACAGCGTCAATCGCAGGCGGGCGACGTTGACGGCCGCAGTGATCGACCTTGAGGCCAGACTTGCCGATGCCGCGATCCAAATGTTTGACCGACTTATCGGCGGCATGTTCACGCGCGCGCGGCGTGGGCGCGAGCGTCGCTACCAAGATAGTATTCAGTCGGTGGGGCAACTCATGCGGCTGTTTGGCGCCACGATTACAGCACTTGATGAGGCTGTCCAGAATGGCGGCGATCCGCTCGAATTGATTGACGAAGCGGTGGGCTGGCACCGGCTTGTTGCGGCAAAGGCCCAAGTAGATGCCCTTGCTGATCTTGCCGGCGAGGACGCACTGGTAACGGCAACCGAGCGTTACGCCACGCTACGGCGTTTCAGCCCGGCATTTCTGGACGCCTTCACCTTCAAGGCGTCTGGAACAGGGACGGCACTGATCAAAGCCATCGATGTCATTCGCGATGCGAACACACGAAAGTCGCGCGACCTTCCCGATGGCGTTCCACTGCCATTCCCCAATCGGCAGTGGAAGCGTCTCATCACCGAAAGCGGCCGTATCGACCGCCGACGTTATGAAATTGCGATCATGGCAACCTTGCGTGATCGTTTGCGCGCCGGTGATGTATGGATCGAGGGAACCCGCAACTATCAGCGCTTCGATGCCTATTTGCTGGGTCGGCGCGACGCCGCCAAAGTGGCGGATGTGCTTCCGTTCGATTCAAATGCTGCATCCTACCTCGCTGACCGGGCACGAAATCTTGACTGGCGGCTGCGCCGATTTGCCAAGCAGTTGAAAACAAACAAGCTTGAGGGAGTGTCGCTCGAACGAGACCGGCTCAAGCTTCAGCAAATGCCGCCTGTCACCCCACCGGAAGCTGAAGCCCTCGATCGCAAGCTCGATACCCTGCTTCCCCGCGTGCGCATCACCGAGCTGCTGCTTGAAGTCGCCGAACGCACTGGTTTTTTGAACGCATTCCGTGACCTGCGCTCAGGCAAGGAGCACGACAACCCCAGCACGGTACTCGCCGCAATTCTGGCTGATGGCACCAACCTCGGGCTGGAGCGGATGGCCAATGCCAGCGAAGGCGTCAGCTATGCCCAACTCGCATGGACCCACAACTGGTATCTTTCACCCGAGAACTATCAGGCCGCGCTGGCCATGATCATCTCAGCCCATCACGAATTACCCTTCGCGCGGCATTGGGGCGCTGGCACCAGTTCGTCGTCCGATGGCCAGTTCTTCCGGTCGGGGCGGAGCCGTTCAGGGGCGGCGGACGTCAATGCCAAATATGGCGCCGAACCTGGCGTGAAAATCTATTCTCACCTTTCCGATCACTTCGCATCATTCGGATCACGGATCATGTCCGCGACGGCAGGTGAAGCGCCTTACGTGCTCGACGGGCTTGTCCTGGGCGCCGGCAACCTTCCGTTGCATGAGCACTATACCGATACCGGCGCGCCACCGATCATGTTTTCGCACTCTGCCACCTACTCGGGTTCCGCTTCGCGCCCCGGCTGCGCGATATTGGCGACCGCAAGCTGGGTTCGATCGCTGCGCCATCGACATACAAGGGCATCGAAAATCTGATGGGCCGCACCATCAAAACGGCAGCGATCGAGGCCGATTGGGATGACATCGTCAGGATTGTCGCCTCAATCAAGGATGGCACGGTGGCGCCGTCAGTAATCTTGCGAAAACTTGCCGCCTACAAACGCCAGAACAGGCTGGATTTTGCATTGGCTGAACTGGGCCGTATCGAGCGCACTTTGTTCACGCTCGATTGGCTCGAACAACCGGAACTGCGCCGTGCCTGTCAGGCCGGTCTCAACAAAGGCGARGCGMGGCACACGCTTGCCGCCGCCATCTATACCRACCGGCAGGTCGGTTCACCGATCGCTCGCTGGAAAATCAGGAATTTCGCGCATCTGGGCTGAACCTGCTGATTGCGGCGATTTCCTACTGGAACACGGTCTATCTCGACCGGGCCGCCCAGCACCTCAACGCTGTCGGCACGACGTTCGATGCGGCACTGCTTGCGCACCTTTCTCCGATGGGCTGGGCGCACATCAGTCTGACCGGCGATTACCTCTGGGAGCAGGCCAGGCGACTTCCAGCAGGTGAATTCCACCCACTCAACGAGCCAATGGCGCGGTTGAAGCGTGTAGCGTAGCCCATGTTCCGCTTATGTCCGAGAAATCGTTGTCTG
>NZ_JEMV01000133.1 GCF_000588875.1 Sphingobium sp. Ant17
CCGCGCGATCGACGTGCCCGAAGCGGAGCGACAGGCGCGCGTCGCTGCCGTCGATCTGGAGGAAATCGCCGCGCTGCAGGCGGCGCGCCGCGCTGAGCGGCAGGCGGCCGCCGACAAGGTGAAGAAGGCTGCGCTCGCCAAGGCCAAGGCGGAAGCCGACGCCAAGGCGAAAAGGCAAGCGGAAGAAAAGAAGAAGCTGGCCGACAACCCGTCGCGCAACTGGTTGCAGATCGGCATCGGAACGAGCAAGTCGAGCCTAGCCTTCACGCTCAATGCGCTGCGCAACAAATATGACAGCCTGTCTGCGCAGGATGGCTGGAGCGCGGGTTGGGGCCAGACCAATCGCCTGCTGGTCGGGCCTTTCCCCAACTTCGCGCGCGCCAAGGCGCTGGAGGATAAGGTCAAGGCTGCGGGCGGCGACGCCTTTGCGTGGAAAAGCAGTGCGGGAGAGGTGGTCGAAAGGCTGGGCGGCCAGTAAGAGGACGTCCCATGACGATCCTTGCTTCCTATGCCTGCCATCCCGACGCCAGCCGGGGTCGGCTCCATGCCGAACGTAGCGGCGAGGTGCGCGGGCCGCGCGACATGTTCCAGCGCGACCGCGACCGCATCATCCATTCGATCGCTTTTCGCCGGTTGCGCCACAAGACGCAGGTGTTCGTGTCGCCCGATGGCGATCATTTCCGCGTCCGCCTGACCCACAGTCTGGAGGTCGCGCAGATCGGGCGCACCACCGCCCGGACGCTGGGTCTGAACGAGGATCTGACCGAAGCGCTTTGCCTGGCGCATGATATCGGCCATCCGCCCTTCGGCCATGCGGGCGAGGACGCGCTGGAGGCGGCGATGGAGGAGCATGGCGGCTTTGATCATAATGCCCATACGCTGCGCACGTTGATGCTGCTGGAAAGCCCCTATCCGCGCTTCAAGGGGCTGAACCTCAGCTGGGAGATGCTGGAGGGGTTGGCCAAGCATAATGGGCCGATCGATCATCCCAACTGGGCGATGCGCGAACTGGATGCGCTGTTTCCGCTGGACCTGACCAGCCATGCCTCGCTGGAGGCGCAGCTGGCGGCGATTTCGGATGATATCGCCTATGATAATCATGACATTGACGATGGCTTGCGGGCGGGGCTGCTGACGCTGGAACAGCTGTTGGAGGTGCCGTTCGTCGCGTCCTGCTGGGATCGGGTGCGGACCCGCTATCCTGACGTGCCGCAGGACGGCCTGCTGCGCGAACTGGTGCGCGAGCAGATCGGCGTGATGGCCAATGACCTGCTGGCGGCGACGCGGGCGAATATTGCGGAGTCGCGGGTCGAAACGGTCGAGGATGTGCGGGCGTTGGGCCGCACCCTGGTTGGCTTCTCGCCGGAGTTGGCGGCGCAGGAGCGCGACCTCAAGCGCTTCATGTATGCCACGCTCTATCATCACCCGGTGCAGATGGCGGCGGCCGACCGGGCGCGGGTGGTCGTGACCGACCTGTTCCGCGCCTATCAGGAGCAGCCCGGCCTGATGCCGCCCGAGTGGCGCGACGAATGTGTAAGGCAAGAACCGGAGCGCAGCCGCCACATTACGGACTTCATCGCCGGGATGACGGACCGCTATGCCGAGAAGCGCCACGCGGAGATATTCGGGTAGGTTAGGGGGAAGGCTCATCCTTCTTCCGTTCGCCCTGAGCTTGTCGAAGGGCATTTCTTGAAGAAAGGAAGGGGGCTTCGACAGGCTCAGCCCGAACGGGGTGGGGTTGGTGAGATATGCAGAGCTTTGCGGTCAGCCACCTCCCCCGCAAGGGGAGGATCTTTTAGCCGATTGACGTGCCCTGTCCTTTGTCGCAATGCCTTGACTGTCTCCGGCGTCGAAGATTCGGCGCTGGGCATGATGCGGGAGAGTATGGGTGGCCTTTGAGGCCGTCCCCGTCGCCGAAGGAGCAACCGCCCCGGAATCTCTCAGGCCAATGGACCGCATCGCGCGCAAGGCACTCTGGAAAGCGGACGGGTCATCTCGTCCCACCGAAGGGGTAAGCCATGTGGCCGCAAGGCCGCTGGTCAAAGCTCTCAGGTTCCCGTGACAGAGGGGGTGACGAACATAAGCGGTCCGGTGCGGGCCGGGCTGAGCGTCGCTGCAACCCTCTCACGGAAAGGCCGTCCGATGACCGCCACCTATGACTCAAATGATGATGTAGCCACGCTCGAAGAGGCCCTGCCCCTCGAAGCGCTGCCGCTCGACGCCTGGCACCGCGCACGCGGCGCGCGCATGGTTGGCTTTGCGGGCTATCATATGCCGATCCACTATGATGGCATCATGGCCGAACATAGCTGGACCCGCGAACATGCCGGGCTGTTCGATGTCAGCCATATGGGGCAGATCGGCTTTTCGGGTGAGGGCGTGGACGAGGCGCTCGAAATGCTGTTGCCGAGCGACATCAAGGGGCTGAAACCCGGTCGCCAGCGCTATTCGATGTTGCTGGATCAGGATGGCGGCATTCTCGACGACCTGATGGTCGCGCGCCCGGCCGATGGCGCATTCGATGACGCGGCGATCTACATGGTCGTCAATGGCGCGACCAAATATGACGACATGGCCTGGATGATCGAGCATCTGCCCGACGAGGTCGTGATGAACCATATGGACGAGCAGGCGCTGTTGGCGTTGCAGGGACCGGAGGCGGGCGAGGCGATGGCCGCGTTGGTGCCGGGCACCGCAGCGCTGACCTTCATGCAGTGCGGGGCGTTCGACTGGAACGGCGTGGCGCTGTGGATCAGCCGGTCGGGCTATACTGGCGAGGATGGGTTTGAGATCAGCCTCCCTGCGGACGCTGCCGAGGCCTTTGCCGACGCGCTGTGCGCGTTGCCGCAGGTGAAGCCGATCGGCCTTGGCGCGCGCGATTCGCTGCGGCTTGAGGCCGGGTTGCCGCTTTACGGCCATGACCTGACCCCTGCCGTCAGCACGATCGGTGCCGATTTGGGCTTTGCGATCGGCAAGCGTCGGCGCGCGGAGGGCGGCTTCATCGGTCATGGCCGGGTGATGAAGGAACTGGCCGATGGCCCCGGCACGAAGCGCGTGGGCCTGAAGATCGCGGGGCGTTTGCCCGCGCGGGAAGGCGCGCAAATCTTTGTCGGCGACAATCTGGTCGGGGAAGTGACGTCGGGTGCTTTGCGCCGAGCCTTGGCGCGCCGATCGCCATGGGCTGGGTCAGTCTGCCGCATAGCGCGCTCGACACTGCGCTGGAGATCGATGTGCGTGGCAAGCGCATTGCCGCCACCGTCACGCCGATGCCGTTCGTGCCGCATCGCTATCGCCGCGCTGCCTGATTTTTCGTTCCGACTTTTTGTCGGTCATGATTTCAAGCACATCATGACCGTATTTGTGATCATGATTTTCAAGCAAATCATTCCGGGAGTATCATCATGAGCCGTTATTTTACCGAAGAACATGAGTGGATCGACGTCGAGGGCGAGATCGCCACGGTCGGCATCACCGACTTTGCCCAGGAGCAGTTGGGCGACATCGTGTTCGTCGAACTGCCGGTCGAAGGCGCGACCTTCGACAAGGGCGATGACGCCGCCGTGGTGGAATCGGTCAAGGCCGCGTCCGACGTCTATGCGCCGATTTCTGGCGAAGTGGTCGAAGCCAATGGCGCGCTGGAAGACGAGCCTGCGCTGGTGAACAGCGATGCCGAAGAGGATGGCTGGTTCTTCAAGCTGCGCATCACCGACATGAGCGAGCTGGAAGGGCTGATGACCGAAGCGGCGTATAAGACGTTTGTCGCTGCGTTGTAACGCACGAGAATAAGCCCCTCCCTTTCAAGGGAGGGGGAAGGGGTGGGTCGCGACCGCAGGSAGCGTGCCGCCCTTTCGC
>NZ_JEMV01000134.1 GCF_000588875.1 Sphingobium sp. Ant17
CCACGCTGGCGSCGGTACACCCCCACCCAACCTCCCCCTCAAGGGGGAGGGGTTTGGTAACGCGGGATCAATGTTCATTTTTACTCTCCTGATCCAACCTCGTCCCCACTGTCCCAAGCCGGGACCGATGCGACGAAGCGCGTGCCGTTCTTCTGGCGCGGGGCGGGGTTATGGTTAAGAAAGGCTTATGCTTTTCTTCCGGCTGCTTATTCTCCTGTGTTGCGCCTTGCTTCCCGTGCCGTCCGTGTGGGCGCAGGTCGCCGATGGGCCGCTCCGGCCCGGTGCGTTCCGTTGGGCCGATGATGACGTCGCGGACGGGCCGCTCTATTTGATCATCAGCCTCGCGCGGCAGCGGGTCCATGTCTATCGCGGCGACCGGTTGATCGGCGCGGCCAGCGTGTCGACGGGGACGAAAAACAAAGCCACGCCGACCGGCAGCTTCCCCATCCTGCAAAAGCGGCAATGGCACCGCTCCAACCTCTACAGCAATGCGCCGATGCCCTTCATGCAGCGGCTGACCTGGGACGGGATCGCGCTGCATGCGGGGCATAATCCGGGCTACCCCGCCAGCCATGGCTGCATCCGGCTCCCTTATGCCTTTGCGCAAAAGCTGTTTGCGCTGACGCAGATTGGCACGTTGACGGAGGTGACGACCGACCGGCTGAGCGCCGCGCTGATGCTCGACCCGCTGGTGCTGGGCGATGTCGGCAGCAGCGTGGTGACGTTTGGGATGGGGGGGCGCAGACAGGCGCGGCGGGGGCGGGGGCGTTCGCGCCGAGTCTGGAGATCGATCCGGACATTTTTCGGGATTTGGGGGCGGTGGTGACGGGCCGGGGGGCGCGCTCCGCAATTTTGCAAAATCATGTGAAGTTCACACCGTCGCTGGCCGAGGGTTTGTGCGGGGGACGGACGGGTGGCGTGAACTTCGCAATAGGCGAATTTTTGCGAAGTGCAGGACGGCGTGTTTGGGAGCGCGAGAGGGATGCGGGGCGGACGGGGAGAAAGAGCCGGGCGAACATGGCATAGGTTGGGGGATGTAGGACAGGGGTGTTTGGCGGGTTGCTGTCCGACTGGTTTGAAACGGGCCTGCAGATGGAGCTGCCGATGTGGCGTAACCCTGCCTGTCATGTTGTCAGACGCTTTTTCAATCCGACAGTGATTGGCGAAAAATTCAGTGGCCATGGCGACGGCAGAGCATGGTGCGGGACGCTATAGCCATGGCTTCGGGCAGCGTATTATCAGGATTTCGGCAGCTCTGCGCCACTTGTCGCCGTTCGACACCGATTTTCTCGCTCTCGGAAGCGGACATTTAAATTATGACGTGGCTTGGGACCTTCCTTGTTCCTGAGCGACAGTTCTAACGGTAGCTCTCACCAGAACCTTGCCTCTTCGTCAGCAAGAACCCGCATGGGGTAGCACGGGCGGCCATGTGATGCCTGCGGTCGCCCTGTTAGATCGACGCCGCGATCCTAGCGTGGTAAGATGCGGCATGAGCCCGGAAGACGCTGTGACATGGTGGACCGCATTCGGCGCGATTGCGCAGGCAATTGGCGCGGTCGCGACATTCGCCGCAGTTGTCGTGTCGTTATGGGTTGTTATGTCAGAACGGGCGATGAAGGCGAAGGGCAGCGCCGGTATTCGAGTCAGTTTCATCGGCGACGGGACACCCGGCACTTACTTCGTTGGCATCGACGTTCTTAACATCGGCGTGCGGCCATTCCATGTCGGTAGCGTAGGATGGCGCACCGGATGGTTTTCGCGCGGTCCGCAGGCGTTCGCATTTCGCTACGCAATCCAGAACACCGCGATCATGCTGAACCATCAACCGGGGCTGACCATCGTAGAGCCGGGCCGCAACCAAGGCTTCTATACGCCGATCGCAGACATGAAGGCGGCAAACGGTGAAGTCTCACGTGTCGAGATGTTCGGCCGCAAATTCCCAATCATCGGCAGGGCGCCAATTCGCGCGATGATCAATATCACGGGCTGCAAGCCGCTTATGGTGAAGGTGTCAAAGGAATTGGCCGAATTTCTCCGAACCGGAGATCACATATCAACGACAGCGGAATTGCCCCGACGAGGCGATGCATGACGGGCCGGTCCATCACCCTGCATACGCTACAATACTCGAAAGCCGATCTAGACGCGGTTCCCGAAGACGATCGATACTTCTTCCTAATGAGTACAGGGCTCGCCAACGAGTTGCAGATGCTGAACAAGATGGTCGCCGTCATCACTGAAAGCGACCCTGCTGACGCGCCACGCATCGTCAATCAGGGCAACTCGCTTACGCCATGCTCGTTATGCGGATGCTCGCCGGTCGCATGTGCGAGGGGTGGAAGGTGTTATCGGGCTTCTCGAAGAAGCTGAAGGCCGACTATGAGCCGCATATGAGCGAGGACGGGCGTGTTGCCCTTCGCAACCTTCGCGCCTACTTCAATCCAGGCAAAGGGAAGCAATCGTTCCTATCTGACGTACGAAACAACGTTGCATTTCATAGCCTACGAGAAATCGTAGCATCCGCCTATGAAGCTCTTCCGCCTATGGACGACCTAGGCGACTATCTTCATCGCTGTATCGGCAACACGCTCTATTACACGACGGAGATTCTGCAATATGAAGCACTTAAGCAACTAGCGGGGGTAGGCGACGGGGCCGAAGCTCTCCGGCTTATGCAGATCGATGCGCACGCGCAGACGAATAACTTCAACACTGCGATATATTCCTTTGTTGTCGCATTCTGCGAACGCTATCTGAAGGACGCACTTGCGGCTCTACCGGACGAAACCGAGACGTTCGAAGTCCGATCGTTTGATGATATGCGTCTTAGTTTCTTCAGCGAGTTGCCCACGCCGCAGGGAGCATCCTAGGCAATTCGCGCGATGCGAGGCAGGCGACTAAGTGCGAACGGCACCAATCCTCCATTGCAGCCCCGAACCGGACATTCTCTTAACGGTCAGTTCACGACTAACTCTTAACGGTCAGTCACGACTAAAGCCGCCCTGCAAATCCAATCCGCCTCAAGTCAGTTGCAAGGCAGTGTCGTGATCCTGCCCCGGACCGATGATCCGGTGGACGAAGATGTGATCCGGTTCGACGGAATAGAGAATCCCATAGCGCTTGTAGGATCGTCGTCTGATCCCGTGATGTTCGTAACGCGGGACAAGCGGAAAGGCGCGCGGCATGTCGGCAAGGCGCTTCATGATGTCGCGCAACTCGTCCACGAAGGAGATGGCGCGCGCAGGGTTGTCTTGCTCGATATAGTTTCGGATGCCTTCAAGGTCATGTCTGGCCCTTGAGGACAGCGTGACTTTCATTGGCGCGCTTTACCGTGTGCGGTTTGTCGAATATCGGAAATGATCGCGTCGCACACATCGTCCAGATCATGGCCGCCACCGGCTTTCATTTCCTGAAGGCTTTGGTCGATCGAGGCATCCAGTTCTTTCAGCCAGCGTTCCTTGTCCACAGTCGCGTTTTTGATCGCGGCGGATCAGGTCGCGCACATAGTCGCTGACGCTGGCATATTGGCCACTGTCGATGCGGTTCTGCACATAGTCGCGCATGGGATCGGGCAGGGAGATATTCATGGTAGCCATCGGCTATCTCCAACGTCTTTCATAGCTGAACATAATGAGGGTGACCCATGGATGGTGTTCCCCGGCGAAGGCCGGGGTCCAGTTC
>NZ_JEMV01000135.1 GCF_000588875.1 Sphingobium sp. Ant17
CCCGCCGCCCGCCAGCAACCCGCGCCAGCGCCACCGGCCGCGCCGATCACCGTGCCCTTGTCGCGGCCCTTCTTGCCCTGCAACAGGCAATAGCGCACATCGTCGCGATCGCGCGGCGCAGCCCGCGCCACCCGCGCCCGCTCCTTGCTGCTCAGCGACGCCGCCAGCACCGGGGACGCCACTAATGTCACGCCCACCAGGGCACCCAAAATCTTGACCGTCTTCATGCGCTTGCTCCATAAGCTCTTGATATGATGCAGCCGAAACGATCGAACGCCGCCGCAAGTTCCTTGCCTCACAACCCCCGCACCTGCGCCACGCCCTGCCGCCCCAGCATCAACTCGCTCAGCGCCCACACCAACGCATCCGCCCGATCCGGCGATCGCCCCGGCCCCTCATAGCCGCCGCCCAGCACCAGCCCGCACATCTCATCCTCCAGCGCCGGGAAAGCCCCGCGATGCGCGACCCGCCCGGCTTCGTACAAAGCCGCCACCGGCTCCGCCCGCGCCACCTTGCCCCGGCTCGCATGGACCAGCCGCACCGGCAGCGTCTGCGCCGCCGCGCGCAGCACGCTGTCCACCATCGCGCCACCATTATTCGCCTCGGCCACCACCTTGTCCGCGCCATGCACCAGCGCCGCCGCCGCCACCGCGCGCGCCCAGACTTCGGGCGAACAACCCTCGACGCTCGCATCCGCGATCACATAGCCGCGCCCGTCCCGGCCGAGGCCCACCACCACGATCCCGCACGCATCGCCATGCGCGGACGCGGGCGGATCGACCGCCACCACCACCCGCGTCAGCAGCGCAGCGTCCCCCGCGCCGCCCGGCACATGCGCCACCCGGCACCGCTCGATCAGGTCGCGGCTCCACAAAGCCCCCGCCACCTCCTCGATCAATTCGCCGTCCAGTTCCTGCCGCCCCAGCCGCGTGCCGCCATAGCTGCGCGTCATCGCCGCGATGAAGCCATCGGCCAGGTTGGCGCTATTTTCCACCGTCCGCCCGCGCGTCACGACGACATCGCCACCTGGACCAGCGCCCGCCACCAGCCGCCGCACCAGCGCCACCGGTCGCGGCGTCGTCGTCGCCATCACGCGGGGCGCGCTACCCAGCCGCATCGTCATCATCAGATTATCCCAGGCACTTTCCGCAAAGGGCCATTTGGCGATCTCGTCGGCCCAGCCATGGCTGAATTGCGGCCCGCGCAAACTCTCCGGCTCCGCCGCCCCGAACAAAGTCGCCACCGCGCCATTGGGCCAGATCAGCTTGCGCAGCGCAGGCGCAAAGACCGGCCGACACCACCAGGGCGCAATCGCCAGAAGGCCCGACGCCCCTTCCACCATCACCCGCCGCGCCTCGCCCAGCGTCGCGCCCACCAGCGCGATCCGCGCACCCGGATCACTCTCGGCAATCCCCCGCACCCATTCCGCCCCGGCCCGCGTCTTGCCAAAGCCGCGCCCCGCCATCATCAGCCAGATGCGCCAATCGCCCGGCGGCGCAACCTGCCCCGGCCGCGCCACCGCGCTCCAATCATGCGCCAGCGCCTCGCTCGCCACCGGGCCCAGCGACCGCAACAGCCGGTCGCGCTCGCCCGGCCGCTCGGCCAGCCATTCGATATGCGAACTCTGCATCGCCCTCCCCTCGTCAGGACGGCGACACCGCCCCCTACTTGCGCGGCGCCATGCCCCCGAACGTCACGATGCTCGCCGCGCCATCCTTACCGATCGCCGCCACGCCGATGAAATGATCGTCGACCACCACATCCTTCAGCACCGTTTCGGTCGCGCCGGTCACGACCCGGCTGTCCGCCCAATCCTGCGCATCGGCCCGCCGCCAGTAAACCTTGTAAGCCGCCGCCCCCGGCACCGCGTCCCAGAACACCCGCGTATCCATCGACAGCGCCCCATCGAGCGACACGACCGCGGGCGCAGCCGGCGCGCTGGCCAGCGTCCGCAACGCCGCGACATTGAGCGCCGTCACCTTCGCCAGATAGGGAAAGTCCATCCCCTTGACGGTATCGCCATAGTCGCGCCCCGCTTCGACGCGCAGATCCTGATGCTGCCGGTCATAATTTTCGATCCCCACCGAAAAGCGCACGGCGGGATAGCCCGCCTCCAGCAGCGGCGTATGATCGCCACCCCGCCCGAACCGATCGGGCCGCCGCACCGCGAACACATCCAGCCCGATCTGCGGATTGGCCTCGGCAATGTCATCGATCGCCTTGGCCAGCGCGCGCGACGGCCCGTCATCCTCGCCACCGATCCCGCGCCGCGTCATCCCCGCCTTGGCATCCTCGGCCGACCGTATTCCTTCGGAAAACACCCGCACCCGGTTAGCGACGATCCGGCCATTCTGCCCGGTCGTGTTGCCGACGATGTCGTTGTTCAACATCGCCCGCACCTGCCAACCCCGCGCCTTGGCGGTCTTGGCCAGCAACTTGCCGCCCAGCAAGCCCTGCTCCTCGCCCGACAGCAGCGCATAGACGATCGTCCCGTCGAACTTTTCGCCTGCCAGCACCCGCGCCGCCTCCATCACCAGCGCGCTACCCGACCCATTGTCGTTCGCGCCCGGCGCATCGCTGGTAAAATCCATCACATCGCTGACCCGGCTATCGATATGCGCGGCGATGATCACCACCTGGTTCGGGTCACCCGTCCCGGTCTGGATCGCCAGCACATCCACCACATCCGCGCCATCGGGCACCCGCGGCCCCGTAAATCGCTCCGACACGCTCTCGACCTTCAAACACCCCCCGCAGGTTTTGGATATCCGCGCAAACTCCGCCGCCGCCCACGTCCGCGCCGCCCCAATCCCCCGCTTGGGGTCGCTCGCCGACGAAAGCGTATGCCGCGTCCCGAAACTGACCAGTTTCTCGACGCTCGCCTTGAGCCGCGCAGGATCAGGCGCCTGGGTCTGGGCGATGGCAGGAGTGGAAAGCGCCGAAGCAGCAACGAGCAAGGTCATGATTTTCATGAGGGCCACCCTACCGCCTGCTACACAGCTGTAAAGCCGCCTTACCCGTCCATCTAAAGCCCTCTCCCGCTTGCGGGAGAGGGTTGGGTGAGGGTCTTCTTCTTCTCATTCTTCAAAAGCGCGATACGAATGGCCTCGATCACACCGTCAAAATTGTCCACCACATCGCTGTTCCAAAACCGCATGACGCGCAACCCGCGCGCTTCCAGAAACCCCGTCCGCGCC
Organism: Sphingobium sp. Ant17; assembly: GCF_000588875.1. GTDB lineage: Bacteria > Pseudomonadota > Alphaproteobacteria > Sphingomonadales > Sphingomonadaceae > Sphingobium. The sequence goes on from NZ_JEMV01000135.1 coordinate 3,198, forward strand.
CGATCAGCCTCTTCGCTATGCTGGCCGCCATCGATTTCGATAACCATCGCGACTTCAACGCACAGAAAATCCACCACAAACGGCCCAACGGTCGCCTGTCTTCGGAATTTGAAACCTTCGAGTTGACGGTTGCGCAACGCGCGCCAGACCGCGCGCTCGACATCCGTCATGTCGCGGCGAAGGCGGCTCGCATGGGGGCTTATCTGGCGACGGACCGGATACATCGTTCACCGCCATACAGTAAGGAAGACCCTCACCCAACCCTCTCCCGCCTGCGGGAGAGGGCTTAAGGGGAAGTGGGTTAGCGGGCTTTATTTCAAGGGATGGGTCGACCAGCGCGGCGGTTATAGGCTTGGGCGAGGCTTTCCACCTTCTAGCCCTTGTGAGTTCACAAACGAAGTGCAACACCTCACACAGGTGCTGCCATGTCGAACTACAGCCAGTTATCGATTGAGGAGCGATGTTCGATTGCCCGGCTTCGCGAAGCCGGGCAATCGATCCGCAAAATCGCTGCAACTCTGGATCGCCAGCCGTCGACCATCGCGCGGGAGTTGAAGCGCAATGCCGGTTCCAAGGTCGGCTACCAACCTGCCTACGCGCAAGCGCAGGCAAATGCCCGGCGCTGGTCAGGGACCAGGCTGGAGCGCGACGATGCCTTGCGCGAGACAATCCTTGATCGCCTCGCCCA
>NZ_JEMV01000136.1 GCF_000588875.1 Sphingobium sp. Ant17
GGGCTGGCTCGCGCCTGCGCCCGCCACCCCGCCCGGCGCACCCCGCATCCGCGTCGTTCAGCCAATATCGGCCAGGACGAGAAATATTCGGTCGAGCGCGAATTTGCCAATTTCCGCAAGCTCGCCGCCCTCACGGGAGAGCCGCGTCCCGCCCCGCGCCTCATCTTCTGGCCCGAAGCCGCCATCCCCGCCTATCTCGACATGGAGCCCGACTGGCGCGCCCGCCTCGCCGCCCTGCTCGGCCCCGAAGACCTGCTGCTGACCGGCGCCGACAAAGTCTATTTCAAGCCGGTCGAGCAGGACGGCATCCTCGTCAACAAACTGGCGGGCGCCAATAACAGCGTCTGGATCGTCACGCCCCAGGCAACCATCGCCGCCCGCTACAGCAAGGCGCATCTCGTCCCCTTCGGCGAATATCTGCCGCTGCGCTCCGTCCTCGAACCGATCGGCCTCTCCCGCCTCGTCCCCGGCGACGCCGACTTCTGGCCCGGCCCCGGCCCCCAAAGCCTGACGCTCGCCGCCGCCACCGGCCGCCCCACCCTCAATATGGGCGTGCAGATCTGCTACGAGATCGTCTTTTCGGGGCAAGTGGTCGATCGCGCCAACCGCCCCGCCTTCCTCTTCAATCCCTCCAACGACGCCTGGTTCGGCCCCTGGGGGCCGGTCCAGCATCTGGCGCAAGCCCGCCTCCGCGCGCTGGAGGAAGGGCTGCCGATCATCCGCTCGACCCCCACCGGCGTCTCGGCGATCATCGACGCCCGTGGCCGGGTCGTCCATGCCCTTGGCCTCAACCGCGCCGGTTTCCTCGATTCCGGCCTGCCCCCTGCGCTCCCGCCCACGCTCTTCGCCAGCGTCGGCAACTGGGCACCCTTCGCCCTTATGCTGGCGCTCTTTGCCCTCGCCATTGCCATCCGCCCCAGCAAAAGCTAATAGCCACATAAACTATTCTTTATGTCGTTTACCGCCCCAGCATTCTATGGGAGTCCCATGCGCAATCAATTTCTCTTCACCTCGGAATCCGTGTCCGAAGGCCATCCCGACAAGGTCGCCGACCAGATTTCCGACGCCATCGTCGATCTCTTCCTGTCGAAAGACCCCGAAGCCCGCATCGCCTGCGAAACGCTGACCACGACCCAACTCGTCGTCCTCGCCGGCGAAATCCGCTGCAAGGGCGTCTATGAGGATGGTGCCTGGGCACCGGGCGCGCAGGAAGAGATTGAAGCAACCGTCCGCGAAACGGTCAAGCGCATCGGTTATGAGCAGGACGGCTTCCATTGGGAAACCTTCCGCTTCGAAAACAACCTCCACGGCCAGTCCGCCCACATCGCGCAGGGCGTCGATGAAAGCGGCAACAAGGATGAAGGCGCCGGCGATCAGGGCATCATGTTCGGCTATGCGTCGGACGAAACCCCCGACCTCATGCCCGCCACCCTCTATTACAGCCACAAGATCCTCGAACGCCTCGCCCATGATCGCCACAACAAGGTGGTCGATTTCCTGGAGCCCGACGCCAAGAGCCAGGTGACGCTCGAATATATCGATGAAAAGCCGGTTCGCGCCACCGCGCTGGTCGTCTCGACCCAGCATGCCCAGGGCATGGACAATGACGACAGCCGCGCCAAGCTGCGCGCCTATGTCAAAGGCGTGATGACCGAAATCCTGCCCGACGGCTGGATGCCCGATGACGCCAGCATCTATGTCAACCCGACCGGCCTGTTCGAAATCGGCGGTCCCGACGGCGACGCGGGCCTGACCGGCCGCAAGATCATCGTCGACACCTATGGCGGCGCATCGCCCCATGGCGGCGGCGCGTTTTCGGGCAAAGACCCCACGAAGGTCGATCGCTCGGCGGCCTATATCACCCGCTACCTCGCCAAGAACATCGTCGCCGCCGGCCTCGCCCGCCGCTGCACGATCCAGCTCAGCTACGCCATCGGCGTTGCCGAACCGCTCTCGCTCTATGTCGATCTGCACGGCACCGGCACCGTCGAAGCTTCGGCGATCGAAGCTGTGCTGCCGACGCTGGTGCGCCTGACGCCCAAGGGCATCCGCACGCATTTGGGCCTCAACAAGCCCATCTACCAGAAGACCGCCGCCTACGGCCATTTCGGCCGCACCCCCGAAGGCGACTTCTTCCCCTGGGAAAAGACCGACCTGGTCGACGCCCTGAAAGCCGCGCTCTAAGCGATCAGCCCCACAGGCAAAAAAAGGGCGCGGGGCCAACCCCCGCGCCCTTTTGCGTGTCAGCTCAAAAACAGGCTCACCAGATCGGCCGACGAAATCCCCGCCGACCGCAAAAAGCCCTGATAATAGTCGCACCCCTCGCGCGCCAGCAGGTCGAGCTGCTGCTCGGTCTCCACCCCTTCGGCGATGACCTTCAACCCCAGCGATTTGGCCATATGAATGACCCCGCGCACGATGATGCGATCGCGCGCCGTCCCGGCAATATCCTGCGCCAGCCCGCTGTCGATCTTCAGATAATCGAGCGGCAGGTTCTTCAAATAGGCCAGGCTCGAATAGCCCGTCCCGAAATCGTCGATCGCCACCGCCAGCCCCTCGGCCCGCAACGCCCGCAACAGCGCCGACGCCGCGCCGATATCCTCGATCAGCCCGCTCTCGGTAATCTCCACCGTCAACCGCGATCGCGGGAAGCCGCTGCTATCGACCATCCGCAACAGCTCGCTCATGAAACTGGGCTGGGCGATGTCCGCCGCCGTCACGTTGATCGACAGCCGCAGCGCCGCCAGCGCCCGTGGCCACGCCGCCGCCTGCCGCAACGCCTCCGCCTGAATATGCGCCGACAAGGGCAGCATATAGTCGGATCGCTCGGCGGTCGCGAACAGCATGGCCGCGCCCAGCGGCCCATAATGGGGGTGGTTCCACCGGGCCAGCGCCTCGACCCCGCTGATCTGCGCCGAATGAACCGGATATTGCGGCTGGAACACGATGCCGATCTCGCCCCGGTCCAGCGCCAGCCGCAGGTCGGTCTCCAGCCGGTCGGCATCCACCTGGCGGCTCTGCTTGTCGGCCGACAGGATGCGGATGCCCTCGCCGCCTGCCTGCCGCGCATCGGCCAGCGCCGTCCCCGCCCGGCGCAGCATCAGCGTCGCATCATCATCCTGCCGCGCCTGGGCGATGCCGCAGCGCGCGATCAGGCGGATGAGGTGATCGCCCGCGCTGAACGGCCGCCCGATCGCGCCGATCAACTGCCGCGCCAGGAAGGTCGCCCGATCGCCACCCGCCGCCTCGCCGGTCAACCCGACCAGAAATTCGGTCCCCGCAATCCGCGCCACCATCGCGCCGGGCGCGACATCATCGACCAGCCGCTCGATCCGCCGCGCGATCCGCCCCAGCAGCGCGTCGCCCACCACCTGGCCATAGGCGGCGTTCATCCGCTCGAACTGGCTGATCGACAGCAGCAGCACCGTGTCGGCAAACCCTGCCGCTGCTCCAGCCAGGCCAGCGCCGCCTGTCGCGATCGCACCCCGGTCAGATAATCGCGCGACGCACTTTCCCGCTCATGCCCGTCGGACAGCCATTCGACATCGGCCGCGACCAATCCCTCCTCGACCCGCAGATGATGGACCAGCCGGTCGCCCGGCCGATCGGGCAGGCCATGCGCCAGCGTATCGGCCGCCCCACTGCGCAGCATCGCCCGCAACGCCGCCAGCACCGCGCGGCGCTCGCCGCGCG
>NZ_JEMV01000137.1 GCF_000588875.1 Sphingobium sp. Ant17
AATCAGCCTACATCTTCGGCGCTATCTGCCCTGAGCTTGGTAAGGGCGCTGGCTTGGTCCTGCCCTTCTGTAATACCCAGACCATGTCGCTGCACCTGGCGGAGATATCGCTCGCTATCGAACCAGGTGCCCACGGCGTGCTGCTGATGGATCAGGCCGGATGGCACATGACCGGGAAGCTGGAAGTACCCGATAATATCAGCATCGTTCCGCTGCCGCCAAAAATGTCCTGAACTCAACCCGGTCGAAAATATCTGGCAGTTCATGCGCGATAACTGGCTATCCAACCGCATCTTCACGTCCCACGACAACATCGTCGACCTTTGCTGCGAAGCCTGGAACAGGCTGATCGATCAGCCCTGGCGCATCATGACAATTGGACGCCGCAAATGGGCACGTGGGTCGTGATCAATGCAGGTTGGTATTAGTGGGTTGAATAGAGCGTAGCAGTATGGGCGAGTGAGCATCAGGCTTTCTCTATTACGTTTACAGGCTATTGTTCGACCTATGCGATACACGGGAATTGTTTTTGCTATGACCGTCTTCAGTATCATTTCGCTCTTGGGCGTGCGGATGGTGATTGACGGATTATGGCTTAAACAGTGGAAATTTGCGTTTGGAAGTTTAGCCTTGGCGGTGTTTTTCGCTGCCGCTGCGTATGAACGGTTTGAATGCGCTAAAACCGACTGCCCGCCTTCCCAAGAAGATCCAAGCGTTCCTCGCATTCGCTAAGGAATGATCGACTTATTTATCCTCTTGGAAGGTTGCCCCATGCTACCAGCGTGGCGAAAGCGGCAGACGCCGCAACAGCGTAAGTCATCCGCTTAGATCGATTTTTTCGCGCTATCAAAAACATGAAACCGAAAGCCCAAAAGAAAAGCGCCCCAGGTAAAGCCTCTACAACTGACAGCCTGCCACGCGTCAAATAACCAGCGATCGAAAAAACCCAGCTCAACAGGAACAGGATGAACACATCCGTTTTTATACTTCCAGGTCGATTTAATCCGTTGCTCATCGCCTATAGCTACTTACAATCTACATTACTGGCAAGCGCGTGCTACACATCCCCGATATGCCGAAACACGGGTCGGGCGAGTTCTGTTAAGAAGCCCGTAAAACAACGAGAAAGATCACTGTCAGCCCGTACAGTCTTCTTAGGGCGATCATCATCATCGCCCCCTCGTCACCCCCCAACCCGTCCCCCAGACGGGTATAATCGATCCGTATCCGCACCCAACTCCCCACCTGCGGCTTGCCATTCACGCGCGGGGGGCGGACCAGGAATTGCCAGGCGGCCAGCCGCACCGCGCGGGCATAGCCCGACCCCAGCGGCGATTCGCCCAATATCTGGCAGTTTTCCACATGATAATGGTCGACCGTCTTGCACGCGACCAGGCCCCAGCCTTCGGGCGGCGCATTGGCGGGGATATAGGTGGACAATTCGCTGTTGGTCGGTCGCCGATACCATTCGGCGTTGAACAATTGCACCCCGCCCGGCCCTTCGCCCGGCCCGGCGACCGCCGCACTGTCGCCCTGTCCCGCCGCCGCGCCCTGCGCTGCCTTGGGCATGTTGCCGATGTCCGCCGACGCCATCTGGTCGCGGCTCATCGTCAGGAAGGGGAAGGGCGATGGCGGCTCCTCGACCGGCTTTTCGGTCGGCACCGGCGGCCGCACCACCGCCTCGGCCTGTTTGGGCGGGCTGGCCTCGTCCTGCTCGCGCTTCTCCGCCTTGGGCGCGCGCTTCTGCTCCTGCTCGGTCTTGGTCCCCGTTTCGACGTCGAACGTCACCGGCAAGCGGTCGTCGGCCTTTTTGGGCTCGAACGAGGGCGACAGCGTAAACAGCCCCAGCAGCAAGATGGCGTTCAGCACCAGCGCGAACGCGATGCCGCCCGCGCGCTGCCGCAGCCTGGCCCAGGGAATGGAAGAAAATGTCAAACGCGCGAACCGAACAGGACAGGGGAGGAAGGGGTCTTGCCCAGACGGTGCCGCGCCGTCAACGCCGTCGCGTCGAATCACGCTGACCGGTGCCTTATCGTACAGTGGGTGGGCCGGTCGCCACGGAACAACACCCCCCTTTCCCCGCAAAGCTACAATCTCCCCCGCAACCAAAAACCTAAGCCCCCTGTCCGCTTCGTTGACCGTTTTTGAGACAGCAAAATCGCTGGCGACCCGGAACGATCTCGGCTACGTCGCGCGTCATGCTCAACAGGCTCTATCAATGGACGCTGGCCAAAGCCGCCCATGCCCATGCCGAACGCTGGCTGTTCGTCATTTCCTTCCTGGAATCGAGCTTCTTCCCCATCCCGCCGCATCCGCTGCTGGGCCTCATGTGCCTGTCGCGCCCGGAACGGGCGATCCGCTTCGGCTTCATCTGCACCCTCGCCTCGGTGCTGGGCGGGATGCTGGGCTATGCCATCGGCTATTTCCTCTATGAGGCGCTGGGCGAACAAATATTGACCGCGCTCGGCCTCGCCGCCAAATTCCCGGTCGCCGCCTGCTACCTGCGCGAATACGGCGCGGAGATCATCCTGATCAAGGGCGCGACGCCGATCCCGTTCAAGCTGATCACGATCACGGCCGGATTCGTCGGCCTGCCGCTCTTCACCTTCTTCTGGGCCAGCGTCGTCAGCCGCGCCTTCCAATTCATGCTGGTCGGCTTCCTGTTCTGGAAATTCGGCCGTCCCATCAAGGCGTTCATCGAAAAATATCTCGCCTGGCTTTCGGCCCTGTTCCTGCTGCTGCTCGTCGGTGGCTTCCTCGCCGCCTCGATGCTGACCGGCGGCGGCGGTGAAAAGGCCGACAAGTGCAGCCAGGCCACCATGGCGACCATCGGCTGATCGCGCCGGTGCGCGCCATGGTTGATCGCCGCCCCCGGCTCGCCGCGCTGCTGGCGGGCCTTGCCTCGGCGACCGGCTTTGCGCCCCTGTCGCTCTGGCCGGTCACGCTCCTGGCCCTCGCGCTGCTGATCCACCTGGTCGAAACCGCGCCCGACCGCCGCGCCGCCTTCACCTATGGCTGGCTGTTCGGCGTCGGCCAATTCACCCTCGCCCTCCACTGGATCGCCCACGCCTTCACCTTTCAGGATTCGATGCCGCATTGGCTGGGCTATGGCGGCGTGCTGCTCCTCTCCCTCTACCTCGCCCTCTTCCCCGCGCTCGCAACGATGGGCGCCTGGTGGCTACACAGAAAACGCCCCTCCCTTTCAAGGGAGGGGTCGGGGGTGGGTGCCGCGCCCAGCGCGGCCAGCGACTTTGGCTTCCCCCTCCTCCTCGCCGCCCTGTGGATCGCCACCGAATATCTGCGGGCCACCCTCTTCACCGGCTTCGCCTGGAACCCGATCGGCATCATCCTGCTGCCCAGCGGCGCGGCCATCGCCGCCACCCTCATCGGCACCTACGGCCTCGGCGCATTGGTCATCCTCGCCAGCGCCGCGCTGCTGCTGATCGCCCGGCGTCAGGTCGCGGCCCCCGCCGCCCTG
>NZ_JEMV01000138.1 GCF_000588875.1 Sphingobium sp. Ant17
GGCGGCGGCGGCGCTGCGGACGGGCGCGATCGATGGGCTGTCGTTCGGATATCGGGTGAAGGCGGCGCGGGGCGGTGGAGCCGGTTTAGGGCCGCGCGAGTTGCTGGCGCTGGATCTGGTGGAGGTCAGTTTGGTGAGCCATCCGATGCAGGATGGGGCGCGGGTTATTAGGGTGGAAGGGTAACATGTTGATTGCACCTATCCAGCAATGCCAAACTTTTCTGCTATCGTTTTGTGGAAGTTGCATCCCACCTTTATACCGTGCATTTTATACCGGATTGATATTGTCGTGCGACTCGAGTAGAGGCGCGTCAAATGTTCATCGCCTATCAATGTCATTTCGGGCATTGAACAAAATCATTTGGTAACCGTTCTTAGCTATGTAATGATCGGTCGAATTTACAGGAGTATGTCATGTCTGGATTGAGAGAAGGCCTTGACTGCCCATTCTCTGGGCACGGCGAAGATTTGGTCAACGTGAAATTTTTCCGTGGCACTCGTGACGACGTTATCACTGCTACTGAAATGCTTGAACAATCCAGCCTCGCCGGGACGCAAGTGAAAGTTAAGGCTGCAGATGTCAGTCGTAACGCGCCTGTGAGCAAGCACGAAAAAATTAATATACGCGAGTTTGCTGCTTCGCTATAGCGTTCGTCCACTTGGGACGAAGATTTAAGAGCCTAGGTTATTCCTGGGCTCTTTTTGTTTGGGTTGAACGATGAACGCTGGCGACCTTATTAAAGTCTTTTCTACCTGCGAAAACTTGCCCATTGACGTGAACGATGTGCTGCGAGAGCTAAAAGCAGGCGGGTGTGAAGACGACATCGAGTTTATAGGGGTCGATTTTGACACCGAGATACTCCAAGGCAAGATCAAGGTTTTTCACCTGCGAGACGGACTTTACGGAGCGGAAACAAGACGTTGCGTAAACATCTACTACCATCGTGGCCATGATCCAAATTGGCAGCGCTTGATCGCTTGCAAGGAGTTGCTTCACGTCCTCGATCCTGACTGGGCTCTTACAAATACGATAGGCGATATCGAACGATTGGCGGAAAAGATAGGCTTGCCACCTGAGATGCAAGATCCTCAAGGCGATGGACTAGACGCGAATGTGGACCGACTAGCCGAGTGGAGAGCTGCAGCGTTACTCTTACCGCTCGCGGCACGCGATTTGCTGATGCCAGCGTATAAGGAAGGCAAGATTTCGCTCGCTCAAATTGCGATTTTAGCTGACATTCCGCGTAAGTATGTCGCGTTTGTTATGATGGATACATGGCCATCAGTTCACGCACTTTTGGTAAAATGAACTCCGAAAGAATGTGCTTTTTTCCAACTGCGCCTAACCGGCTGCGCCGGTAAGGCTTCGTATCCTTCTCCCCGCTGGGGAGAAGGTTTTCGAGAATTTCAGGGCGGTCCCATCCGGGGCCGCCTTTTTTTGTGTTTTCTAGCGGGAGAATGACATGACGGATGCTTTGGAAAGCAGCTTTGAGGCGGTGGTGCAGGGGGAGCGGATTGCGGCTTTGGAGGCGGATTTGGGGGCTTTGCGGGTGGCGATGCAGCGGCCCGCGTTGGATGGGGTGAAGGGCGGGGCTGTCGATCCGGCGCGCAGTGCTTTTGTCGATCGCTATGTGCGGCAGGGGCTGGAAGCGGGGGTGGAGTTGAAGAGCTTTTCGGGTGCGACCGGTTCGGCGGGGGGCTATGCGGTGCCGCGTGAGATCGATCAGTTGATCGGTGCGACGCTCAAGTCGCTGTCGCCGATCCGGGCGATCGCCAATGTCGTGCGGACGGGGACGGCGGGCTATCGCAAGCTGGTGAGCGCGGGCGGTATCGTGTCGGGCTGGGCGAGCGAGACGGGGGCGCGGGCCGAGACGGGGACGCCGGTGTTCAACGAGATCGTGCCGCCATCGGGCGAATTGTTCGCCAATCCGGCCGCATCGCAGGCGATGCTGGACGACGCGCAGTTCGACGTCGAGGGCTGGCTGGCGAGCGAGATTGCGCGGGAATTTGCGGTGGCGGAAGGGGCGGCCTTCGTCACTGGCAATGGGACGAACAAGCCCAAGGGGTTTCTGACCTATACGACCACGAACGAGGCGGATGGGGTGCGCGCGTTCGGGGCGCTGCAATATGTGGCGTCGGGGGCAGCGGGGGGCTTTGCCGCGTCCAGCCCGCAGGACAAGCTGATCGACCTGGTGCAGAGTTTGCGCGCGCCTATCGGCAGGGGGCGACGTTCGTGATGAATGGCGCGACGCTGGCGGTGATCCGCAAGATGAAGACGAGTGATGGGGCGTTCATCTGGCAACCGGGGTTGAGTGCGGGACAGCCCGCGACGTTGCTCGGCTATCCGGTGGTCGAGGCGGAGGATATGCCCGACATTGCGGCCAACAGCCTGTCGATCGCCTTTGGCAATTTCCAGGCGGGCTATGTCGTGGCCGAGCGCAACGAGACGAGCATCCTGCGCGATCCGTTCAGCAACAAGCCGTTCGTGCATTTCTATGCGGTCAAGCGGATCGGCGGGGGCGTGGCCAATAGCGAGGCGATCAAGCTGATGCGGTTTGCGGCTTCCTAAGGCGGCCTCAGCCAACGTCTCCCCGCCGGGGAGACGGTTTTTGATTGGGGGGCGTTCGCGTCCCCCATTTTTGGTGGCGAACGGGAGGATGGTCCGATGAGCCTGATGGCCAAGGATCCGCAGGCGCGGATCGATCATGCGATGGACTGGTCCGGCGATCTGGGGGAACAGAGCGTGATCGCGAGCGAATGGCATGTCAGCCCGGCGGGGCCGGGCGCGCTGCTGATCGAGGCGACGGGCTTCGAGCCGGGGCGGACCCGCGTTCGGGTGAGCGGCGGGGCGGTGGGGCAAGTCTATCGGCTGACCAATCGCGTCACTTTGTCCGACGGGCAGGTGGAGGAGCGGTCGGTGACGGTCAGGGTGGAGGAACGCTGATGCTGGCGCAGGAGGAGAGCGGGGCGCTGGCGGCGTCGCTGGATGAGCTCAAGGCCTATTTGCGGATCGAGACGGAGGGGGAGGATGCGGTGCTGGCCGGGTTGCTGCGCAGCGCGGTGACGCTGTGCGAACAATTTGTCGGCCAGTGGCTGATCGTGCGGGGCGCGCGCGAGATAGTGGCGGTGACGGGCGAATGGCAACGGCTGGGCGCGCGGCCGGTGGTGGCGATCGAGGGGGTTGAGGCGGTGGATGGCGAGGGTGTGATGCAGCCGCTGCCGGTCGATGCCTATGCGATCGACATCGATGCGGCGGGCGACGGATGGGTGCGATCGACACGGGCGGACGAGCGGCGGCGGCTGGCGGTGCGCTATCGCGCGGGGATGGCGGCGGAGATGAACGGCCTTCCGCAAGCGTTGCGGCAGGGGATATTGCGGCTGGCGGCGGAGCATTTCATCGCGC
>NZ_JEMV01000139.1 GCF_000588875.1 Sphingobium sp. Ant17
CGCAGACCCCGTTCAAGTGCCGGGCGGAATTCCGGGCGAACGGCATAAAAAGCGCGTTCCAAATTTTTGATATATTCCTCAGATTGGCAAGCATGGTCAAAATCTGTAGACTGACCCCAAAGATCATCCCTGGAGACTCCGAATGCCCCGCGTAGCGTTGTATGCCCGCTATTCCGACGATAAGCAGAGCCCTGCATCGATCGACGATCAGTTTTTGATATGCCGTGAACAGGCGGCGCGCGAAGGCTGGCGGATTGTCGCCAATTATAAGGATGCAGCGATCTCAGGCGCGAGCGTCATACTGCGTCCCGGCATCCAGTCAYTTTTGCAGGATGCGCAGATGGGGCGCTTCGACATCCTGCTTGCTGAGCTCTAGATCGCGTATCGCGCGATCAGGCTGACGTAGCCACGCTCTACAAGAATCTCCAGTTCGCCGGCGTCAAAATCGTTACGCTGGCCGAGGGCGAAGTTTCCGAACTGCATGTCGGCCTCAAGGGCACGATGAACGCGCTATTCCTCAAGGATCTTGCGAAGAAGACCCATCGCGGTCTGCGCGGCCGCGTCGAGAAGGGTAAATCCGGGGGCGGGCTTTGCTTTGGCTACGACGTCGTGCGGCGCTTCTCGAGCGAAGGCGAACCTGTGCACGGCGAGCGGAGTATCAATGCCGCGGAAGCTGAAGTCATTCGCCAGGTTTTTCGACAGTTCGCCAACGGGCTCAGCCCCCATGCAATCGCCTGCCGTCTGAATGACTCTGGGATTTCAGCACCAACGGGCAAGCTGTGGACATCAACCACGATCCGCGGCCACGCCAAGCGCGGCACAGGCCTCCTCAACAACGAGCTTTATATCGGCAAACTTGTCTGGAACCGGCTGCGCTATCTGAAGAACCCGCAAACCGGTCTCCCGCATCAATCCCAAATCCGAATGGATTGTGACCGAGGTTCCTGATCTGCGGATCGTGGATGAAGAACTCTGGCAGGCCGTGAAGGCGAGGCAGGAAAATATCGCGATTCAATATGCCGACGTCATCGAGGCAACGCGCTCTGCCCATACAGCTCTTAATCGAACGCATCGCCCGAAAAGCCTTCTCTCCGCCTGGTTTACTGCGGCTGCTGCGGCGGTCCTTATTCCCTTCGCGGGCAGGGGCGGTTTGCCTGTTCGAACCATGCTGATACGAAAAGCTGCTCGAACGGGCATAGCATCACGCGCGACAAACTCGAAGCGCGCGTCCTGATGGTCTGTGCGATCGCATGATGACCCCCGAGGTCGCGGCAGAGGCCATTCGGACCTATGTCGAGGAGAGCAAACGCATCAACCACCAGCGCCGCGCGTCAGAAATCGCCGATCGAACGGATCTGCAGAAAGTCCTCAAGGCGATCAACGGCCTTGTGACACTCGCGAAAGAAGGCAAGGGCACACGCGCGCTTGTCGATGAGCTTTTGGAGTTGGAAGCCCAAGAGGATGCGCTCCGCGCCCGGCTCGCTGCGGCATCGGTGGATGTGCCCGACATCCATCCCAACATCTCCGAGATTTATCGGCGCAAGGTCGAGCGACTGACGCATTCACTATCACAGCCAGAGGAGTGCCAGGAAGCCGCCGATGCGTTGCGGGCGCTGATCGAGCGGATCGACCTTACGCCCGGCGCGAAGCGCGGTGAGGTCAACGCCATGCTCTACGGCGAGTTTGGCAGGATCCTGGAGTGGATCGAGCAGCGTCGAGTGGCCGAGAATGCACAAAGCCGGCGCTTTGGCGTCGGGGCTTTGTGGAATGTCGGTTTCGGTGGTTGCGGGAGTAGGATTTGAACCTACGACCTTCAGGTTATGAGCCTGACGAGCTACCGGGCTGCTCCATCCCGCGACACTGGTTGCCCCTTGGTTTTGGGGTAACGCAAAAAAGGCGGCTTTGGGGCCGCCTTTTTTGACAAGGTGAATGGGTTTGTGCTTGATTTGCTGACGAGCTTCAATGCCTGGCGACGCCCTACTCTTCCAGTGCTTGAGCAATAGTACCATCGGCGCAGACTGGTTTCACGGCCGAGTTCGGGATGGGATCGGGTGGGTCACAGACGCTATGGTCACCAAGCAATGAAGCTGGCGCAAAATCAGGGTTTATAATCGATACCGTGCACATTTTAAGCATTTTTACTTGGAAAAATGCGTCACCGGACACATTTTTTAGATGTGATATTCTGGCTGGCCTAAGAACCACGCCATCTTATTCGAACAACTGTTGCCAGTGCTGTCATTGATGGTGGGACTCTGCGGTTCATTGCTGAACCGTTTAAGCGCGAACAGAGCAATTAGGACTGGTTAGCTTCATGGATTACTCCACTTCCACATCCAGCCTATCAACGTCGTGGTCTACGACGGCTCGATGGAAATCTTATCTTGAGGGAGGCTTCCCGCTTAGATGCTTTCAGCGGTTATCCCGTCCATACATAGCTACCCAGCTGCGCTCCTGGCGGAACGACTGGTACACCAGAGGTATGTTCAACCCGGTCCTCTCGTACTAGGGTCAACTCCTCTCAAAATTTTCGACGCCCACGGCAGATAGGGACCAAAACTGTCTCGCGACGTTCTGAACCCAGCTCACGTACCACTTTAATTGGCGAACAGCCAAACCCTTGGGACCTGCTCCAGCCCCAGGATGTGATGAGCCGACATCGAGGTGCCAAACGATTCCGTCGATATGAGCTCTTGGGAATCATCAGCCTGTTATCCCCGGCGTACCTTTTATCCGTTGAGCGATGGCCCTTCCACGAGGGACCACCGGATCACTATGACCGACTTTCGTCTCTGCTCGACTTGTCAGTCTCGCAGTCAGGCGGCTTATGCCATTGCACTCTAACAGACGGTTTCCAACCGTCCTGAGCCCACCATCGCGCGCCTCCGTTACTCTTTAGGAGGCGACCGCCCCAGTCAAACTACCCACCACAGAGGGTCCCTGTACCGGATAACGGTACGAGGTTAGACATCAGAAAACAGCAGGGTGGTATTTCACCTATGGCTCCACATCAACTGGCGTCGATGCTTCAAAGCCTCCCACCTATGCTACACAGCTCTTTCCTAATGCCACTCTGAAGTTGCAGTAAAGGTGCACGGGGTCTTTCCGTCTAACCGCGGGTACTCCGCATCTTCACGGAGAATTCAATTTCGCTGAGCATATCCTGGAGACAGTGGGGAAGTCGTTACGCCATTCGTGCAGGTCGGAACTTACCCGACAAGGAATTTCGCTACCTTAGGACCGTTATAGTTACGGCCGCCGTTTACCTGGGCTTCAATTCAGTGCTTGCACACCTCCTCTTAACCTTCAGGCACCGGGCAGGCGTCAGGCCTATACGTCGTCTTGAAG
>NZ_JEMV01000140.1 GCF_000588875.1 Sphingobium sp. Ant17
TTCCGGAGATCAACGATGTGGACCGATACCACTCGGGCGCAATATGCCCGCGCGGGACTGACTTTGCCAAGCGATTTGACCGATGCCGAATGGTCGGTGCTCGAACCTTTCTTGCCGCCACCCTCCCACGTAGGCCGTCCGCGCAAATGGCCGCTGCGACGGATCGTTGAGGCGATCCTATATCTGCTGCGTGGGGGGCTGCCGTGGCGAATGCTGCCACCCTGCTTTCCGCCGGTCTCGACGGTTCGGCGCTGGTTTTACCTGTGGCGCGATAACAAACTGTGGCTCTCGCTCAATCATACCCTGCTATTGATGGCGCGTGAAGCGACGGGCCGAGAGGCTTCGCCCAGTGCTGGCGTGATCGATAGTCAGAGCGTGAAAACAACGGAAAGTGGCGGCCCGCGCGGCTTTGACGCAGGCAAGAAAATCAAGGGGCGCAAGCGCCACATCCTCACCGACACCGAGGGTCATTTGGTTCATGCGGTGATCCATACCGCCGACATTCAGGACCGCGACGGCGCGCCGCTGGTCCTGCGTGAAATCATCCACCGCTTTCCATGCTGCGCCATGTCTTTGCCGATGGCGGCTACGCTGGCGACAAGCTCAGGCAAGCGCTCCGGCGTATCGGCAAATGGACTGTCGAGATCGTCAAGCGATCCGATGGTGCAAAAGGCTTTGTGGTTCTTCCGCGCCGCTGGGTCGTCGAGCGAACACTGGCTTGGCTGAACCGCAACCGTCGGCTCGCAAAGGACTTTGAACGGACCATCGCATCGGCAAATGCGTGGCTGTTCATAGCCTCCATACAGCTATTCGCGCGCCGCATCGCAAGGCTATGAAATTTCATCGGATAATTATGAATCAGGCTCTAAGCTCGACTTTGTACGATTAGGTAGCGAAGCATAGTGCTTGAGCCATACGTACGAGGCGGGTTGTCGGAATATAGTGCGTTTCTCGGTGCGGCGGGGAGTGTGGATTAATGTCGCCGACCCAGATCTGGAGGCGGACGGCACCGATGGCGTCACTGAATGTCGGGCTGGTTTTTCGATACCACGCGGCGGAATACGGGGTGCTTTTATTGGTCAGCAGATCGCAGGCCCATAGTGATATAAGAGTGTAGAGACCCAGCAGCGCCGGTGTGGTTCGCGCTATGGCTTTGTCGGTCCACTGGCGCTGTGTCTCGACACCCAGGTGAGCGCGGGTTTCGGCAAAGGTGACTTCGATTTGCCATCGGCGGACGTAGAGGGCGATGATGTCGGCGGGCTCGAGGGTAATGTCGGTACTGAAGAAGGCCTGCGGGTCGCGCTTTCCGTCAGGATCGCGAACCAGGACCCAGCGGACCGGCAAGACCGGGGTGCCGGGCCTGTACCATAGGGCGATGTCGGATGTGATCTGGAGCGTCTTGCCGTTGAGATGGCCATACCAGGCAGAGACGAGAATGCTGGTCCAGCGTGTCGCCGGATTGGCGAGCAGGGTCTTGAGTTTTGGTAATGCTCGCCCTTTCTGTGCGGGGCGCCCCATCGTGCGTGCCGTTCGCCCCGCAGGCTGTGCAAACAAGTTGGCATCGAGCCGCAGTCGGCTGATGAGTGTGGCCCGGCGGACGATCGCATGTGCCAGTTCGTGGACAGCAAAGCTGCTGTCGCCAATGAAGATGATCCGCCGACCCGGCAGCCAGCGAGACAGCTGCAGCGCGCCCTGCCGGGCCCAGTCCGTCAGCAATTTATGACGACAGCCGCGTTGACGGTTCGATCGTTCCGAAGGAGCGAGCAACGTCAAGACTGGCAGTGCCTTGATCAGGCGGGTCCATGACACCGGGGTGAGCACCATGAAGCTGAGCCAGCGCAGTCCGCTGGCTTTGACGAAATGGCCGTGACTGGAGCGGACCGGGTCGCGGTAGATACCCCGTGCGGTGATCCGGCGCCCCCATCGCCGCTCAATGGTGTCGTCCATACCGATGACCACAGGGCCCTCTGGCACGAGCCGTTCGACCACGATGCTGAGCAGTCGCCTGGCAACGGCACGGGAGCTCCAGCGGGCACGGTTGAGGATCTGGTGATAGGTTGCAAAGTTGGCAGCATGGGCTCGGCCGGTCACACGCAGGCAAGACGTAACGGTTCGTTTGCCGGTGGCCAGCAGGCCGCCCATCACAAGAACGAGTACATGCTCCCAACTGGGGGCCGTAAAGCAGGGACGCCATGCTTGCAGCCATTGGCGCAAGATCTGGGGGACGGGATCGCCGATAACGGCCTTGTTCTGGTCCAACATCTCATGCTTGGAATCCTAACCGAAGCACGGCGCAACGCTTGGGCTGTTGCCATGCGGCCAGTTGAATCGGATACGCTGTGACCTGAAGGCAGCTATGGATGCTCCATGAAAGACGACGAAATCATTATGCGCATCGAAACTTTCGACGCGGCCAACGGCGGCGGCGTGGGCTGGTACGAGGACAAGGGCGCCTACCACCTTTACCTGTTGGAAACGGAGGCACCGATCGCCCGTCTCAAACCTGTCGGCACGCGCGACGACGTCAGGCTTGGCTACTGGTCACACCGGCGACAATGGGAAGATATTGACGATATGGGCGGATGCGTCTTGCCACTCGATCAGGCCCTCGACCACATCGCTGAAAACAGCATCTTCTGGACCTGGACCTGACCAAAAACGTACAAAGTCGAGCTAAGAGCCCGATCCGAAACTAAGTTGAGTGGTATCAGCGGGTTAGCTTGACGCTTGCGGCAGTCGTTGATTCAGGGGTTTTGCAACAAACTTCCGGAGATCAACGATGTGGACCGATACCACTCGGGCGCAATATGCCCGCGCGGGACTGACTTTGCCAAGCGATTTGACCGATGCCGAATGGTCGGTGCTCGAACCTTTCTTGCCGCCACCCTCCCACGTAGGCCGTCCGCGCAAATGGCCGCTGCGACGGATCGTYGAGGCGATCCTRTATCTGCTGCGTGGGGGGCTGCCGTGGCGAATGCTGCCRCCCTGCTTTCCGCCGGTCTCGACGGTTCGGCGCTGGTTTTACCTGTGGCGCGATAACAAACTGTGGCTCTCGCTCAATCATAC
>NZ_JEMV01000141.1 GCF_000588875.1 Sphingobium sp. Ant17
CACCCCTCCACCACTCTTTCGGAGTGGTCCCCCTCCCCAAATGGGGGAGGATTTAACGAAGGAGAGGACAAAAATCATGCGCGATCATCTGCACTTCTACATTGACGGCCAGTGGGTAGACCCGGTCGCGCCCAAGACCGCCGAAGTCATCAACCCCGCGACCGAAGCCGTCGCAGGCCATATCGCGCTTGGCTCTGCGGCAGACGTGGACAAAGCCGTCGCCGCCGCCCGCCGCGCCTTCCCCACCTGGTCAGAAACCACCCGCGAACAGAGGCTCGACCTGCTCAAAGCGATCCAGGCCGAATATCAGCGCCGCATGGCCGACTTGGGCGAGGCGATCCGTGAGGAAATGGGTGCGCCATCGGGTCTCGCCAACGGCTTCCATGTCGGCCTCGGCGCAGGCCATCTCCAGACCGCGATCGAATTGCTGGAGACATTCCCGTTCGAGGAATTGCGCGGACCCACGCTGATCCGCCGCGAACCCATCGGCGTCTGCGGCCTCATAACGCCCTGGAACTGGCCGATGAACCAGACCTGCGTTAAGGTCTTCCCCGCGCTCGCCACCGGCTGCACCATGATCCTCAAACCACCGCAGCTCGCGCCCTTCTCAGCACAAATCCTCGCCGAAATCATCGACGCGGCGGGCGTGCCTGCGGGCGTTTTCAACATGATCCAGGGGCAGGGCAGCGTCATCGGCACCGCGCTTTCGACCCACGAAGATGTCGACATGATCAGCTTCACCGGCTCGGAACCCGTCGGCGTGCAGATCCAGAAGGACGCCGCCACCACGGTCAAGCGCGTCGGCCTCGAACTCGGCGGCAAGAGCGCCTTCATCGTGCTGGACGATGCAGCGCTGGCCGACAATGTCACCGGCGCAACTGCGAGCATGATGGGCAATAGCGGCCAGACCTGCAGCGCCGGATCGCGCCTGCTCGTCCCCGCATCTCGCCTCGACGAAGCGCTCGCAGCCGCCAAGACCGCCACGCAAGCCGTCACCGTCGGCGACCCGGCAGGCGACGTCGCCATGGGGCCGGTCGTGTCGAAGGCGCAATACAACATCATTCAGGACTATATCGCCAATGGCGTAGCGGAAGGCGCGACCCTCGTCGCAGGCGGCCCCGGTCGCCCCGAAGGCATCGACAAAGGCTGGTTCGTCCGCCCCACCGTCTTCCTCGGCACCAACGACATGGTCATCGCCCGCGAAGAGATTTTCGGCCCCGTGCTGGTCATCATCCCCTATGAAGACATCGACCATGCCGTCGCCATCGCCAATGACAGCCCTTTCGGCCTCGCGGGGTACGTCAACGGCCTGGACACCGCCCAGGTCCACACCGTCGCCCGCCGCCTGCGCACCGGCTGGGTCAGCATGAATGGCGGCTTCGATTTCCATGCGCCCTTCGGCGGCTACAAGCGCAGCGGCAATGGGCGCGAGTGGGGGGAGTATGGCTTCCACGAATATCTCGAAGTCAAATCCATGCTCGGCTACGCCTGATATGGTTAGCCGCATCGCGCCCAGCGGCATGACGGCAGCGGAAGGGTGGCACCTCGAACGCCTCACTCCGCCCAGCCGCCTCTACGGCGCGAATGGCCTTGCCACCGGCCCGGATGGCCGCCTCTACGTCGCGCAGGTCGGCGGCAGCCAGGTCAGCGCGATCGACGTCGATACAGGCACCATCTCGACCGTCAGCCCGATGGGCGGCGCGATCGTCGCGCCCGACGATCTGGTGTTCGATGAAGCGGGCAATCTCTACCTCACTGAAATCACCGAAGGCCGCGTGTCGATGCTGACGCCCGGCGGGCAGGCGCGCGTCCTCTATGGCGACATGCCCGTCGCCAACCCGATCACCTGGCATCAGGGCCGCCTGGTCGCAGGCGAGTGTCGCATGGGCGCGCGGATCATGGAACTGGACCGCGACGGCGGCCCGCCCCGGCTCATCCTCGACAATGTGCCCATGGCCAACGCCTTTCAGGTCGGCCCGGACGGCAAACTCTATGTCCCCGTCATGGGCGCCAATGAAATCTGGCGCGTGGACTTGGAAACCGGCGCGCATGAAGTCGTGGCTGGCGACCTTGGCGTGCCGGACTCGGTCAAGTTCGACAGTAAGGGGCGCATCGTCACCACCCAGGTCGCCAGCGGCCAGGTGCTGCGCATCGACCCTGTCAGCGGCACCCGCGAAATCCTTGCCGATCTTGGCCCCGGCCTCGACAATGTCAGCTTCATTGGCGACCGCATCTTTGTCTCCAGCATCCCCGGCGAGATCACCGAATTGCTGGGCGACGGCAAGGTCCGCTCGGTCGTTCCCCGCGCGCTGCAATGGCCACTCGGCCTCGCCCTGGGTGCGGACGGTGCCTTGTTCATCGCGGACGGCACGTTCGGCTACACGCTCCGCCCCGGCGGCGCGCCCCAACTGGCGGGCATGATCTTCCATCCCGGTTGTCCCGGCTATATGCGCGGCGTCGCAACGGGCGCGCAGCTAGGCGAATGGATCATCACCACCGGCACCGGCAGCGTCGCGCGCTATCGGCCGGGTGAGGGGGCCAGCGATTTTCTCTCCCACGGCCATGACCGCCTCATGGGTGTCGCGCTCGCCCCGGACGGCGCAGTCGTCTTTGCCGAACAGGGCAGGGGTCAGGTCCATGTCGCCGAAAATGGCGCAGCGCGCGTAATCGCCAACGGCCTCGACCAGCCAATGGGTGTCGCGTTGGATGGCAATGCCGCCTATGTCGCCGAAGCGGGCAAGGGGCGCATCATTCGGCTGCAACAGGGCAGCAAGCCGGAAACGGTCGCCGAAGGGCTGGGTCGCCCCGAAGGCATCACGATCAGCAACGGCAGCCTCTATGTCGTCGATACTCAGACGAAATCGCTGATCGCATTCGATCCCGCCAGCGGTGCGCAGACCGTCATCGCAACCCATCTGCCAGTCGGCGCGCCGATCGGCATCACGCCGCATTATCTCGGCCCGATCGGCGACATGGCCGGACCGATGATCAATTTCTGTGGCCTGACCGCAGGACCGGGCGGCACGCTCTACCTATCGGGTGACGCCGAAGGCAGCGTCCTGACCTTAAGGCCGACTGCATAAACCTCCGTTCGTTTCGAGCGAAGTCGAGAAACCTGCGCGCTCCGTTTCTCGACTTCGCTCGA
>NZ_JEMV01000142.1 GCF_000588875.1 Sphingobium sp. Ant17
TTCCAGCGTCATTCCCAATGGTAACAACCAGATCGCAGGAAAGCGATCCTGCTAACATCGAATTTGTCCACGCCGCCTAGCCCACAATCGCAGTTTTGATTTTTAAGCATCGCGCCATTATTTGCTACACACTGGCCACTTTTTAGTCGCCAGCCCATGGCCTTGAATCACAAATCCAGCAGGGAAAAATCCAAAAACATTCAAACTTCAATTTTTCATAATCTAAACAACAAATTTATTCATAAGATAATCTATTTGGCAATTATCAAAWTTTTAATATTTTGCGAAAATATTCTTCGATTGATTCATGCTGAATATATATAGATTTGAACATTTCATTGAGATATTGTTCTTCTACCGACAAACTTATGCTCAGGGTTTCTTCGCTCAGATCATCCCCTAGATGCGCGCGCACGCTATAGCCAAATGACGCGATGCGGTCGTTCAAATCCCCTGCCTCATTGGTTAGAAGATAGTCGGCGAATATATCGTCGATCTCCACCCCAATGATTTTTGTGGAACAGCGCAACGGCTATACCCGTCCTGTCCTTTCCGGCGGCACAATGCACCAAATGTCGCCCCCATCAGTTTTCGATCAAACGCTGAAAAAATAGAGACGAAGGCAATTAATTTGCTCTGGTTTAAAAGGACTGATTCTATAATATTCCAAGAGGCGCGCACGGACCATTTGCGGTGTGGCGGCAACGTCCATAATTGCCTCATGGGGTGGACGGGCATGAATATAGCTATCAGAAAATAGAATTTTTGCCCGACTGGAGACGCTGTAGCGATTGGGCTTTGCAACGCGCTCATCCAGACTGCGCAAATCGATCATAGCCTTGAGAGCCAAGTCGTCAACGAGTGCCAGGTCAGATGTGGTGGCTTGGGAATGTTCACCCGAACGAAAGAGCATGGCAGGTCTTAAACGGCCACCGCCTCGAACCGTATAGCCGCCATAATCTCGGAAATTATGAATGCGCTTTGTCGGCAATATATGCTTGTTCTGTGACATGCGGCTCATCTATGCGATTGCTGCGGCAGGGCGGTTCATACCCTGGCCGTGTTGCACTACCATCAATCGAATGAATGACCCACTCGACGTCCATAGCTTTTAGGGAATGCTGCCCGGCCAAGCGCATATGTACGCACGGCCAAGGGCAGCACATCCTCTCGCCTCACCTAGCCCGGAAAATTCACCTAGGGTTGGCGGATGTGGCATAACACTATGATTTAACGTATGATTTGGTTGCTAAAGCCGATCACCGTTATTTCTGGAGAGCGACACCCGCCATGGACGATCCTACGCTGCCCCTGGCCGGTTTGTCACCTGTTTCGGGCAAGCGTGTAGACGCCAGGTTCGACGGCGGCCAGCTCTCCTCAGATGGCGGTCTGGTGCTGCTGCGTGAAGTTGAGGAGCGCCTTGGTGTTGCTGATCGGCTTGCGGCCTGCATCAAGGATCCGCGCGCGCCCGATCGTATTACTCACAGCCTGGCCGACATGATCCGGTTTCGCCTGATGATGATCGCGGCGGGCTATGAAGATGGCAACGACGCCGCCAGCCTGCGCCATGATCCAATGTTCCAGATGGCGCTGGACGTGGCTCCTTCGGGTCACGCCTTGTGCTCGCAGCCGACGATCTCAAGGCTGGAGAACCTGCCCGACACGCGCGCGTTGCTGGGAATGGGGCGGGCACTGGTCGACCAATATTGCGGCTCCTTCGGTACCGTGCCCAAACGGATCATCCTGGACATTGATGATACCTTTGACGCTGTCCATGGCGGCCAGCAACTGCGCTTGTTCAACGCTCATCACGATGAATATGGCTTCCAGCCCATTGTCGTGTTCGATGGCGAGGGACGCTTCATCACCGCCGTGCTGCGCCCGGCCAAACGGCCCGGTGGCAAGGAAATCAGGGCTTTCCTGCGTCGGCTGCTGCGCGCGATCCGCAGCCATTGGCCCAGAACGCAAATCCTGCTGCGCGGCGACAGCCATTATTGCTGCCCCGAAGTGATCGACTGGTGCCGGGCGGCGGGCACGATTTCATTCTGGGCGTGGCGCCCACATCAACTCTGCGCCGCCACATCACCGATCTGGAAGCCAGCACAAAGGCACGGTTTGAGGCCGCACCCGGTGATGGCAAGACCCGCCGCTTCAAATCCTTCCATGACGCGCCAGAAGCTGGAGCCGTGTCGAGCGCATCATCGCCCGCATCGAGGTTGGCGAGCAGGGCGCGGACACGCGCTTTATCGTCACCAATCTCAAAAAGGGCTCACCGCGCTGGCTGTATGAACAGGTCTATTGCCGACGCGGCCAGGCGGAAAACCACATCAAATCCTGGAAAACCCACCTCGCCGCTGACCGTACATCCTGCACCAGAGCCACCGCCAACCAGTTTCGCCTGTTCCTCCACGCCGGGGCCTACTGGCTGATGTGGGGCCTGCGCGCCGCCATGCCCAAGCGCTCCATTTGGCGCACTGCGCAGTTCGACACCCTGCGTCTGCGCCTCATCAAGATCGCCGCACGCGTCACAGAATTGAAAACGATGATCCGCATCCAATGGCCCACACCGTGCCCACACCAGAAGATCGTTCAGGTCGCGCTCGACCGGATACCCCGTCTGATCACCTGAGCGCGGGCAAAGCCCGTCAAATCGAACTCGTCCCCGTCACCCGCAAGCTTCAACACACGAACATCACCCCCGGGAAGGGCGTGATCCCCTGCGACTGTTGAAGGTTCAAACCGTCAATCCTGCGCTACGGCACCAAGTCACATGAATTTTCCGGGCTAGAAAGATGTGATGACGCTGCGGGCGATGGATCCTCCTTTGAGTTCCTCATAGGCCTCATTGATGTCGGCCAAGTTGATCTCGCGCGAAATCAGATCGTCCAGGTTGAGTTTTCCTTCCAGATAGAGCCGGGCATACATCGGTATGTCATGCTTGATATTGGATGACCCCATATAAACGCCGCGCAGATCGACCTGATTGGTCAGCAGATCGACCGTCACATTGACGTCGATTGTGCTGGTCGGCGCGTGGACCCCGATCAGATAGGCGCCGCCACCCTTGCGAACCATCTTGATTGCCTGTTCA
>NZ_JEMV01000143.1 GCF_000588875.1 Sphingobium sp. Ant17
CGCGCGCGATGTGCGGGTGAGCATCGCGGTCAATGGGCGCGGCGGCGAGAGCGAGCCGCGCTTGCTGGCGCGCAGTGCGCGGCAGGTGGCGCGGGCGGTGAAGGGGGCGCTGGGCTGATGGCGGGACTGGACTATTGGCTGGCGGATGCGCGGCGGGGGCAGGAGACGCGCTGGATCAAGCGGTTCGCGCCGACGCATTGGACCGTCAATTTCCCCCGCCCGATGATGGCGAGCGTGGTCACGACCGCGCCGGATGCCGTGCGGGTGGATGCGGTTTTCTATCGGTCGGGCGATCTGGCGGGGCTGATCTGGGATGCGGTGGATGGGTGGAGCCATTCTTTGTTGGCCTATGAGACGGCGCGCGATTTTCGCGACTGCGTGTTGCGCTTTCGCTGGCGCAGCGGGGGCGTGCGCAGGCTGGACGAGACGCATGGGCCGACGCTGACGATCGAGGGGCGGGACGCGGCTGGGGTGGCGCGGGCCTGGTATGTGCGATTGTGGAATTATGCGAGCGGCGGGCCGGAAGATGCGGAGATACTGCTGGATTTTGCCGCTTTGGAGGGCGGCTATCTGTTGCCCGAAGAGAGCGATCCGGTGTGGGCGGGCGACATCGACCGGATGTTCATTTCGCTGGTGCCGCCCGATTATGATGCTGGCGCAACGCCCTTTGCCGGAGCGCAGGAGGGTTGGGCCGAACTGACGGACATAAAGTGCGACGGGGCGGGATCGGTGCTTGTCGTGGGCGATGTGATGTTGCCGGAGCATGGGCTGTCGATGGCGACGGGCTATGATGATTGTTTCAACCAGACGCCGCAGCGGGTGGTCGAGGCGATCCATGCGCTGGGCTATCGCGGGGCGATCAACCATTATGTGGGGATGAGCCATTATTTCCGGCTCGAACGGCCCGATCCTTCATCCGTGGACGGGCTATATGTCAGCCTGAGCGGGGGCGCGCTGAATGCACCCTGCGCGGCGTGGCACCGGGACTTTGCGGCACAGGCGAAGCGGCTGGGCTTCGATGTGATCTGGTCGCTGTCTTATGAACTGTTCGACGCGCATTGCTGGGGCGCGTGGAAGCAGCGGGCGGGCAATGGCGACCCGGCGCTGACCGGATGGGTGCCGCCATCGACTTTGTTGTCGCCCGCGGATGGCGGGGCGATGGCTTATTTGCAGGCGGTGGCGTTGGCCTTTGTTGCCATAGGGTTGGCGGCGGAATTGCCGATCCTGTTTCAGGTCGGTGAGCCCTGGTGGTGGGTGATGCCGGCCGATGGGCGCATATGCCTGTATGATGAGGCGGCGCGGGCGGCCTTTGGCGGGAGCCCGGTGGCGATCCCCGATGTGCGGGGGGAACTGGATGCGGCGCAATGCGCGCTGCTGGATCAGGCGGGCGCGGTGTTGGCGGCGTCGACGGCGGCGCTGTGCGCGGCGGTGAAGGCGGCGGCACCGGGGGCAGTGACGCATTTGCTGGCCTATCTGCCGACGATCCTCGACCCGCAGGCGCCGGAGGCCAAGCGAGCGAACATGCCGGTGGGCTGGGCAGCGCCTGCCTTCGATGTCCTGCAACTGGAAGATTATGACTGGGTGACGGAGGGGCGGCCCGCACGGACGGCGCAGGGGGTGGCGCTGGCGACGGCGCGGCTGGGCTATCCGGTGGACGAGCAGCAGTATCTGTCGGGCTTCGTGCTCTTGGGGAGCCAAGCGGCGCAGTGGCGCGCGATCGTGGCGGCGGCGCAGGCGTCGGTCGCGCGGGGGACGGCGGCGACCTTTGTCTGGGCGCTGCCGCAGGTCTGCCGCGATGGCCTGACGCTTTTTAGGCGGGATGGGGAGGATGGGATGCAAGCCTTTGACGATGTGGTCTTTCCGCTGGGAATAGGGCGGGAGGCGAGCGTGTCGCCGGCCTTTTCGACGCAGATCGTGGAAAGCCCGTCGGGGCATGAACGGCGCAGCAGCGATTGGGCCGATGCGCGGCTGTCCTTCGATGCGGGGCCGGGGGTGCGGAGCGAGGCGGATATCGCCACGCTGATTGCCTTCTTTCGCGCGCGGCGGGGGGCGGCGCGGGGGTTTCGCTTTGCCGATCCCTATGATGATCGCAGCGGTGCGGCGGGGAGCGTACCGGGGCCGCTGGACCAGAGGCTGGGCATGGGCGACGGGGTGCGGACGAGTTTCCCGTTGATGCGCCATTATGGGGTGGGCGCGGAGGCGCAGGGGCGGATCATCACCCGGCCAGTGGCGGGGACGATCCGGGTCGCGGCCGATGGGGTCGAGATGAGCAGCGGATGGAGCCATGCCGGGTTGGGGGTGATCGCGTTCGA
Source organism: Sphingobium sp. Ant17 (assembly GCF_000588875.1). GTDB lineage: Bacteria > Pseudomonadota > Alphaproteobacteria > Sphingomonadales > Sphingomonadaceae > Sphingobium. The sequence continues at coordinate 2,313 of NZ_JEMV01000143.1, forward strand.
GGATGCTCCGGCGGAGGGCGTGCTGCTGACCGCCGGCTTTCGCTTCGACGTGCCGGTGCGCTTTGCCGAGGACCGGATCGACATCAACCGCGCGACCTTTGCCGCCGGGGAAGCGCCGTCGGTGCCGCTGGTGGAGATACGCGAATGAGCGTGGGCGAGATGCTGGGCCAGCCGCTTGGCACCCTGGCCTTTTGCTGGCGGATCGCGCGGCGGGACGGGGTGACGATCGGGCTGACCAGCCATGATCGCGACCTGATGGTCGGCGGGCTGTTGTACCGCGCCGCGCCGGGGATGACGCCTTCGGCGATCCGCAGCGGCATCGGGCTGGACGGGGAGGATAGCGATGTCGGCGGGGCGCTGACGAGCGAGGCGATCAGCGAGGCGGACCTGATGGCGGGGCGCTGGGATGGGGCGGCGCTGGAATTGCGGCTGACGCAATGGGAGGAACCGGGCGCGCTGTGGCTGTTGCTGGCATCGGGCGAGATGGGCGCGGTGGCGCGCAAGGGGGCGGCCTTTACCGCCGAGCTGGTCGGTGCGGCGGCGGTGCTGGGGACAGCGGTCGCGCCATCGACCGCGCCCGATTG
>NZ_JEMV01000144.1 GCF_000588875.1 Sphingobium sp. Ant17
TCGTTGCTGGCGTCTCGACCTGATGAGATAACTACCGATACATGCCGATYATTGTCCATTACTTCTTGAACTATGTCTAAACCAGACCCATCAGGTAATCCAAGATCAGTAACTACGACTGGAAAATTTCTGCAGAGAGAGCTTTTTCTTTCGCTTCTCGTATCGTGCCCGTTCCGACCACTCTATGGCCCAATTTCTTCCAGCATTTCACTCAGGATCTTCCGGACCAAGATTTGGTCTTCTACGATTAGAATGGACTTACAATTGAGAGCATCGCCTTCATCGTGATTGGCAACTTCGCAGGTTAGCGGTGCAGAAGGCATCGGTGTAGATGCAGAAGGTCTTCCAAGGTCCAAGACATTTGCGAATTTTTCTGCGCAAGCCCCTTCTCGCGTGAAAAGGCTTCGCGATCAGTTCGACGCCTTCGTCCAGCCGACCGGCGTGAACGATGGCATTCTGGGTGTAACCAGAGGTAAAAAAGCACTTGGATAGATGGCAGCTTCTGTTTAGCACGACGCGCCAGCTCCTGGCTTTTAAGCGCGCCCGGCATAACCACATCAGTAAATAATAGATCGATTTTAGCCCCGCTGTTAACGATAGCCAGACCGTTATCCGCGTTGCTGGCTTCCAATATTGTGTAGCCCAGATCTGAGAGAAGTTCGACAGAAGTTGCCCGTACGGTGTCATCATCTTCGACGACCAATATTACTTCATTCGCCATAGATTGAGGAGCCGTCGGTGTCTCGGAAGCCAGGATCTCTTCATTTTGGCGAGTGTGCGGCAAATAGATGCGAACCGTCGTGCCCTCACCCACCTCGCTGTAAATATTAATGTGTCCGTTGGATTGCTTGACGAACCCGTAGACCATACTCAGCCCCAAGCCAGTGCCTTGCCCTGGGTCTTTGGTCGTGAAGAAGGGTTCGAATACCTTTTTGAGGATATGGTGGGGGATGCCGCTCCCAGTGTCGGTGACCGCGAGCATCACATACTGGCCGGGAACGACCTCCGCATGTTGCGCCGCGTATGCCTCATCGAGCGACGCGTTGCCCACTTCGATTGTCAATTTACCGTTCCTGTCCATCGCATCCCGCGCGTTGATGGCAAGATTGAGAATGACATTTTCGACCTGCGTCGGATCCACAAGGCAGTTCCACAAACCCCCGGAAATTATCGTCTCGATCTCTACTGTCTCGCTCAATGTACGACGGAGCATGTCGTCCATACCCCGGACCAGTCGTCCGATATTCACGGGTTTCGGATTGAGAGCCTGCTGTCGTCCGAAGGCCAGCAACTGAGAGGCGAGTTCGGCACCCCTGCGAACGCCCGCCAGCGCATTATGCACTCGCCGGAGTTGGCGCTCATTCCCAGCAATATCCTTTTCGAGCAGCTGAAGGTTGCCGCCAATCACTTGAAGAAGATTGTTGAAGTCATGTGCTACGCCGCCGGTAAGCTGACCCACAGCTTCCATCTTCTGGGATTGAACGAGTTGCCGTTCAAGTTTTTTGCGTTCACGAATGGCTTCCTCAACCCGCTCTACCAGGGTGCTGTTGAAAGCCTCCATTGCTGCCCGCACCTTGAGATCTTCCGAAATGTTGCGGGCCTCGATGATGGTGCCGATCATGATTCCGCTCTCGTCCCTCATGGCTGAGGCGGTGAAACCGACGGGGTAGAAGCTCCCGTCTTTGTGAACGAAAATCTCTTCGCCTGCAGTCTGATTTTCTTCCGGAAATGCACGATCGATCGCGCATTCTTCGATCGGGAAGTGGCGGCCGTCAGGATAAGTGTGGTGAACGACTTCGTGTAATGTCTTGCCATGGGTTTCCGCCAAGGTGAAGCCGGTCAGTTCCTCGGCAGCATTGTTCATGAACACGCAGTGCTGGCGCTCGTCCATCATGAAGACGGCCATTGTCGTGTTGCTAAGGATGGCGTCCAGGCGCCTATTGCTCTCTTGCAACGCTGCCTGCGTGTGCCTGAGCTCACTTAAGTCCTGCACCGCCGCGTAGTAAACCCCCTCGCCGTCAGGCTGTATCAGTTGGAGGCGGATCGAAACATCGTAGCGTGTGCCGTCCTTGCGCTGATGCACTGTTTCGAAATCGAGCCGTTCAGTCGCTCCCGAAATGAGGGGCTCCACTAGTTTGAGAAAATCCTCTCTACAGATTTCCGGCTTTATGTCCCAGGGTGTGCGCCCACGGAGTTCCTCCATTGAAAACCCGAGATTGTCGCGTGCGCCCCGGTTGACCAGCAAGAAGTGAAAATCGTCGGTGGCGAACAGGTAAACCTCACTGGACGCTTCCTCGACAATGCGGCCGAGTCGTTCAGTCGTAACTTCGGGGGTCCTCTTCATTCGACGGCTTTCCTGTCACAATGGATTCCGACTGTAGGTATTTTGCAAGCGTATACGCTTAAATACTAGTTGGAGAACGCTTTGCGACAAGATCAATCGTTGGCGTCACGAGCGATGCAGCTTGGTTGAGCGCTCAACGCCATCTTATTTTTAGTTATTCATCACAGGAAAGTCGACATCAAATGTGCGCCCAAAAACGCATCTGGTTTTTTTACACTCGCCAGTGTCCATTATTTCCCTGCCTCTCTGTGCTTGATGCAGAATCTTTTGAGTTTTTTGAATCATGGCAGATTATTAGAACGAAATGATCAGTCTGGAACGT
>NZ_JEMV01000145.1 GCF_000588875.1 Sphingobium sp. Ant17
ATTGATGCTGTCTTGAGTGACACGAGCCTGCTTTTCAGCCTTGGACGCTGAACCCACAATATCGTTGAGAGCCTTGTTGATACGATCAGCCCCGGCCTTTGCGCCAGAGCTGTCTATGCTCACTCGAATTGTTCTCGCAGTCTCCACACCATAACCCCACCAATCAGCGCCTTATAGTGATTATTTACCGCCCTTCTTCGCACCCTTGGTGCTGGCTTTTGCGCGCTCCGCTTCGATAGTCAGATAGGCGTTGTCGAGTTCCCTGATGATGCGTTTTGAATGCCCATGCTCTGCAGAGTTAGTCGCAGAACTGGCTTTTCTGAGTAGGCTTCGATCTTGCTCACAGGGATGGGTCTTGCGCTCATCCCGTCATGCCGTTCAGAACTCAATTCCCAGAAAGCATCATAGTAGAAGTCATGTTCCTGACGAGGCGAGGACGAGAGCAATTCAATAAGCCTCTCGTCGGAGGGGTTGGCGGCCACATCTTTGAGAAGTTGTGCGCCGCCTTTAACCTGATACCACCTCAGGAACTCAGTTTAGTTTTTGTTGATATCGCCTGCGTCAATCATAGGATCAACTGCGTCGTCCTCATCAGGAGCATCGACCAGTTCCTCTTCTGCCTTGAAGTTGTCGATATCGCTGGCCTGTGAAACAAGCTCACTGAATACGAACAAGCCGATTTCAGTCTGGGTCAGGAATTCAAACGCAACGTCCTTATTGAAAGCTACAGGGCCGTTCTCATCATTGATGTCCTTCCAGCCAAACATGGCCAGATGAACAAACTGATGAATGACCTTTTCCTGATCGTCTTGAGCAGCTTGATCGTCGCCTTGTGGGTGCGCTGATAGCGTTCACGGGCGACCTTGAAGAATGGGCTGTAGGGATCATAGCACTTCACATCGAAGGTGCCGTAATAGACGCCGTTCTCATCAATCGCTACACTGACGCCCTTATCGGCGAGTGTCTGATCGTAACGGCTTGGGGGTAACGAAATTTGACCAATTATTGTGTTCTCCTTCTAGTCATCGCCACTATTTAGCCAATAAAATAGGAGGGGTAAAATCAATGGGTGTTGGGGCAGACCGTTTCCAGCCTGCCCCAAACTGCTCTGCGTTGATGAAGGAGAACTACAGAGTTATACCAGCTTCTCGATAACGAGGGCTGTGCCTTCGGTGCTGTCGTAGGCACCGGTGACCACAACGCTAATCAGCATGTCATCTTCGGTCACGTCTTCTGGAATGGAAGCCTGACCGTAAACGGTGAACCTGCGACCATAGCCTGCGATACCTAGATCAAACGAGAACTCCTGCTTGTCGCCAGTGAAGAGTGCCGCATAATCAACGCCGGTTTCGCGGTAGAAGGTCAGATTGTAGGTTACGGCACGAGCGCCGGAAGCCGCAAAGCCCACAGGAGCGTCGCTGGACAACACATTGCGTGGAGTGCGGGACTGCTCAACCGACAATTCCAGTTCAGTGAACTTCAATGCGGTCGATCCACCGACGGTGACATTCAGGACTTCGTGACCAAGGAATTCATAGGCAGCATCGTCAACCGGGGTTGCGGTGTGGGTGCCAGTGATTGCGCTTTCGTCAACCTGCTTTGCGCCGCTGAAATCGAAACTCAGGGTTACGGCTTCGGCTGCTGTTGCGGTTAGGGTGAAGTTGGTTGGAACGCAACCGGTGCTGACCTTGAATTCATTGTTGGTCAGTTGGCTGATGTGCGAGAAGGAACTATCGGTCTGACCGGCCTTCAATACGTTGCCAGCATACTTGCCGCTGACTGCGCCTTCCATGAGGAAGTCCATGAAGGGAGCGCAGATAGCGTTGAATTCGAGGGAGCCGCTTACGGACTGATTGCCACGACGCGAACCATTCGCGTTGCGACCTGGCTTGATCGTGTCGCTCTCGACATTGCCACCGTCTTTGACAGGTAGCTATCGCCAGCTTTGCGGGGAATATCATAGCGTGGGCCGGTTGTGGCCAGAACGCCGAATGTATCTTCGGGAATTAGGGTGAYTTTTACGTCCGACGAACTGATGAAAGGCATCTACATCTCTCCATATCAATTGAAACACAGGAGGCTGTGTGCCTCGTGCTGATATTTACCGAGAGCAGTGCCGAGAGGCGTTTTGGACGCCTTTATGAAGCGCGCTTGGAGCGCCAGTAGATCAGCAGATTAATTCGCAGATACTTGTCATCTGGAACGCGCTGGACGTTGAACTTGTGAACCTCCGTTTTGAAGTCATCGCTACGCCAGCCCTTGAACGCGGTCATGCCTAGATCAGCGATGTCCCATGCGTTCAATTCGTCTGCCTGAATGACGAGGCTCTTGGGCTGATTGATCTGTAGTGTGGCGATGCCCACCTGCTGCCAGACATTGCTACTGCTCACAGTGAGAAGCGTTGAGGCATCTGGATTGAATGCGAAAACTGCTGACAAGGCGTTCTCGTCAATCTCGTAGTCGTCGTCTGCGATGTAGAATGAAAGGTCAGGTGCCGATGCCGCGAGTGATAGGCGCATCTTCCTGTTAAGTGCTATTCTATCCTGACTGAGCATCATGCGCCCCCATTGCTTGAGTATCGTTCGACCACATTCTCCACGAAGTTGGCCGGGGCTTGAGAGGAGGAGCCATCGTTTAGCTTGCCAATGTAGGCGACCTGATTTTCCACGACACCTTCCTCAAATGGCTTTGCTGGCGCAGTTGCGTGCCATCCACGTCGAGCAGTGCCATCTTTGACTGGGGTGGCCAGAATGAGGTCGCGTTGAACGTCAAATGTCGTTTTTCTGAGCGTAGTCGAGAAGCTGTTGCTCAGTTAGGG
>NZ_JEMV01000146.1 GCF_000588875.1 Sphingobium sp. Ant17
GGATGAAGGCAGCTCTTTTATAGGATCCCGTGAAATCCGAAATCGATCGAGTTCTTGCATCACGATATCGAGAGACACTGGATCGAAAACATGCACGAAATGGCTTGATGGGTCGATGTCACCAACAGCAAACGGCTCGAACGAGGCTGCATCCCGATTGAAATGATCGGGCCCTTTGATCGATGGACGAATGACAAAGGTTCCTAGACCGCCCTCAAAGTGCTTGCGTCCGGCTTCTTCAGCCCCCCTCGCTACGATAATTCGATGGACCTTGCGGCGCTCTGCTGGTGGGAAAGCAAGCGGCAAAGGAACTTCGCAAAGCTTGTCTAGGAAAAGCCGGTCGGGAAATTCGTTGATCCAGCGCTCAGCCCCTTTTAGTTGCTTAGCCGCATCCTGGATCGCTCCTCGCGCCCATCGGGCCCATGCAACCTCAACCGGCTTGTCCGTCCACCGGACCTGCTTGTCCGAAAAGATCAGGACATGTGGATCGCAAACGATGAGCAGATCGCACAGCTCTTTGCCGTCACCATTGCCGCCTAACTTCTGAGATCGATGGGGATTTGGGTAGGACCAGAGGTTCAGAAACGTATCATCGGCAAGCTTGGCGAGGTAACGTTCGCTGTCCGTAAGACCTTCAGACCGAACTATTGGGGGCCGAAGCTGATCGTAATGATCTCCGACATTGTTCGGCTTATCTACCATGCGCTGCACCAATTTCTTCCCAAGCGAGTCATTTCATCGACGGATCGAAGACGCGCGCAAATAGCGAATGTCGACATCTCTAAGACATTTGGCTTCAAGTTGGTAGGTAGCAATCCTGTTGCACTCGCGCCAAAGGCTCTGGCCGTTAATGGCGCACGGCTACCCAACCTTGAAACGCTTGGGTCTATCCTCGGGAATGGCTGGTTCGAAGAATTGCGCACGGCTTCCCCAGCGTCCAAGATTGGCGCTTAGAAGACCAAACCACAATATCTCTCCCCCGCACATGCGGTTCTGTGGACACCGCTGGCGTTGCCAATGGCTTCAACATCTGTTGGACGTGATAGCCAGTCACCCTGACGCCACCTGTAAACGCGCTGGCCAAGCGGGCGTCGCTGGCGCAGAGCCTGTGCTACCGTGCCGCGCCTGATCCTGCCGCCGGGCTGGCGGACGGGCGGTGCGGCGATTGAGGATGTGATGCCATGACCGATCCTGTCCCACGCGATATCGTCATCATCGGGGGCGGGCAGATGGGGGTGGCGCTCGGCTATTATCTGCGCCGGGCGGGGGCGGATTTCCTGATTTTGGATGCGGAGGACGGGCCGGGCGGAGCGTGGCGGCATGGGTGGGAGTCGTTGCGGCTGTTTTCGCCCGCTGGCTATAGTTCGCTGCCTGGCTGGCTGATGCCGCCGCCGGCCCATGAAGGCTATCCGACGCGCGATGATGTGCTGGCCTATCTGCGGGACTATGAGGCGCGCTATGCGCTGCCGATCGAGCGGCCCGTGCGGGTGGCGGCGGTCGAGCGGGCGGGCGATGCTCTGGCGGTCGTGACCGACAAGGGGCGCTTTGCCGCGCGGATGGTGGTCAGCGCGACGGGCACCTGGTCGCAACCCTATATGCCCGACATGGCGGGGCGGGCGCTGTTTGCGGGGGTGCAGGTCCATTCCGCGCACTATGTCGGGCCGGAGGTCTATGCCGGGCAGAGCGTGCTGGTGGTCGGCGGCGGCAATAGCGGGGCGCAGATCGTGGCGGAGTTGGCGCCTGTGGCGCGCACCAGCTGGGTGACGACGCAGGCGCCTTTGTTCCTGCCCGACGATGTCGATGGCCATGTGCTGTTCGAGCGGGCGGTGGCGCGGATGAAGGCGGGGCCGAGCGACATGCCGGGGGGGCGGCATTGGCGATATCGTGATGGTGCCGCCGGTCAAGGCGGCGCGGGCGCGCGGCGACCTCAGCACCCGGCGGCCGTTCGTGCGGATGACGGCGACGGGGGTGGTGTGGGCCGACGGGACGGAGACGGCGGTCGATGCGATCATCTGGTGCACCGGCTTTCGCCCGGCGCTGGCGCATCTGGCGGGGCTGGGCGTGGTGGAGGCGGATGGGCGCATTCTGGTGGAGGAGCAGCGGTCGATCAAGGCGCCGCGGCTGTGGCTGGCGGGCTATGGCGACTGGTGCGGGGCGGGATCGGCCACGTTGATGGGCGCGGCGCGGACGGCGCGGGATCTGGCGGCGAGGCTGGTCGAGCAGACCGAGGCTCACGCGTAGCGGCCGGTGCGACGCGGGTGTCGCGATGCTAGCCTCCGCTCTGGCGACCAGCGGCCGCCATGTCGTTCGTCGGGCCTGATTGGCGGTTGATCCCCCGGCCATGCCGCCCAGCGGGGCGCGAAGGCCGGTCATCGAACTTAAGGCGCGCGGGGTGCCGCCGATGCTATGATGCAGGGCAAGTTCAGGGACGGTTCAGCGCCAATGCTGTCGTCTCTGCCCTGACAGTTTATCCTGATCCCGGTGTGCCCGACAGCAACCTGGATACGCCCCCGGCCATCCCTTGCGCCGGGGGCGTTTTCTATTGTCCCGACATCGTTACGATTTGCGCTTTCCCCTACGGCTGATGTCGTTCGTCGCGGGGCGGGATGTCGTTCGTCATGCGGTTCGTCGGCTGGATTTCGCGCTTGGTCGGCGGGCGTGTCGTTCGCCGATGACGGGGGCTGCCGGTCGAAGCGGGCGGGCATGGGGTGGGCCGCGCGGCTATACAGAATGGGCGAACGGGGCAGGACG
>NZ_JEMV01000147.1 GCF_000588875.1 Sphingobium sp. Ant17
TCGTCTTGCATCCTGGCGAAAAGCGCGGGGAAATACATGCCACGCTACACGGTGCCTTAGTGGGCATTCTAGATTTTGCTCGGGAGACTTCCGGTCCTGCTACCCCTTGTTACAACAAAGGCGGCTTCGAGTTCGGCGGGAGGAGGGTTCGGGTGAGGGTCTGTCTTACTTGTACCTGGCGAAACCCTCGCAAAAAAAAAAAAAAAAGGCCCTCACCGACTACGACTAGGGCAGCAAGCTGCCAAGTCTTCATAGCCTCTCCCGCAAAGGCGGGAGAGGGCACAATATTAATCGCCGCCCGTCACCCCCCCCCTGAGCAACCCCACAGCCGCATCCCGCTCGAACAGGTACAAGCACACCCGCGCCGCCTGCCCGCGCGCACTATCGAGCCCGCCGTCGCGATCGATCAGCAGCCTTGCGTCATCGCGCGCCGGGTCGATCAGCGCGGCCATATGTTCGGGCGTCGCCAGCTTCAGCGCTGCCTCGCCCGATTGCCGCGTGCCCAGCACTTCGCCCGCGCCGCGCAGCCGCAAATCCTCCTCGGCGATCAGAAATCCGTCATTCGTCTCGCGCATCAGCGCCAGCCGCGCGCGCGACGTCTCGCCCAGCGCATTGCCCCGGATCAGCAGGCAGACCGACGGCTTGTCGCCGCGCCCCACCCGCCCGCGCAACTGGTGCAACTGCGCCAATCCGAACCGATCCGCCCCCTCAATGATGATCAAGCTGCTATTAGGCACGTCGACGCCGACCTCGATCACCGTGGTCGCGACCAATATCTGTGTCCGATTGGCGGCAAAGGCCGCCATTGCGGCATCCTTGTCCGGCCCCTTCATCCGGCCATGGACCAGCCCCACCGCCTCGCCAAAGCGCAGCCGCAGCGATTCCGCCCGCGCCTCGGCTGCGGCCTGATCGCTCGTCTCGCTCTCTTCCACCAGCGGGCACACCCAATAGGCCTGCCCCCCGCTGCCCACATGCCGGGCCAGCGCATCGACCACCTCGTCCAGCCGCGTCGCCGCCATCACCACCGTCTGGATCGGCTGCCGCCCCGGCGGCATCTCGTCCAGCTTGGACACTTCCATTTCGCCATAATAGGTCAGCGTCAGCGTACGGGGGATCGGCGTCGCCGTCATCACCAGCAAATGCGGCGCTTGCGCGGCCTTGTTGGCCAGCATCATCCGCTGCGCCACGCCGAACCGATGCTGTTCATCGATCACCGCCAGCCCCAGCGCCTTATACTGCACCTTTTCCTGAAAGATGGCATGGGTGCCGACGAGAATGTCGATGCTGCCATCGGCCAGCCCCATCAACGTCGCCTCGCGCACCTTGCCCTTGTCGCGCCCGGTCAGAATGGCGATCTCGACTGGCAAACCGGACGCCATCTTGCGCAGCGTCTCATAATGTTGCCGCGCCAATATCTCGGTCGGGGCCAGCATCGCCCCCTGCATCCCCGCCTCGACCGCATTGAGCAGCGCCATCAGCGCCACCAGCGTCTTGCCCGACCCGACATCCCCTTGCAGCAGGCGCAGCATCGGCGTCGCCTGCGCCATGTCGCCCTCTATCTCGCCAAAGGCGCGCCGCTGCGCCCCGGTCGGCGCGAAGGGCAGCTTCAGCATGGCGCGCAGCCGCCCATCGCCCGCGATCGGCACACCCCGCCGCCGCCGCGACGATTGCCGCACCAGCATCAGCGCCAATTGCCCGGCGAAAATCTCGTCATAGGCCAACCGCTCGCGCGCCTGGGCATCGGACGGGTCGGCATGGATGCGCGTGAGCGCCGCGCGCCACCCCGGCCAGCCCTTGCGCGCCAGCAGGCTCGGCTCGATCCATTCGGGCAGGTCCGGCGCACGGGCCAGCACCTGCGCCACCAGATCGCGCATCCGGTTGTTGGTCAGCCCATCGGACAAGCCATAGACGCTCTCGCGCGCCGGGATGGTCGCGGCTTCCTCGGGCGGCAGCACATAGTCCGGGTGAACCATCTGCAACGTCTCGCCATAGCTTTCCAGCTTGCCCGACACGAATTTGGCTTCGTTCAGCGGCAGCATCTTGCGCGGCCAACCGCTATTCTTGCCGAAATAGACGAGCGACACATAATTGCCGAACCGGTCGGTTGCCTGCACCCGAAACGGCGTCCGCGCGCCCCCACTGGCCTTATAGTCCACCGGCGTCAGTTCGATGCCGATCACCCGCCCCGCATCGGCCATGTCCAGTTCATCGGTCAGGTGCCGGTCGACCCAACTGACCGGCAGGTGAAAGGCGATATCGACCGCGCGCGCCAAACCCAACCGCTCCAGCGGGCGGGCCAGCGCCGGGCCAATGCCCTTAAGGACAGAGATTTCGGCAAAGAGCGGATTGAGAATATCGGGTCGCATGTCTATCTGCTGCCATCTAGCTTAGCCGGGTCGGTCATACAAACACCCCATCGGCTTTTTCCGCGTGCCCGCCAAAGGAACAAATTGTGAACGACAATCCCCAGATGCGCCGCATGAAATTCCGCGCCTGGCACCGTGGCACGCGGGAGGCGGACTATACCGTGGGCGGCTTTTTCGAACGCTATCATGATAGCTGGGACGAAGCCGACATCGCCTGGTTCGAACGCTTCATGGACGAACAGGATGCCGACATCATCGGCTGGGCGCTCGGCACCATCCCCGTGCCCGACGAATGGAAAGGCCCGATGATGGACAAATTCCTGAAACTCGATTTCGTGAAGATCGAGAACTAAATCCTCCCCGGCACGGGGAGGGGGACCGCTCGCGAAGCGAGTGGTGGAGGGGGGGTTCG
>NZ_JEMV01000148.1 GCF_000588875.1 Sphingobium sp. Ant17
CTGTGATCGCATCTGGAAAGCCTTTGAGGCCATCGACGACAGCAAGTAGAATATCCTCTGTGCCACGGTTGCGCAGCTCGTTCATGACCCGCAGCCAGAACTTGGCACCCTCGTTTTGCTCAAGCCACAGCCCGAGCACTTCCTTGGCGCCATCGGCGCGGACGCCAAGGGCGATATGGATCGCTTTTATTGCGGACCATGCCTTCGTCTCGGATTTTTTACCCCGGATCGCATCGAAAAAAAGACCAGCGGATAGATCGCATCGAGCGGGGCGTTGCTGCCAGACGGCGACTTCATCGAGCACCGCGTACGTCACCGTGCTGATGAGATCGGGCGACACATCGATGCCGTACAGATCCTGCAGGTGCCCGGTAATCTCCCGGGTGCTCATGCCCCGCGCATACATCGACACAATCTTCTCATCGAAGCCCGGAAAGCGGCGCTGATACTTGGCTATCAGCTGCGGGTCGAAGCTGGACTGGCGGTCGCGCGGGACATCAATCTCCAGCTTGCCGGTCTCGGTCATTACGGTCTTCCGGCCATAGCCGTTGCGCGTGTTACCGGCACCTTCGCCTGTCGCAAGATGGTGATCCATCTCCGCATTTAACGCGCGCTCCGTGAGCGCCTTCTTCAGCGAATCCAGCAAGCCACCTTGTTCAAATGCGGCACTGGCAGCGCCTCCCGGCCAAAAAGCTGGTCGAGAAGCGCATTGGGGAATAACGGGGTTCTTTTGCGTCGTGACATAGTGGGGACTCCTTGTTACCCATTATGCCCGGTCACACACGGAAATCCTGACCAGTCCCCAGCCCCTGCCTGCGCGCGCACCAGCGATTATGAGGAGACGATCGTTACGGTCATCTTCATTGGCGACAGCAGCTTTGCTGTCCACGAACTGGCACATGCGATCGTCCGCCGGGCCACACTCATCAGCCGACTGCGGCTCGATTGCCAACTTGTTTGCACAGGCCTGACGGGGCGAACGGCACGCACGGATGGGCCGCCCGCACAGAAGGGCGAGCATTACCAAAACTCAAGACCCTGCTCGCCAATCCGGCGACACGCTGGACCAGCATTCTCGTCTCTGCCTGGTATGGCCATCTCAACGGCAAGACGCTCCAGATCACATCCGACATCGCCCTATGGTACAGGCCCGGCACCCCGGTCTTGCCGGTCCGCTGGGTCCTGGTTCGCGATCCTGACGGAAAGCGCGACCCGCAGGCCTTCTTCAGTACCGACATTACCCTCGAGCCCGCCGACATCATCGCCCTCTCGTCCGCCGATGGCAAATCGAAGTCACCTTTGCCGAAACCCGCGCTCACCTGGGTGTCGAGACACAGCGCCAGTGGACCGACAAAGCCATAGCGCGAACCACACCGGCGCTGCTGGGTCTCTACACTCTTATATCACTATGGGCCTGCGATCTGCTGACCAATAAAAAGCACCCCGTATTCCGCCGCGTGGTATCGAAAAAACCAGCCCGACATTCAGTGACGCCATCGGTGCCGTCCGCCTCCAGATCTGGGTCGGCGACATTTAATCCACACTCCCCGCCGCACCGAGAAACGCACTATATTCCGACAACCCGCCTCGTACGTATGGCTCAAGCACTATGCTTCGCTACCTAATCGTACAAAGTCGAGCTTAGATACCAAGTCATCATGCCTGCCTTTCGATTTTTCTTGACTGGCAATGCCGGATCGGGGGTTTTTCGCCAGTCAATCCCCTGCCAACGATTCTCCAGGTTGCGATGAAGTCCGAAATTGATCAAGCACCCGCATGCAGCTGTGATCGATAAATTTTCGTCGATTTCGAGTGGGCGATTGTAAAAACGCTGGTACGGGGGGGGAAGATCACCGCGCCCAATTTCTGTGCACGCAGTCATGTTGCGAAGGTGTGCCAGATTAAGCGGCGTTTCTCTCGTCATCAGCACCAGTTTGCGCCGTTCCTTAAGCATGACGTCCGCCGCGCGTGTAATCAGATTGTCGGACAGGCCATTGGCGACTGCAGCCAATGTCCGCATTGAGCATGGCGCGATCACCATGCCTTCGCACAGGAACGAACCGCTCGCGATGCTCGCCCCTACATTGCGGCTGCTGTGCACGACGTTTTGCAGCATCCTCGAATTGCTGCCGCCCATCGACAAGCTCTTCGCGGATGTTGAGCAAGGCGGCCTGCGACATGACCAAATGCGTTTCCCAGCCAGCTTGATCTTTCAGCATTGTCAACAGACGCAACCCGTAGATCGCACCGGTTGCTCCGGTTATGGCAACGACGATCCGTTTCACGAGCGCACAGCGCCAACAAAAGGTTGGTTCTAAAAACTTCAACGAATGGACAAGATACACTTGTCAACAATCTGTCACCCTTCCGCTTCGTCTGAGACAAAAAGGGGGGCGGCAAGTTWAAGCCGCCCCCCCGATCCTAAGTTTTTAGAATTCATAACCGACCCTGAGGAACCATTCCCGTGGGCGGGAAAAAGTTGGCAGTTGCCAGACCAGCCACATCAAGATCGACAAAGCCACCTTGGATGTACCGCTTATCAGTCAGATTGGTAACGCCTCCGGTGATCGTGAAATGATCTCCAGGGAGGGTGTATGAAGCGTTCGCACCGAACACGCTGTAAGCGGGTTGGAAAAAGTTGCGGGTTGTTGATAGCGTCCTTGAAAGTTGAACTCTGATGATACCAATCACCACGGAGTACCAGCTTGCCGTTTTCATTGTCGAGCACAGTCGCATTCGCTGCAACGGTTCCTGTCCATTCAGGCACCATAGCGAACTTGGAGTCGATGTTC
>NZ_JEMV01000149.1 GCF_000588875.1 Sphingobium sp. Ant17
GGGATGGAGCAGCCCGGTAGCTCGTCAGGCTCATAACCTGAAGGTCGTAGGTTCAAAATCCCTAACTCCCCGCAACCCACCAAAACCGATTCCCACAAAGCCCCCGACGCCAAAGCGCCGGCTTTGTGCATGCTCGGCCACTCGACGCTGCTCGATCCACTCCAGGATCCTGCCAAACTCACCGTAGAGCATGGCGTTGACCTCACCGCGCTTCGCGCCGGGCGTAAGCTCGATCCGCTCGATCAGCGCCCGCAACGCATCGGCGGCTTCCTGGCGCTCTTCCGGCTGCGATAGTGCGTGAGTCAGTCGCTCGACTTTGCGCCGATAAATCTCAGAGATGTTGGGGTGGATGTCAGGCACGTCAGCAGGGGCCGCAGCCAAACGAGCGCGGATCGCATCCTCCTGCGCTTCCAGCTCCAAAAGCTCATCGACAAGCGCGCGCGTGCCCTTGCCTTCTTTCGCGAGTGTCACAAGGCCTTTGATCGCCTTGAGGACTTTCTGCAGGTCGGTTCGATCGGCGATCTCTGACGCGCGGCGCTGGTGGTTGATGCGATTATTCTCCTCGACGTAGGTCCGAATGGCCTCTGCCGCGACCTCGGCGGTCATCATGCGATCGCGCAGACCATCAAGGACGCGCGCTTCGAGTTTGTCGCGCGTGATGCTATGCCCGTTCGAGCAGCTTTTCGTATCACCATGGTTCGAACAGGCAAACCGCCCCTGCCCGCGAAGGGAATAAGGACCGCCGCAGCAGCCGCAATAAACCAGGCCGGAAAGAAGGCTTTTTGGGCGATGCGTTCGATTAAGAGCTGTATGGGCGGAGCGGGTTGCTCGATGACATCGGCATATTGGATCGCGATATTCTCCTGCCTTGCCTTCACAGCCTGCCAGAGTTCGTCATCCACGATCCGTAGGTCAGGAACCTCGGTCACAATCCATTCGGATTTGGGATTGATGCGGGAGACGCGCTTGCCGGTTTGCGGGTTCTTCAGATAGCGCAGCCGGTTCCAGACAAGTTTGCCGATATACAGCTCATTGTTGAGGAGGCCTGTGCCGCGCTTGGCGTGGCCGCGGATCGTGGTTGATGTCCACAGCTTGCCCGTTGGGGCTGAAATCCCGGAGTCATTCAGACGGCAGGCAATTGCATGGGGGCTGAGCCCATTGGCGAACTGTCGGAAAACCTGGCGAATGACTTCAGCTTCCGCGGCATTGATGCTGCGCTCACCGTGGACCGGTTCGCCTTCGCTTGAGAAGCGCCGCACGACGTCATAGCCAAAGCAAAGCCCGCCACCCGATTTGCCCATTTCGACGCGGCCGCGCAGACCGCGATGGGTCTTCTTCGCAAGATCCTTGAGGAACAGCGCGTTCATAGTGCCCTTGAGGCCGACATGCAGTTCAGAAACTTCACCTTCTGCCAGGGTAACTATCTTCACGCCGGCGAACTGGAGATTCTTGTAGAGCGTGGCGACGTCGGCTTGGTCGCGTGACACCCGATCCAACGCCTCGGCCAGCAGAATGTCGAAGCGCCCCATCTGCGCATCGTGCAAAAGTGACTGGATGCCCGGACGCAGTATGACGCTCGCGCCGGAGATCGCGGCATCTTTGTAATTGGCGACAATCCGCCAGCCTTCGCGCGCCGCCTGCTCACGGCATATCAAAAACTGGTCGTCGATAGATGCAGGGCTCTGCTTGTCGTCGGAATAGCGGGCATACAGCGCTACGCGGGGCATTCGGAGTCTCCAGAGATGAGCTTTGGGGTTAGTCTACAGATTTGACCATGCTTGCCAATCTGAGGAAGAAATCAAAATTAGAGCGCGGCTTTATGCTGTCCTGCAGTCGGCCAACATGGATGAGCAGGGCTTCGAGATCGTGATCAATCGACCCTCGCGACGTGCTGCCGTCGGTTCTATTCGGTTAATCGTCGGAATATATTCATTTCACGTGTGCCGTTCGTTTTCTGCTAATCTGGCGGGAGTCGACCAACTCACGCCGTTCCGATGCGGCTGCAGGAACATTGCCTTGCGCTGGAACCGATCATTCGCACGTTCGGCAGCTGTCGGACAGCAAGGCGCCCTAATTCCGGTTGTTTGGACGAAGATCGGAGCAACCTAAAGGGGTGGCTGATAAAGGCAGCAAAGAAAGGGACTGCCATTACGCCAATAGGCAGTGGTTGTCAGGGCTGGGCGGGGTCAAAGCAAATATGTCGCAACTTGATCCATTTAATGCTTCATGCTGGTGCCCGATTTCCATACAGACGGCGCGGGGGAGTTTCGACATTGACCTTGCACAATTGCCCACCGCCGAACGCTGCGCTGAAACGATGGCTTAAGGATTATCCGAGCGATGTCGATAATTACGGTCATCTGTTGCTCGAGCAAGATTGCTACTGCGACGATGATCTGATCGCCGATTTCGTGTCTTATTTCGAATCCGCGCATGCAGATGCCCGCGCGTTTTTTTTTTTTTCACGAACAGATGGGCATCGAGCTTCACCCCGACGCGGATAACCCCGCAGTGCATATCACTTATCCGACCTGCCTGCCGTCGATCACGCGACGTGGCCTGTTCGGTGAAGTCATGGCCGGCATGCTTACTGAGCACTACGATTATATCGGTAGCCATGAATGGACGATCCCGGTCTTCCTATTTCGTTATCACGAGGATGCGGAAGCTTATTTGTTCGCGCTCGTCCGGGATAAARGAACGCAAGCGCGAGGTCTACGGCAGGCGTGGCTCCGACTTCCTCGCGCTCGCGTTGAATGACG
>NZ_JEMV01000150.1 GCF_000588875.1 Sphingobium sp. Ant17
GCCGATAGGTGGCCGCGCCGGTTGGTGAATTCTGGCTACCATTTGCTGTTGCGAGGAGCAACCGTCGAGCGACAATTACGACGCTGGGTAATTGTCGCTGGCGCTGGCCGGAAGCGAGGGTTTGAAGCGCATGGGATGGTTGGCATGTAATTGCCGCTGGCGACAATTACCCGTTGCCTCAGCAAGGGTGCTCCCGAGCGCGAAGCCAGCGACAATTATGATGGCCGGTCCGGGGCGCCATTGGGCGGGTCGTAATCGCCGGCGTTGATGCGGGCGACGGCGGAACGCTTGCGGTAGCTTTCGCCGTTCATCTCGATGATGGTCGAGTGGTGCACGAGGCGGTCGATCGCGGCGACAGTCATGGCGGGATCAGGGAAGACGTTGTCCCATGCCGAAAATGGCTGGTTGGCGGTAATGGCGAGCGAGTGGCGTTCGTAGCGGTGGGCGATGAGCTCGAACAAGGCGCTGGTTTCGACCTGGTCCTTGCGGACGTAGGACAGATCGTCGAGCACGATGAGATCGAACTTGTCGAGCTTGTCGAGCATGGCGGGCAGGCTGAGGTCGCGGCGCGCGGACTGGAGCTTCTGGACCATGTCGGTGGTGGAGCAGAACAGGACGCGCCGCCCCGTGTCGATGAGGGCATGGCCAATAGCGGCAACTGCGTGCGTCTTGCCGGTCCCGCTCTGGCCGAACAGCAGCAGGTTGCCGCCGTTCTCGATCCAGTCGTCACCGGCGGCGAGGGACAAGAGGTGCGGTTTGCGGATGCCGGGGGCGGCGTCGAAATCGAAGGTGGCGAAGGTCTTGCCTGCGGGCAAGCCGGACTGGTCGCGATGGCGCTGGATGCGCCGGGAGGAGCGATCAGCCATCTCGATCTCGAGAAGCGAGGCCAGCAGGTTGGCGGCCGGCCAGCCATCGCGATCGGCGGTGTCGGTGAGGCGCTTCCAGTTGCGGTTGATGCTCGGCAGGCGCAAGGCCTTCAGCAGGGTAGGCAGTACGGCGGCGGCCTGATCCTTGGTGCGCGTCATCAGTGCACCTCCCCGCTGGCGATCAGGCTGTTGTAGCTGTGCAGATCGGGTGGCGGGATAGCGACATCGCGCTGCGATCTTGCGGTTGGCAGGAACTCGTCCCTGAGCGCATCGACATCGGGCAAGCGCCCGCTGTCGAGAGCCTCATCGATCCGCCGGGCCAGCACGTCGACACAGTCGCCCCTGGCGGCGATATCGAGCAGCGCGACGGCATCGCGGCAGGCCTGCCGTCCATCGAGTTGGGCATCGAAGGCTTGCCAGGCCCGCCGGTAGGCGTGATCGGGGAAGAGGGCTTCGCGGTAGACGAGGTTGCGCAGTGCACCGGGCTTGCGGCGCAGGTTACCGATCATGTGCCGGAAATCGATGCTATGCCCCCGGTGGGGATGACTGATCCGCACACGCGGCGTGGACATTACCCTGTCCGGACCGAGGAAGAGCTCGATGCGATCGTCAAAGAGATGCGCGTTGAGGCGCCGTCCGACGAGGCGGGAAGGCACCGAATAGGTAACCCGATCGATGGCGACGGTGCCGTTGCGGGTGACATCGACGGTGACCATGGCGAAATCGGTGGTTCGCCTTGCGGGCAGCGCCTTGAGTACCCTGCGTTCTGCATCGATGCGCGCAGCATGCCGCCGGTTCTGTCTGGCGACCTGCGCCTCAACGAACTCGCGCCAGGCCTCGATGCTGACGAAATCGCGGCTGCCCCGCCGGCGTAAGGCCTGATCGAGCCGTCGCTTGAGATGGGCATGGGGACCTTCGATCGATCCGTTCTCGTGCGCCTCGCCGCGGTTGTTGCGGGTAGCAAGCATGCCGTAATGACGACACAGCTCGTCATAGCTTCGGGTGAAATCCCGCTGCGCATCGGCGTCGAGGTTTTTGTAGGCGGCTGACAGGGAATCGCTGCGGTGTTCGGCCGGCGCACCGCCCAGCTTCCACAACGCATCCTGCAGGTGCTCCGAAAGGGCGGCAAAGCTCTCCCCGCCCAGCACGACAGCCGCATGCTCCCAGCCACTCGCCGCCAAGCGGAAGTGGTAGAGGCGATAGGCCAGGGTCTCGCCGGCAACGGTGACCTTGAGACTGTCGCATACCGTGAAATCCGACAGGCCCTGCCGACCGGGCTCATGATGCTGCGGGAAGAAGATCTCCTTCTCGCCGCCGTGCAGTGCCCGCCAGCGGGCGATCCGGCGTTCCAGTGTTCGTCGTATCGCATCGGGAACAGCATCCTCGCCGAACTCGTCCTGGAGCGTCTCGAAGACCGTGACGGCAATGATACCGTCGATCTGGAGCAACTCCTCTATACGTGGCCAGAATGGCTCGAGCGGATCGGCGCGGGTGCGCCAATGGCGCTCCTTCTTCTTCTGGGACGGAAGCTGCGGATCGTTCTCGATCCGGCGTGCGCTGCGTTCGCTGATACCGGCCTTGGCAGCCGCGACGGCCTGGGTGTGTTGGCGACGATGGGTCATGAAGAGAAATACCTGCTGATCGGAAATGTGGTGGCCCGGCATCGCAAACCCATCGCTCGTTGTTCGATGAGTGTTCCGATACCACCGCCCGCCACAGCCCCCGATCTGCCCCCCCGAAAGAAGGGGGAAAAAAGATCGCCACCGGTTGTCTGGTCCGCTCTCCGGTCGGGGGCTGCGCCCCTCCC
>NZ_JEMV01000151.1 GCF_000588875.1 Sphingobium sp. Ant17
GACCTGTCTACCGGACGAGGCGCACAAAACAACAATCTCGTCTGCTATTGAGATTTTAATCCGGTCCAAAGCATCGTTATCGATGATGCCTGCGCGCCGCAATTCGACACAAAGCTGCACTAAACCTGCCGCTGTGGCTTGGGCCCTTAGTCCAACATTTGTTAGATCATAATGCAGCTTCTTGTCTCTGCTTGCGGCAGTTGTCATATTTAAATCCTCTCGAGTCACAACATAGGGTTTTTGGGTCAAATTCAGACCTTTCACGAGAACCCTTGTCGCTTGTTTATATTTTCATACCCTATGTTTGCTTGCAAATACAGCTAGGTTTCGTGGACAAACAGTATCCATTGCAGAACTGCCACGAGGCTGACGAAGCCGAGGTTGAAATTTTTTTTGGTCTTGTCGAACGCGTGGCGATACGCCGCCAGTCGTTGAGTTTGTTGAACAGGCGCTCGACGAGGTTGCGCCAGCGGTAATTTTCGCGGTCTTGGGGGATGGGTTCGCGTCGGTTGCTCTTGGCCAGGATGACGATTTCAACTTCAGCGTTCTCCAACTCTTCACGGAGGGCGTCGGCATCATACCCTTTGTTGGCCAGTAGCGTCTCGATCTTGTCGGTGATCATGCGAAACAGCGGACCGACTGCTTGAAAATCGTGGACCTGTCCTGGCGTAGAACGAAGCCGAGCGGGCGGCCTTTGGCGTCACACCGCGCGTGGAGTTTAGTGCTGAAGCTGCCGCGCGATGGGCCAAACGCCTCGGTTTCGCGAGCYCTTTTTATGCCGATTGCACAATGATGTGCCCGGACGACGGTGCTTTCGATCATATCGGCGCGGGCATCTCGCTCCACCATTTCGGCAAGCGTTTCAAGCAGGCCTCAAACATGCCAGTCGTCATCTAACGCCGATAGCAGCGAAAAACACATTTCCACTTGCCATCTCGGTCTGGCAGGTGTCGCCATTGCGAGACTGTCCGGTTGATCCACATCATCCCTTCGAAATGCTGTCGGTTATCCAGCGAGGTCGGCAGCATCGGCGCGACTCGCTGCTTCCTTAGCGCCAATAAATTGCGGGGGGGGGGGGGGGGGGGGGAAGCGAAAAGGATGGCTTTGAAACTGAGGTTTATCGAGCGCTGACGTTCGGACGAACAAGGTCGAGGTGGAGAAATTGTTGAAGTCGCCGTGCTCGTAGCCGCTGAAGGCCGCCCCGTTTGTGAACTCTCGCCGCCCTTACTAAAGTGAGCGCAGTATCAAATGCCGCCCAGCTTCCTGTTTCCAAGCTAAGATGGCGAAAACTCTGGGCAATGGCTGCGGCGATGATCCTCTCTAAAATCACACCGCCATTACCCATCCTCAGGAAATCAGGATAAGTTCGCATCGACTTCACTTCGGCAACTTCGTGCGAAAGCATCTTCAATGCGCCTATTGCGGCGACGCGTCCCACAACCCAAGATGTCCAGGCAGTAATATCTGGTGTTTGTAAGCCCGTGAGATCGAGGGCGAATACGCTGCCCAATGGCGAACTAGCCATCATCCCTTGGAGGTGAAGTGCCAACAGGGTGCGCGTCTGTTCTCCCGTCTAATGGTCCTCTCGAACATCAAAAATGTTGCGCCCTGCTGAATGATACGCGGCAGCATATCCATTTCTGAAGAGGTCATCAGCAAAATTGAAGGTCGCATTTTGGTCAGCGGTCGACCGGCAGATTTCCCTTACCTGATGGGCCAGTCAAATCTGAACGAATGGCTGCTTCCGGGAGATGAGAATGAGCAGCCGGACGGCAACGAGTTGCGCATACAGGTCGGCGAGCGAATCCCGCCGACCTGTAATCGCAGGCCTAAACGATCGTGTTGGACACCACGGCGTGGCTGCCCTCTTCGTCGGCCTCAATCTTTCCGCCAAAGAGCATCTTTAGTTTCCCCGTTAGAGACATGTCAGCCTCCCACAGCTCCGCTTCATCGATGTTAAAGCGGAGCAGTGCCAGATTTGGGTCGGACTTCCCACCGGGGAACCAGGCCTCGACAGGCTTGGACCAAAGTTTCTCGATCATTGCCGGGTCGTTATCGATAGCCACTTTCCCAGATAGGGAAGCAAAGAAATCTTGTCCCTTCGAGACAAACTGGGCCATCGCGACTCCACCCGTTGAGAGGCGATTGTCTTTGCCGATAAAAAAACCAGATTGTATCGACCTGATCCTTGTCGAGCTGCGCGGTCAGCGGTTCCGAGTGGGTAACGCTTCCGTCGGCAAGGCCGACCATGATAAACGGGCCTTTTATCAAGCTTTTTCCCCACATGTGCTGTTTTCAGGGGTGTGATTATTAGTTTCCCATAGCGATCTCCTCGGTTTGTGGAACTACAACAACTCAGGATCAAACAAGGTTGCGAAGAAGGCCGAAGACGGTGCCTTGCAGGCTCCGTAAGCACAAAACTCCTTACGCACGTGCAAACTTGCCGAAAAGATGCCGCAAGGCGAATTCCGATGCGGACCGGACGGGATTGCTGGAGGTAGGCGGTCGTCGATTTCTTGAGGTTGTCGAAAAAAGGCCCGGAGCCGGCGGTCATAGCTACCTATGAGCTGATCAGGCGTGACCCGTGGATCGTCCCATGTGGTGGTGTAGCTGGGTGTTGAGGTGGTCACCAT
>NZ_JEMV01000152.1 GCF_000588875.1 Sphingobium sp. Ant17
CGTTCGTGATAGCGTCTCCTCGCGCTGCCAGTGGACGAACAATCACTATATTAGCAGGCAATTAAACCACGTCCAGACCCTATGCAACAATACCACGCCCGCAGTAGAAGTCATCAAGCTCCAAAGACGCAAAGCATGCTACTTCATCATCAGATATGTGTGAGACAAACTCCTCAAATAGGTCTTGAGCCAGGCTTGGTGAGGCCGAAAAATCTTCTTGTATTGTTTCACGGAAACGTACAGCATCCTTGATATATTTTATGGCACCCTGCTGCATTTCATTGCGAACGTTTGACCCTGCACCAACATAGGCCTGGAGCTCTCGAAATTGGGGATCACCATCCTTGCCGTAGTATAATAATTGCTCATCGTCGGCGCTAAGCATCTTCTCCAGTATAAAACTGTTTTCCAGCATAGGTGATATCCCATTAGGGGATTCATCAACCATGGCGACGAAGCATCCTCGCACCTCCGTTGTCGAGGTCTTGCTCCAATCAAACGCACTCTTGTTGGCCATCATGTACAAACCGTGAAATTTGCCGGGGACCAACTTATCAAGGTGCCGCTGGATCGTTCCGCCATATCCCACGTCCACTACTGCACATCTACTTTCCCCGGATGATCCCATGCCCTGGAGATATTCTATGCAGTTAACCCGCTCATAGGCAGCACGCTCGAATATGAGTGGCGCAATATGCGTAAGCAAAGGAGCAATATTATCGATATTCTGATCCATGATCGTCAGTGGGAGATTTCTTCGCCAGATATTACGAGATTCGATCTTTGCCCAGCGACGTTCATCGAGCCTTACCCCATAGCGCTCACTAAGAAAGAGATCGACGCTTGCCCCATAAAAGTTGTTAGATTTAGCGATAGCGTAAATGTCATCAATGCTTTTGATGGCTGGAACCGTCACGGCTCGCCGCGATGCAAGCATATAATCACTTGGTACGACAGACCCAAGTCCAGCAACCCAAGTATCGTAGGCCGATTTCATAAACTTCCCCTCGCGAGAAAGAAAGCATAGTCTGTCCAGCTTCATTACTTTCGCGGTCTCAACCAGCCATTGCGAGAATGCCAACGAAATCGGCCCTAATAGCCCATAGCCAATAGAGTTAGCCGATGAGCCAAACATGTTTTTTGGCATAAATTTAGGAAAGGTAACGCCTGAGAAATTTTCAGCGGCCAGTGCTCCAAACAGGAATTGCTCTCCGGCGGAAGCGTCCGCCGCGTCCGGAACAAACCCTTCGAGCCGGGGTGCTGCCCGCATGATGTTCGTCGGCTTCACAACGTGAACAGTCCGAATACCCATATCAGCTGGTATCTGAAAGTCCGACCTCTCGTTATCGCCGATCATAAGTAGCTGGGAAGGTTCCAATCTCTCTTCTCGCAGAATATGGTGATACATATTGCCGCGATCTTTCCGAAAGCCAATCTCAGAAGAAAGATAAAATTTGCTCCATCCGGATATCGAGCAGTTTTCTAGCATTAACTCGATATTTTCTCTCTGTAGAAACATGTCGCTTGCTAGAACTATTCTCTTGCCGGAGCTCACAGCAAAATTGAAAAGTTTTATCACTTCACTACGTGTTTTAACTGAGGAAATCTCCATGGCGATTTCTTCATTCACATCGTAATCAGATGCTGATTTTTGATCGCGACGAGCGATTTCAGCGTAGATTTCATAGATGTCAACGTCGCTCCCCTTGGCTGACCGAGCGTCACCTTCGCAAGTCGTTCGGAGATGGAGGAACTTTGAATTCCCTCCCTTTTCGTAGCGACTGTGGAGGGCTTTTTTAACATAGTCCCCATCCAGCAGGTGACGGACGATCAAAGTATCAAATATGTCAAACGCAATAACTCTGACGCTTTCATCAGCGATCGCGTCATAAATATGCTCGATGGGCCGCTCAAAAAACTGATTAATGCGCCATCGCGACCAACTAGCCCGGAAAATTCATGTGACTTGGTGCCGTAGCGCAGGATTGACGGTTTGAACCTTCAACAGTCGCAGGGGATCACGCCCTTCCCGGGGGTGATGTTCGTGTGTTGAAGCTTGCGGGTGACGGGGACGAGTTCGATTTGACGGGCTTTGCCCGCGCTCAGGTGATCAGACGGGGTATCCGGTCGAGCGCGACCTGAACGATCTTCTGGTGTGGGCACGGTGTGGGCCATTGGATGCGGATCATCGTTTTCAATTCTGTGACGCGTGCGGCGATCTTGATGAGGCGCAGACGCAGGGTGTCGAACTGCGCAGTGCGCCAAATGGAGCGCTTGGGCATGGCGGCGCG
>NZ_JEMV01000153.1 GCF_000588875.1 Sphingobium sp. Ant17
TTGCTCGACAAAACCATGGCCCCGTAATGAAAATGTATTGCCGGATTAATGTGTCGACGGTTAACAGAGCGTATAGTTTGGCCGAAAATCCAAACTCGGAAATGAGGTGGCAAGATGCGGAATTTGGATCAAATCTGGGAAGGCGATAAGCTAGATCGCCGATCCGAAGCTCGCCTGCTCGAACGATTTTTGCTGAACGAGACCGACACTTTAAAGCGATTAGGTCGGTCCCAGTCATTCGTATTAGCCCTCGACGCCCAATACGGTGAAGGGAAAAGCTGGTTTCTCGACCGTTTTGCGAAGCAGTTGGCGATCAATCATCCTGTCGCATTCGTTGACGCTTGGATTGACGACGCCAACAATGAACCTCTCGTATCCATTATGTCGGCTCTTGATGAGGCTCTTCAACCATTTCTGAAGTCTGAAAAAGGTCAAGAACAGWCTTGGTGATCTGACACGGGCCGCCCTCCCCCATTCTCGGCAAAGCTGCCATATCGGCTGGTGGCAGATTAGCTGCCCGTTACATTGGTGATCAAATTGGTAAGGAAGCAAAAGCTGCGATTGATGCTGCGAGAACCAAACGAAATGAGGAAGTAATAGAAGCGGGATTCGATAAGCTGACCGAAGAGGTAAGCGAAAGTAGTAGATAGCGCTGGAAAAAGCCCCTTTCTTGAGCAATATCGTGTTTCGCCAGAATTTCTCGCAGGGTCGTTTTCAAAAGATAGTCTCGAAAAACTAGCAGCATCTATTGAGAAATCTGATGTTGACCCTCGCCAGGCACCGATATTTGTCGTGGTCGATGAACTTGATCGCTGCCGTCCTGATTACGCCATAGCCCTGCTAGAAAGCATTAAGCACCTTTTTGATGTTCCCGGCGTGGTGTTCGTCATCGCCCTTCATGGACGGCAACTCACGGCCAGCATTGAAGCAGTATATGGTGCTAAATTCGATGCCACCGCATACCTTCGCAGGTTTTTTTACTAGACACTATGAACTGAGGCGGCTGTCGATTTCGGAACTGGTCATTGGCCTATTTGGCGACATACCTCCAAGTGAGGTTAAGTTCAGTTTCCCTGACGTTGAAGTCGATGGCAAGCACGTGATTTTGACACCAGAGCAGGCCACTGGGCTATTGCTGTCCGAATGGAGGGCTACGCCGAGAGAGGCGCAGGCTGTAGTAGATGCGTTACGACTTTTTATCTCAAATTGGGATCACGGTCGAGTTCCTATTGAACTTCCCCTCCTTCTCGCCCTCCTTTTGAATCTCGTCAGAGGCAACGAGCTTGAACCGCATGTTGATACCCTAGGCCCACCTGAATTGCGCTTCTTAATGTATGACAGCGACGGGGAAGGGAATGTGACCAAGCATACATCCACTGAGCTATTCCCAATTTATCAGCGTGGGTTTAAGAACTCGCTTGACCAGATATCCCGTAACAATGAAGATCACGGCTTATACGGTTACATGACGCGTACTCTGGGAGACGAGTATCAAGTTCGCTTCAATCGCAGCCATCGTATCGGATCGACAGAACAGCTACCAACGTGGTCGGAATACCGTAACCGCGTGAGGGAGTTAATGAGATTTGTTGAGGTGGTGGATCAAGACGGAAATAGGGAATCTGTGTCACTCTAGCAAAGCATGAGAACATAGCGCTCTGCTTCGATCACGACACCCTCGCATTCAAACTCAATGACATCATCGAACTTGCGGTAGAAGAGCGCGAGGTCATTGAACTGGAAACTGCCCTCTTGCGATCTCCAATGATCTGCGTCGAGTTCAACAAAGCGGGTCAGGTCATCTACGAGATCATCTAGGGCAACAAACATAGCACTTACTCCATCAAGTTCGTGCCGCTCTATCAATAGCCATCTGACTGCCGCGTCATCCACTCATTGATCTTCTGGTGACTTTTCTGGCTTTGCCTTTCTGTGGTATTGCCCTTTGGGTTCAGTCATTGCTCGATCCATCGTCCAACCCAGACGAAATATGCGACCTAAGAGACAACAGCGCGATATACCGGCTTGCTCTGCCCATTCACTGACATGCCGTGTCTCACCCTTCCACTCCACGTAGTGCTTCTTGGGATATCCACGACTGACCGAACGCGGCTGTCCACCCAGTGCCTCATCTAGTGTCCATCCGTAAGTTGACAGTCGATGCCCTAGAGCCGTCTCGCCAATGCCCAGATGCTTTGCCCAGTCCCTCAAACTGCGGGTCACTCCCTTGTATGTGATGGGAGGTCGATTGGGCCTATTGGGTTTCGTTCTAGGTGGTTGACGCAGCATGATCTGTTGACGGGTCATCCAAGCGCAATTGGAGGGGTTATATCCCAGCTTGCTATCAAGGCGGCCAAGTTCATGCTTGGGGCTAGGACGCTTGCCCATATCCGTGAGAAATGTCGCAAAGTCAT
>NZ_JEMV01000154.1 GCF_000588875.1 Sphingobium sp. Ant17
GGGCCATCCCACCATCCCCGGCTGCCTGCTTTCACAAATTCAACACGCCCGCTTCTCCTCCCCACTCAAAAAATCCGCCGCCGCCACCCGGTCCCACAGCGCCCCGCGCTCATCGCTCAGCGCCGCCACGCCATCCAGATCCGCCTCGATCCGCAGCCCCGGCCACCATCCGGCCAGCCCCTGCCCCAACCCCGCGCTGATCTTCGCCACCAGCGGCAAAATCGTCTGCCGCCACAGCGCCTTGTTCGCCTCGCGATAATTGGCGTAACTATTGTCGCCGGGCAGCCCCATCAGCATCGGCGGCACCCCGAATGCCAGCGCGATCTCCCGCGCCGCCGCCGCCTTCAACCCCACGAAATCCATCTCGGCCGGCGTCAGGCTCATCGCCTGCCAGCGCAAACCGCCCTCCAGCAGCATCGGCGCCCGGCATTGGCCGCGCCCGCAAAGGCGACCTCCATCTCGCGCTTGACCCGCTCGAACTGGTCGGGCGACAGCACCGATCCATCGCCTGGCTCATAGACCATCGCCCCGCTCGGCCGCGCCGCATTGTCGAGCAGCGCCTTGTTCCAGACGCTGGCCGCATTGTGGATCGCCACCGGCCCCGCCGCCGCGCCGACGCACCCCAGCCCATAATGGTCGTCAAGCGGATGCAGCGCCTTCAAATGCAGCACGCTCGGCCGCCCCGCCCCATCTTCGGGCGACAGCCGCGTCACGCTCTCCCCCACCCGATAGAGATAGGCCGCAGGCCACCCCCGCGCATCCGCCTCCACCGACACCCGTTCGGGCCGCAGCGCGAACAGCTCGGTCGGCATCCCATCCGCCCCCACCATCAGCTGCACATAGGCATTGCCATGCAGCAGCAGATGGCAGGCCAGCGTCTCGACCAGCCCCTGCCCCGCCGACGCGCGGCCCACCAGCGCCAACACCCGCGCCCCATCCTCAACCCCGCCGACTTTCAGCGCACCAACCTTCAGCGGACAGGCCCCCGCTCCTTCGGACACCAGCCGCATCGCTCGCTGCGCCACCGCATTGCCCATCACGCCGCTACGCACCTGCGCCTCATAGCTCGCAGGCCACTCCCCCAAAGCCACCGCCCCGGTCCCCCAGGCGCGCGCCAACACGGCCGCACATCCGCAGATGCCGCCGCCTTCATCCCAAAGAATTTCATGGATCTGTCCCCGCCCATAAAAAAACCTCTCCCCAGCGGGGAGAGGATAGCGAAGGTCAGCGGCGTAAGCCGCCTACCGTAGCTTGGAGAGGGGGCTCAACGCCCCCGCAATACGAAACGCAAAATCCTCCCCTGGCAGGGGAGGTGGCTGGCGCAGCCAGACGGAGGAGTGTCACCCTATCGAGAGGGCAACACCCCTCCCCCGAACAATGACCCTTCCACAAATGAGAACCCTGTCGAGACTACCGCCCGACCAGCCCTTCCCGCATATCGATCGCCGTCTGCAGCGGCAAAAACATGCCAACACCGCGCCTATACCGCTCAAACCCCAGGCTTTCGTAAAATGCGGCTACCTTGCTGTTCAGCGGCGTCAATATTAGCAGAGGCAGGCCGATCTGTTCGCCATAGTCGGCGAAATCCAGGATCACCTTGACCATGATGGCCGATCCGATGCCCTGCCGTTGCTGATCCTGCCGAACCGCAAGATAGACCATGCTCAAGCACGGAAAATATTTGGAATTGCCAAAAAACGGGACGTAGAAAACACCTGGAAGGTTGCCAGCTTCTTCAATCACTGTTGAAAGAGCGTAAAAACCAATCACCACCGAATCATCCCCTGCGGCATGAACGCAGGTCACAATATGCTTTCGTTTATCATGATCTTTCAGGGATTTGGCACGAAACCACTTGTCAATCTCCGCGTCACCGCAACAGAAAGATGTGGTTGAAATTTCGGAACAATGACGCCGAAAGGAGATTTTCTCCCCTTCCATTGACGCTGGCACACGTGACCTAATTTGCAACCTTGGCGTTGTAAATCGCCATCAGTCTTTTTAGGCCCGGCGTCAGCCCATGGCGCTTGGCATGCACCTGCGCACCAACATTGAAAGCGATGGTCGTTCCCTTGTCAGAAAGCGGCTTTGATGGTTTGAAACGATCTTTACGAACGACTGCCATGGGAACCTCCTTCCTACTATAACGACGGCATAGACCAAATTTGCTTACGGATGCGTGAATAACAGATTTTTGAACTTGACGCCAAGCGTCCTAGCCGGTAGCCGCTGCTATCGTCTTGAGACGATAGCAGCGCTACCGGCTAGGACGCTTGTACGCGAATCACTTATCTATTCCGCGCCAACACCCGGTCACAGGTCGAATTCGTCCCCTCGCTCTTGCCGATCACCCGCCCGGCCAGCGCACCCGCGCCC
>NZ_JEMV01000155.1 GCF_000588875.1 Sphingobium sp. Ant17
GCGACCGGGCCGCGCGACCGGGCCCCGCATCTCCATTTGGGGGTATGAAAGTGGAAACGCCGCGCGCATCGACCCGCTGTTGATAGCAGGGCCAATGCCGCAAGGGCGGTGAAGAAAGGCGGATGAAGCGGTCTAACTGACCCGCTTCATCCGCACGGCGCGGCCGCCCGCCACCTTGCCCATGAAGCTGCCCATGGCGGCGCGCTTTAGTTCGATCGTCTGGCCGACCTTGGGGTCGCGCGCCGTCATCGCTTCGGTGGTGGCCCATACCGCGCCATCTTCCAGCCCGATCTGCCACTTGCCATATCCAAGGCTGCGCACGGAAGCGATCACCGCTTCGATTTGATCGACTCCCTCGACCTTTGCCTCGCTGCTGTCATCCGCTTCGCCCCCGCCCAAAAAGGGCAGCTTAGGGAAGGAAAAGCCGAACAGCGTCTTGCGGGTCTTATTGAGTTCGCTCTTGTCCAGCACGACCACTTCGTCCCGCTGGGCAGCGGCGTCGATCGCGCCGACCTGACGATCAAAGCAGGCCAGTCGCTCTGCATCCTGCGCAACGGATCGGCACTGCAACAAGTCCGTGAAAATCTCTGGGCGCGGCTGCTGGCGCTTTGGTGCAGCGCTGGCGCTTCCGGTCATGAGGCACAAAAAACAACCCCCCAGCAGACTCATGCTCAGATGCTTCATGCCGTCTCTCCTCATCAATCAACCCCGAGATCGTCCTAGCATGCCTCGGCTGAAAACAAGGTCAATATATCGCAGGATCGCCACAACCTGTCGCGTCTGTGTCACTATCAACCGATCGCTGGACAGGTGCGGACATCAATGGGTTGTCAAACGGCGCTCGAACGAAATAATGTTACTAAAACAGCCGTAAAAACAGCTCTACCACGCTCTTGTTGCATTTATGATACAGCCACATTTAAAAGCGGTGAATGCCCTTTTCCCGCGCTTTACAGCGCCCTGCTCCCCGCGCAGTTTCACGGCCATGCATATGGGGGGATCGCTGTCGGGCACCTTATCCCTCCATAAGTAGAAATAGTGGCAGGACATCTGCCAACCTCCAGAGCAAGGGACTGGACCGTGAAGACATTTTCAAAGAGGGCACTTCTGCGTGCCAGCGCCGCACCGGCGATCCTCGGTGCGTCGCTGATCGCAACCGCCGCATTCGCACAGGAAGCGCCACAGGCCGCTGGTGCAGAAGCGGGCGACACCATCATCGTTACCGGTTCGTTGATCCGCAATCCGAACCTGGCGTCATCTTCGCCTGTTAACGTTACGACTGCTGATGAAATCGATCTGCAGCAGGCCAACGTGGCAGAAGAACTGCTTCGCGAGATTCCAGGGATCGTTCCGAGCATCGGCTCGGCCGTGAACAACGGCAATGGTGGTTTCTCGTTCGTCAACCTGCGTGGCTTGGGTTCTAACCGTCTGCGTGGCTTGGGTTCTAACCGTAACGTCGTGCTGTTGGACGGTGTACGCGTCGTTCCAGCTGAACTGAACGGCCGATTCGATCTCAACAACGTTCCATTGGCCCTGATCGAGCGTGTGGAAGTCCTGACTGGCGGCGCATCGACCACCTATGGTGCCGACGCCATTTCGGGTGTCGTCAACTTCATCACCAAGTCCGATTTTTCGGGTTTTGAAGCCAATCTTGCTAACCAGATCACCGACGAGGGCGACGGGCATACCGTTCGTTTCGACGTGACCACCGGCGCGAATTTTGATGACGGTCGTGGCAACGTCGTGCTGGGCATTGGCTATCAGCAGTCCGACCCGGTATATCAGGGCGCGCGTAAGATCGGTCAGAATACCATCGGGTCTATTTCTGGACAGGGTGCCGGTTCGGGTACGTCGATCCCCTCGCGCTTCAGCTTCCCCGGGAGTGGCACGTTTGCAGGTTGCGCCGGATGGCCAATCGCTTGTTGGCACATACGCCCCCTTCAAACTTTGCGCCCGCGAACATCTTCCAGACCCCGTTCGAGCGCTACAACATCTACGCCGCCGGTCGCTATGAGATCAGCGATGCTGTCGAAGTCTACAGCCGGGGCATGTTCACGAAGAACACGGTCAGCACCATCATTGCGCCTTCCGGTTCGTTCGGTATCGCCGTTGATATTCCGCTCAGCAATCCATTCCTGACCTCTGGCATTCGTAATCAGTTCTGCGCAGGCAATGGCATTTCGACCGCTGCATGCGATGCGGCCGCTCTTGCCACGGATCCCAACGATCCAAACTATCAGACTGTGACGAGCGCAATGTTCCGTCGTGCAGCCGAAGTAGGCCCACGCATCAGCGATTACACGAACACAGTGTTCGACTATCGCCTCGGTCTGCGTGGTGGCATCACCGACACGATCGATTGGGACGTGTATGGTGCCTATGGTGAAAGCGACCAGGTTCAGACGATCAAGGGTTACACGCTCAACTCGCGCGTCCAGGAGTCCATGCTGGCAACCAATACAGCAACCTGCCTGAGCGAAAA
>NZ_JEMV01000156.1 GCF_000588875.1 Sphingobium sp. Ant17
ACCATCTTCCCCAACATTTCCATCTTCTTCGCGCCCGAAATCACCCAGGTCGCCCAGCTCATCCCCGGCGACACGCCCGGCAACAACATCACCAACCTGATGTTCATCCGGCGTGAGCCGCCCATGAACGGACGAGGCGGACGCTGCCGCGATCGAAGGCATGATGGACTGGCTGCGCGATGTCGTGAATGACGAGGATTATGGCGTCGGCCTGCAAGTGCAAAAGGGTCTGGAATCCGGCGCGGTCAAATCGGTCATCTTCGGCCGCAACGAGCGCGGCAACCAATATTTCCACAACTATGTCGACTATCTCCAGCGCGCCGACCCGGACGAAAACCCGCCGGAATTGTGAGTCGGAGGCGAAAGTATCTGACGCCCCCCCTTCCCCCGTTCGCCCTGAGCCTGTCGAAGTGCCCTTCTTCTTGAAGAGAAGTGGAGGGCTTCGACAAGCTCAGCCCGAACGGACTTGAGGTAAGCCCGAACGGGTTGTATAATCGCGTCCCTCCAGTCAAGCGTGGTTGGCATGGGAAGGCTGATCGCGTCGGGCATKGCGTCGACACGTTAATCAACCTTGTGCTTGTTTTTCTCAATRCGGCGTGTCGCGCGAGGGTKTTCGTATGCCGGGAGCAGGGTTGTCTTCGCGGTCGGCATAAAGCCGCCGCATGATGGGTCTCCGCAGGCAAGGTCTTCCTATGTTTTGTGCGCAGTCTTTAAAAAGCTGCAGCCGTTAAAGCGGAATGACCTGACCCACGTCCRCGGCAGGGACGCCTCAATACGTCAGATGCTGACGCGCTGAGAAGTTAAGCWGGTGAATTGGTTATGCGGTGACGCCAGCCGATGTGTTGAATGCCTCTCCTGTTTTGAGCATTGTGTGCATGATGACTGCCAGTTTGCGGGCCACAGCGACCGCGGCGCGCTTGAAACCCAGCCGCTCGCGCAGCCTGAGGCCCCAGTCTTTGAGGCCGCTCTGGTTGCTAGCGTGGGTACGCGTGAGAATGACCGTTGCCGCCTCGTATAAGAGGCCGCGCAGATAGTTGTCGCCTCGCCGCGAGATGTGGCCGTCATAATCCACTTCGCCTGATTGGTAACGCCGCGTGGTAAGCCCGAGCCAGGCGCCGACCGCGCGTGAAGTTTTGAAGTTTGCTGGGTCTTCGATCGCCGCAGCATAGGAGACGGCCGTGACCGCCCCGACTCCCGGGATCGTCATCAGCARCTTGATTGCCTGGCTTTGCCGGGCTGCGGCGAGCAACTGACGATCAAGTTCWGCGGCGCGCTTGCGGATGTCGCGCCAGCCTCYAGCAAAGGCAATATGATCTGTGCCAGGCCATCCCTGCCGTCCAGAAGCTCGCGGACATTCCCGTCGAATACACGGCCTGTACCCTTGGGAACGAYGATGCCAAACGTCTTCATGACCCCGCGGATCTGATTGCTCAGCTGCGTTGAGATGGTAAGCAACAGGTTGCGGGCGCCCACCAGTGTGCGGGTCAACATGGCGTCGAACGACTTCACCCKGACCGCCTTGTAAAAGCCGGCTTCTGCCAGTTGGGCCAGACCGTCAGCATCATTGGCATCAGTCTTGTTGAGCGTCTCGTTCAATATTTTCTGCGCATGRCGCGCTTCGATGCAGAYCGCGGGAACTCCCGCCGCCGTTAATGCATGATAGAACCAKGTCGACAATGGACCTGTCTCGAATACCACCCGCTCCGCATGCGGGGCGTGTTTGCGGACTATCTGCGCCAGGATCTGGGGATCCGATGCGCACTTGCCGCGCCAGATCCGTTTTCCATCCTGACGAATGGAGATCGCGGTATCTTTTAGTGAAACGTCAAAGCCTATATACTGTTTCATGGTTGCTCTCCGTGCGATGCTTGGGCCCGGTGCCAATCGTGAGCCCGTTTTTCCATCATATCGGGGGGCAACCACCCCTGTCAGCTATATCAAAATGCTGATGCCCGGGACGAATCGCGCCGCGATTATCCCATGTTTTGTKCCGTGAGCTTGTCGCTGCCTGACGTTTCCCCTGGCTGGTATGAACAGATCAGAGAAGGGGTATCAGACGAAGGACGGAGTAAAGGCGGAGGCACCGGTCGCCTTCTTGATGTTCACGTTAAAGCCGTGAGCCTTGAACAGATGGAGATCGCACGGCTGGAGGCCGAGCTGGTGCGAGTGCGCAATGGAGAGCCACATTCTAAAAAAAAAAACAGCGGTAGACTCGCGAGGGAGCCGCGGTG
>NZ_JEMV01000157.1 GCF_000588875.1 Sphingobium sp. Ant17
CCATAGCGTCTGTGACCCACCCGATCCCATCCCGAACTCGGCCGTGAAACCAGTCTGCGCCGATGGTACTATTGCTCAAGCACTGGAAGAGTAGGGCGTCGCCAGGCATTGAAGCTCGCGCAAAATCAGCAAAAACCCATTCATGATGCCAATGGCTAATCAGCCCTGAAGCCTGTTCCCAAGGGAATGCGCCAAACGGGCCAAAGGCCCGCAAGGCCGAACGGCCGCCCGAGCTTATGCGAGGAAAGCCAAGTCGACAGCAAGTCGATGCCGGCGCTTGAGGCCAAACAAACTCTCCGCGGGATGGAGCAGCCCGGTAGCTCGTCAGGCTCATAACCTGAAGGTCGTAGGTTCAAATCCTACTCCCGCAACCACCGAAACCGACATTCCACAAAGCCCCGACGCAAATGCGCCGGGGCTTTGTGCATTCTCGGCCAATCCACGCTGTTCGATCCACTCCAGGATCCTGCCAAACTCGCCGTAGAGCATGGCGTTGACCTCACCGCGCTTCGCGCCGGGCGTAAGCTCGATGCGCTCGATCAGCGCCCGCAACGCATCGGCGGCTTCCTGGCGCTCTTCCGGCTGCGATAGTGCGTGCGTCAGTCGTTCCACCTTGCGCCGATAAATCTCGGAGATGTTGGGATGGATGTCGGGCACATCCACCGGTGCCGCAGCGAGCCGGGCGCGGAGCGCATCCTCTTGGGCTTCCAACTCCAAAAGTTCATCGACAAGCGCGCGTGTGCCCTTGCCTTCTTTCGCGAGTGTCACAAGGCCGTTGATCGCCTTGAGGACTTTCTGCAGATCCGTTCGATCGGCGATTTCTGACGCGCGGCGCTGGTGATTGATCCGGTTGCTCTCGTCGACAAAGGTCCGAATGGCCTCTGCTGCGATATCGGGGGTCATCATGCGATCGCGCAGGCCGTCAAGGACGCGCGCTTCCAGCTTGTCTCGCGTGATGCTATGCCCGTTCGCGCAGCTTTTCGTATCACCATGGTTCGAACAGGCAAACCGCCCCTGCCCGCGAAGGGAATAAGGACCGCCGCAGCAGCCGCAATAGACCAGGCCCGAGAGAAGGCTTTTGGGGCGATGCGTTCGATTAAGAGCTGTATGGGCGGAGCGCGTTGCCTCGATGACGTCGGCATATTGGATCGCGATATTCTCCTGCCTTGCCTTCACRGCCTGCCAGAGTTCTTCATCCACGATCCGCAGGTCAGGAACCTCGGTCACAATCCATTCGGATTTGGGATTGATRCGRGAGACGCGCTTGCCRGTTTGCGGGTTCTTCARATAGCGCAGCCGGTTCCAGACRAGTTTGCCGATATAMAGCTCATTGTTGAGGAGGCCKGTGCCGCGCTTGGCGTGGCCGCGGATCGTGGTTGATGTCCACAGCTTGCCCGTTGGGGCTGAAATCCCGGARTCATTCAGACGGCAGGCRATTGCRTGGGGGCTGAGCCCRTTGGCGAACTGTCGGAAAACCTGGCGAATGACTTCAGCTTCSGCGGCATTGATGCTGCGYTCACCGTGGACCGGTTCGCCTTCGCTGGAGAAGCGCCGCACGACGTCATAGCCAAAGCAAAGCCCGCCACCCGATTTGCCCTTCTCGACGCGGCCGCGCAGACCGCGATGGGTCTTCTTCGCAAGATCCTTGAGGAACAGCGCGTTCATCGTGCCCTTGAGGCCGACATGCAGTTCGGAAACCTCACCCTCTGCCAAGGTGACGATCTTCACGCCGGCGAACTGGAGATTCTTGTAGAGCGTGGCAACGTCGGCCTGGTCGCGCGACACCCGATCCAACGCCTCGGCCAGCAGAATGTCGAAGCGCCCCATCTGCGCATCCTGCAAAAGTGACTGGATGCCGGGACGCAGTATGACGCTCGCGCCTGAGATCGCTGCATCCTTATAATTGGCGACAATCCGCCAGCCTTCGCGCGCCGCCTGTTCACGGCATATCAAAAACTGATCGTCGATCGATGCAGGGCTCTGCTTATCGTCGGAATAGCGGGCATACARCGCTACGCGGGGCATTCGGAGTCTCCAGGGATGATCTTTGGGGTCAGTCTACAGATTTGACCATGCTTGCCAATCTGAGGAATATATCAAAATTGGAACGCGCTTTTATGCCGTCGCCCGGAATTCCGCCCGGCACTGAACGGGGTCTGCGATGCCGGAATCGATAAACTAGCGGTGACCTGCCGATGGCCTTCGTCGGCTCCTTGTAGCAAAATATTCGCTTCTCGGGTGCAGTCCGTCTTCTGCTAATCCGGCGGGAGTCGACCAGTCTCGGTCGCTC
>NZ_JEMV01000158.1 GCF_000588875.1 Sphingobium sp. Ant17
CGGCCAGCACTTGCGACAATCAACCTCAAGCTGCTGGCCGAGCAGAGGTTAATTGGACGGTTCGGCTTCTTCGAAGCCGCCGATTTCACGCCGGCCCGCGTGCCGGCGGGCGAGCGGTTCGCTATCGTCCGCTCGTACATGGCGCACCACCATGCATGAGTCTCGCCGCGCTGGGAAATGCACTGTGCGACAACATGCTAGTGCGCTGGTTCCATGCGGACCCTTACGTCGGCACCGTCGATCTCCTGCTCAACGAACGCATACCGTGGGAGCTTCCGCCAGAAATTGCGGTGGATTCTAGATCGAAGTGCGAAATCCTAGGATTTATAGGGGGATTGATCCCTTTTCCAGGAAGGCACATGATGAACGGCTATCAGCATCTGGGTTTGGACGAGCGACGACAGGTTTACCAACTGGCTGCAACCGGGCGGTCCGTGCAGCAGATAGCAGCGGCGCTGCAGCGACATCGTTCGACCATCTATCGTGAACTCAAACGTAACCGGCATCTCGATGACGAGCCGCTGTTTCGTGGCTATTTTCCAACGGCCGCACAAACGATGGCGGACAGGCGCCGGGTGCGTGGYGGCAARATYGCCCGAAAGCCCGAGCTTGCCGCCTATATCGCCGACCGCTTGTCAGCAGCYTGGTCGCCSGAGCAGATTGCRGGATATCTTCGRCGCCATCGCGGTAWTCGTGAAGCCGTCTGTCAYGAGACCATCTACCAGTTCGTCTATGGRCCGGACGGACGMAGCCARGGCCTGTGGCGCCTTYTGCCTGTTGCCCGTCGATCTCGACGTCAACGCTATGCGCGTAAGCCCCGCGGTCTGCATATTCCCTTGGTCAACACCATTGGCAAACGCCCTTCCGAAATCGGTAATCGCAGCAGCTTTGGTCATTGGGAAGGCGACCTGATGATCTTCAGGTTGGAATATGGCAAAGCCAACCTCACCTCGYTRGTCGAGCGCCGCAGCCGRTTTACTATCCTCGCCCGCAATCCCAGTCGGCATTCCGCCGGCGTCATGTCGGGAATCCAGCACCACTTGCACATGCTGCCCCCTTCCCTGCGTCAGAGCATCACCTTTGACCGGGGAACGGAATTTGCTGCCTTTGCGACACTCCAGAAGAAACTCGCGATGACGAGCTATTTCTGCCTGCCATCGGCACCCTGGCAAAAGGGCAGCGTGGAAAACAGCAACGGTCGCATACGGCGCTTCCTGCCGTCTGACACGGACCTGGCGTTGCTATCGGATGAAATCCAGGCCGTTGCTGATCGCATCAACAGTACCCCTCGCAAGTGCCTGAACTATCGCACCCCGCATGACGTTCTGGGAGAGCAAATCACCCTCCTCAACGCCCGATAGATTTTGCCATCCAGGGTGGGGGCTCGCCCCCACCCCTGGATGAAATTGCTACGCATCCCATGGATGTCGCGCTTCAAAATCGAAACCGCCGCGCTAAATAGAAAATGTCCCACTCCGCTAGATAGAGATGTCCCATCTCGATGGTAGGCGCAGAGGTCACAGCGGCCGATCGTCAGTATATAGAAGACAGTCACCGACATAGCACACTAATGAGGACCAATATCAACGTTTTTTGATTATAGTATATTTTTGTAAGTATGACGAAGACTATCGCAGCTTCGCGCAAGCAGTGGAGATCTGGCTCAGGTCCGTATTCTGCCTATCGAAACGTTTGCCGAGCGCCCGATCCCCCGGAGCCGGGTCAGGCCTCGTGAACCGCCTTAGTCACAAGACATGCCTCCAGKCCTTCCGGGCCGTCTTCGGAGCCGTGTCCAGACCATTTGACGCCACCGAAAGGCGAATCCGGACCACCGACCGCCACGCTGTTGATCGTGATCATGCCCGCCTCCAACTCGCGGGCGATACGACGTTGCCGGGCGGCATTGTCGGTCCAGTTATAGGCAGCTAGGCCATATGGAAGGCGATTGGCTTCCGTGATCATGGCCTCTTCATCCACATAGGGATTGATGATGGCGACGGGGCCAAAAGGCTCTTCATTCATCACTTCGGCGTCGAGCGGCACATTGGGATAGGACGGTGGGAGACGAAGAAGAGCTGATTGCCGATCCGTTCGCCGCCGGTATGCAGCGTCGCGCCATGAGCGACCGCATCCTGGACCATCCGTTCCATGGCCTCCGGCGACGGGCATTGGCCATCGGCCCCATTCGCACATCGGGATCGAGGCCGTTGCCGACCTTGAGCGCCGCGGCACGGCGGGCAAAACCCTCCGCGAAATCATCGAAAATTCCCTGCTGCACGATGAAGCGGGTGGGTGCGACGCAGACCTGTCCTGCATTGCGGAACTTGTAAGGGACCATGA
>NZ_JEMV01000159.1 GCF_000588875.1 Sphingobium sp. Ant17
CGGTTGAGGATCTGGTGATAGGTTGCAAAGTTGGCAGCATGGGCTCGGCCGGTCACACGCAGGCAAGACGTAACGGTTCGTTTGCCGGTGGCCAGCAGGCCGCCCATCACAAGAACGAGTACATGCTCCCAACTGGGGGCCGTAAAGCAGGGACGCCATGCTTGCAGCCATTGGCGCAAGATCTGGGGGACGGGATCGCCGATAACGGCCTTGTTCTGGTCCAACATCTCATGCTTGGAATCCTAACCGAAGCACGGCGCAACGCTTGGGCTGTTGCCATGCGGCCAGTTGAATCGGATACGCTGTGACCTGAAGGCAGCTATGGATGCTCCATGAAAGACGACGAAATCATTATGCGCATCGAAACTTTCGACGCGGCCAACGGCGGCGGCGTGGGCTGGTACGAGGACAAGGGCGCCTACCACCTTTACCTGTTGGAAACGGAGGCACCGATCGCCCGTCTCAAACCTGTCGGCACGCGCGACGACGTCAGGCTTGGCTACTGGTCACACCGGCGACAATGGGAAGATATTGACGATATGGGCGGATGCGTCTTGCCACTCGATCAGGCCCTCGACCACATCGCTGAAAACAGCATCTTCTGGACCTGGACCTGACCAAAAACGTACAAAGTCGAGCTAAGAGCCCGATCCGAAACTAAGTTGAGTGGTATCAGCGGGTTAGCTTGACGCTTGCGGCAGTCGTTGATTCAGGGGTTTTGCAACAAACTTCCGGAGATCAACGATGTGGACCGATACCACTCGGGCGCAATATGCCCGCGCGGGACTGACTTTGCCAAGCGATTTGACCGATGCCGAATGGTCGGTGCTCGAACCTTTCTTGCCGCCACCCTCCCACGTAGGCCGTCCGCGCAAATGGCCGCTGCGACGGATCGTTGAGGCGATCCTATATCTGCTGCGTGGGGGGCTGCCGTGGCGAATGCTGCCACCCTGCTTTCCGCCGGTCTCGACGGTTCGGCGCTGGTTTTACCTGTGGCGCGATAACAAACTGTGGCTCTCGCTCAATCATACCCTGCTATTGATGGCGCGTGAAGCGACGGGCCGAGAGGCTTCGCCCAGTGCTGGCGTGATCGATAGTCAGAGCGTGAAAACAACGGAAAGTGGCGGCCCGCGCGGCTTTGACGCAGGCAAGAAAATCAAGGGGCGCAAGCGCCACATCCTCACCGACACCGAGGGTCATTTGGTTCATGCGGTGATCCATACCGCCGACATTCAGGACCGCGACGGCGCGCCGCTGGTCCTGCGTGAAATCATCCACCGCTTTCCATGGCTGCGCCATGTCTTTGCCGATGGCGGCTACGCTGGCGACAAGCTCAGGCAAGCGCTCCGGCGTATCGGCAAATGGACTGTCGAGATCGTCAAGCGATCCGATGGTGCAAAAGGCTTTGTGGTTCTTCCGCGCCGCTGGGTCGTCGAGCGAACACTGGCTTGGCTGAACCGCAACCGTCGGCTCGCAAAGGACTTTGAACGGACCATCGCATCGGCAAATGCGTGGCTGTTCATAGCCTCCATACAGCTATTCGCGCGCCGCATCGCAAGGCTATGAAATTTCATCGGATAATTATGAATCAGGCTCTAAGCTCGACTTTGTACGATTAGGTAGCGAAGCATAGTGCTTGAGCCATACGTACGAGGCGGGTTGTCGGAATATAGTGCGTTTCTCGGTGCGGCGGGGAGTGTGGATTAATGTCGCCGACCCAGATCTGGAGGCGGACGGCACCGATGGCGTCACTGAATGTCGGGCTGGTTTTTCGATACCACGCGGCGGAATACGGGGTGCTTTTATTGGTCAGCAGATCGCAGGCCCATAGTGATATAAGAGTGTAGAGACCCAGCAGCGCCGGTGTGGTTCGCGCTATGGCTTTGTCGGTCCACTGGCGCTGTGTCTCGACACCCAGGTGAGCGCGGGGTTTTCGGCAAAGGTGACTTCGATTTGCCATCGGCGGACGAGAGGGCGATGATGTCGGCGGGCTCGAGGGTAATGTCGGTACTGAAGAAGGCCTGCGGGTCGCGCTTTCCGTCAGGATCGCGAACCAGGACCCAGCGGACCGGCAAGACCGGGGGTGCCGGGCCTGTACCATAGGGCGATGTCGGATGTGATCTGGAGCGTCTTGCCCGTTTGAGATGGCCCATACCCAGGCAGAGACGAGAATGCTGGTCCAGCGTGTCGCCGGATTGGCGAGCAGGGKTCTTGAGTTTTTGGTAATGCTCGCCCCTTTCTGTGCGGGGGCGC
>NZ_JEMV01000160.1 GCF_000588875.1 Sphingobium sp. Ant17
TCCGTCGGCACCCTTTGGCGGGGTGAAGGAATCGGGCTGGGGTCGCGAAGTCGGCGAGGAAGGCGTATTGCATTATACCGAGACCAAGACGATTACGGCGCTCTTAGATTAGACAGGTTTTTATTCTTTTGGCAGACCCATATGAATTACAATTGTTTTTTGCCGACATGTGGGGCGCGCGATCAAGATTTCTCTTTTTATAAGTGAAGGATCGTATTTAGCCTGCGTTTATGGGAATTATTTGGTAGGTACATTTATTCAAAAGGCCAGGCCGTAATTTACGATAAGGCGCACGCTGTATTAGATAGCAAATTTTCATAAAATGTCGGTTTTCGATAGTTTGTGCCCTCCCGCAACCATCTGAAATTGCGAATACTCCCACAAAGCCCCGACGCAAAAGCGCCGGGCTTTGTGCATTCTCGACCAMTCSACGCTGYTCGATCCACTCCAGGATCCTGCCAAACTCGCCGTAGAGCATGGCGTTGACCTCACCGCGCTTCGCGCCGGGCGTAAGCTCRATSCGCTCGATCAGCGCCMGCAACGCATCGGCGGCTTCCTGGCGCTCTTCCGGCTGCGATAGTGCGTGCGTCAGTCGTTCCACCTTGCGCCGATAAATCTCGGAGATGTTGGGATGGATGTCGGGCACATCCACCGATGCCGCAGCGAGCCGGGCGCGGAGCGCATCCTCTTGGGCTTCCAACTCCAAAAGCTCATCGACAAGCGCGCGTGTGCCCTTGCCTTCTTTCGCGAGTGTCACAAGGCCGTTGATCGCCTTGAGGACTTTCTGCAGATCCGTTCGATCGGCGATTTCTGACGCGCGGCGCTGGTGRTTGATGCGKTTGCTCTCCTCGACATAGGTCCGAATGGCCTCTGCCGCGACCTCGGGGGTCATCATGCGATCGCACAGACCATCAGGACGCGCGCTTCGAGTTTGTCGCGCGTGATGCTATGCCCGTTCGAGCAGCTTTTCGTATCAGCATGGTTCGAACAGGCAAACCGCCCCTGCCCGCGAAGGGAATAAGGACCGCCGCAGCAGCCGCAGTAAACCAGGCGGAGAGAAGGCTTTTCGGGCGATGCGTTCGATTAAGAGCTGTATGGGCAGAGCGCGTTGCCTCGATGACGTCGGCATATTGAATCGCGATATTTTCCTGCCTCGCCTTCACGGCCTGCCAGAGTTCTTCATCCACGATCCGCAGATCAGGAACCTCGGTCACAATCCATTCGGATTTGGGATTGATGCGGGAGACCGGTTTGCGGGTTCTTCAGATAGCGCAGCCGGTTCCAGACAAGTTTGCCGATATAAAGCTCGTTGTTGAGGAGGCCTGTGCCGCGCTTGGCGTGGCCGCGGATCGTGGTTGATGTCCACAGCTTGCCCGTTGGTGCTGAAATCCCAGAGTCATTCAGACGGCAGGCGATTGCATGGGGGCTGAGCCCGTTGGCGAACTGTCGAAAAACCTGGCGAATGACTTCAGCTTCCGCGGCATTGATACTCCGCTCGCCGTGCACAGGTTCG
Source organism: Sphingobium sp. Ant17 (assembly GCF_000588875.1). Classification (GTDB taxonomy): domain Bacteria; phylum Pseudomonadota; class Alphaproteobacteria; order Sphingomonadales; family Sphingomonadaceae; genus Sphingobium. The sequence goes on from NZ_JEMV01000160.1 coordinate 1,514, forward strand.
CCTTCGCTCGAGAAGCGCCGCACGACGTCGTAGCCAAAGCAAAGCCCGCCCCCGGATTTACCCTTCTCGACGCGGCCGCGCAGACCGCGATGGGTCTTCTTCGCAAGATCCTTGAGGAATAGCGCGTTCATCGTGCCCTTGAGGCCGACATGCAGTTCGGAAACTTCGCCCTCGGCCAGCGTAACGATTTTGACGCCGGCGAACTGGAGATTCTTGTAGAGCGTGGCTACGTCAGCCTGATCGCGCGATACGCGATCTAGAGCTTCAGCAAGCAGGATGTCGAAGCGCCCCATCTGCGCATCCTGCAAAAGTGACTGGATGCCTGGACGGAGTATGACGCTCGCGCCGGAGATCGCTGCATCCTTATAATTGGCGACAATCCGCCAGCCTTCGCGCGCCGCCTGTTCACGGCATATCAAAAACTGGTCGTCGATGGATGCAGGGCTCTGCTTATCGTCGGAATAGCGGGCATAAAGCGCTACGCGGGGCATTTGGAGTCTCCAGAGATGAGCTTTGCGGTCAGTCTACAGATTTGACCATGCTTGCCAATCTGAGGACGATATCAAAATTGCAGCGCGCTATTATGCTGTCGCTCGAATTGCGCCCGGCACTGAACAGGGGATTTGCCATGCCGGAATCGATAAGCTAGCGGCGAGCTGCCGATGGCCTTC
>NZ_JEMV01000161.1 GCF_000588875.1 Sphingobium sp. Ant17
ATCGCAGCGATCCTTGCCAATGTCCGCGCCCGCTTCCCGGCGCTGGCGGACATAGAAGTCGATGAGGCCTGGGGTGCCTATGTCGATTCCACCCCCGATGCGGTGCCCGTCATTTCGCCCGTCGATGGGATTAGCGGCTACTATCTCGCCGCTGGCTGTTCTGGGCATGGTTTTGGTGTTGGCCCGGGCATCGGGTTTTTGGCGGCGGAACTGATCGCCAATGACAAACCCAGTGTCGACCCTCACCCCTACAGGCTGTCTCGATGGTCGGACGGTAGCAAGATCGAAGTCGGCGCACTGTAGTCCTTAGTCAAATCGCAGATTTCAAGACTATGCTTTGACCGAAGTTTTATCAGTTTTCGATTGCCATGGAACGCTGATGTCCTCAGGGAATACTTGCGGCGGACCTGCAAGGTCTGTGCGTGAAATATCCTTAAGCAGATGCTGATAGCGCATATCAGGCTATTCCAAACTGTGGGCGATATGAGGATGTGCCAGCAGGCCTTTTCAAAAAATCGCCGACGAAAATTCCGCTTGTGATACTTTCCAACACGATGGACGAGTATATCAAGCAGTGTCGGCCTGCTTGGCGCGCCATTTCATGCTGCCTACACCGCCGCGCCAATGGCAGCACCGCGACGATTTCCTTGACCGCCAGCCTTGTCCCCCGCGCCAGCCACCTGACCGCCGCTCGAAAACTATGCGCAAACTGCCGCTCCAGCTTGGCCAGCCCCTGCGTCAGCCCGGGTTCTGTAGCGCGCGCACGCCAGCCGGACGATGATATCCTGCATCGCCTGCACGATCGGGTCCGGTTCCGCCGTCTGCACGAACGCCCCGCCCTTCGCCCCTTTCACATTGCGGATGATCCCCGCGACCTCCAGACTGCGCAAAGCCTAGCGCAGCCCGCTCCGACTGACCTGAAATTCGACTGCCAGTTTGCGCTCTGCCGGCAGTTTGTCCCCGGCCTTGAGCGTGCCTGCCGCCAGTTGCTCGCGGATCTGTTAGCATATCACCTTGAATGCGCGCCGCGTCTTGATAGGGACGAAACTGGGCTTAGTGGACGGGGACGATGCCATGAACTGCGCTCCGAATGGAACGTCCAAGCTATAGCCGCCGCCGCAAAAAGGCGCAATGACCCGGACCAAAGGCTATTGTGAACCGTCTGGATGGCACGATATGTGTCGAACGGACATTCCAGTGGCTGCAAATGTCGATACATCAGATGCTACGCTCATAAATCCATACGGTCCTTTCATTCACGGAGGTCAGTCTCACCGCCCGTGAGTAGGTCCTTAGTGTACGCTGGTTTCATGGTACTGACAAAAGGTTCGGGGCGGATGCAGCATCACTTTTTGGCCCAGAAGACAAACAAATCGAAAAGATATAGCGAGAATTTTTCCAACAATTTTACCCCCTATTTATCGCAGTCCCTAGCCGATCTGATGATAGCTCGAATGCCGCGGCGCTGATGTTCATCGGCACCCAAGCTCGAAAGGCAAGGACCATGATGAAAACGTCCCCTCACCAATGCGCTCGCGCTGCTGACCCTCGCCACCCCAGCGACCGGCTTTGCGCAATGCGCGCCAAACAAGCCCATTCTCGCTGCCCATGCGGTTCCCGTCATCCACTACAGGTCTGCCATGATTGACGGCGTGAAGGTCTTCTATCGTGAAGCCGGCCATGCAGTATGCGCGGTCGTGCTGCTTCTGCACGGCTTCCCAACCTCCTCACACCAGTATCGCAATCTCATTCCGTTGTTGGCAGATCGCTATCGTGTGATCGCCCCCCGATTACCCCGGATACGGACAAAAGCGATGCCCCCGGACCACAAATCCTTTTCCTACACATTCGCCAGGATGGCCGACGTGGTTGAAAAGCTCACGCGTGTGGTTGGTGCCGACAAGTACAGCCTCTACGTTATGGATTACGGAGCGCCGATCGGATACCGCCTTGCCCTGAAGCATCCCAACAAAGTGCAGTCGCTGATCGTCCAGAACGGCAATGCTTATGACGAAGGCCTCAAGGAATTCTGGGACCCGATCAAGGCCTATTGGGCCGAGAACACGCCCGAACGCCGCAAGGCGCTGGAAAAGCTGCTCACGCTGGAAACCACCAAGTTCCAATACACCGACGGCATGGGGGATGTGGCGCGGATCAGCCCGGATAACTGGATCGTGGACCAGGCACTCCTCAATCGTTCCGGCAACAGCGACATTCAACTCGATATGTTCCGCGATTACGGCAGCAACATCCCCCGTTTATACCCC
>NZ_JEMV01000162.1 GCF_000588875.1 Sphingobium sp. Ant17
AAAACATCGAAATTATACGGTAGAACAGGACGTTTTAATTTCTGACTTCAGATATGTCAGCGCGCCGTTGATCGTAAGCCCACGGGTCGGGCGGATCGTCAAGTCCGCTTCAAAGCCATAGATTGTCGATTTGGGAATATTGGCCAACGTGTCGAGCGCACCGAAAATATTGGGGTTGTCGATGATTTTCCCTCGGATCTGCTTGTCGCGATAATCATAGTAGAATGCCGCAGCATTCAAACCGATGACACGGTCGAGAAATTCCGTCTTGATACCCGCTTCATAGGCCGTGACCGATTCCTGGGTGACCGGTTTCAATGCTTTGGAAGTAGCGGCGGCAAGGCTTGGGAAGCTGCCTGCCTTGTACCCGCGAGACACGTTCGCATAGAGCAAACTGCTGTCGGTCATCTTGTAGTCGATGCCTGCCCGCCAAGACACATTATCTTCCTTTAGCGTTTGCAGGATGGGTGGGCCATTTCGAAAAGCAGCATCGAACGTGTAGCAGGCCGTTGGCGTCGGTGTTCCAAATAGCTTGTCAACATTTCCACCGGGAATCGTGAACCCGCAATTTTCATCTGCGATACGAGAATTTGTGTAGCGCGTTGCCAACTTCAGGGTCAGCTTCTCCGCAATATCATATTCACCGCTGGCAAATATGGCATAGTTTCTGATCTTCTGCTTATTGTTGACCTCGCTTCCATTGATATAGGCAGTCGCTGGATTGTAATTTGAGTTATCGAAATATCGCAGCAATTGGTCCTCAAACGTCGTGCTGTCCTCATAGTTCGCACCCAGTACCCAACGGAACGCACCGCGCGGGTCGTTAGCCAGCCGGAATTCCTGACTAAAAGACCGAATATACCCATCATTCTTCTGAAGATCGAAGGTAACGGCAGCGTTGCCGTCGCCGTCTGTTGTTTGGGTCTGGTCATAATCGGAATAGGATGTGAGCGACGTCAACGTGATGTCCGCGCCCAGTTCGACATCAGCGCGCATCGCAAGCTGATAGAATTTGCGATCCGCTCTTGGCGTGAAGTCGGTCGATTTTGCCGTGCCCGGCACGAAAGTGCCATCGGGATTTTGAACGCCGGTCGCCGGATCGGTAAGAAAGCTGCTCCAGTCCGCGGCGCGGGCCTTGTCGGGCGCGAATACCGATGTCGCCGCAAGTTTGACGGCGGTAGCGCCCTGCGGCCCCCCGGTGCGGATACCGATGAGTTGTTGCGCCTGCGGTTCCGATTTGTCGACCCAACCGTTGATGTTGAATGACAGCTTCACCCCCTCGGAAAGGTCCGCATCGATGAGCAGCCGCCCGGCGACATAGCTGGTCGCGCCATTGCGATCGCTTGGCCGGGTAACGCTATACTGCCACCCATCCGAATTCGCCCCGGTGACGGCGAGCCGCGCGCGGACGTTGGTGGCCAACGGACCGCTGATGAACGCATTGCCTTCTATCGCATTGAAGCGGCCATAGCTGATATCGCCGCCGGCTTCGAAACTGCTGGTGGGCTTTGCGGCGATATAGTTGATCGCACCGCCTGTGGAATTCTGCCCGAAAAGCGTACCTTGCGGCCCTTTCAGCACCTCGATGCGTTCAAGATCATAGGCCGAATGACTGGCCAATACCGGGAAAGGCAAGGGTGCCTGATCGATATAGACACTGACCGCAGGATAAACGCCCAGCGAGCTTTCGTTAAAGCCCACGCCGCGCAACGTATAAATGGGCGTATTGGTCGTGCTGGCCGAGTAGGACAGGCCGGGTATGATAGACGCAATATCTTCAAGCGATGAAACCTTGCGCTGTGCAAGCGCGTCGCCCGATATCGCCGTTATTGACAGCCCGACATCATTGAGATTTTGCTCACGCTTGTTCGCGGTCACCACAATATCGGCTGTCTGGGCCGCAGATCCCGTTGTTGACGGCGATTGTTGCGCGCTTGCAGGTAGCGCTATGGCGAGACAGCCAATGCTTGTAGAACACAAAAAATMTGATACTGTTCTTCATAACATCCCCTATTTGTTTCGATTTAATTTATTTATTTGTCTTTTCTTCGTTTC
>NZ_JEMV01000163.1 GCF_000588875.1 Sphingobium sp. Ant17
ACTGCGATTACGGTCGACCAAATCCTTGCGCTTCGCGGCTTTGATGGTCCACTATCGTCTTCCATTGGGCGTTGGTTTTGCAGACGCGGGTTTTACGCACCAATGATCCGATGACTTCTATTTTCCGACACCGGATCGCATCGGGATCATTACGGTTCAAAGCGGGGCGCTCATCTGCCAGCAGAGGCGCGGGCAACAACAATAAACTGGATGCAATCACGGCCTTGAGGAATGGCATAATAATTCTCCTTGGTAATCAATCCAATTTTGCTCGTGTCATAACCAGATTTGACAGGCTAGGCCCACATTCAGCGCGAGCGATGGTCGATACATCAAATCTGTGACAACTGCCGTGGATGGGCAAGCCCAAAGTGCAGCCTTCGCGTCTAGCTGCAATCTACAGCTTTGAAAAATCCTACCAGCTTGGGTCTGCCACAGGGAATCCGGCCTGACGATAACTTGTTTCCGATAATCCACCATGCCAACACGGCAATCATGACAATGACGAAGCCAAGTATCGAAACTATCATGGGTAGCGCGGAATGGCTGCCCCATCGCTATGATGCAACGCGAGATTGCTTTCATATGGTATCCGTGTCGCGTCAGCGGCACCGCAAAATGCCGTTCTTAACCGACCAATATCTGGGTGAAGGTGTCGAGCGCCGCGCCGTTTCCCGTGCGACCGCCATGATTCACGCTATGCCACCAGCACCCATCCATTTCATATTCCATTCTGCCTTCTGCTGCTCCACGTTGTTGGCCTCTGCATTTGATTTGCCCGGCATCTCAATGGGTTTGAAAGAGCCTGTATTGTTCAACGATATCATTGGCTGGCGCCATCGGGGTGCTACAGGGCCGCAGGTAGCAAAGGTGCTCGACGATGGCCTTGCGCTGATGGCACGACCCTTTGAACAGGGTGAAGCTATCATCGTAAAGCCGTCCAGCATTGCAAACCCGATGATTCCAGCTTTGATGGCGTTACGCCCCCAGTCACGCGCCGTGTTGCTCCATGCGCCACTGGCCGATTATCTGACGTCCATCGCCCGCAAAGGCATGGAAGGGCGGCTCTGGGTCCGCGACCTTTTGAAAAAGCTGCTGCGGGAAGGGATGATTGATCTTGGCATCGCCTCCGCCGACTATCTCGGTCTCACCGACATTCAAGTTGCTGCCATCGGTTGGCTCGCCCAACATATGCAGTTTCAAAAATTGGCAGGCGCTTTGGGTGACCGGGTCGTCACGTTGAACAGCGATATGTTCATCGCTAAACCGAGCGAAAGCCTAGGCCAACTAGCCCGACATTTCGATCTCGATACGCATATGGAGCGCATCAGCGCTGTCGCGTCGACCGATCTGTTCAATCATAATAGCAAAAAATGGTGAAGCCTTCACGGCAGTAAATCGGACAGAAGCCGCGGCAATGGGCCGCAGCATCCACGCAGAAGAGATCGATAAGGTTGAACAATGGGCACGAGTGATCGCTACCAATCGAACCATTGCGATGGAACTGCCCAACCCACTTCTTAGATCATAAAATGTCCCATAAAAAAAGGGTCGGCAAAATTGCGACCCTTTCCTTTTGCGATGTATAACAGGATCAGAAGCGCAGCTTGATAGCAGCACCATAGCGACGACCCAGAGCGTCGTAGGTCGACGGATAGGTGTTGCCGCTGTTCCACGAGGTCGGGCCAGCGTCCGAACCGACAATCGGTGGCTTCTTGTTGAACATGTTCTGCACGGTCAGCGTCAGAGTGACGTTGTCGCTCACGTTGAAACGCGATGTCCAATCGAAGTAGTCATAGGCCGGGATGGTGTTGAAATCTTCTTCACCGGTGTAGCCAATCGGCGTTCCAACGAAAAGACCACCGTTTTCCGAGCGGAAACCGTCCAGATGGCGCCAGACCAACGAATGGTCCATGCTTTCAAAGGCCAGTGTCGTCCGCAACGTCCACTGATATTCCGGCTGCAGAGAACCACAGTTCACGCTGTACAAACCAACGCAATCACGATTGACGTCGCTCGGCGTCGATTGGAAAGTCGACTTGTTCGTCCAGTTACCGTTGAACGCCATCGCCAGCGTCGCAAAACCGACATCACGACGATAGTTCATGATCACGTCGATACCATCCGTAGCGAGACGGCCCAGGTTGGACAGACCAGCAAACA
>NZ_JEMV01000164.1 GCF_000588875.1 Sphingobium sp. Ant17
TTTCCATATCCTGCTCGAACACGTCGSCTAATACCATCCGTCCGTGATGCTGACTCACGTGGGGGATTCCCAAAGCGGCGAAACTATGAATCTATGTCTTCGGGTTGGAGGGCATTGTCATGGGTGCAGCGATTGGATTGCGAGACGACTTTGATGCAGCGGGCTTGAGGCGACTGGCGCGGACGACAAAGAGCGCGAACCAGGGACGCCGACTGCTAGCTTTGGCGGAAATCTATGATGGCGCGAACCGCAGCGATGCCGCGCGCATCGGCGGAGTGACCCTGCAGATCGTGCGGGATTGGGTGGTGCGGTTCAACGCCCGAGGTCCAGCGGGTCTCCTTGACGGCAAGGCCCCAGGCAAGCCGCCCTTGCTGAATGATACCCAGCGCCAAGCGCTCGCGGAGGTCGTTGAAAGTGGACCGATACCAGCGATCCATGGAGTTGTGCGTTGGCGGCTGATCGACCTGGCGCGGTGGCTTCATGACGAATTTGGGGTGTCTCTGACGGAAACGACCGTAGGGCGAGAGTTGAAAAAGCTGGGCTATGTSAAATTGACGGCACGCCCACGTCACCATGCCCAGAACGAATATGCGATGGAGGACTTCAAAAAGGGGGCTTTGCAGCCGAGCTGGCAAAGATCAAAGCCGCTCTCCCGCGCGACACGCCCATAGAGGTATGGTTCCAGGACGAGGCCCGTATCGGCCAGAAAAACAAGATCACCCGCCGCTGGGCCAGGCGCGGCACCCGGCCTTCAGCGCCCAAGGATCAGAGGACCAAATCAGCCTACATCTTCGGCGCTATCTGCCCTGAGCTTGGTAAGGGCGCTGGCTTGGTCCTGCCCTTCTGTAATACCCAGACCATGTCGCTGCACCTGGCGGAGATATCGCTCGCTATCGAACCAGGTGCCCACGGCGTGCTGCTGATGGATCAGGCCGGATGGCACATGACCGGGAAGCTGGAAGTACCCGATAATATCAGCATCGTTCCGCTGCCGCCAAAATGTCCTGAACTCAACCCGGTCGAAAATATCTGGCAGTTCATGCGCGATAACTGGCTATCCAACCGCATCTTCACGTCCCACGACAACATCGTCGACCTTTGCTGCGAAGCCTGGAACAGGCTGATCGATCAGCCCTGGCGCATCATGACAATTGGACGCCGCAAATGGGCACGTGGGTCGTGATCAATGCAGGTTGGTATTAGTGGGTTGAATAGAGCGTAGCAGTATGGGCGAGTGAGCCATCAGGCTTTCTCTATTACGTTTACAGGCTATTGTTCGACCTATGCGATACACGGGAATTGTTTTTGCTATGACCGTCTTCAGTATCATTTCGCTCTTGGGCGTGCGGATGGTGATTGACGGATTATGGCTTAAACAGTGGAAATTTGCGTTTGGAAGTTTAGCCTTGGCGGTGTTTTTCGCTGCCGCTGCGTATGAACGGTTTGAATGCGCTAAAACCGACTGCCCGCCTTCCCAAGAAGATCCAAGCGTTCCTCGCATTCGCTAAGGAATGATCGACTTATTTATCCTCTTGGAAGGTTGCCCCATGCTACCAGCGTGGCGAAAGCGGCAGACGCCGCAACAGCGTAAGTCATCCGCTTAGATCGATTTTTTCGCGCTATCAAAAACATGAAACCGAAAGCCCAAAAGAAAAAGCCGCCCCAAGGATAAAGCCCTACTACAACTGACAGCCTGCCACGCGTCAAATAACCAGCGATCGAAAAAACCCAGCTCAACAGGAACAGGATGAACACATCCGTTTTTATACTTCCAGGTCGATTTAATCCGTTGCTCATCGCCTATAGCTACTTACAATCTACATTACTGGCAAGCGCGTGCTACACATCCCCGATATGCCGAAACACGGGTCGGGCGAGTTCTGTTAAGAAG
>NZ_JEMV01000165.1 GCF_000588875.1 Sphingobium sp. Ant17
GCCTGTTCCAGTTGCGCTATTGCGTTGGACACGGACGGCTGCGATATATTCAGCAGCCGCGCCCCCACCACTTTTATCGAATTGCTGCGGACAACGGGCCAGGAAGGTACGGATAGCTCGGGGGATCGATCATATCTTTTTCCTTTGGGATAGGCGATGAGCACGTGCAAAGGGGAGCAGTGCCTAAGCGGTTACACCCCCTACACATCTTTGGTCGCACCGATCTATGCGGAGCTAAGACGAACGGAAGGTTCCGGCAGAAGCGCCGTTCGTCATCAAGCGGTGAACGGCGTGAGTTGGTCGACTCCCGCCGGATTAGCAGAAGACGAACGGCACACGCGAAATGAATATATTCCGACGATTAACCGAATAGAACCGACGGCAGCTCGCCGCTAGCTTATCGATTCCGGCATCGCAGATGCCCTGTTCAGTGCCGGGTGGAATCCCAGTGATAGCATAATAGCGCGCTGCAATTTTGATATCGTCCTCAGATTGGCAAGAATGATCAAATCTGTAGACTGACCCCGAAGCTCATCTCTGGAGACTCCGAATGCCCCGCGTAGCGCCGTATGCCCGCTATTCCGAGGACAAGCAGAGCCCTGCATCCATCGACGACCAGTTTTTGATATGCCGTGAACAGGCAGCGCGCGAAGGCTGGCGGATTGTCGCCAATTATAAGGATGCAGCGATCTCCGGCGCGAGCGTCATTCTCCGTCCCGGAATCCAGTCACTTTTGCAGGATGCGCAGATGGGGCGCTTCGACATTCTGCTAGCCGAGGCGCTGGATCGGGTGTCGCGCGACCAGGCCGACATCGCGAAGCTCTACAAGAATCTCCAGTTCGCCGGCGTCAAAATCGTTACGCTGGCCGAGGGCGAAGTTTCCGAACTGCATGTCGGCCTCAAGGGCACGATGAACGCGCTGTTCCTCAAGGATCTTGCGAAGAAGACCCATCGCGGTCTGCGCGGCCGCGTCGAGAAGGGTAAATCCGGGGGCGGGCTTTGCTTTGGCTACGACGTCGTGCGGCGCTTCTCGAGCGAAGGCGAACCTGTGCACGGCGAGCGGAGTATCAATGCCGCGGAAGCTGAAGTCATTCGCCAGGTTTTTCGACAGTTCGCCAACGGGCTCAGCCCCCATGCAATCGCCTGCCGTCTGAATGACTCTGGGATTTCAGCCCCAACGGGCAAGCTGTGGACATCGACCACGATCCGCGGCCACGTCAAACGTGGCACCGGCCTCCTCAACAATGAGCTTTATATCGGCAAACTTGTCTGGAACCGGCTGCGCTATCTGAAGAACCCGCAAACCGGCAAGCGGGTCTCCCGCATCAATCCCAAATCCGAATGGATTGTGACCGAGGTTCCTGATCTGCGGATCGTGGATGAAGAACTCTGGCAGGCCGTGAAGGCGAGGCAGGAAAATATCGCGATCCAATATGCCGACGTCATCGAGGCAACCCGCTCCGCCCATAAAGCCCTCAATCGAACGCATCGCCCGAAAAGCCTTCTCTCCGCCTGGTTTACTGCGGCTGCTGCGGCGGTCCTTATTCCCTTCGCGGGCAGGGGCGGTTTGCCTGTTCGAACCATGCTGATACGAAAAGCTGCTCGAACGGGCATAGCATCACGCGCGACAAACTCGAAGCGCGCGTCCTTGATGGTCTGTGCGATCGCATGATGACCCCSGAGGTCGCGGCAGAGGCCATTCGGACCTATGTCGAGGAGAGCAACCGCATCAATCACCAGCGCCGCGCGTCAGAAATCGCCGATCGAACGGATCTGCAGAAAGTCCTCAAGGCGATCAACGGCCTTGTGACACTCGCGAAAGAAGGCAAGGGCACACGCGCGCTTGTCGATGAGCTTTTGGAGTTGGAAGCCCAAGAGGATGCGCTCCGCGCCCGGCTCGCTGCGGCATCGGTGGATGTGCCCGACATCCATCCCAACATCTCCGAGATTTATCGGCGCAAGGTCGAGCGACTGACGCATTCACTATCACAGCCAGAGGAGTGCCAGGAAGCCGCCGATGCGTTGCGGGCGCTGATCGAGCGGATCGACCTTACGCCCGGCGCGAAGCGCGGTGAGGTCAACGCCATGCTCTACGGCGAGTTTGGCAGGATCCTGGAGTGGATCGAGCAGCGTCGAGTGGCCGAGAATGCACAAAGCCCGGCGCTTTGGCGTTCGGGGCTTGTGGGATGTCGGTTTTCGGTGGTTGACTGGGA
>NZ_JEMV01000166.1 GCF_000588875.1 Sphingobium sp. Ant17
AATGCGGCCAGGCAGCTTTTGCCCCCTCGACCCCCGCCTTTTGAGACCTATCGGCAAGCATGCCCGCTTTTCAGGGCGATCTTTTAGGCGCTCCGCTATAGTCAACATTGGGGCGCAAAGCAGCCGCAAGCTCGAATCACCGTGCTTCGAGATCAGATTGCCGTTGATCGGCCGGTGAACATATCCACGGTCACATCGCTCAACCAGTCCAGAAAGACCTTCATCCTGCCCAATCGACTGGCCTGCTCCGAATACAGCGCACTGACCTGTAGAGCGGGTGTTCTGAGCTTGTCGGCAAGGAGCGGCACGAGCTTTCCAGAGCTAATGTCCGCATCGATCATGTAATCGGAAAAATTGCGCCAACCCGCACCCTGCAAGGACCAACGCACGCACCGCTTCACCGTTATCCGCATGCAACGAAGGAGGGATGCGGATCGGGCTTGAGTGCCCTTCGAACCACCAGTCGTTTGAGGCGCACGGGGGTTCCTGAAGGCGACCTGCTTGTATCGCTTCAGAGGTCGTGTCCCGGCGCGTGGTGTAGGTTTTGAGGGTAGCGAAGCTGACCGGACGCGCGCTCATCGATAAAGCGCTGTAGCGGCCGGTCAGTTTCGCGGGTGGTCACCGGCGAACTTCGGATAAGTTTGGGTTGCGAAGCTCAACTTACGGAGACCTCCGATGACCAATGACAAGATGGACCTGCACGCTCTGGTTGGGAAGACAGCCGACGGCGATTTTCTACGCGACATGATCGGCTTTGCCGCGCAGCGGCTGATGGAACTGGAAGTGGGCGGTGCGACCGGCGCTGCCTATGGTGAGAAAAGATCCTGAGCGCCTCGCGCAGCGCAACGGCTATCGGGGATCGGGGACTGGGGAGACGCGAGCAGGGGACGGTCGAGCTGCGGATCCCCCACTGCGCAAGGGAACATATTTTTCCAGGGGTTTCTGGAGCCCCCGCCGTATGGCAGAGAAGGCACTGACGGCCGTCATCCAGGAAGCTTATATCCAGGGGATCTCGACCCGCTCTGTGGACGATCTGGTCAAAGCCATGGGCATGAGTGGGATCTCAAAGAGCCAGGTCAGCCGACTGTGCGTGGAGATCGACGAGCGGGTGAAGGCCTTTCTCGATCGTCCGATCGAAGGCGACTGGCCCTATCTCTGGATGGACGCGACCTACATCAAAGTGCGGCGAGCCGGTCGCATTGTCTCTGTCGCGGTCATCATTGCCGTTGGCGTTAACAGCGATGGCCGGCGCGAAGTGCTCGGCATGGCGATCGGTCATTCCGAAGCTGAGGTCTTCTGGACCGACTTTCTACGCACCTTGCCCGTCGCGGTCTGCGCGGCGTGAAGCTGGTGTCTCCGATTCCCATGAAGGCATAAAAGCTTCYGTCGCCAAAGTGTTCAGCGCCACCTGGCAGCGATGCCGGGTTCATTTTATGCGCAATGCGCTGGCCCATGCCGGCAAGAGCGGACGCCGGGTCGTGTCGGCATTCATCGCCACCGCTTTCGCCCAGGAAACTCCAGAGGCCGCAAAGGCCCAATGGCGTAGCGTCGCYGATCAATTGCGCCCTACCGTGCCAAAACTCGCTGCCCTGATGGACAGCGCCGAGGAGGATGTGCTGGCCTACATGACCTTCCCTGCCCAGCACCGCACCAAGCTTCACAGCAACAATCCAATCGAGCGCCTCAATGGCGAGATCAAGCGACGCACCGATGTCGTCGGTATCTTCCCCAACGAAGACGCTATCACACGTCTCGTCGGCGCTATCCTCCTCGAACAAAACGATGAATGGGCAGTGCAGCGCTGCCGCTACATGACACTGGAAAGCGTCTCAGGTTTAAGCGATAATCCCATCATCACGTTGCCTGCCATGGCAGCATGATCAATCCGGCTTAGCCGGAGGTCGCTGTGGCTATCCCAGCGAACCTACACCACGCTGTGGGACACGATCGCTTCAGATCAGCGACTTTCATTTTGGCATGCCCCACGTCTCGAGCAGCGAGGGCGCCCCCCACCAAGCGCCCATGCCGACTTGCCCAATCTCCCGAAACAGAACGGATGAATCCTTAAGCTGGCCGAAGCGGATGGCAACATCGGCATGAGCCGATATCAGATCCACCAGCGTATCGGTCATCGACAGCTTGACCGTCACTTCTGGGTAGCTGCGCAGAACTCTTGAATCCGCGGCGCAAGTACATGCAAGATGAA
>NZ_JEMV01000167.1 GCF_000588875.1 Sphingobium sp. Ant17
TTCCGCCATGCGGTCCGCCGCCATCAGCTGATCGCTCGCGAGACTGGAAACGCACCGATCCGTGCCGGTCATCGCAAGGCCGTCGGTTCTGCCTGTAGGGACCGCCCGATCTCGCCTCGCGCTCTGCTACCGCTACCCGCTCGACCCTGGCGCCAACGCGGCTACCGCCACGCCTCCAGCCTCATCCCCCAATTCAACGTGGCCGTCGCCTGCTCGTCTGCATTCGGGCCTCGTTGTGCTGCAGGTTTGCGCAGAATTTTTGGGCTGGCAGGGGCGTTGCGGGGTGGAGGGGGACGGGGGAAGCGTCGCGCCGGAGGATGTGGAGCGCTGTTCTCGGGACGGGGCGGCCCGCGGGGCAAGGTCGGGGACAGAGAGGAGAGAAGGGACGGGGGGGGTGTCGCCGGAAAATGGATTTCGAGCGACATTCGAAAGGTCAAGACGATGAACATCGGTGAAATCTTCAATCAGAACGGCCGCCTGACGGGCTCGATCGCCACCCGCACGATCGATCTCCCGCGCATCGGGCTGCGCAAGGTCATGAGCGAGAATGAGAAGGCCGTCCGTCAGATCCTGGCGCTCAACGTCGCGCGTCGCTGGGTTCAGGTCGGCGCAYTGTGGGAGGCTGCGTCCAAGCGCACCGGCGAGGTCTTCCTTGCCGGCAATATCGACGATCCCCAGCCTCCCTGAACCGCTGCCGATCGCGCTCTTCCCGGCCGATCATGGCGGCTACATGGTCGCATGGCGGCGCGACACCATGCGCTCCGACTTCGGGGGCAGCATGGGGACCAGCCGCACCAATTATGACGATCGCGGTTCGCGCGACGAAGGCGGCTTCGGCGACAGCACCGCAGGGGCTGACGGCGAACTGGCCGGTGCGGGTGCGCCGTTTGGCGAGGAGGACCCGTTCTGATCACCCGTTGATCGGAACCCGTTCCGGGCCGAGGCGTCAGGCCTCCCCGGCCCTTTTCCTTTCTTCGCATGAGGAGACAGTCCATGCCGCTTCCTTCTTTTCATGACATCGCGCCGCTGTCCGATCTCTCGGCGCTCTGCGCCGCGATCATCGCCAGTCCCGCTATCCGGGATCTGCTGGCACCCCAAAACACGCTTGCGGTCCGCTCGCCGGAGATACCTGGCGGCGTTACATGCGGCGAGATCATCGCTGCTATCTATGACCTGCTCGAAGGCACGCCCTTTGCGCCCCCATGCGGCGCAAATCGTCGAGGCCGTCCTGACGCGCTCAACCGCTTTCGCCAGTGCACGGGCAAGCATGCACTGATCCGACATAATGGGGGCGGGACGCTTTTTGAGCGTTCGCGCCCCCTTTTTTCCTTTTYCCATGATGAGGAGAAAGTACCATGACCCATGACCATTCGCGGCGTATCAGCCACTTCGCAGACCTGCCGACACTGTTTGCACAGATGACGGCGACACCCCGACTTCAAAACGCGCTTTTTGGCGATCCCCATCCCCGCTTTCGATCATCACGCCGGGGCGACGAGCCGGGGCGAGCATGATATGCCCGAACCGCTCCACGCGCAGGCCGATTGCGCGGGGTGTGATCGCCACCATCTTCGATCTCTTGACCGATACCCGCCTCGACGCGCTCGCACCCGAGATCGCCTGGGGCATGGTCAACAGCTTCCACTTCGTCGCTGGCAAGCTTGAACGACAGGAAGACATGCTGGCYCATGAGCTGCGCGATATGATCCGGCGGATCGAGCCYTCCGAGGTCTTCAACAGCGAACTGGAGGAGAAACAGCTCCTGTGCCAGTCGCTGACCGAACAGCGCGAGGCGGTCGAGTGTATGCGCGATTATGCCGCCGAAACTTTCCRCGTGCTRTCKGGTCGYCCCTGGTCGCCGGCKCGYGGATCGCGYGTCTCGAAGGCSGCTACCGCYACGCARGTRTCGATACAGGATTTCCTGCGCGCCCGSGAACTGGCCGAACGSGAGCGGTACCGTCCCCGTGGACCGATCGTTATCGCCTCAGGCCATGCGGAATGGCATGACTGGCAATTGCTCTGGGATCGRCTCGACACGATCCTCGAACGYATCCCGCATATGACGCTGGTGACGACYGCGCAGCGCAAGGGCTTCGACGCGATCGTGGCCTCTTGGGCTGGCAATCGGGAGGTGCAACTTGTGACATATTCGCTGACGGGGTCGGGGCGCGGTGCGCCCTTCGCCCGCAATCGCAAGCTTGTGGACCTGAAACCCGTCGAAGCCTTGCTGGGTGAGGGATCGGG
>NZ_JEMV01000168.1 GCF_000588875.1 Sphingobium sp. Ant17
CCTTGAAGGCGCCGAACTGCGACAGCGCGCTGGCCGTCACCGCAATGATGATCGATGCTATGGCAATGATCCCCGGAAATGCCCCGATCGCAAAACCAGAAAGCCGGCCGAAAACCCGGGGCGCTGACCATCCTGCATCAGTTTGCGCGTCACATTGTCGATGGCCGCAATATGATCGGCATCGACCGCATGGCGCAGGCCAAGCCCCCAGGCAAGCACAGCGGTGCCGAGCATTAACGGCTGCGCATGAAACAGGCTGAATGCCCAGACCCAGACGCCAATGTTGGCGGCGATCAATCCGGCAAACAAGGCACCAATTCGTAGGCGCAGAGACAGGGATGGCAGTGTCTTCGTGAGGGCATGATGTGGCTCGCGATAAGATGTACAAACGGAGGATGGCGCAGCAGACGTGCTGCAGCGCCGCCCATCAAGGGATTTCGCTAGAAATTGACCTTTGCGCCAATCCTCACGGTTCGAGGCTCGACCACACGACTCAACCGGCCTTCCACCGGAGCACCTGCATCAAAGGCGGGGATGTAGGACTCGTAATAATAGGCGATGTCCTTGTCCCGGCTGTCGAAGATGTTCAGCACTTCTCCAAATATCTCGACCTTCTTGCCCGTCCACGCGGCGCGGGCATTCATGACGGTGCTGCCCCCGATCCCCGGACACTGTTGTCCTCGACAAGCGGAGAAGGTCCGAGGTGGCGCACCCGAATGCTGGCTTCCCAGGGATCAAGAATGATGGCGGCACCGGCTGAAGCCGCGTTCTCAAATGCATTAGGGATGTGATCGCCATTGTCGAAGCGGGCATGGCTGGCAGTATAGTTTCCATCAAGCGCAAGCCACGGGAACGGCCGCCAGAAGGCGACGATTTCATAGCCATGACACCCACTGGCACCCGACGTTCAACAGCATTGGAATCGCCAATGAAACGAAGCTCGCTGCCGACATGCAGCCACCAGTAAGTCGCGGTTAACGTGACCCCGGAGAATTGAAGGCGTCCCCCCAGTTCCTTGCCGATGCCGCGAACGAGAACCGGAACAGGCGTGCCCCTGTTTACCGCACCCCGAACGTCGTTGGAATGGAATCCACGGACCCAGTTGGCGTAGAGTTCAAGTTGCGGCGTAACCTGATAGGCGATCGAGACCTTAGGTGAGAGAATCGACGCCGAGCCACTGCCTTCTCCCAGCGACGCCGCAACCACATCTCGTGCACGCACGGAATAGTGATAATAGTCCCCGCGAAGACCACCTGTCACACGCAGTCCAGCCAAGAGTTTCCAAGCGACTTCGCCGTAGAGCGCGGAAGACAATTCCCCGACCTGATAGTGCCCGAGAGATTCAAGAAATGTGCGGACAGCCGTTCGATCGACACCAACATTCCCGATGGCATCGTATCTGTTTTCGGTGCCAAGGCTCACAGCCAGACTGTCAGCGATTTCCCAATTTTTTTTTTTTTTGAGCGGACAGCCCTAGTACCCAATGCCGGTCGAACTGCTTGATCTGCGCGCTTGTGCCATCCGGATCGGTGTAAGTGGGGTTCGACAACATCGACCAGTCGTAAAACTGGGCATAGACATTGGCGCGCCATGTCGGTTGCTTGACCGCGATGTTAGCCACCTGGCGCGTCGTCTCACCCCGCGCGGAAGGATCTGGAGAGCAGAACACATCCGCACACAACGCCGTGCCGATAATGCGCTCCGGGATTTGCTCGGTAGGGTGCCATGTCGCCCGGTAGGCATGGAGAGATGCCTCCAATGTGCCCGCACCGCTCGGCATGCTATATTTCGCGAAACCCGAGTAATGGCGAAGACGTTCAGTTTCCTGCCACGGTCCGTCGTAGGTCTTGGCCTGAGCGACAAGCGTGAGATCTCCCACGCCCACGTCGTGCACTGTTCCGCCTACGGCGACGCGGCGCCAACCATATGAACCAGCCTCGGCCGATGCCCACGGCCGGTGGTAACCCTTGATGGTCATCATATAGGCTGCTCCCGCCAGAGCGAAATCACCGCCGTCGGCGCGATAGGGCCCCTTTTACGAAAAATCCTCCCCGGCCCCACGATCTCCGGAATGAGGCCGTTGAGGTCGAGATAGCCGTGACCGTGTCCGTGTGTGCGAAAGTTCATCTGCAGTTCATCGATATAGGTGGTGAAGTCAGACCCATGGTCGAGGTTGAAACCGCGCA
>NZ_JEMV01000169.1 GCF_000588875.1 Sphingobium sp. Ant17
CATTGCAGGCGCAGTCGATCGGCGGCGGCGGTGGCAGCGGCGGCTTTGCGGTGGCGGGCAGCTATGGCGGCACGCTGGCCGCCAGCATCGGGCTTGGCGGTTCGGGCGGCATCGGCGGCGGTGCCGGCACCGTCAATGTCTGGAGTTCGGGGGACATCACGACGAAGGCCGCGACGACCGGCAATGCCGGCGGCATCCTGGCGCAATCGATCGGTGGTTCGGGCGGCAGCGGCGGCTTCGCCATTGCGGGCGGCTATAGCCCTGGCGTTTCGGGGTCGCTTTCGCTGGGCGGCAATGGCGGCTTTGGCGGGCGTGCGAGCGCCGTCACCGTTGCGCAGTTCGGCAATACGACGATCACCGGCGACATGTCCTCGGCCGTCGTGGCGCAAAGCCTTGGCGGGCATGGCGGCAATGGCGGCTTCGCGATCGCCGGCGGCTTTGGCGGCACCTTGGGCCTGAGCGCCGCAATCGGCGGCGATGGCGGCGTTGGCGGCTTTGCGGGCGATGTCATGCTGTCGCTGGCCGATCGCAACCGCGCGGTCATCACCACTGGCAACCAGTCCAACGGTGCGGTCGCCCAGTCGATCGGCGGCAATGGCGGCAATGGCGGATGGGCGTTCTCCGGCGCGATTGGCGCGCTGAGTGCGGTGTCGGTTTCGCTTGGCGGATCGGGCGGCGCAGGCGGGCGTGCCGGGAACGTCAAGCTGATTTCGGACCAGTCGGTCACGACCAATGGATCGCTGTCGGTCGGCCTGCTGGCGCAATCGATCGGCGGCAATGGCGGCAGCGGCGGGTTCAGTGCCGCGCTGGCCGGGGCGGCTGTTGTCGCGCCCGCGATTTCGGTTGGCGGTGCGGGCGGCAACGGCAGTGCTGCCGGAACCGTCGACCTCATCAGCAACGGCCGGATCGTCACCAGGGGCGACCTTTCCACCGGCATTCTGGCGCAATCGATCGGCGGCAGCGGCGGCAATGGCGGGTCGGCGCTGTCCGGCGCAATCGCCACGGGCTTTCCGCGTGTTCCGCTGTCGGTCGGCGCAGCGGGCGCGACCGGCGGCAATGGCGGCACGGGTCAGATCGCCAAGGCAGTCGCCGTCCAAAGCACCGGCGAAATCGTCACATCGGGCCTGTCCTCGATCGGGATCATCGCCCAGTCGATCGGCGGCGGTGGCGGCAATGGCGGCAATGCCGCGGCCTTCAGCGTCACTGCGGGCGGCGGCAACAGCAAGAACACGTCGCTTTCGGCCTCGGTCGCGATCGGCGGCGCGGGCGCTGCGGGCGGCGATGCAGGCAGCGTCACGGTCAACCAGTTCGGCAACATCACCACCGGCGCAGCGGTGACGCCGGGCAGCATCGGCAGCGGCGATCAGTCGATCGGCATCCTGGCGCAATCGGTCGGCGGCAGCGGCGGCAATGGCGGTTCGGCCTATGCCAACTCGATTTCGGGCACCGGATCGGTCGCCGTCTCGGTGGGCGGTGGCGGCGGCGTGGGCGGCAATGGCGGCACCGTCGCGGTCAATTTCAACCCGTATGAATATATCGCGTCGTGGAGCGACCTGGTCCGCAATATCGGCGACAATCCGACCTATGGATTCGAGCATTTCCTCACCAGCAGCATCCGTGAGGGCCGAAACTCGAACGGCTTCAACGTCCGCCAATATCTGGCGAACTATTCCGACGTGAACGCAAAGTTCGGCGATGACCTGACCGCTGCCGCGAGGGATTATGTGACATCCGGCTATGCGGCAGGCCGCACCGACAAGCCGCTGGCCGGCGTGGCCTCGATCGCGATGCCCAATTCGGGCTCGATCACCACCTACGGCAACGCCGCGTCGGCAATCTACGCGCAATCGGTCGGCGGCGGCGGCGGCAATGGCGGCYGGTCCGATGCCAKCGCGTCGASCRRCRARKATGSCATGGCGSKCKCAATGGCGGTGCGGCATCCTACRGCGGCAGCGGCTTTGCTCAGCAGACCAACACCGGCGCATCGGTATCGACCGCAGCGCAGCTCGCGACCTCCGGCCCGCCCGCTTCGGACGAGAAGGCCGACAATGGCGCTGGCGCTTCGCTCAGCATCGGCGGCAGCGGCGGCGCGGGCGGCCATGGCGGCCGGGTGCTGGTCGAAAAACGCGGCACGCATCGCGACCACCGGCGACCTGTCGAATGGCGTGTTCGCGCAGTCGGTCGGCGGCGGCGGCGGCAACGGCGGGTCGAGCACCGCGAACGCATCGGGCGGCAATTATT
>NZ_JEMV01000170.1 GCF_000588875.1 Sphingobium sp. Ant17
TGCCCGCTTACGGCATTTTTCCGCCACATCATGAGGGGTTGCCGATCACCGCGCGCAAGCGAGGTGAYGGCGTCATGGCTGGGGGGGTGCTCCCTGCGCTTGGTTCCAGCTAATATCCCGCAGAGGCAGCGCTTGCTGCTGCACCGTACACCATTTATAGGGTTGTACGGGCACATTGAGGCGAGTGAACAATGACTGCGAAACCCATAAGGCCGCGATTTCCAATCGCATTTAGATCGTTTCACGGTGCAAGGCTAAAGTTATGGCACGTGCTCAATCTTGCGGGATCGCGGCTTGGTTTCAAAGACCAGAGCATCGCCAATGAACGGGCAGCCCAGTTTTATCTGGACGCCCCTCCGCTTCAAAATCGCGTTGATGATTTGGAAGCGCGCTTGAGGGCCCTTACAGATGAAAAAAGACGATTGGAAGAAAGTCTTGCCCGGCGCGATACTGAAATTTCGGCTGTTTCAAAGCTGTTACACGCAAGTGAACTGGCTGAGCAACGACAAAAAAATGATATAGATTGGCTGGTCTCGCTCAGCGTTTTATTTCTACGTAGGCCCGCTTGGTGGTTTATGCTTATACCTCCAATACAGCGTAAGCTCTTTCACAAGAGAATACTTAGAAAAAAATCTGTTTTGACGCTAAGCGTTATGTTTTCACGTTACCCCAGACGTAGCAAAATTCTGGACAGGATCCTTTATTCCATTACGTTCGTCATGGAATGCGGGAAGGGCGGGTGAATGACCTTCGTTCTCAAGAGTGAGGCGGAGTAATTGCTGAATGACCGTTTTCGAACGGGTGCCGTGCCTCTGGTCGGAAAAACCAATCGGCAGCACTACGCTTTAGAGCTTTGTTGTAACTTGCCGACATTCGAGCGGTCTTGTCGGCTCCACTGCATTCTTAGCCCTTACTGAGAGGGGCGATCACCCCCGATGCCGCGCGAGCTTCTTCGGCTGCACGCTACTTATACAGGAGGTCTAGCTAATGAAGTTGAAGTTCAGTCAAGAGCAAATAGATATTGTCAGAAAATGGAGCCAGTTCGATAGCGCTTGGTACCGGCATGAATATCCTGACGTGAAAATATCTACTATGGATCCGGCCTACCACTATCTTTGGTTGGGACAAAGGATTGGTCGACGCCCCGTCTGCTAACTTTTGATGCGTTTACTGGCCGAGCGTTTGAAACCTGACGAACTTCTGAATCTCATAAAAAGGTCATCCAGTAAAAAACTGGATACGAGCGAATTTAAAATTTTGAGGTAGACTATAGGCGAGTGCATGGAAAGCATGCGCACGCGGACCTGATCAATTTTAGGCGAGGCCGAAAATGCGCCAAAAATCACAAATCAATTGCTATTCAAAGTGCATGTTTTATTATGCAAACTTAATTGAAGAGATAGCGATATCCTTAAACCGAATGCCAGTTAAAATTTTGACCTTTTATATTTCGGTACCTGATGAATCAAACGCGTCAAGAGGCGCTTGTCGGATTTTTCTAGAATTGCAAAAGTTAGATCGTGTCGACGTTCGTATTGTTCCAAACAGGGGGGCGCGATATTGCGCCGTTCGTCGTAGAGTTTTGGTCCGCTACTTGCCACCTACGACGTTGTAGCGCATTTGCATACCAAGAAATCTCTATACAATAAAGGGGCTACGGACGGCTGGCGTCAGTACATCATCGATGGGCTATTTCCGTCAAAGAAGCGCATCAACTATATTTTGAATGAACTCAAGGACTCTCGCTACGGAATTATATATCCTCAAAGCTTTTATAATTTACCCTACATGGCACATACTTGGTTAGCAAACAAAGGTGTTGCTCAGGCGTGGTCGAGTCGGTTTGGCTTAAAAAAATATACCTGATAATTATTTTTGACTTTCCCGCAGGCTCGATGTTCTGGGCTCGGACAGATGCCATACTGCCGATTCTAAGCGCCGACCTCGAATGGGAGGATTTTCCCTTGGAGGAGGGTCAGACGGATGGTACGCTAGCGCACTGCATTGAGCGCATGTTCGGCGTGGTGGCCGTTTCGCGCAATTTTTAAACACGGAGTTATCGCCGATCAAGGCTGTCCTACGACCGAAATCACTAGTTGGCGGATGTGGCATAACACTATGATTTAAC
>NZ_JEMV01000171.1 GCF_000588875.1 Sphingobium sp. Ant17
CCTTTACGCGCTGGGCTACACACGTGCTACAATGGCGACTACAGTGGGCTGCAACCGTGCGAGCGGTAGCTAATCTCCAAAAGTCGTCTCAGTTCGGATTGTTCTCTGCAACTCGAGAGCATGAAGGCGGAATCGCTAGTAATCGCGGATC
Source organism: Sphingobium sp. Ant17 (assembly GCF_000588875.1). Lineage (GTDB taxonomy): Bacteria > Pseudomonadota > Alphaproteobacteria > Sphingomonadales > Sphingomonadaceae > Sphingobium. The sequence goes on from NZ_JEMV01000171.1 coordinate 152, forward strand.
AGCATGCCGCGGTGAATACGTTCCCAGGCCTTGTACACACCGCCCGTCACACCATGGGATTTGGATTCACCCGAAGGCACTGCGCTAACTCGCAAGAGAGGCAGGTGACCACGGTGGGTTTAGAGACTGGGGTGAAGTCGTAACAAGGTAGCCGTAGGGGAACCTGCGGCTGGATCACCTCCTTTCTAAGGATCGTGACGAAAGCGCCAGCCCCAAGGAAACTTGGCTTGGTTGGAAGAGCTTCGTCATTTCCAAAGAACATTGCCGCCGTCCTCATGTCCCTTCATCCTGGAAAATACGTCTCTAGCGAGACGTATCTGCCTGAGCAGGCTCACGCCGCCCCGCGGCCGTTTACGGTCTGCTTGTGGTAGCGATGGGCCGGTAGCTCAGGTGGTTAGAGCGCACGCCTGATAAGCGTGAGGTCGGAGGTTCAACTCCTCCCCGGCCCACCATTTGATGTGGGGCCTTAGCTCAGCTGGGAGAGCGGTTGCTTTGCAAGCATCAGGTCATCGGTTCGATCCCGATAGGCTCCACCATCCCCTCGATATTTCCAGAGATGAAGACAGCAGTTTGCCGGACACGTCCGGCAATATGAGGCGCAAGCGCCTCTCTTTGACATTGTGAATGGGTTTTTTAATCGATGCCGTGGCGACATGGGATTGGTTTTTATGCGTTTGGCCGCAAGGCTGGGCGGATGAAGGTCGATCGACAAGTCGTACACTAAAATGATTATCTGGCTGAGTTTAATAACCATACCGTATCGAACGACATTCAAGCACTTGATCATCTTCCAGTGCTGTCGTTGGTGGTGTGGACTCTCAAGCGTGAGGTAAGGGCATCTGGTGAATGCCTTGGCATGTACAGGCGATGAAGGACGTGGCACGCTGCGATAAGCGTGGGGGAGCTGTGAGCAAGCTTTGATCCCGCGATTTCCGAATGGGACAACCCACCTTCACCATTTAAGACTGGTCCAGCAGCAATGCTGGCCCCGTGTTAAATGGGAAAGGTATCACTAAGCTGAATAAAATAGGCTTTGGTGAGGCGAACCCGGAGAACTGAAACATCTCAGTACCCGGAGGAAAAGACATCAACCGAGATTCCGTTAGTAGTGGCGAGCGAACGCGGACCAGGCCAGTGCCTGGTGCTTAGTTAACAGAAGTGTCTGGAAAGGCACGCCATAGCGGGTGACAGCCCCGTATGTGAAAGCAAAGCATCAGGACTCGAGTAGGGCGGAGCACGTGAAACTCTGTCTGAACATGGGGGGACCACCCTCCAAGCCTAAATACTCGTACATGACCGATAGTGAACCAGTACCGTGAGGGAAAGGTGAAAAGCACCCCGATGAGGGGAGTGAAACAGTACCTGAAACCGGATGCCTACAAGCAGTGGGAGGATCCTTGAGATCTGACCGCGTACCTCTTGCATAATGGGTCTGTGACTTAGTGTATCAAGCAAGCTTAAGCCGTTAGGTGTAGGCGCAGCGAAAAGCGAGTCTGAATAGGGGCGATAGAGTTTTGATGCATTTAGACCCCGAAACCCGGCGATCTATGCATGACCAGGTTGAAGGTGCGGTAACACGCACTGGAGGACCGAACCGTTCAATGTTGAAAAAATTGTCGGATGAGTTGTGCTTAGGGGTGAAAGGCCAAATCAAGCCGGGAAATAGCTGGTTCTCCGCGAAAATCTATTGAGGTAGAGCGTCGGATGATTGCCGTTGGGGGTAGAGCACTGGATGGTTGCGGGGGTCGCGAGATCTACCAACACTAACCAAACTCCGAATACCAACGAGTCTAGTCCGGCAGACAGACGGCGGGTGCTAAGGTCCGTCGTCAAAAGGG
>NZ_JEMV01000172.1 GCF_000588875.1 Sphingobium sp. Ant17
CGGCCACCGCCCCCGGATTGCTTGCCGCGTCGCGACAAGGCTCAAAAGAGGAAGCGGGCTTGCATTGATTTGCGATCCAAGCGCTGACGCACCCCTGGATAAGCCATTTAGCCGTTTCTCTTACGGGCCGCGTCCATCCGACGCTGTTTGCGATTTCCAGTCGATTGCAATGTGCTGCTTCTATTGGCCTCAGGGTACTCTTTGCCGCGATAGTTCCTCCGCTTCAAATTACCCATGATGCCCAGGCTTGAGCAATCTTTCCGAACCTGTCTGCGATCTGCATCAGTCCATTTTGCTTGTTCAGTATAGATGATGTCTTCGGAAGAGCCTCCATTCTGCCCCGGTGGCTCCATCGCTATGCCGATAATCCGCTTAAGATGGCTGTGTTTCATGAGGAGTGCTTGGGCGTAACATTGAAGATAGAACGCCCGCATCTGGCGGTATTTTTCGTACCCGCCTTTCGCGTCCATCCAGCGCAGATACTTCAACGTGAGGAAGAAGAACCCCGTCTCGCACTTCTTAGAGACCTTCGGAGAGATCATCGCCCTGAAAAAGACATCCTGATCTCGACCATATTCTAGCGCACCTCGGATTGCCTCACTGTGAGCACGACGGATATAACGGTTCTGCAACGCCATATGACGAACAGCGATTTCGCTGTTTGTCAGCGAGTAGGTATGCCCTGGCAGAACTATCGAAGTTCCACCTAAAAGATGTTTGGTAAAAATCTCAATGAGGCCATCCCAAGCATATGATATTTGGTCAGCCGCCTTTTTCGCCAGACTTTGCGGATGCTTGATATAGCGGGTCCAGTGTCCTGAACCTATAGTTACCGCCTCTACCTCGTCCCAGGAACGGCCTTCCGGAGCCGTGAAGTCGTGATCACCTTCATCGTTTATTCGAATTGCATAATAGGCGAGGAGGTCTTCCTCACCGTGGGCACCGCTAAGTTTTCCGGAACGGATGAAGGCAGCTCTTTTATCAAGGTACTCCGTGAAATCCGAAATCGTATCGAGTTCTTGCATCACGATATCGAGAGACACTGGATCGAAAACATGCACGAAATGGCTTGATGGGTCGATGTCACCAACAGCAAACGGCTCGAACGAGGCTGCATCCCGATTGAAATGATCGGGCCCTTTGATCGATGGACGAATGACAAAGGTTCCTAGACCGCCCTCAAAGTGCTTGCGTCCGGCTTCTTCAGCCCCCCTCGCTACGATAATTCGATGGACCTTGCGGCGCTCTGCTGGTGGGAAAGCAAGCGGCAAAGGAACTTCGCAAAGCTTGTCTAGGAAAAGCCGGTCGGGAAATTCGTTGATCCAGCGCTCAGCCCCTTTTAGTTGCTTAGCCGCATCCTGGATCGCTCCTCGCGCCCATCGGGCCCATGCAACCTCAACCGGCTTGTCCGTCCACCGGACCTGCTTGTCCGAAAAGATCAGGACATGTGGATCGCAAACGATGAGCAGATCGCACAGCTCTTTGCCGTCACCATTGCCGCCTAACTTCTGAGATCGATGGGGATTTGGGTAGGACCAGAGGTTCAGAAACGTATCATCGGCAAGCTTGGCGAGGTAACGTTCGCTGTCCGTAAGACCTTCAGACCGAACTATTGGGGGCCGAAGCTGATCGTAATGATCTCCGACATTGTTCGGCTTATCTACCATGCGCTGCACCAATTTCTTCCCAAGCGAGTCATTTCATCGACGGATCGAAGACGCGCGCAAATAGCGAATGTCGACATCTCTAAGACATTTGGCTTCAAGTTGGTAGGTAGCAATCCTGTTGCACTCGCGCCAAAGGCTCTGGCCGTTAATGGCGCACGGCTACCCAACCTTGAAACGCTTGGGTCTATCCTCGGGAA
>NZ_JEMV01000173.1 GCF_000588875.1 Sphingobium sp. Ant17
CGAGGGGTCAGAAGCGTAACGCCTGCGATATCGTAGGTCTGGACTTCCATATGTTCTCCTGAAAAGTGCGACTGATTTCGATCAGTTATTGCTGTTCTGGATCACCGACACAGCACTGGTCACCGTCAGGACCGGTGAGAAGAGCTGGCTAATGAGTTGAACGAGCTTGCTGGGCTGGTTAGCCGCCGCATTACCAAAATAGAGCACATCTTTGTCTTGCATCACAAATTTCTGCGCCAAGAAAATAGGAGCCTGTCTGCATCATATTGAGATGATAGACTGCACTTCGTTGCCGCTCTCGTCCCGGACATAGCGGAACAAAAAGATGGCGGCGGGATCACCGAGATTGGGGTTGGTGCCGCCAGCGGTTGCAACCGCCTCTGCCAAAGATACGGACGAACGCCTGAAGGGTACTTGYTCTACTCGACCCGAAGCGCCCAGAATGGAGTATGTTCGCGGATCATCTACCAGCATTAGTCGATCGCCTGGACGGATGCGCACGTCAAGTGCTGTTATTTACCATATCGTTGATACGAACGTCCGCGCTGGAGGCTCCGCGCATGATGCGCACCATGAGGTCCTTCGAACTGCYGCGATAGCCGCCTGCAAGCGCAATCACGTCTGACAGGCTTTCGCGGTTCGTCTGAAGCACGAGACGTCCTGGCTTTGCTACTTCACCGCCAATGATGATCGAATTGGTGATGGCCTGGTCAAAGAGCCACCAAAACCTGGGGATTTTGCGACAAGCCTTTCAGCGCATTGCGGATCATGGCCTCAACCTCCCCCGTGGTAAGGCCTGCAACATTGAGCGTGCCGGCATAGGGTATGGTGATATCGCCCCCGTCATCGACGCGCATTGGCGGCAACTTTTGAACTTGGACGCCCGGATCGCCATCATTGGCCTTGACCGCCGGAATTGCCGCCACCGCTAAACAGGGTAAAAAAAAAACGCCGGCCTCGTAGATGTTGATGTCGAGGACATCGCCCGGCCCTACCATGTCGGTTGGCGTCTGGGTGATTTCAGGGAGACTTGCGACGGGTTTAGCAATGTCAGGGGCGACGGGTATCCCGGTTGCGGACTGGATCTGGACTAACCGGATGGGCGAGCCATCCTTCGGAGCGATCGCGGACCTCTCAATCTGCTTACCGGTTGGACCGCTCGAGGGCAGTGTGGCGCAGCCTGCAAGCCCCGGGAACAGGGCCAAACATACGATTTTCTTTAGATACATGGATAGTGGTCTCGAAAGGCTGGCTGCTTGTGAGCGCAACGCCTTAGCATCACGATCGAACAATGGACAATAGTTCCTCTTGGGCTTGCGGCCACACGCGCTTGGTCTTGCACCTTTGCCCATGTTCGCCTAGCGCATAGCCGCTTGTATCCGCTTAAAGGCGCCGCGCAGATTTATGAACGCCAACCCCACCTTTCCCGTCGATACCGACATGCCCACTCAGCATTCTGCCTTATCGCAGTGGCTCAAAAAGCGACGCTGGTTTCTGATTTTTGTTCGCTTTTGCCCCACGCTGCTGGCAATGCTCTATTACGGCCTGATCGCGTCCGACATCTATGTTTCGGAATCACGCTTCGTCATCAAAAGCCCGGATCAGAAAACGCGGCCAGACGTCGACGCTTGCCAATTTGGTACAGACTACAGGCCTGTCGGGCGGGCAGGAGCAGACTAAACGAGGTGCTGACTTACGTCCGCTCCCGGGCGCGCTAAAGGCATTGGAAAAAAAAAAAAAAAAAAAACGTCGATGTCAAAGACAAGTTCGCGACATCCCAAGCTGATATGCTGAGCCGCTTTCCCCTGCCTTTCTCTGACAATAGCTTTGAAAGCCTGTTCAAATATTATGGCAAGCGGGTCGATGCACTCATGGACACCGAAGCCGGAACCGCAGTCATCAAGGTCGAAGCGTTCACCCCACAAGATGCCTATATAATCAATAGGCAACTGCTCGATCTGAGTGAGGCATTGGTGAATCGCCTCAATGAGCGCGCGCGCACCAAGGGCATCGTCGAGGCGCAACGTCAAGTCGATCTCGCTACGCAGCGGGCCAGAAATTC
>NZ_JEMV01000174.1 GCF_000588875.1 Sphingobium sp. Ant17
CGGTCAGCAGACCAGGCGGTCCCAGCGACGCGCCAATCCTGCCTGACATCTCCAGCATCAAGGAACAGCATCATGGTACATGTGATCAGAACGCGGCGGGGACTGCCGCATCACACCCAGAACGAACCTCAACCCATTTCTGACAGTCCGCCAGAACCTCTGACTGTCCGGATACCCGCCGCCATCAGAATGACGGGCATTGGCGATCGAAGCTCTATGAATTGATCCAGTCGGGCGACATCGAGATCGTGAAGATCGGAACATCTACCTACTCGATCCGGACGACCTGCGACAGCTGATCAATCGAAACAGGCGTTGACCGGACAATTTGACGAACCGGTGTCAACTTTGTGTGAGACCATGCGGGCAGGGTCTTTTTCTTGTGGTCAATATTCAGTCCGGCCTTGGTGCCGAATTTTGACCACAATTGGGACATTCTGCTCGGTCCGGTCTGGAGAAAACGACAACGGGATAGCGGACATTCGAGCCGGGATGTACGATGGCGGCTTCGCGCCCCAACATCGGTCGTAGCTCGCCGCTTAGCTCCATCCTGATACCGTAGGTCGCTCAYCTCTCGATAATACTAAGAATTGGGCAGTCCGCCTCCGCATTGGAGCGAAGCGACGCCTTCAAACACTGTCCTCCACGGTTTAACGGTCGCTTTGTGCACCATTTCGGTCGTTAAGCTGGCGGCTGACTGTCTCAAAACCGCTGCCGACCGCAATGCCGAAATCCAGTTGGGGCTCAGCGGCGTTGGCCTACTAGTGACCGCACAAAAAATGCACGCCGCGCTTCCCAGAGGATGCGTGACACATCGATCCTACATCGCATCTCCTATGGAACAGTCACCATATTCTGATGTTGACATTTTTCGCGCAGAGAGTTTCATATTTTTTGTTTGGAAAATTTCGAAACTGAGGTAATCATGACGGCTACCAAAAGAAGAGCTCAAAAGCGATCTTCGCCTCGAAGGCGAAGGAACTCGTGTCTGAGTTGGAAGCATGGTTCGAGGAAGAAACGGAATCAATCGATGGTTCGATTGCTGCGGCGGCACCCTCGGGTAGCGGAGGTTCCATCATGGGGACCTGTCCGGCCATCGATTCCAAGCGAGTTGTGGACGCCACAGTTATTACCAAGAAGGTGCTTAACATCGAATTGCCGCCTGAAATCATACAGCCTGGGGGCTATGCTAGCTGCGATGAGATGATTGCCGATCTCATGCCGAAACTCGAGCGGGTTTTTATCGGCGACATTAAAGTAAAAAAAGCAAAGCCGGTCAAAGCATTAGAGCCGGCGTGAAGGGTCTGCAATGAGTGATGAATCCGACAAGTGGCGTGCGATCGGAGAGCGGTTGCGCCAAGCCCGCGAATATCTGGAGCTGAAGCAGGAGGAAGCGGCTGACGCGATTGGTATTTCTCGGTCGGCACTCTCGTTGGTTGAGAATGGCCGCCGAAAAGTCGATGCGGTCGAGTTGGGGCGGTTTTCTCAGGTTTACGGCCAATCTATCGAAGCCCTAACCGGCTCCGCCGAGTTACCACCGCTTCCAGAGAGTGTTCAGGCATTGGCGCGCGCAGCGACCGAGTTATCGTCAGACGATCGCGCGGAAMTGCTTCGTTTCGCGGAATTCCTCCAGATGCGTGGACCTCGAGGAGAAGAACGTGGCTAGGTCGGCGGCAGCGGCGGTCCGTCTCGATGCTGTCGCGGCGGCAAAGCGAGTTCATCGCGAACTTGATCTCAAGGAGCGCGTGACCGAGGGCGGCGGTCTCATCGATATCTTCGAAGTGATCGGAGATCTCGGCATCCCATTGGTATTTAAGCCGCTGAACTCCGCTTTGGGACTATGTCTGCCTGCCCCCTTGCGCGGCATCATGGTAACGACCCGCCGTGGATTGCATATCCAGCGTTTCACAGCTGCCCATGAATTGGGCCACGTCATTTTGGAGCATGCCGGAAGCGTTGATCGGGTGATCCTAGAGCGAGCGCCGCAGCCCGAAGACGATCGACGCGATCTTCAAGAGGTGGCGGCGGATGCATTTTGCCGCTGAAATGATGCTGCCGAGGTGG
>NZ_JEMV01000175.1 GCF_000588875.1 Sphingobium sp. Ant17
GCGATGGGCCATCAATATCGCTTGCTGCTCGACCGTTTTTTGTCGGCACGAACCGCACGTGGGCGCTGTACAGCTTCGCATAGGCCTCTGCATCCAGCGCATCACTCTTGCCGCGCTTGACGTAGGCCTTCACGTACGAAAGGCGGAATCAGGCGAACTTCGTGCCCCCATGGCGGCGAGTGTCCGTGCCCAGTAATGCGCCGTTCCGCACGCCTCCACGCCAATCAGACATGGCGGCAGCTTCGAGAAGAAAAGGCAACATCTGCTTCCTGTGCAACTTCTTCACCAGCACCGCAGTGCCGGTCTCATCGATGCCATGTGCTTGAAAGACGCTCTTAGCCAGATCCAGCCCAACCGTTGTGATCGTCATCGTAAACGCTCCTGTTCCTGCTTCGGGTGACCGACCGACAGCATAGCGCCGGTCAGTGCGGGGGCGTCCACATCATCAAGGCTGCTCTTTAAGGAGCAGTCATGGACCGTGGGGACTTGTCGGATGCTGAGTGGGGAACTGATTGGCCCCCTGCTGCCATCCGAGCGGGGGGCGCTGGGCTCGACCATCTGGCGATAATCGGCGTTTTCTCAACGGCATGCTTCATGTGCTGCGGGTCGGCTGCCCCTGGCGCGACATGCACGAGCGCTACGGCAAGTGGAACTCCGTCTATGTGCGGTTCCGACGCTGGGCCGAGCAAGGCGTTTTTTGGGATGCGCTGTTGCAAACGCTGGTTGATTTGGGCCTGACCGATGACTGGCAGCACATGATCGATAGCACCACGGTTCGCGGCCATGTCTCGGCAGTAGGCGGAAAAGGGGGGCTCTTGCGCAGGCTTTTGGTCGATCACGCGGCGGCTTTACGAGCAAAGTCCACGCCCGCTGCGACAATCAAGGACTGCCTATCGGGTTCATCCTGACTGGCGGCGAGGCTTCAGATTACGCTGCCGTGGATGAACTGATGGCCCTGCCGTTGCCCAAACCCAAGGCATTGCTGGCCGACAAGGGTTACGATGGCGACCGGTTCCGCGAAAAACCTGCTCATGCGCGGCATTTTTGCCGATCATCCCACCCCCGGTCGAACCCGCAAAAGTGCCGGTCCATCCCCGACTATCGGCGCTACAAGGATCGCAACCGCATTGAGCGAATGTTCGGCAAGTTGAAGCAACAACGCCGCATCGCCACCCGCTATGACAAACCGTCCTGTCGTTCGAAAGCTTCCTCAACCTCGCTGCTGCACGGATATGGCTGAAGTCTTTTGTCAACACGGCCTAGGCGGCGAGGCCGGCGCCCGATTGATCGACAGGCTCGGCATGCCTGCTAGTGAAGCGCCCCGGGTTTTCAGGAGGCAGTTTTCATTTGGCTATGCAGCCATATCGAGGTTCTCGAGGGCTGCATAGTAATTGTCTTCGGCCTCAGCGGGCGGGATGTGCCCGATAGGGCCGAAGAGCCGGTGATTATTGTACCAATCGACCCAGCGCAGCGTTGCCATTTCCACGGCCGAAACGCTTGGCCATGATCGCTGCCGCCAGATGACCTCGGCCTTGTAAAGGCCGTTGATCGTCTCGGCTAAGGCGTTGTCGTAGGAATCACCGACGCTACCGACCGAGGGGACGAGTTTGGCCTCGGCCAAGCGCTGGGTATAGTTCATGGCAAGATATTGAACTCCCCTGTCGCTATGGTGGATCAGTCCATCATCGGGACCGGGCCTACGGGCATGGATCGCCTGCTCCAGGGCATCCAGAACGAAGTTGGCAGTGGCTGACGTTCTGACCTTCCATCCGACGATCCGCCGGGCAAAAGCGTCAATCACGAAGGCAACATAGACGAAGCCCGTCCAGGTGTGCACGTAGGTAAATCGACGACCCACAGGGCGTTTGGCCGGCTGACGCGAAATGCCCGATTGACCTTGTCCAGCGGACACGGCGTATTCGGGTTGCTGACGGTGGTGACCGTCTTCTTTCCACGCCGGACGCCTGCCAGCCCCATGGCGCGCATTAATCGTTCCACCGTGCATTTCGCCMCCATTTATCGCCTTTCACGCGCATCTGGTGCCAGACCTTGCGTGCGCCATAGAGGCCGA
>NZ_JEMV01000176.1 GCF_000588875.1 Sphingobium sp. Ant17
TGAAGATGGCGGGCAGGTTGACGAGGCGCCCCAGTTCCGGGGCCTTGCGTCAGCAGTTCAGGGAAAAACCCGATCCCCGGGTCAGCAGCGGCGCGGCATAGCCCGACCAGCCGACCGCGACGGTGGAGACGACGAGGTATATTCCAGGATAAGGCTCCATCCCACGATCCAGGCGATGCCTTCGCCCAGTGCCACATAGGAGTAGCTATAGGCGCTGCCCGCGGCGGGCATCATGGTCGAGAGTTCGGCATAGGCGAGCGCGGCGCAGGCGCAGATCGCGCCGGCTATGGCGAAGGAGAGGAGGACGGCAGGCCCCGGCACGATCCGCGCCGACGCCGATCAGCGTCAGAATGCCGGTGCCGACGATCGCGCGACGCCCAGCGCCAGCAGATGCGGCCAGGACAGGGTGCGGGCCAGGCGATGCTGGTCCCCCCGTCGGAGTCCATCGCTTCGATCGACTTGCGGCGTGTCCAACTCATGCGTCTCAGGCTCCCCTCATACGTCGCCCTTAGCTTCGCACATTTCCCGCAGATTTCGACATAAAATTACGCGGCCTTGATCCTATCGGAAAGTCGGGGCGCGGCGTGTACGGGACGCGGGGAGAGTATAGCCGCGCATGTGCCGGTAGGACAGCGATGTGTGATGAGAAGTAATAGTTGACGTTTACCGCGTGCTGTAAAGCTCTCAGACTTGACGCTCACTATTGGTCAAGGGTGGCGTCCCGTCGTACCGCAAACTTCCATGCCGTGACGGCGATACTAGCGGTCAGAACCAGCGTTGCAGCGGCCACGACGGTACCGCAGAAGGCTAGAGCAATCGCTTCTCCGGCGTTCGTAGCGGACGACATATCAGGCACAAGTTTGTTCACGCCACTAGCCGCAAAGAACACTAATATCAGTGACCAGCGATAGCCCTTCGTTGCCTTTACGATTTGCATCGGACTTACGAAGTGTGTCGAAATCGCCTGCGCTATCGGCCAAGCGGGCAGGAACGCTAAAAACAGTAAGCCGATAAGAAGCAACGCGATGACGGTCGAAATGGTCAAGCCATCGTGCAGACCTGCACGAGACGCGTAAACTAGAACAGTCAAGCTCGATAATATCGGCATGAAGGTCAGAATGGTAATGGCTGTAAACTTGAGGAAGCCCACCACGGTTGATCGCTTTTCAACCATTGTCATGGTCGTAACATATGCCGCTGCGAGCCAAGGCAATATGACGACGCCGAGAAGGGCATAATCCAAATCGGAGAATTTAGTGTCTGTACCCCAATGAACTAGGTCGGTGATAGCCGATAGCGCGCCTGCCATTGAGACGTAGATCAGCCCACGCTTAGGGACGGTGCCAAACTCACCCATCGTCTGCGTGAGGAAATTTTGAAATGTGGAATCCCCGGTCATTCATGGAACATGAACGACAATGCTTTGCACCGCAATCTAGGTTCTGCACGGGGATGCTATGTCAGCTTATGGACTTGTTGCTGCGCGAAGCCGTCAGTCGCCTTCCCACCCCCCCCTGCCGTCATGCCGGGCTTGACCCGGCATCCATTGGCTCAACGGTTGGGCGTCACTGAGAGGTTGAGGCTCATGGACCCCTGTGAGTTCACAAACGAAGTGCAACACCTCACACAGGTGCTGCCATGTCGAACTACAGCCAGTTATCGATTGAGGAGCGATGTTCGATTGCCCGGCTTCGCGAAGCCGGGCAATCGATCCGCAAAATCGCTGCAACTCTGGATCGCCAGCCGTCGACCATCGCGCGGGAGTTGAAGCGCAATGCCGGTTCCAAGGTCGGCTACCAACCTGCCTACGCGCAAGCGCAGGCAAATGCCCGGCGTGGTCAGGGACCAGGCTGGAGCGCGACGATGCCTTGCGCGAGACAATCCTTGATCGCCTCGCCCAAGGCTGGTCACCCGAG
>NZ_JEMV01000177.1 GCF_000588875.1 Sphingobium sp. Ant17
CTGATCGTAGGGAGGGGCGTAGCCCCGACCGGAGAGCGGACCAGACAACCGATCCTACCGGCCATCATAGTTGCCGCTCAACCGGCCAATCGTAGTTGTCGCCACGCAGGCTGTTCCGCTGCATTCACACCGTGCAGCTGAAAGAGATGTTTTGGCGCTTACGCTGTATTGTCAACGGCGGTCAGATTCCAGGCCACCGGGGCGGAGTAAAAGCAGGCCACTGTTGATGCGGGCCTGACGATATGAAGAGGCCCCGATCGGGGCCTCTTCATATCGTTTTCGTCATTGATCAGGTGGCGGTGATCTCGCCAGTGTCCGGGTCGACGACCGGAGTGGCCTGGTTTTGCTCCGCCCCGGCAGCACGGCGGCGGGCGGACTGCTTAAGGCGGTAGCTATCGCCGTTCATGGCCAGGATGCTGACGTGGTGCGTGAGCCGATCGAGCAGCGCGCCGGTGAGCCGCTCGGATCCCAGGACCTGCGTCCAGTCCTCGAACGGCAGGTTGGATGTGACGATCGTCGATCCACGCTCATAGCGCTGCGAGAATGTCTCGAACAGCAGTTCGGCGCCCGTGGGGGAGAGCGGCACATAGCCCAGTTCATCGACGATGAGCAGCTTCACCGCCGCCAGCTCGCGCTGCATTTTGAGCAGCCGCTTTTCGTCTCTTGCCTCCATCAACTGGTTGACCAGAGCGGCAGCGGTCGTGAACGCGACGGTGAAGCCTTTCTGGCAGGCCGCCAGTCCCAGGGCGAGCGCCACATGGGTTTTGCCCGTGCCACTGTTACCCAGCGCAATGATATTTTCCCGCCGCAGGATATATTCGGGGTCAGTACATAGAACGGACCCAGATATACGCTAAGCGCCGACAGCCCCGCTCAGGTGTCGGCAAACACCTGTTTGTCGTGCATTCGGTGGATCGTACGCATCCGGTGTGGACCGCAGGCGCGCAGCATTTTTGAGGTAAGACCTCATAGGAGTATCGCTACCGATATTCCTGTGAGATCGGGTTTACGCTGCTGGCAAATCAGGCCGCCTGAGCGGTATCGATCTTTTCGCGCAGGTGTTTCCAGGTCCATGGCAGCAACTCATGGAGGCGGTTCTGGGATATGTCAGCGATCCGCGTGAGCACGTCGGTTAGCCAGAGAGGGGATCGACATCGTTGAGTTTGCAAGTGGCGATGAGGGGTGTACATCATTGCGGCGCGCTCACCGCCACGGTCAGAACCGACGAACAACCAAGCTTTTCTTCCTCTTGCAATGGCTCTCAGGGCGCGTTCGGCGGCGTTGTTCGTGAGACATATCCGGCCATCTTCGAGGAATGCGGTAAAAGCGGGCCATGCGTTTGAGCATGTAATCCATCTTTTTGCCGACTGCGTCCTTAGAGGAGAGCAGCCCGCGCTGTTCACGCATCCAGTCACCCAGCTCCGCGACCAGCGGGGGCTGACAGGATTTTGGCGCACGGCATGCCGTTCGGCGGCAGGACTGCCGTTGATATCGCGCTCGATAGCGAAGATGCGGTCGATGCGCTGTACGGCCTCAAATCGCAAGTGGCGAGATGACGACACGCTTGCCAGGTTTACGCTTCAGCTGGGTGGCGATGTCGGCAAGTTCGAAGAAGTATCGCCTCGCATGGGCCCAACAGGCAGCGTGGGTAATCGTCCCTTCGGCCCGACCGGGGGTCATAAAGCGCGTTATAGCCGGCATAATTGTCGGCTTGAAGGATGCCCCGATAGCCAGTGAGATGCCCCCGGCTGTGCTCGCCCTTGCGGTCCCTAGAATAGTAGAACAGTGCCGCCGGTGCCCGCCCACCTGCAAACGGCGCATCATCGCAGACATAAGTCCACATCCGGGCGATGTCGGTCTTGTACTTTGCCAGGCGCGGCACGGTGGTGTCGTCGCCGTGGAGGCGCCCGGCACCGAGCGTGTGCGCTTCGAGCAGCAGAAAAACCGGCTTCACAGCGGCAGCGATCGCACCGATCTGATCGGCAAGCGTCGAAAGGCTGAGCGGGATGCCCTGGCTCTCGAGGCGATCGCGCTGGCTATTGAGTGGCTG
>NZ_JEMV01000178.1 GCF_000588875.1 Sphingobium sp. Ant17
CGCCCATCACGCGACCGGCATCACCCTGACCGAGAGCTTCGCCATGCTCCCCCACGGCCGCCGTCAGCGGCTTCTATTTTCGGCCACGCCCAAATCCGAAATATTTTCGGCGCGCCCCGCGTCGGCCGCGACCAGTTGGAGGAATATGCCGGACGGCGCGGCATCGATATCGACACGGCGGAACGGTATTTGCGGCCAAATCTGGATTAAGCGCCCCGAAACAGACGCTTGTTACGGTCAGCGCACTATCTTACACGGTCCCCGCGCCGATGACATGCATCGGCACGGGGGGATTATTCACGAAACCGATTGCCATCATCCTGGGCGCCTGCGCCCTGTTTCTCGCCGCGCCCGCCATCGCCGGGGACCAGAACTTCACCCTGTTCAACAAGACCGGCAACGACATCGCCGAAGTTTTATGTCTCGCCCGCCCTCGGCCAAGGCTGGGGGCGACGACGTGATGGAAGACGAAGTGCTGGAAGACACCGCCTCGGTCCCATCACCTTCAACGCCAAGAACGCCGTCTGCAACTACGACCTCAAAGTCATCTTCACCGATGGCGACGAAGCCCAGTGGACCAATTTGACCTCTGCACGATCAGCAAAAATCCAGATCTTCTGGAACGCCAAGACGCAGAAGGCGACGGTAAAGTGGGGAGTGAGCGGAACAGTTCGGTAGGGAGCGGTTGGCGTTGGTGGTTTATCCTCCTTGGTGTGCGGCAGCGCGGATGCACTTTGCTCGTCCCGCCCGTTGCGGAGAGGCGCTAGCGCTCAGGCCTTTCTGCCACTCTCTACCGTCATGCTGAACTTGTTTCAGCATCCATCGTGCGCCCAAAGCCGCGGCTTGTAGGTGCCGATCTGTCGGCTTCTACATAGCTCATAAATCGAAGATTGAGGTCATCAGGGTAGTATCATAGCGCTTGTCGAGTTGCGCCTGCCGCGCAAGATTCACGAATTGCTTTTCCGCGACGACTACGTCTGCCAGCGGGGAGGGCGGTCATAAAAGCCATCATGTCTCGCAGGTCGTTCTCGGAAATAGTTCTGGCTTGATCCTCAAGTCGGACAACCAACTCACGCTCGACGTTGAACACTGGGATATCTACAATCATACTACGCACTAGCGAAGATCCGATGTCGCTGACGGTTGACCAAGCAAGACCAAGAAGACGCGCCGTCGCCAAAATGAAGTCTAGCTCGTTAATGATCATCCTAGCGGCGTACGCTCGCTTTCTCAATGCGAGCGTTTCATTTGCTACAATACCGCGTCGGACCTCAATAAGGGCGAGGAGGTCAGCGGAGCCTCGGCTGTAGCGCTTTACGGCTTCAAGCCGCATCGCTTCGTCGTTGAACGCGAGATAGTCGAACATCGCGCGTGCTGGGTCTTTCCTAATAAATTCAATCACCCGATCTGAAATCTCGAACCCATAGCGATCTGGAGAATAGTCTCCGGCCGATTCAAACCACAAATCGGAAATAAACCAATATGGCGGTAGCTTTTTCTTCGGTATCGAGCATTTATCGGCGATATAGGCCGAAAGCGTTTCCGCAAGAATCCGGCGTCGATCGCGAAACACAGTGCCACCGCTAATTAGTGCTTGCACTCGCGCCATGTTAGCACGCCGATACGGGACATTGATTTTCGAGGTCTCGTAGAGATTGGTGAAGGTCAGCGGAACGACGATATGGTTGCGCTGAACCGTTTCCACTACCTTGGTAAGAGTGGCGTGCTCTCTAGGATATCGTACCTTATCCCACGATCCACGCGCGAGGCTTACCCAGGCGTTCTGATCGAGATATACGATCTGGGTCATAGCTATTCACTAACTGCTCTTGGGCTGTAAATTGATTGAACGTCCGTTCGCGAGTGTACCGCAATTAGCCTTGAAAGACTTATAAGCGCCAA
>NZ_JEMV01000179.1 GCF_000588875.1 Sphingobium sp. Ant17
CGAGGACCGCAGCTACTGACGGTTCGCTGCGGGATTTGGCATCTTACTTGCCGAGGAAGGCCTCGACGCCTTCTTGAGCGAGCACATCGCGGAATGCAGCATCGGCATCGCGGTCGGTGGGGAATAGATTGTCCCAGACCGTCGAGGTGCCGTGCTCGTTGACGACCTCGAGGGACCAACCGCGTTCGGTGGCGATCCGCACGATGTTGATGGTCAGCCGTACGCCCGCCTGTTCGATGGACCGGCAAAGAGAGGATTCAATGAGTTCGGGTTGCGGGCCAAATTCCATGCCGTGATGCTATGAGATCACGGCTCCAGCTTCAACGCTGTTGGTTTCCAATTCCATGGGAGTAGCTCGCCAAGCCGATTAGCCGGATGACCGGCGATGCGGGCGAGGACGTCAGCGAGCCAAGCCTGGGGATCGACGTCGTTGAGGCGACAGCTCTGAATGAGTGAAAACATGATGGCGGCGCGCTGACCGCCGCGATCGGAGCCGCAAAATAGCCATGCTTTCCGCCCGAGTGGCACACAGCGCAGCGCCCGTTCCGCTGCGTTGTTCGTGAGGCATACCCTCCCATCGATGAGGAAGCGGGTGAAGGCGTCCCAGCGCCGGAGCATATAGTTGATGGCCTTGGCGAGATCATGGTTACGCGACAGCTTGGCGAGTTGGGCGTTCAACCAGTCGTGCAGTTCGGCGATCAGCGGCGCGCTCAACTCCTGACGGGCGGCAAGCCGCTCCGCTGGTGTCTTGCCGTTGATACCGCGCTCAACGTCGAACAGGGCGTCCAGCTTCTGCACCGCCTCCAGCGCAATCGGATAGATGGGACTGGCTCGCTCGCCGCGGCTCTTCTTGCGCGCTGCGCCCTCGACGTCGGCGAGTTCGAAGAACTTCCTGCGTGCATGGGCAAAGCATCCTGCCTCCAGGATGAGACCAGGCTGGCGATAGCTGCCGTGGGCGCGCGTCGCCTACCGACACAAAGCCGGTACCGTCATGAACGTTCGGTTCTGACGGAAGCTGTCAATTTGGTCTGGTAGAGCCGATGTTCATCTACGCGCCTTCATTTAACCCACTCGGGCTTCCAGACGCCCCTTCCCAAAAACATGCGGTTCGAGAACGTTTTTTTTGCCTCAGTAAATTTAAAAAGTCTGGGGCGGGAAAATCTAAAGCGGTATTCTTGACCTGACTGCCATTCACGGCCAGTTTCGCGGGACTGATGACCACCGTCCGCGACAAACAGATCGAACTATCAAGCGTCTTCGCCAACAGCTCGGAGGTGATTTCATCGTCGTGCCTGCGCCAGACCATCCGTTCGTCATGCGATCGGTCGACGTTCTGGTCGGAGGGCGTTCAGGTCTCACCGCCTTCATAATGGCGTCGGCGAGGAGCGTCGGAGGCCGGAATTGCTGGCCAGTCGGATCACGCTGAACAAGGTTGACTCTCACCCTCCCGAAACCGGCTTTCGTCTTGTCGAGGCGCCGTAGACCTCGATTAGGGATAGCGCTAGGTTTGTCGAAAACGCTGAGCTTAAAAGAGCGGTCGTTCCTCAGGGATGCTGTGACAATCGTCGAACGATCCACGCAGGCGCCACAGAAACACAGCACGGAGAAGATACGTCAGATCTCACAAGCCCGCTTCGCCTCCACCTACCGTATCGCGCGTCTGGTGAACGCCAAGCGATCCGGTCACGACGCGGAGCGAGCACTGTCACGGCGGGGGCGCCAACCTCTCGTTCGATTCTGTGCGATCAGTCCCAAGCGCCTTCGCCAGCCGCCCGATATCAACGCGCTCGCTAATCGGACTGGACCGTCCGGCGCGACGATCGATGGTATGACGAGACTGCGACCAGCCCATCCCGACAGGGGCGACGGCCGGACTTGTTGTTGCGCCTGGGTACCCGCGCCCACGAAACGATCCGGACAAGGCACTTCGCGCGGCGGCATTTGCGGGATGGATCATTGCACCGGACTCGTCGGTCCGCTCTCCCGAGGAACTGGCCGAGTTAGCGTTGCGCTTCACG
>NZ_JEMV01000180.1 GCF_000588875.1 Sphingobium sp. Ant17
AGCGCGCGGCATCCGTTCGGAGGAGCGATTGGCCAAGTCGTGGAACCTGCGTCATGTTCAAGCATATCAAGGGTCAGGTGGACGAAGCTCGATGCAACTCGCCATCGAGCGTGGCCCTTGCCCGGACGCCGCCGACCAGGGGCGTGATGGAACGTTTCAGCTGCAAGATGGCGATCGCGCGACCGCGTCGATTTCCATCATCTGCGGCGGCACATCCGCCTGCATCGAGCCGATCCCGGCCAATATCTATACGCACAAGACTCTGTCGGGCAGCTTCTCGATCAAGAATCCCTATCTCGAAAAGCTGTTGATCGAGAAGGCGAAGGACAGCAACAATGTCTGGAAACTCGATCCTCGAACATGGCGGCAGCGTCCAGCATCTCGACTTCCTGAGCCAGGAAGAAAAGGACACGTTCAAGACCAGCTTCGAAATCGACCAGCGCTGGCTGCTCGAACTCGCGGCCGACCGCACCCCCTATATCGATCAGGCGCAGTCGCTGAACCTGTTCATCCCGGCTGATGTGGAAAAATGGGATCTGCTCATGCTCCACTTCCGTGCCTGGGAACTGGGCATCAAGTCGCTTTATTATCTGCGGTCGAAGAGCGTGCAGCGCGCCGGTTTTGCGGGCGGCGTGGAAGCCGACAACACGATCGACGCACCCAAGTTCGAGATCGAAAGCACCGACTATGACGAGTGTCTGGCCTGTCAGTGATTTTGTGAGCCTCTCTCCCAAAGAGGAGAGAAAGGCCAATATAGATTTCCCGGAGTTACCCTATGTCTCTTCTTCAAGCCTCCAAGCAATATAAGCCGTTCGAATATCCCTGGGCCTACGACTTCTGGAAGCGCCAGCAACAGCTGCACTGGCTGCCCGAAGAAGTGCCTCTGGGCGAGGATTGCCGCGATTGGGCGCAGAAACTGTCCGATCATGAGCGCAACCTGCTGACGCAGATCTTCCGCTTCTTCACCCAGGCGGACGTGGAAGTGCAGGATTGCTACCACGAAAAATATGGCCGCGTGTTCAAGCCCACGGAAGTCAAGATGATGCTGACCGCGTTCAGCAACATGGAAACCGTGCATATCGCGGCTTATTCGCATCTGCTCGACACGATCGGCATGCCCGAAAGCGAATATAGCGCCTTCCTCCAATATAAGGAGATGAAGGACAAGCATGACTATCTGCAGCAGTTCGGCGTCGATACCGACGAGGATATTGCCCGCACCCTGGCGATGTTCGGCGGCTTTACCGAAGGCTTGCAGCTCTTTGCGTCCTTCGCGATGCTGATGAACTTCCCGCGCTTCAACAAGATGAAGGGCATGGGCCAGATCGTCACCTGGTCGATCCGCGACGAGACGCTGCATTGCGAGGGCATCATCAAGCTGTTCCACGCTCTGCGCCGACGCGGCTGCTGACCCCCCGCGGTCAGGGAAGATATCATGGACATGTGCCAGAAGACGGTACGGATCGAGGATGCGTTCATCGATCTGGTCTTCGAAATGGGGCCGGTTCCGGGCATGACGGCGAAGGACATCAAGAAATATGTCCGCTACATCGCCGACTGGCGGCTGGGCCAGCTTGGCTTCAAGCCCATCTACATGATCGAAGAGCATCCGCTCCCTTGGCTCAGCCCGCTGCTCAACGGCGTGGAGCATGCCAATTTCTTCGAAACCCGCGCCACCGAATATTCAAAGGGCGCGACACGCGGCCAATGGAACGACGTGTGGGACGCCTTCGACCGCCGCAAGACCCGCGCCGTGCCCGCCAATGCGGATGAAGTGGACCCGGACATGTTCAGGGTGGCGGGATCGCGGMGGAGTATTTTCTAAAGCATAGGGAGGTCAAGATGGGGCCGTAGTTGTTGAAATGTGTTAATCATGATCCGTGGAGACAAGTGCCGTTACAATTGTTTG
This sequence comes from Sphingobium sp. Ant17, assembly GCF_000588875.1. Taxonomy (GTDB): domain Bacteria; phylum Pseudomonadota; class Alphaproteobacteria; order Sphingomonadales; family Sphingomonadaceae; genus Sphingobium. Next base: position 1,910 of record NZ_JEMV01000180.1, read on the forward strand.
GTTCTTATTGGGTTCCTTTATTGCAACCTT
>NZ_JEMV01000181.1 GCF_000588875.1 Sphingobium sp. Ant17
ATCGCCCATCGGCCACCGCAAGTCATCCTTGCCCCTTTTTCCTCCCCCTCTCCACCGAGCTTTGTTTTACGGTTCTACCAAATGGACTTACTTCAAATCCTGGACACGGCCGCGATGAAGAAGAAGCGGCCCAATCGAGATGCACCTCCCAGTCTTTCTGCCGAAGCGGATGCCGCCATCCTTCGACTTGCGCGCCTCCTGGGCCGTCAGATCGCGCGTGAACTTGATCTGGAGCGACAGCAACGAGAAAAAGCGCACGGACGTCCCCGCCCCAAAATCGTGGGGAATGAGGGACTTTGTCCCCTGCGTTTTGCATCATCTTGTCCCCCGCGAAAGCGAAGCCGTTCATAAGTCTGGATGATGTACCAGATTTTTGACGACGCAAAAGCAAACGCAATGGGAGGGATCACACATGAGCTATGCAATCCATCCGCTTTCGGCGTTAGCGGAGCAGGCTGCGTTTTGCGGTTGATTGCGGCCCGCTTTTTTGGCAAGCTCTGGGACATTCGCGACAGTCAGGTTCGGAGCACTGATAATGGGATAGCCGACATTCCGGCTCAGAAATACCGATGTCAGTTACCGCCAACATAGCGGTCGTTTGCGACACTTCGCTTGGCCGTCCGAATTGGCCATTCATTAATGCAGCTAATCGGAACTTAGGATAACGGAACCTACGCCCAGATCTGGGCACTCTCGCTGTCGAAAAAAGCGTAGCCAGTGCTCGATCCAGAGGTTCGCTGATATTTTGCGAGGAGGCCATCGAGTTCCTTCAGTTTTTCCCCATTGGGCTTGTATACACCGAAGTACACCTTCTTGGCGGAGGATCCGAAGATCGCGCGATAGATGTGCGCGTCGTTCTCGTCGGCGCTATGGCCATACACGAACACCGTTGCCGGGTTCAACACGAGCATGTCATAGCAGTGGCGCAGATACGCGACGGAGTTGATCCTTCGCATCTTCTGGGCGCTGGACCCTTCCGCCACATAGAGTGGGAATCGCCTCCCTTTGCCGATGGCATCGGTGATCGTCGCAATGACACCCGATCCACGATCGATAGCCTTGTAGACATCACCGATTTTGTCCTCGAACAGGTGAAGGCCGCCGTGGAGACTGTAGATGTGACAATGTGCAGATTCTTTGAATGGTCCATGAAACGCACCTTCTGTTGTCCCAAGTCCAAATCCATCTTTCAGTACAGATTTTTCGAGGTTCACCCAGTAGAGGAGCAGGTCATAGTTGAGCGAGAAAACGGTTTGAAAGTGAGATAGGAAAGCGGAACTACTAAGGTACTTGAGACCGAGGTCCTCCCGATGCGCGGGATGCGTGGAATTTACAGCCGCTACAAGCGCCTCCCGCACCTTTTGCGCATCGGCCTCGATCTCATCCGCATGGGCACCGTGCCCGTAAGCGCGCTCGACCAAAACCGCACCTTCGAGTGATCGAACCACAGCCTCGAAATCGACGGTATTCAATATATCGAAAAGGTCCCGGATTGGGGTCCCGGAACCGAGCCCCGATTTGTCGAGCAGGTTTCGATAGCTGAAATACTCGGCGGAAAAGCCGTTGCCGATAAGCAGCGCCCGATCCTCGCCATCCGTACGCTTTAGCGCTTCCTCAAAGTCGATTAGATCGGGCATCACGGCTCCTCGTTCGTACCTAACTAGGTCTTGCCCACAAACAAGCCGAAGCCAACGTCGCGGCGCGGGATACCTTAGTTCGTTGATATCACCATTGTCAGAGCGAAATGCACCGTCGGTAGAACGGACTCACGTGTTCGCGGACTAGGTCA
>NZ_JEMV01000182.1 GCF_000588875.1 Sphingobium sp. Ant17
CGGCCTTGGCTATTAGCGCCCGTCCGCATGTCGTTCGCTAAACAAGGTGAGGTCGGCTCGCAGAGACGGATCGACCCGCGAGCTGATCAACCATGCTCTCGAAGGCCCAATCGGGCATGTTGGCGGAACCGCTGGGCAGCGTAAAAGCGCACTCCAATTTTGATTTCGTCCTCAGATTGGCAAGAATGATCAAATCTGTAGACTGATCCCAAAGCTCATCTCTGGAGACCTCCAAATGCCCCGCGTAGCGCTGTATGCCCGCTATTCCGACGACAAGCAGAGCCCTGCATCCATCGACGACCAGTTTTTGATATGCCGTGAACAAGCGGCGCGCGAAGGCTGGCGGATTGTCGCCAACTATAAGGATGCAGCGATCTCGGGCGCAAGCGTCATACTGCGTCCCGGCATCCAGTCACTTTTGCAGGATGCGCAGATGGGGCGCTTCGACATTCTGCTAGCCGAGGCGTTGGATCGGGTGTCGCGCGACCAGGCCGACGTCGCCACGCTTTACAAGAATCTCCAGTTCGCCGGTGTGAAGATCGTTACCCTGGCAGAGGGTGAAGTGTCTGAACTGCATGTCGGCCTCAAGGGCACGATGAACGCGCTGTTTCTCAAGGATCTTGCGAAGAAGACCCATCGCGGTCTGCGCGGCCGCGTCGAGAAAGGCAAATCCGGGGGCGGGCTTTGCTTTGGTTACGACGTCGTAAGGCGCTTCTCCAGCGAAGGCGAACCGGTTCATGGCGAGCGGAGCATCAATGCCGCGGAAGCTGAAGTCATTCGCCAGGTTTTTCGACAGTTCGCCAACGGGCTCAGCCCCCACGCAATCGCCTGTCGCCTGAATGATGCCGGGATTTCAGCCCCAACGGGCAAGCTATGGACATCGACCACGATCCGCGGCCACGCCAAGCGCGGCACCGGCCTGCTCAACAATGAACTCTATATCGGCAAACTGGTGTGGAACCGGCTGCGCTATTTGAAGAACCCGCAAACCGGCAAGCGCGTCTCCCGCATCAATCCCAAATCCGAATGGATTGTGACCGAGGTTCCTGACCTGCGGATCGTGGATGAAGAACTCTGGCAGGCTGCGAAGGCAAGGCAGGAGAATATCGCGATCCAATATGCCGACGGCATTGCGGCAACTCGCTCTGCTCAGACAGCCCTTAATCGCACGCATCGCCCAAAAAGTCTTCTCTCCGGCCTGGTCTACTGCGGCTGCTGCGGAGGTTCTTATTCCCTTCGCGGGCGGGGGCGGTTTGCCTGTTCGAACCATGGTGATACGAAAAGCTGCGCGAACGGGCATAGCATCACGCGCGACAAACTCGAAGCGCGCGTCCTTGATGGTCTGCGCGATCGCATGATGACCCCGGAGGTCGCAGCAGAGGCCATTCGGACCTATGTCGAGGAGAGCAACCGGATCAACCACCAGCGCCGCGCGTCAGAAATCGCTGATCGAACCGAGCTGCAGAAAGTCCTCAAGGCGATCAAGGGCCTCGTGACACTCGCAAAGGCAGGCAAGGGCACACGCGCGCTTGTCGATGAGCTTTTGGAGCTGGAAGCGCAGGAGGATGCGATCCGCGCTCGTTTGGCCGCGGCCCCTGCTGACGTGCCTGACATCCACCCCAACATCTCCGAGATTTATCGGCGCAAAGTCGAGCGACTGACTCACGCACTATCGCAGCCGGAAGAGCGCCAGGAAGCCGCCGATGCGTTGCGGGCGCTGATCGAGCGGATCGAGCGGATCGAGCTTACGCCTGGCGCGAAGCGCGGTGAGGTCAACGCCATGCTCTACGGCGAGTTTGGCAGGATCCTGGAGTGGATCGAACAGCGTCATTGGCC
>NZ_JEMV01000183.1 GCF_000588875.1 Sphingobium sp. Ant17
CTGTCGGATCTCGCCCGTAAGGCGCTCCGTCGCCAGCCGAGACAACGCGCACGCGCAACGGGATCAGTCTCTTGCCAGCCAAGCCTGGGGTCGTGGTGACGCAGGATATCGTCAACGCCCTTCGTGATGAGGCGCCATGACCTACCTTCTGGACGTCAACATTCTTGTCGCACTGATCGACCCCAATCATGTCGGTCACGAGGCAGCGCACCGCTGGTTCGAGGCGGAAGGCAGCAAGGCCTGGGCGACTTGCCCTATGACCGAAAACGGCGTGATCCGGATCGTCGGCAACGTCCGCTATCCCGCAACGCCGGGTTCTCCGGCCGAGGTCGCGACGATCATGGCCCAGATGTGCAGACTTCCCGGTCACAGTTTTTGGCCGGACGATATCAGCCTGCTGACCGCAGACCATGTCGATGCAAGCCAGATCCTGACGTCAGCGCAGGTGACCGACACCTATCTCCTTGCCCTTGCGGTCGCAAATGGGGGCAAGCTCGCGACTTTTGATCGCCGCCTGACGCCCAAGGGGGTGGCCGGGGGCAAGGACGCGATCCACCTCATTGGACATCAGTGATGCGTACCAACCTTGACCACCTCCCAGCAGCCAAGCAGCGAGAGCTCGAAGAGGTCGTGCGCATCTTGTTCGCCGAGTTTCGGGAGGCAACCGAGAATGCGACTGGCCGCAAGAAGTCGGCCCGCATCCTCAAGATCATCCTTTTCGGCTCCTATGCGCGGGGCGATTGGGTCGATGCGCCCTTCGATGCCAATCAGTATAAATCCGACATGGATATCCTGGTCATCGTCAACCAGAAGGAACTGGCCGACGTCGCTGCCTATTGGTCGGTCGCAGAGCAGCGCCTCATCGACGCCTATCTGATCGAGAAGCGCATCCATACGCCGGTGCATTTCATCGTTCACTCGCTTCAGCAGGTGAACCAGGGCCTCAGCCATGGCCGGGTCTTCTTCATGGAAATAGCCGAACAGGGCATCGCCCTCTACGAAGCCGATGATCGCGAACTGGCCAAACCCAAGCCCAAGACGCCGTCGGAAGCAGCGAATGCGGCGCAGGACTATTTCGACGATTATTTTTCTGAAGCCATGCAAGTGTTCGAAGTCGCAAAGTTTGGCATTGAAAAGTCATTCGTCAGGAAGGCGGCATTTGATCTCCACCAGACTACTGAGCGTCTCTATCAAGCCATTTTGCTAACTCTCACCTTCTACACGCCATATGACCACAACATCGCATTTCTCCGCGCACAAGCTGAGAGCAGGCACCCTGCGCTGTTTGACATATGGCCACGGAACTCCCGAAAGGAGCGGGCGATGTTCCAAAAGCTCAAGGACGCCTATGTGAAGGCGAGATATTCCAAGCATTATCAGATCGATTTAGAAGAGCTGCGTTGGCTAGCTGAACGCATCGAAAATCTCGGCCAGACGACCCATTCGATATGCGTTTCTCACATAACCAAGCTAAAAGGAAAAAGCGCGCCATTGACGTTTGTCGCACGGATTTGCTGCGTAAAAATATCCGACGCCGGAATGACCGAGTTTTGGGACACCGCGTAATTGATGTAGCCACCCTTCTGTATGGTACGAAGTCGCATGAACGCTTCAATGCAGGAGGGTGACCATGTCGATCTACGCAGGACTGGATGTGAGTGACAAGTCCACGCATGTGTGCGTGGTTGATGGCGAAGGCGCTGTGTTGCGGCGCGAGGTTCTGGCGAGCGATCCCGACG
>NZ_JEMV01000184.1 GCF_000588875.1 Sphingobium sp. Ant17
GGGCCAAGTGGTTGGGCGTTCGGCTGGACGCGGCGGAGCCGCAATGGTTGGCGCTGGGCGAGCGGGGGCGACGTGCCGCTGGGCGAGGAGAGCGAGCGCTATGCGGTGCGCGTGCTGCAGGGCGGGGCGGTGGTGCGCAGCGCGGAAAGCGCGACGCCGCAATGGCAGTATGATGCGGCGATGATCGCAGCGGACGGGATGGCTGGCCAGGCGGTGACGCTGGAGGTGCGGCAGGTGGGCACGTGGGCAACCGGACGGGCGGCGCGGATCGATGTCATCGCCTGATCATCGGCGCGAATTTATCAGGAGACGGAATATGGATGTGACGCCGCGATGGGCCTTGCCCCTGTTGTTCGCCGGGCAGGCGCAAAAGGAAATGTTCCACAATGAAGCGCTGGTGCGGATCGACGCGCTGGTTCACGGGATCGCGCAAAGTGCAGACCTGGTTAGCCCGCCGTCGTCGCCGGGGGTCGGGCAATGCTGGATCGTCGCTGAGGGCGCTGAGGGCGATTGGGACGGGAAAGACGGGTCGGTGGCGTTATGGACCGACGGCGGCTGGCGCTTCATCGCCGCGCAGGCGGGATTGCGGTTGCTGGTGGCGGATCGCGATCATGCGCTGCAGCATGATGGGCGCGAATGGCGCGGCGGCGCGGAGCGGGCCGATGGCCTCTATGTCGACGAGTTGAAAGTCGTGGGGACACGCCAGCCGGGAATCACGGCCCCAACCGGGGGCGTAACGATTGATAGTGAAGCGCGTATTAGCATTGCCACCATGCTGACAGCTTTGCGGGCACATGGCCTCATTCATTCGTAATTCTGTAACAAACGCATTTTTGTGTTGGGGCGTTTACCTTTTAGTATTAGGGGAGGGTTAAATAGCCTGAACCGATCACGAACAGCGTGCTAGTGCGCTATTTTTGCAACGGTTTCTCTATTTGTGGACTTGCTATGAAACCTTCTTCTCGATACAGGGTTTCAGCAGTCCTTCGTGACACTTTTGAAAGGGGAATTCAGATGCGGAAGCTTGCCCTCGCGGCTGCTCTTGCTACCACTGCCTTGGCCACCCCGGCTATGGCACGTGACGACAGCTGGTACATTGGCGTAGACGCCGGCGTACTGCTGGTCGAAGACCAGACCATGACCTTCTCGGCCGTTCCGGCTGGTGGTCGTGCAGCGCCTTCGCTCGATTATCATAAGGGTTATGATGTCGACGCCAATATCGGCTACGACTTTGGTGGTTTCCGCCTGGAAGCCGAAGCGGCTTACAAGCGCGCCAAGATCGACCTCGACAAGACCGGCTTCGGCGGCGCGGCTTCGGCTCTGTCGTTCATGCTGAACGGCTTGCTCGACTTCGGTCCCGATGACGGCCTGCAGGGCTTCGTCGGCGGCGGTGTCGGCGTTTCGCGCGGCAAGATCGCTTCGGACATCGTCAACGACAGCGACACCGGTTTTGCATGGCAGGCACTGGCCGGCGTGCGTTACCCCGTCACCAACAATGTCGACGTTTCGCTCAAGTATCGCTTCTTCAACCAGGACGATATCGAGCTGATCCCGGCCTACACCTCGGCCTTCGGCGTTGCCGGTTCGACCGCAAGCACCAAGCTGCGCACGCACAGCCTGCTGCTCGGCCTGACCTACAACTTCGGTTCGCCGGTTGAAGCGGCTCCTCCGCCGCCCCCGCCGCC
>NZ_JEMV01000185.1 GCF_000588875.1 Sphingobium sp. Ant17
CTCTGCTTGCCTGACTGGCTGCGGAGCGAGGGCATGGCAAGGACATGCGGCAGCGAGGTGTGGCAGGATACACAGCGCGTGCCATGGTCCCGCTCAGCCTTAGGCCATTGACGCCACCAGGTGAGACGATTGTCCAGATAGGCTGCTGCTGCGGTGCCATTCCAGGCCGACTTCTTTGTTGGCACGGCGTCTCCACGCGCGATCATTACCACGGCGAGTAGAACGGCGGAAGAGATAAGCGGCCAGCGTGTCATGCAAGATTCCCGACGATGAGAGAAAAATGATAGCGAAGAGGTACATTGTCACCATGGGTCATTCGACGTAAGCCGCCTTCGACGCCAAGCTTAATGCACCAACGCACTAGATTCCATCGACGCAGGGATTTCTCGACCTCGCCTGCGCCGGTCTTGGTTGGGGCCTTCAACCGAAGACATTGGCAAAACCGCACATCCATGCAGGTACTCTGGTCGAATTGGTGCCGGAACACACAATGGACGTCCAGCTATTTTGGACAGTATCCCGTCTCCATGCCCAAACCCTTCAGGACATGACCGATGCTGTGAAAAATGTAGCCAGGCAGCACCTCCAACCCGTGCCAATGTGAAGAAGCGGACTGACTGGAATCGGGAACGAGAAATTCGGTCATGAATGTCTCAGAAGGGTCGACTGCTACCGGAAGCGAACGCTGAGTCGTGGGACAAAGCCGCCATCGCGCGGCTATCGTCCAATGGCACCTGTCGGCAGAACCAGCCATTGCCGCTTGAAATCAGTTCGCCTTGCAAACGCCGATTGCTAGCCGAGCAATTGCAGTCAGGTCTCGTTCAAGAGTAAGATCCGCATGTGATCGAACAGTGCAGGAAACCCGTATAACCTACACTATCACTCGCGAAACGACCGTGCTTTTCCTTTTTTGATGCCGATGTGTCCGAGACCCAAGGCCATGTACCGGTAGAGAGGTAGCGATTACGCAGGTATACAACAACGCCACGCTATTCTCACAAGTGGCACCTGCTAGAACGTTCAGTTCAATGGTTGGACACTTTCGAAAATGTTGTAGAGGGGGTTACCATTTTCATATCAAAATGTCGATATCGCTTTTCAGACAGCAATCAGTTCAGACCGAGGCGACCATAAAAATCTCTATCCAAATATGAAAAAACTCAAGCGTGAATATTAAATTTTGACGTCGCGCTTACTGTCATGATCACCGTCTGATTGGGAATGGGCTTCCGTCTTATGGTTCTGAAAATATTGTGACCGGCCCGATCAGCCCTGATGGACGCAGCGGTGCGTGCGGCTGATAAGTTGGTGCTGCCGTGAAGCTAATCTTTTTGTGCGTTAGGTGCTGGTCTCCGATCAGGCGATTGACCCACAGGTTGGCGACCTTCACCTCTATCTGATTCGCCCCCGCCTTCGTCAGTTTGCTGATGTCGACACGGTATGGCGGGAACCATGTCGTCCCGGCGATCTGCCCATTCACCCACACCTCGCTATGTCGCCGACTTTGCCCAGATCGATCCATAGCGATCCGTTGGGCTTCACGCCCTTTGGCAAGGTGAAGCGACTGGCGTAGCTGGCGATGCCGGAGAAAATATTTTGATCCCCTTTTATCGGCGCTGGTTTTCCAGAGGGGGTGAGAAAAAGGCATCTCAATTCGTCCGGGTGCACCGCGCCTGGCTGAAAACCGACCATCCAGGGACCGTCGAGCGTTCCGACAGTTCGTGCTGTCGTCGTTGGCAAGGTCAGTGCCGTGCTTCTCGCAGGCTT
>NZ_JEMV01000186.1 GCF_000588875.1 Sphingobium sp. Ant17
AGTGATCGTTGATCGCGCTACATTAAGAGAGGATCTTACCGTTGGATTTACAGTATAGAAAAAGTATATTGTCTCGATAAGAACCATTATCGCTGAAATATACTTCTCATTTTCCGGTCGGTCGCTGTCGCCTAATGCTGCAAACCCCGTCGGATAAATCCGTTACGCGTTTTGCTACATGCTGCGACAATGTAATCCGATACCGTATCGTATCCAGTACTGTGCAGTAGGCATGTTGCTTTCACAGCACTAACTAACGAACGAATTAAAGAATCCGTTCTCAATACTCGCTTAGGAACAAGTGCAACGTCATCATCAATTGAAACTTCACCAATAAACCGAGCGAAAAAATGCTGTGATAGATGCATTTGTATCTGAAATTATTTGGGACTTTTTTTTGTGAAAAATGGCCTGTAGATCGTCGACATTTTTGCTTTCATTGAGGTGAAGATTAAACTCCGCCAGACATGTTTGGGTCGCTGCCGTTACCCGATCTGCTGTTGCTTCATCCTGCGCAAAGACATAGTAATCATCAACATACCGACGAAACTCATAATCTTTGCGAAAATATCATATTTTTTATCGGCGAGCGTTCGCAATATTCTGCGATCAACCTCAGAAAATATAATCTCCGCAAAGACCCTGCTAATTTCAGGTCCAACACAAATTCCATTCGTCTCATTGTAATTCATCGACTGCATTAAGCGATCAAACTCGTTCGCGAAGCCGGTGGAATTCGTATTGTCCTTTGCAGTTTGAAACGTCAGATACCGCCCCAAAAAATAAAAGTGTGCGTATATATACTTCCCAAAAAACATTTTACTAAACATCTAAAAGTTACGAAAATTATTTTTATATTTTTTTCTCCAGAATGCAAAATATTCGTTGGGAAATCGAAAAAATTCATGTGCACGACTAAATTTTGTTATAGGCAAAAATATGACGCGGGGATTGGATACCGAGTTATCAAATTGTTACTGTATCGATACCGCTTCGTCGAAAAATGGTTTTCGCTGACTGATGGGGGCCTCTTACAAAAGAAAAGTGCTTCCGATTTTTCGCCGGTGCGCGCAGAGATGCTTCTGATCGGTTTCCGTAATAGCAGATCAAAGAGTCGTACTTGGAGTAGAAGTGGGCGGTCGCCAGTTGGGCAGATGGGTGGATTAAACTCAAACCCCGCGCCGACTTTGCATCTTTTAGTACGCTGTATCGATACGGCTTTGTGTAAGCCCTTTCTGGGTCGAGAAGAGTCTCGACAAACAGTGCTGCCTGCGCCGACTGTGGGACGCTCTTTGACAAATTGTGATAGAAGCCATCATTCGAGAATATGATTGGAACCTCTTCCGGCAGGGTATCCGTTACGACGGCCCGTAGAAAATCACCACGACGCACATTCCCCTTAGCGATTACTTTTTTACGCATGTGCCCAGCACCCGATGAGATGTTTCAATTGCTCGTCGCTGAAGGTGTAAAATCGGTTCTCGATGAAGCCAGACTTTGAAGCCGAAACCAAGCAGCTTGGCCCGTTGCGATTTTGTCAGATGGGCCGTATTCGGTTGTTTGAATGACGGGATGTGACACAATTACAAAAAATGGTCGAGAGAATCTAATTGTGAAGAATTCATCGGATCAATCAGTCCATAATTATAGCGTATCCCTGAATATCGTTGCTGACCTGTTGATTCGTCAATGAATCCGAAATTACTACTCAAAAGCTTAATTCTTCCAAGTAGGTCATTGAATGTTC
>NZ_JEMV01000187.1 GCF_000588875.1 Sphingobium sp. Ant17
AGCAATGGGCCACGGCAAATGGATATTCCTTCACGACATCGAGAGATGCGTTTGGCACTGTTTGGTATGTGGAGTTCACTGATCCCAAAGCGATATCGTTTGCGAAAATATCAGGTAACTTCAAAGCGCGGCAGGCAGTAACGGTCGATGAATAGGCGACTGAAAAAATATCTCAGAGACGGTTGGTTTCTAAAAACGTAGGAATAAAAAATCTGGTCAGCAGATTGGTTTCTAGAAACTGAGGAATTTTAGTTTCTTACCCATGTAGCGCCTCAGCAGCAGGTCGATATACACCCCCCAAGGGTCCGACCGCTTGCCCCCCTTGCTATCACTGATGCCCGTAGAAGCCCGCTCGCAGACCATCGGGATCGGCGGGGCAGTAGGTTAGCTCTACGGGGCCGCGGTGCTTATAGGTCGTCTGAGGGCATCAACCGATAAACGGACTGCCGAGAGATACCCATCGTTCGGGCTACCACGCTGGGGTTCATCCCCSTCCAATAGCATCGTCCTTACCCGATGGGCGTCAATGCGGGTCTTTCCGCCCTTATACGCGCCAGCGGACTTCGCTTTGTCGATGCCCTCTCGTTGACGCTCTGCGCGCAGTCCAGTTTCGAACTCCGCGACACTGCCGAGGACACCCAGCATGAGCTTGCCGTGTGGGGTAGTGGTATCGACGCCAGCCTGATCGACGCCAGCCTGATCGACGCATCGAARCGCCCACACCGCGACTGGCTAGCCGGGAGAGCATGTTATGGAGATCGACCATCGACCGAGCGAAGCGGTCAAGCCGGGTGACGAGCAGAACGTCGCCCTCACGCACAAAGTCCAAACAGTTCTGTAGCTCTGGACGATCAGCAGTTGTGCCTGACCTCTTTTTCACTGAACACGCGCTCACACCCTTGGGAGGCGAGGCGTTCAAGCTGTATGGTCAGGTCTTGGTCAGTAGTGGATACGCGGGCATAGCCGACAAGCATGATGTGTCACCTCAGGTTCTAGACCCCAAGGGTATGTTGTCACATGACTGGGAGAGCAACCTATATGTGACACTCAGCCTGTCATACGCAGGTGTAGCCTCAGGGTTTAGTCTGTCGCTACAGCTAAGCCGAGCGCACGAGGCCGGAAGGAACTGCCCTTCGCGCCAGATGGGGTTGATTCAGCACGGCTTCATACTGCTTTGCGTGGCTGAGGTGAATGTCACGCACAGACGGCATCGTAGCAGAAGATGCCATTTCCAAAGACTTAGCGAGACGGGCTTCGTAGTAGGAGCGATCAAAGCTCTCATTCATTGTTGCCTCCCAATTTATCGAGTCGATTGGCTTTACAAGGATGCCAGCTTTACCCTGAGAGTCCAATACGATTTCGATACTTCATACCTGCCGTCAAATTAAGTAACTGATATTCCACAAGCTATTGATTTCCCGGCTAACTTCTCGATGCTAGAGTTTGTCTTCGTCCTTACCCTCCGGCTCCACATCGCTTATCTCACCCTCAATCACTGGCAAGCCGAACCCCTGAAACTGAGCAGGCAGGTTGATGACCGGCCTAGTGTCCGTGACCTCTATCTGCTGGCTGTCACCAAAGACCTTGCGGTTGTATTTTCCGGCAAGCCACATGAGCGCCTTGACCTTCAGCTTCATCATCGGCGAACTGATCACCCGTGCCTGAGAC
>NZ_JEMV01000188.1 GCF_000588875.1 Sphingobium sp. Ant17
CAGGCGGTGGCGGAGGGCGCGCGCCCGCAACAGCGCAAGGCCCGCAAGGATAGCTGGACCAGGGCGCAGGAAAGGGAGTTTCTGGAGGTGCTGGCGACCACTTGCAACGTCAGCGAGGCGGCGCGGGTGGCGGGTGTGCGGCGCGCGGGCGCTATGAACGGCGGCAGCGCGACGCGCGTTTTGCCGCCGACTGGGACCGGGCGATCGACATCGGCTATGCCGAGATCGAGGCGATGCTGATGCGCGAAGTGTTGTTCGGCAGCGAGAGCGAGGAGATCGTGCTGGACGGCGAAGGGGCGGTGAAGAGCCGCAAGGTCAAGCGCGGGCGCGACCTGAAACTGGCGCTGCAACTGCTGATCCGGCATCGCGACAAGGTGGCGGCCTATCGCGCGGCGGCAGGGGTGCAGCGGCCCGACAGCCCCGACGCGGTGGCGCGCCTGCGCCGCGCGATGGACGAGATTGCGCGCAAGCGGGCGGCGACGGGGACGTGAGGGGGGGGGGGCTTTCAGAAAGAAGGAAGACCCTCACCCAACCCTCTCCCGCAAGCGGGAGAGGTGTGGATTCACATTGGAAGTGCAACGGGATGAATGTTTCGGCTGGAGTTTTGAAGCCGAGGCATTTTCTGGGTGTGTTATTGTAGTTTGCGATGATGGCGTCGATGGCTTTGCCAGGCAAGGTTTCGAGGTTTGTTTTGCGGGGTAGATTTCGTCGCAGGCGACCTATGGCGTTTTTCGACGCCGCCTTTCTGCCAAGGTGCGCGGGGATCGCAGAAGTAGGCGTTGAGGCCGAGTTGGCTAGCAATGAACTGGTGGCGGCTGAACTCAGTTCCGTTGTCGAAGGTGATCGATTGTCGCAGATCGGCGGGCATGGGGCGGAGCATCCGGACAAGGGTAGCTGCCACAGGATCGGCTTTCAGGCTGTTCTGCTGCACGGCGATGGTGAGGCGTGAATGTCTCTCGTGGGCGACGAGAATGGCCTGCCCAGCTATCGAGAAGAGCATGGCATCGGCTTCCCAATGACCCGCCTCCAGCCTGCTTGCGATGTTTTCATCGCGGTCGTGAATGGATGGGCGGTCAGCGTAGCGGGGCCAGCCGCCCTTGGTTCTCCAGCCGCGCTTGTACTTGGCGCGCGGCAAATAGAAGCGCCATCGCCGGTCATTGGTGCGTTTGAGCTGGGCGTAGACGAAGCGGTAGATTGTCTCGTGACTGATGACTTTGCGCCCTGCTTCATGAGCAAGGCGCCCGGCGACCTGCTCGGGTGACCAGCCTTGGGCGAGGCGATCAAGGATTGTCTCGCGCAAGGCATCGTCGCGCTCCAGCCTGGTCCCTGACCAGCGCCGGGCATTTGCCTGCGCTTGCGCGTAGGCAGGTTGGTAGCCGACCTTGGAACCGGCATTGCGCTTCAACTCCCGCGCGATGGTCGACGGCTGGCGATCCAGAGTTGCAGCGATTTTGCGGATCGATTGCCCGGCTTCGCGAAGCCGGGCAATCGAACATCGCTCCTCAATCGATAACTGGCTGTAGTTCGACATGGCAGCACCTGTGTGAGGTGTTGCACTTCGTTTGTGAACTCACAGGGGTCCATTAGSTSGAM
>NZ_JEMV01000189.1 GCF_000588875.1 Sphingobium sp. Ant17
TTTTATAAACGCGTGCTCGCACCGCGGCAATCAAACTCGAAACGGCGGTCATGGGCAACAAGACCGAATTTGAATGCCCCTATCACCGTTGGCTGTTCGATTCGAAAGGCAATCTGGCCGGCTGTCCGAACCCTCGGGAATTTCTTCCCGGCTTCAACAAAGCAGACTATCCGCTTGCCCAGCCGCGGTTTGACAGTTTTTGGGCTTGTTTCGTCACGCTCTCACCAGAAACCGAGTCACTATTGGCATATCTTGGAGATTCGCAGAATACGTTGCGCGAACTGCTAGCAGGCGATGGGCGTCTCAAAACTGCTCGGCTACCAAAAAAAGTTCGCTATGATACGAACTGGAAGTCGTACACCGACAATGATGGCTATCATGCCCCATTGCTACATCAGGCGTTCAAGATGCTTAACTGGCAAGGTGGCAACGGTCGCCAGTTTACAGCAACAAAAACGCGGCCACATTTGTTTCGAATCTGCGCTTTCTGTGGCACACGGGCCCACCGTGCTCAAAGACAAATCGCTGATCGAATTCAAAGGGCAGGATCCTGCGGTCGGCTCACGGATCGTTTCTCTCTTTCCCACCTTTGTTTCGACGAAGCATCTGGATGTCATCAATTTTGCGCTTTGCGACACCAATCGATGCTGAGACGGTCGAGGTCCACTACGTCTATTTCGCACATCAGGATGACGACGAGGACATGGTTCGGCACAGACTGCGGCAAARGTTTCAAACCTGCTGGGGCCATGCGGCCTGATCAGCATGGAAGATGCCTCGATTTTCCATCGCATCCATATCGGAAATCACACGCCCGGCTCTGCCATCTTCCAAAAGGGAGTGCATGACCCTTTGAAGCTAGAATCGGAGTTCCTTCAAAACGACGAGAGCGGCAATCTGCCGCGCTGGGAATATTATCGGTCGGTCATGGGTTTTGAGAGGGCGGCGGCATGATAGAGACAGATATGTCGCTTGAAGCGGCGCTCAATGCCGTGCTGCTAGCGGATGCCCACGCGCTTGATAGCAAAGATATGCAGAGATGGCTAGATAATTACGCGGACGAGGAAAACGCGTCGTATTTCTGCCGTTCGGCGGAAAATTCAGAGCACGGACTTGCCCTTGGCTTTATGTACGACGACTGCCGGGCGAGGCTCGAGGATCGCGTCACTTTCGTAAATGACATTTGGGTCGGCACATTCCAGGACTATCGTACACGTCATTTCGTTCAATTGACCAGCTATCATCGAACCGATGCAGCCACTTTGGAAATGCGGTCTAACTTTTCCGTGTTCATGACGCCTAAAGACAGTGGCATCACCCAGGTGCTTGCCGCAGGCCAATATCTTGACAGCGTGCGGCAACAAAAGAATGGCGGGCTGAAGCTATTGTCGCGGCGGGCTGAGCTCGATACCTCTGTGCTTCCACGATATTTGGTCTATCCGATATGAGAACACCGGTAATAAAAGGGGCCATTCATTGGCGGTAGCACCGGATTWAAAAAAGGGGGCCACTTTCTGCTAGACCTTCGCTTTTTGTGCGGAGGCGGAGGGTGAAGAGAGTGGAGCTTTATCAGAAGGTTCGCCATGCCGTGCTTA
>NZ_JEMV01000190.1 GCF_000588875.1 Sphingobium sp. Ant17
GGGTCCGGTAACGTTATCGGAACTGCGCGCCTGCAAAAGAGGGGAGACAGCCGCATGGGTCGTGCCCCCTCTCAACTGCGGCTAGGCAGCAAGCTGCCGAGCTTCGTATCTCTCCCCGCTGGGGAGAGAGGGGGGTGGTCAGCTTGGGCGGTTATAGTCTTCATATTCGGCGGTGATCTTGTCGATATATTCGGCAGTCTGGTCGTCGGCGTCGGCCTGGGCTTCTTTTTCGGACATGCCGTCGGCCTTGTCGGTGGCGACGATGGCGGCGCGGAAGGCGGCTTCCTTGTCGGCGCAGGCCTTTTTCATCTCCGATTGAAATTCGCCGAGCGGCAATTTCTTGTCGAGACCGGGCTTCACCTGCGCGGACAGGCATTGGGAATAGGCCTTGCGGCCTGCGCCCACGGCGTCGGCCGAAGGGGCGGCGGCCAGCATCATGACCAGCGACATAGTCAGAAACATCGGGACTCTCCTTAACCTGCGTTTTGCACGCTTTGACGGATGAAAGGATGCGCCATGGGCGTCGAAAAAGGAAGTGCGTTTCTATTGAAGGTGGGGGATGGCAACATTCCAGCAACCTACGCCACAGTGGCGGGCATGCGGACTACGCAATTGTCCGTAAATGGCGAGGCGGTGAATATTACGTCCAAGGATTCGGGCGGCTGGCGCGAATTGCTGTCGGGGGCGGGGGTGCGATCGGTCAGCGTGTCAGCGGCCGGGCTGTTCACGGGGTCGGCGGCGGAGGTGCGCATTCGCAACCATGCGCTGTCGGGCACGATCGATCAGTATGAACTGAGCTTCGAGAGCGGCGAGCGGATGCGCGGGCGCTTTCTGGTGACGCGGCTCGACTATGCCGGGGATTATAATGGCGAGCGCAATTATGCGCTGAGCCTGGAAAGCTCCGGCGCGGTGGTGTCGGAATGAGCGGGGTGGCGAACCTGAGCGGGGCGAGGCGGCGCTGGAGATTGGCGGCGACGTGCTGGCGTTGCGGCCGAGTTTCGGGGCGCTGGTGGCGGCGGAAGCCGAACTGGGGCCGTTGTTCGACCTGGTCGAGCGGGCGGCGGACGGGAAATTGTCGCTGGGCGATATGGCGGCCTTGTTCTGGCACTGCCTGGTCGATCGCGAGCGGATGGACCGGGAGACGCTGGGCGAGGCGATGCTTGTCGTCGGGCTGGCGCGGCTGACGCCGGTGCTCAAGACGCTGTTGCAGCAGATATTGGCGGGAAAATGAGGCGCTTTGCCGATGGCGCGCGGCGGTTGGCGGGGGTGGCCGGGTGGTTGCTTGGCTGGCGACCGGAGGAGTTTTGGCGCGCGACGCCGGCGGAACTGGCGGCGGTTCTGGGGGCGGCATTGGGGGAGGATGCGGTTGAGGTGGGGGTTGATGGGGGTGAGTTGGCGCGGTTGATGGGGGTGATGCCGGATTGAGGCATCTTCGCTGCCATAGGTCCGATCCTCATGTGCGCATGGACGATCCATCCCGCTACCTTTGTCCTTGGGGATGAGGTGGGAGATGGGTTCCCGCCTTCGCGGGAATGACGTTGTTTTATGGGTCGGGCGTCGAGCCCCCTCTTCCAACTGCGCCTAGCCAGCATGCTGGCAAGGCTTCGTATCCTTCTCCCCGC
>NZ_JEMV01000191.1 GCF_000588875.1 Sphingobium sp. Ant17
TCTGACGACTGAAGATGACCAGCAGCTCTTCTCGATCGAACGCATTCGGGAATTTGGGAAGCATCGTGGCARTCGAAAATGACTACCAGCTTGCACGCCAGAACCCGCCGCCGCTGGTGCTCATCGATGAAGAACCAATCGATGAAGCCATGATGGAGCCGGTCCATGGGTGACCATTATGTTCAAGCTTCCTTTGCCTTCACCTGCATGGCACGTGAAGCTGCGTTGATCGAGGAGGCGTGGCAGCACGCGTCCGATCTATTGGGTGATTTTGCCCCGGGGGAACCGAGCGCTGAATTCCTCGCCGCCTTCATGCCGACCGATCTCGCCAATCCGTTCAACGGCCTGCTCGAAATCTTCGATGATCCCGACTTCCCGCATTTCGGGGCTGAGATCGAGATTGCGGGTGCAGCCAAATGCATCGTCGCCATCTATGGCACGACCGACTTCCAGCCAGGTCCGATTGCGGAACTCATCCGGCGCTGTTGCCAGGAGAGCTTGCAAACCGCGCCTGTTGGGTTCGACTGGAGCTATGGCTGTTCGCGCCCACGTCGCGACAGTTTTGGTGGAGGATGGTGTGCGATATTTGCCGATCATGTCGAATTTTGCCAGCACCCAGGAGGAACTGGCGCGCCGGTTGGGCCGATCTGCAGTGACGCCACCGGCGGAGCCGCCTGATCCATGGATCGACTATCCACAATATCCTTCGGTCAATTGGCAGACCGAAGTCGCAACGCGATACGCGTCTTGGCTATCTCGACTGGGTTCTCGCCCGAACTGAAGCAGACCACAGCTTGCCTCCCTCAATGGAATCGCCGTTGGCCTGACGCACTCGCCCCTCCAAATCTGATCGAGCCATAGGGATGACATCATGACCGACGCTAACGCGCCGGGGCGCGTCCGCGCGCCTGTATAGCCAGACCGACCATGACGGACGCGGCAATTTCCATTATGAAGGTGATCTCTATCGCGCCGGCGAAGCGTTGCCATCGCTCGCCTCCCGGATCGAACGCCATCTCGCCCGGCATTTTACTGGCACCAGCTTTGCGATCCGCACCGAGACATTTGCTGGCGGACGCAAGGTCATCGCGGAAATCCTCGATACACCTGACGACCTCACCGTCCGTGAAGCGCAGGACGCCTTTATTTGCGAGGGGCGCGATCAAATGGAACGGTTCGGGTTCACGCGGACCAATCCCTTGCAGGATTTCTGGTCATGCAGTTTCTACGGTGAGGTCCGCATYGGCCAGGCCTATTGGGCAGCATTGGCAAAACGTCAGGGTATCCGCAATCCCGTCGATASGGTCCTATCACTGGCGGCGTTCAAGAAGCGCGTAAAGGCGGGTGATCGGCTGAAGCTTCTSGACGCRCCGTCTGGTCATCGACTGCTTGGAACGACCCGCGACATCACCAAAGTGCGCTCGGGCGACCTGATCCTCGAAGGTCGTTCCTACCTGTCCTTTCCCAGGGCCTCTGCCTTCGCCTGCGACGGCCGTCTGATCCGGATCGCCATCGGCTCGCAATATGGTCCTGACGATCATCTGCTCTACGAATGGCTAAGGCTTCCTGAGCGCCATTTCCTATGGTGATCGCGCTTGTCGAGGCCATGCGCGATAACGGGCATAATTATCAGCGGCACCTTCATGTGACAGCGATCGATGTCGATCCGCGAGCGATCCACATGGCCTATGTTCAACTCTCACTGCTTCATAT
>NZ_JEMV01000192.1 GCF_000588875.1 Sphingobium sp. Ant17
GCTGCCCGTCACCGCCAGCCGCAATCCGCCCGCATCCCCCTGCAGGGCCAACCCATGCACCTCGCTCAGCGCCGCAATCGCCTCGCGCACATCCCCGCCACTCGCCGCAAAGCCAGCCACCTCCGGCAGCCCCTCACCCCCGAGCGTCCCCTCGCTCAAATCGGCGGCAATCGCCCCCACCGACACCGCCCCGGCATCCGCCACCACCTCGAACGTCAGCGACGGAATCCGATTGCCATAATCGGCCAGCGCCAGATCCTCGAACAGCACATAGGCCATCCCCCGATGCGCAGGCGTCATCGCCACCCCTTGCGCCGACGCGATCAGCGGATCGACCGCCTGATCCGCGCCGCCGCGATGCACGCGAAAGGCCGACAGCTCGGTCTTGAAATCCCCCGCCCCCCCGCGCAGCAAATTGCCATCGGCCCAGATCCGCCCGATCGACCCGATCGCCCGCGCCGACAGCGCCACCGCAAAACTCGCGCTATAGCTGTAACTCGCAACGCTCGGCCGCCCCTTGCCGCCGCCGCTCTTGCTCCGCACTTCCTTCAGGTCGGTCGCCCAGATCACCGTGCCCGCCACCCGCATCGTCCCGAACAGGCGCGGAATTTGCGCGCCATAGGTCGATGTCTGGATCTGCAGATCGGACAGGCGCGGCCCCTCGCGCCCCTTTGGCTTGAACAGGATTTGCTGGTCGATCACATTGCCCAGCACGCCGCCGATCGCCGCCCCGATCGCCCGCCCAACGCTGTCCCCACCGCCGTCAGCACCACCGTCGCCATGATTATTCCCCTTAAAAATCCTCCCCTGGCAGGGGAGGTGGCTGGCCGTAGGCCAGACGGAGGGGTGTCACCCTATCGTTGCGCGCCCGACATCCGCCCGCCACCAGCCGATCACCGGCCAGGGCGAAGCACCCGGCATCTCGACCACGCGCCGCACCCCCGCATGGGCATGCACAAAGCCGCCCGGCACCATGATCATCAGATGCAGTTGCAACGGCCCCGGCCGCACCAGCGCCAGGTCGCCCGGCGCGCCCTGATCCACCCGGACCAGCCCCGCCGCGCCCAACCAGCACTCGGCCAGCCCGACATCCCCGCTCCGCAACCCATAGGCGACCGGCCCAACCCCATCATGGCCGGTCCCACCCTGTCCCGCCCGCCCCAGCGCCATCAGCGCCAGCCCGACACAATCAACCCCCGCCTCGCTCCGCCCATGCAACCGGAACGGCACCCCCACCATCGCCCGCGCCGCCGCGACGATCCGTGTCGCCCCGCTCATGCGCCGGGATAGCGCGTCAACAGGTCCATCCCCGGCAGATAAGGCTCGCCACGAAAATTGACCGCATTGCCAAAACGCCCGGCGCAGGTCGCCAACTGCCGATCACACCCCTGCGTCAGCAGCGCCAACGTCCCCGGCGCCACCGCAAAGGCAGGCGGATCAGTCAGCGTCACATGCGCCGCATCATTATCCGCCACCCCCTGCGTCAGCCCGGCATTGGCCCCACTCATCCAGCGCACCGTGCCAAACGCATAGTCCCCCGCCGTCAGCCCGCCGATCGCGACCACCGCATCCGCCACGCCCGTCACGCGCACCACCCGTCGCCGCCCGGCCATATCCACCCGGCACGCCCGATCGCCCAGCCGCGCCCGGCAATCGG
>NZ_JEMV01000193.1 GCF_000588875.1 Sphingobium sp. Ant17
ATTCCTCCCCGATCAGGATTAATATCGACGCCGATGATCTTGTTGGCACCCGCCATACGCGCGCCCTGCAGCACGTTGAGCCCGATTCCGCCGAGGCCAAAGATGACGACATTGTCACCGACTTGCACCTTAGCAGTGTTCAGGACCGCGCCAAACGCCAGTGGTAAACGCCGCAGCCGATGTAACAGCTTGTCTTGAATGGTGCGTCCTCACGGATCTTAGCCACCGCGATCTCGGGTAGCACGGTGAAAATTCGAGAAGGTAGAGCAGCCATATAGTGGAAGAGCGGCTGACCCTTGTAACTGAAGCGGGTCGTGCGTCGGGCATAAGGCCCTTCCCTTGCGTCGCACGGATAGCGGTGCATAGGTTGGTCTTGCCGCTAAGGCAGCTTTTGCACTGGCGACATTCGGGCGTGTAAAGCGGGATAACATGGTCGCCGGGCTTCACCGCCGTTACTCCGGAACCGATCTCGCGCACGATGCCCGCGCCCTCATGTCCCAGGATGGAGGGGAAGATGCCCTCGCTGTCGAAGCCGTCCAGCGTGTAGGCGTCGGTATGACAAATCCCGGTCGCCATAATCTCAATCAGCACTTCGCCCGCCTTCGGTCCTTCCAGATCGATTTCGACAATCTCAAGCGGCTTCTTCGCCTCAAACGCGACAGCGGCGCGGGTCTTCATTCAAGCTCTCCGATTTGATGACAATGCATAGAAAGGTTTTTGATGGCTCAGTCATTCGCACTACCATGCGTCGTATACTAGCGCAGATTTTCGCATCCTCCGTTCTCGAAATGAGGACACCAAACGGTGAGAGACCGCGTTTTTAAAAATTCAAGTGGACAACCTTTGTCCGACAATGTTCTAGCGGCCCCCGCAGATGCTAAGCATAACCGCGTGGGGGTCTGGATCTTTGAGTGATTACTGAACGGTCGCTAATGCCCTGCTCTCGAGCGCGTAAGTCTTGCGATACATATTGGCGATATGTTCCCCCGACCGTAAACTTTCGACACTATTTTTCAGCAGATTTTCAAGGTAGGGGACTGCCTTGATCCGATAGAAAATAGTCCAGATCGAAAAAAATGTGGGGCACAGAGTATCTGTGCTTCTCCGGCGACCTATTGAAAAACTCTGTGCATATTGGAATGATAAAAGGCCGTTGGTGAGCACGGGCACCATATCACCGAGATTTATGACGAAATGTGTCGGGTATCGGGGGGTGCGTTGACCCAGTCTCCATCGGCGTTCTGCACCTCCAAACCGCCAACATCGTCCTGCATCAGAATGGTTAGGAGGCCCCAATCTGTGTGCGCGCCCGCACCAAGTTGATTACCTTCGCCGACGCCCATCTGTGGCGGGTAGTGGAGTAAGCGGGTCGTCACCATCGGCTCGTCACAGCCTTTTCCGAAGTAGGCTTCGGGCAGATCGAGCGACAATGCCAGAATTCCGGCGAGGTGGGTGCCGAGCGCACGCATCGTCTCAATGTATCGCTCAGTTGAATGGCGCAGCCATTTTTTGTCGGCGAGCCACTGATTAGGCCCGTGATATGGGACTTTGTTAACGACATAGGGATGTCCAGGTCCCAGATCTCGGCCTGCCATAAAGCCTTCCTTCAGGTCCGGCTGCGATCCATCGTCAAGGACTTGAATAGCCATCGCCTCGTAGCCGCGCA
>NZ_JEMV01000194.1 GCF_000588875.1 Sphingobium sp. Ant17
CTGGGCTGTGCCTGGCACCGGGGCAAACAAGATATCCGGTAGGCAAACTGCTCTCGTCGAAAAAAACGCGGCGCTCATCGAGCCGTGCAGCAGCGCTCCTGCGTCTGGCCGCGACCACAATAGGTCGCAGCGACACCGCACTCGGCGCGTTTTTACCGGAGGCTGGCGGCGCGCGCGGGAAAGGCGAAGGCGGTCACGGCCACAGCTCGCAAGATCGCGGTCCTGTTCTACAACAGTTTGCGTTACGGCATGGCGTATCATGATCCCGGCGCCACCCAATATGAAGAACGGTACCGAAGCCGGGTGATCGGCAATCTCCAGCGCCGCGCCAAGGCCTTCGGCTTCTCACTCCAGGAACTACCGCCGGAGCCAGACGTGGCTGTTTCTTAGGAAGCCACGCAGTTTCTTTCGCGAGCCAAAAGGCCGTGAAGTTCGCTTTTTGTGCATAGCTGGCGGCATCGTTGGCCCGTTGAACTGCTCTGCCGTGTCATGGATGTCAGTGAACGCGGCTATCGTTCCTGGCGCTCGCGCCCGATTAGCAGGCGGGGAGCGGACAGATATGAAAGTGCTGGCCCATATCCGAGAACAGTACAGGCTGAGCCTTGGCAGCTACGGCCGTCCTCGCATGACGATGGAGTTGAAGGAGGTGGGGCTCGATGTTGGCGAGCGCCGGGTCGGGCGGCTGATGAAGATCAACGGGATCAAGCCAGTCCGCACGCGCAAGCACAAGGTTACGACGGATAGCCACCATCGACTGGGGGTCGCAGCGAACTGGCTGGACGGCGATTTTGCCGCCGATGCGCCCAACCGTAAATGGGCCGGCGACATCACCTATATCTGGACGTCAGAAGGCTGGCTCTACCTTGCCGTCATTCTCGACCTGCATAGCCGTCGCGTCGTGGGCTGGGCAGTCAGCGACAGAATGAAGAAGGACTTGGCGATCAGAGCGCTGGATATGGCGGTGCGCCTGCGCCAGCTCCGGAAGGCTGCTTTTTTCATTCGGATCGTGGCAGCCAATATTGTTCTTACGACTATCAGAAAAAGCTGCAGGCCTATGGCCTGCGTCCATCGATGAGCGGCAAGGGAAATTGCTACGACAATGCGTCCGTCGAGACCTTCTTCAAATCCCTGAAGGCCGAACTCATCTGGCGGCAGAGCTGGCCGACGCGGCGTCAGGCAGAAGCCGCCATCTTCCAGTACATCAATGGCTTCTACAACACCCGTCGTCGCCATTCATATCTGGGCGGCATCAGCCCGCTCGCGTTCGAAGCCAAGGTGGCATAATGAGATAGGTGACCGGCACAAAACATGGGATAATCGCGGCGCGATTCGTCCCGGGCATCAGCATTTTGATATAGCTGACAGGGGTGGTTGCCCCCCGATATGATGGAAAAACGGGCTCACGATTGGCACCGGGCCCAAGCATCGCACGGAGAGCAACCATGAAACAGTATATAGGCTTTGACGTTTCACTAAAAGATACCGCGATCTCCATTCGTCAGGATGGAAAACGGATCTGGCGCGGCAAGTGCGCATCGGATCCCCAGATCCTGGCGCAGATAGTCCGCAAACACGCCCCGCATGCGGAGCGGGTGGTATTCGAGACAGGTCCATTGTCG
>NZ_JEMV01000195.1 GCF_000588875.1 Sphingobium sp. Ant17
CGCGGCGGGGCGCTGGCCGGGCCGATCAGGCACAGCCGGTTCGGCGGCATCGAGGGGCGCCAAGCCGTGCGCGGCGCGGATAGTCCGCAGGGCTTTCCCCTGGAGGCAAACGCAGCGCGCAGCGCCCGCAGGCGCGAAGGCGTGAGGGATTGAAGCCGAATGGCCGTGACGACAAAGACGGCACGGGGCGCAGCCCGAAGCCCGGCGGCGCTTTGCGCCGACACGCTCAAAAGCCTAAGAGCACAACAAGGGGCTCATTCTGGGAAATAGCAGGCACTATTTCCAAATAGATTTAATTTGCCGATGCCTACAGATTCGCCAACGAAATGGGATAACCCTGAGCCGCCATTTCCTTTGCCAGAAGCGGCCCTGCATCCTTTTGCAGATTGTCCTTGAATGGGATATAGAGCAACCCTTGGATGTCGGATGGGCGCTCCATATTGTCTTGTTGCTTCATGAGAATGGCAACGTTCTTACGACCGAGCAGCGTAAGCATCATGCCCAATTCCATCACAACATTTTGGCGCGCACGGAACGCCTTTTCGTCTTCGTGACCAGCGCGGTAGCCCTCGTCGTCGGGCGTGGCCAGCACCACAGCAAACTTTACTTCTGCCGTGTATTTTTCCAATTTCTCGATGATGGTCTGCCCTTCCGAAGGAAGTTGATCCAAGATCAACGGCTCAAGCCTCCAGCGGCGCAGCATCGCTTCAAGCTCGGTTCGGGCGGCATTATCGTGCCCATAAACCACGAATACCTTGCTGAGCATTGGCTTAGCAGCAGCGCCATTCTGTGGAGCTGGTGCCGCAGCCTGTGCAGGTTGTACGCCAAGGCAAGCCTTTACCGCCTCTTGGTTCTTGCCCTGAACATTGAAATTGCCGGTGTGGTAGCTATTGACGATTGCTCCATTTTGCAAACGAAGTTGTGTGCCAGTGCCGTTTGCAAGTGCCGTCTCATTCGCAATCTGAAGATTGCCGGCCTGTAGGCAGGCCTTAATTTCGTCGAGAGTCATTGCCATTCCTTCTAAGCTCCCCAAATCGCTTTTTTCGCAGCTTCGCTAAGTACATCGACAACAATGTCGCGCACGCCAGATGCAACCGAAGCGCCGACCTTCGTCATCACCTTCTTGAATCGAAGGGATGCAACTTGAGTTTTTGGACTGTCTTTGGTCAATTCCGTCAAAATCGGTACGGAACTGCTGGACTTCTTCTGGCGACAGCTCTGCGCCTGCTTCCACTAGCTCAACAGCGCCAGCAATCTTGCGTTCAGTCCAAGGGAATCGGCTACCGCAGTTGTGGCAGAACGAGGGAGGCTCGTAATCACCACCCAAGCCGAAAACGCCTTCAAACGTAGAAATCGCCGCGAATGGATGCGCTGCACGAAGGACACTGCATGATGGTCTCTTCACCGCACTTAGAGCAGAACGCCTCTCGAAGCTCGGGATTCTGATCAGCGGCTGTTGTTGCGACATGTCCGTTAGGACAAACCTGTGCGACCCGATATGTCCCCATTACGCTCCCTTGTTATTTATGCCGATAGATACGGCGTTGGTCAA
>NZ_JEMV01000196.1 GCF_000588875.1 Sphingobium sp. Ant17
GGCGCCAGGCAGCTTGCGCCACAGCACCGGCGAGAGGGTGAAGCCGACCAGATAGTCGAGCGCCCGGCGCGCGCGGTAGGCGTCGATCAGATCCTCGTCCAGCGCGCGCGGCTTGGCCATCGCGTCCAGCACCGCCGCCTTGGTGATCGCGTTGAACGTCACCCGGTCCACGACGGCCGGCAGCGCCTTCTTGGCGCGCAATACTTCCTGCACATGCCAGCTGATCGCTTCCCCTTCGCGATCAGGGTCAGTCGCGAGGATCAAGCGCGTCGCCTTCTTGGCAGCATCGCTGATGCCTTGAGCTGCTTGCCCTTGTCGCCATATTTTCCCACGACATGGCAAAGCCGTCGTCCGGGTCGACCGATCCGTCCTTGGGCGGCAGGTCGCGAATATGGCCATAGCTGGCGAGCACATGGAAATCCCCCGCCCAGATATTTTTTCGATAGTCTTCGCCTTGGCCGGCGATTCAACGATGACAAGCTGCATTTACGGCCCCCGAACTTTGATGCCTCACACGTACGCGCGAGTCTGGAAGGCGATGACGGCGGGGCGTCAAGCGGTGCGTGTGATTAGGGGGAGATGACGGGGGGATGGCCAGCCCCCTACCGCCTTATAGGCACGGCTCAGGGCATGAATGAAGCATAACGCGACATCCCTCTCGCGAACACGCAAGGCACCACAATCTTCAAGCTCATTTTTTAGCGTGAATGACGAGCGCGATCACGCAGGTCCGCAAAATAGCTTTCATCGACGGATTGAGTCTGGGTACTGGTAGCACCATCGAGCATCAGGCGGCGCAGATTCTGCCGATCCTGATCCTTGCGGATCAGTTCCCGGACATATTCACTGCTGGTACCAAAGCCCTTGCCGGAAACCTGCTGATCGACAAATGCTTTGAGGGTTTCAGGCAGGAAGATGTTCATCGTGCTCATGGCATCCGCTTTAGCGAATCTGGCAAAATTCGGCAAGAATGGCAGCCATGAAGCAAGTGGATTTTCCCTCCGAGATTCAGCTTTTACGGGCATGGCGATGTAAACTTAATCGACTCAGAAATCGTCTTCGGACATATAGGCTGCAATGGCATGAAAACCGAAAACGAATAGCATTGCAGCGATGCCGCATATCCAACTCAGGGTAGGATTACTCCTCGAAAGATAGAGGAAGCCAAATCCGAGCGGCAACACTGGCACAAACATCGCCAACGCGACCAAATGTCCTTCGCGACAGATCGGCTTGTAGTTCAAACCAGATTTACGGAATCACGGACCCTTCTTCACCGCAAAACTCACCCGTCCGCCCGCCAACCGATCCAGCCGCTCGGCCAGTTCCAGTTCCAGCAGCACCGTCTGCACCACCGCCGGACTAAAGCCGTCAGCCGGATCAGACGTCGGACCGCGCGGGGCGGCATGGCTGAGCAGGGCGATCACCGCGTCGCGTTCGCTCGCCGCGACGTCGCTCGAAACGGGTTCGCCCGCAAAGTCGAAGCTGCCCTGCCGCACCATGCGCGGGTCGATCTGGCCGACCGCTTCCAGCACATCAGCCGCATTCTGG
>NZ_JEMV01000197.1 GCF_000588875.1 Sphingobium sp. Ant17
ATGGCTGATCGCTCCTCCCGGCGCATCCAGCGCCATCGCGACCAGTCCGGCTTGCCCGCAGGCAAGACCTTCGCCACCTTCGATTTCGACGCCGCCCCCGGCATCCGCAAACCGCACCTCTTGTCCCTCGCCGCCGGTGACGACTGGATCGAGAACGGCGGCAACCTGCTGCTGTTCGGCCAGAGCGGGACCGGCAAGACGCACGCAGTTGCCGCTATTGGCCATGCCCTCATCGACACGGGGCGGCGCGTCCTGTTCTGCTCCACCACCGACATGGTCCAGAAGCTCCAGTCCGCGCGCCGCGACCTCAGCCTGCCCGCCATGCTCGACAAGCTCGACAAGTTCGATCTCATCGTGCTCGACGATCTGTCCTACGTCCGCAAGGACCAGGTCGAAACCAGCGCCTTGTTCGAGCTCATCGCCCACCGCTACGAACGCCACTCGCTCGCCATTACCGCCAACCAGCCATTTTCGGCATGGGACAACGTCTTCCCTGATCCCGCCATGACTGTCGCCGCGATCGACCGCCTCGTGCACCACTCGACCATCATCGAGATGAACGGCGAAAGCTACCGCAAGCGTTCCGCCGTCGCCCGCATCAACGCCGGCGATTACGACCCGCCCAATGGCGCCCCGGACCGGCCATCATAATTGTCGCTGGCTTCGCGCTCGGGAGCACCCTTGCTGAGGCAACGGGTAATTGTCGCCAGCGGCAATTACATGCCAACCATCCCATGCGCTTCAAACCCTCGCTTCCGGCCAGCGCCAGCGACAATTACCCAGCGTCGTAATTGTCGCTCGACGGTTGCTCCTCGCAACAGCAAATGGTAGCCAGAATTCACCAACCGGCGCGGCCACCTATCGGCCATCAAAATTGACGCCGACCGGACACCGTAATCGTCGCGCTACAACTACATCCCGATGGCGAGGGGGTTCGTCTATCTCGTGGCCATCGTCGACTGGTTCAGCCGCAAAGTCCTGGCTTGGCGGGTGTCGATCACGATGGAGGCCGACTTCTGCGTCGAAGCGCTGGAGGAAGCGTTGACGCGCTTCGGGAAACCGGAGATATTCAACACCGATCAGGGCAGCCAGTTCACCAGCCACGCCTTCACCAGCGTGCTGCTGCGCGAGGAAATCGCCATCAGCATGGATGGCCGAGGCGCCTGGCGCGACAATGTGATGGTCGAGCGCCTGTGGCGCTCGGTGAAATATGAGGAGGTTTACCTCCGCGCCTACGGCGGGGTCAGCGAAGCCCGCGAGTCGATCGGTCGTTATCTGAGCTTCTACAATGGAAGGAGGCCACATTCGAGCCTCGCCGCCAGGACGCCGGATCAGGCGTATTTTGACAACCTGCCGGTAATGATGGCAGCATGAATTTGGCAACCAATACGGGGCGTCACTCCAGTCGGGCTACGCCCTCCCTGCATGACGCCCCATATTGGCAAGGCAAGGAACCCGGCAGACGATCCACTTAACCGTTGCCGATCCCTGTTCAGACAAACCCGGCCACCTCTCTTCCAC
>NZ_JEMV01000198.1 GCF_000588875.1 Sphingobium sp. Ant17
TCTGGTGGCGAACAATGTGGCGACCTTCCAGCGCTTCCACACAAATGGTTTCATACTGGTCGATGCCCTGCTGGGCTATGACCTTGGTCGGGCAAGTTCGTCGCTTGAGGCTGGAGCCTGGCCGTTAATGCTGCCAATTTGCTGGACAAGACGCATATCAGCGCCTGCCCTTTTAACAACAGCTGCTATTATGGCGCACCACGCACGGTGGTTGGGTCGCTCCGCTATAGCTGGTAAGTCTCGAAGGCTGGATGTCGCTATCAAGGAAAAGCACGGTCGTCAGTTGGCACGTTTTTTTGTTCGAGGGCGACCGTGCCCGACCCTTCTGAGACATTCATGACCGAATTTCTCGCTCCCGATTCCAGTCAGTCCGCTTCTTCACATTGGCACGGGTTGGAGGTGCTGCCTGGCGACTTTCTTTACGGCGCTGGTCATGGCCTGAATGGCCTGTGCATGGAGACGGGATACTGTCCAGAATAGCGGGACGTCCATTGTGTCTCCCGGCACCAATTCGATCAAGGTACCTGCATGGATGCGCGGTTTTGCCAATGTCTTCGGTTGAAGGCCCCAACCAAGACCGGCGCAGGCGAGATCGAGAAATCCCTGTGTTGATGGAATCCAGTGCGTTGGTGCATTCAGGTCCGTGCCGAAGGCGGCTTTAGCCCACCTTCCCTGAGCTGGTCTTTCCTGTTGAAGCGCATGACTGGCGCTATGTTAAGACTGTCCCCCGTCAATCCCCGGTCGGGGAAAATATCGAGCGACAAAAATCCGGGCTGGCACAAGCGACATAGCTGAGCGATCCCACTGCAATCGTCCTGCATCCGGCGACGGGTTCCGGGTCGGATGTGACGACAGCAAGCACTTCTCCGGTCCGCAGACGATCGGCCGTGTGCCCTTCATCCTCAAGCGTCAATTCCACCAGCATCCCGGTCGTTCGGGCAAAGTCCGCCATGGCATATGGAAACCATGTCGCAAGGCTGTCGGCATTGACTGCAATGCTCAGAGATGGGCGGGAGCTATCCTGTATTCCGTTGGCAAAACTCATCGGAAGATCTGCTTCAAGCAGACGCACTTTGTCGAAATGCGCGCATAGCTCCCGGCCCTGCTCTGTCGCCGTACAAGGTTGCCCACGAACGACGAGGGCGATCCCCAACCGCTCTTCAAATCCCCTGACCCGCTGTGAAACCGCCGAGGGGGGTGATCTTGAGCAGAGCGGCGGCTTTTTTTCGAAGCTGCCTTCGCGCACGACGGCGGCGACAGCCGCAAGGGAGGGATAGTCCAACATGATGAAGTATTGCTTCATCAGGATTAGAATAACAAGTTATACTAAACCACGCACATGCTGGATATGGAGAGAATGACTGACATATTCGCTCCCTTTCTCTCCGGCTTCCTGCTGTCCGCCGCATTAATCATGGCGATCGGTGCCCAGAACCTGTTTGTCCTCCGACAGGGGCTCAAGCGCGAGCATGTCGGGCCAGTCGTCCTTTTTCTGCGGCAGCGCAGACGCTCTGC
>NZ_JEMV01000199.1 GCF_000588875.1 Sphingobium sp. Ant17
AACGGCGATCACACCGTGAAATCGAAGCAAGAGGCTCCAACGGCGGGCATGCATAGCATCGAAGTGAGGGTCGATAATGACACGGTCGAACGTGTAACCCTTGATATACGGTACAAAACGAATCCACGTCTGCCCGCCGATCGGGGAAGCAAAAAACGCTACCCGGCGCTCGATCTGACGGTGATCCATGCGTCGGAAGTCGGTGTCCCATTGGGCCGGAAGCCGATACTGTGGAAGCTCGTCACCGATCTGGAAGTTGCCGACCTCGACGCAGCGATCGAGAAAATACGTTGGTATTCGACGCGCTGGAAGATCGAAGTTTTTCATAAGATTCTGAAGTCAGGATGTCGTGCTGAAGATGCCAAGCTTCGCACCGCCGATCGTTTAGCCAACCTTGTCGCGCTGTTTTGTATCGTCAGTTGGCGCGTGATGTGGATGACCATGATGGCACGTGCTGCCCCCGATGCCGATCCGGCGATCGCATTTACAGCAACGGAAATTGCAATCCTCGACCGCCTCGTTACCGATAGCGGGAACCGCCGAGCAAAGCCGGGAACGCTCCAGCTATATCTCACCAAATTGTCCCGCCTTGGCGGTTATCTTGCGCGGATGTCTGACCCCCCGCCTGGCAACACCGTTGTCTGGCGCGGCCTACGACGCCTCGTCGATATCCAAATAGGCGCGGAGCTTGCCACTTGTGGGTAATCGCAAGCGCTACCGGAGGCGTACGGTGGATCACACCGTCAAGCCAACGCAGACTTGTCGTTGACCTTAAGCCGAAGAGGATCACTGAATAACTGACTAGGTTTTGCGGTCGGCTGAGAGTGGCAGTTATAGCCTAAAGCTGAATCTGCCTTATCAGCGGGGCGCGGGCAGCTCAGCTTTGGCTTTTTCCCTACCTCGCTGCACGATAGAATGCGACATGGAAGCAGACTGATCCGAGCGGTGTCACGTTATACTGGATAGTTGGCTCAACGACTCCGGGCGAGTCTTCCGGTGTGAGCACCTTCTCGAATGGCTCTCGTCGGTTATCCGTCACTCTGTATCTCAGGCTACCGCTTTCAACCGTGATGACTCCCCATACCCGTCTTTGGTTGAATGAACATTGAGCAGCCCTTTGGGAGTGGTCTCCTCAGAGAAAGTGTCGGTGCGCTTGTATAATTGCAGCCCCTCAGGAAGGCCTGGGGCTGTAGTGGTCACGCCACTTGTCCTTCGTAAAGCTCCACCTCGCGGTTGATGAGGATGTCCGCGAGGAACCAATAGGCCTCGCCCCATGCATTCAGAATATCGTCGGTTGCAGCCTCTCCCAATACGTCACGGATCGCTGGAAGGAGCGCGTTAGCTACAGCAGGATAGTGATCAGGCTTGATGTGGGTCTGAACGTGGCGTGCGGCAATCCGTTCGATAGCGGGCTTTAGTGCATCCAGCTTGTCGACGTTCTGAGCAAAGGCGAGG